>JBGPWL010000004.1:0-103100 GCA_041492185.1 Pyrinomonadaceae bacterium | reverse complement strand
CGTGGCTACAGACTTCGACGCAGTGATAATCGGGAGCGGATTTGGCGGCGCTGTGGCGGCCTTGAGACTCGCCGAGGGAAACTACCGAGTGTTGGTCCTCGAGCGCGGACGGCGCTGGAAGCGCGAGGAGTACCCAAGCATCTCGAAGAGCGATTGGATCTGGAACGAAAGCGACCCCGCACAAAACAACGGTTGGTTCGACTTCCGCCTGCTCGGCAACATCAGCACCGTGGCGGCAGCCGGCGTGGGTGGCGGCTCGCTGCACTTCGCGAACGTCGTCATCAATGCCGAGAAAGATCTTTTCGATTCCGGCTGGCCGCCGCAGATCACTTTCCTGGAGATGACCAAATACTATCAGAAGGTGTTCGACGTGCTCCGGCCGCGTAAGATCCCCGCGAACCAATTCTCAAACCGCACCAAGTTAATGAAGGAGGCCGCCAACCTGGCCGGCTTCGGCGCCCAGTACGACGAGGTCGATCTCAACATCCACTTCGACGCGCAGTATGCCTACGACGCCTCCCGCGAGCCGCGGGCCGAAGACAGCGTGATGAAGCCCAACGCCGACGGACTTGAGCAGGGCTTCTGCGTCCACCTCGGTCAGTGTGTCCTTGGCTGCCCGGTGGAGGCGCGGAATACTCTTGCGCTCAATTACATTCCGCGGGCCGAGAAGCGAGGCGCGGAGGTGCGCCCGCTGCACATCGTCCGCAAGATCGAACCGCTCGCCGGCGGCTACCGCATTCACTTCGACCGCATCGACCAGGGGACGCTCAAGCCCGGCTCGGTGACGGCGCGCGTGGTCGTGGTCGCGGCGGGCTCGATCGGCTCGACTGAACTTCTTTTGCGCTGTCAGAAACAGCATAAGACCTTGCCTAAGCTCGGGGCGATGCTCGGCGGCCGGTGGTGCACCAATGCCAACTACTTGAGCCCTGCGTTCCACGCCGGGCGCGCGATCTATCCTTCGCGTGGACCCACAATCAGCGCCGGGATCCGTTTCTTCGGCGACCACGACTACAAGGGCAGCCGATTCATGATCGAGGACGGCGGCGTGCCTGACCTTCTGGTCCAGTTCAAGGAGAATCTCAATCGCCCGCGCGGCGACGCGAGGAAGTTCCGGAGCGCCCTCGGAGCTGTTTACGATGGACTCAACCAGCAGCCGTTCGACGATCTCATGCCCTGGTTCGCGCAGGGACGTGACGAGCCGATTGGGAAGTTCAAGGTTGAGCGCTGGTTCTTTGGCCTGTTCGGCGACTGGGTCCTGCGTCTGTCGTGGGACACGAACGGAGCGCGGAAAGTCCTCGACGCCATTCAGGAGATCCACCGCAAGTTGGCCGAGAAGACCGGCGGCCAAATCTTTCTCCAATTACCGGATGCGCCGGTCACACCGCATCCACTCGGAGGCTGCCCAATGGCCGCGCGGCCCGAGGATGGCGTCGTGAACCACCTCGGCGAGACGTTCGCTTACCGGAACCTCTATGTGGCGGACGGCGCCATCGTGCCGAGGGCGATCGGGCACAACCCTTCCAAGACCATCGCCGCGCTGAGTGAACGCATCGCCGAAGGGATCGTCAAGGAGGGTCGCTGACGGGTGGTGTCCTAAATTACACTTCTCCGTGTGATCTCCGTGTTCTTTGTGCTCTGTGGTGAGTGATTTCGCGAGGTCTTCTGCCCGTAACTCACTGATTACGTTTTGGCTGGGAGGCAGGGACTCGAACCCCGATAGCCAGATCCAGAGTCTGGAGTCCTACCATTGGACGACCTCCCAGCAGCGAAACTCAATTTACGAATAGAAGACGCGGTTGTCAACCAGACCAGTAAACGCGTCGGGATTCACCTCACGCACGGATTCCTGCATGGCGCTACAAACTTTTTCTGCGCCAGTCGTTCCGTTTCGTCTATGAGTCCTATCAAAAATTTGCTTGTAGATTCCTGAAGGTCAGTGCAGAATGAGCGCGCGGGTCACCCCATCCGTCCCGGAAAGCGGCCGAGCGAATTACTCCCAGTTATAACAGCCCAAAAGATCGTGGACTTGTATCATAAACGAGATGAGCGAAAACAAGACTGCAAACGCTGGGACCGAAGCAGACCTGCGCGCCCGGGTTGCCGAATATGAAAAGAAGATGGAAGACGTTGCGGAACTGGTTTCCCGCGTGCGACACGAAATTAATAATCCGCTAGCCGGCGTGTTGGGTCAGGCACAATTGCTCCTGCGCGAGGACCTGAACGAGAAGGCCAGAAAGCGCGCCGAAACAATCGAACAACTCGCCATTCGATTGCGCGACGTCGCCGCGGAATTACGCCAGGTGCAACGACCCGCAAAGATCTCGGAACCAACGAGTTCTTAGTTCAGCTTAGTAGTAATCACTTTGTTGTTTCCTGAACTGGAGTAACCAGCGTGTCTCCCCGGACAACAACGTCATAACGCCGGCCGGCGGAAATGAAAGCGTCCTCACCGCGCTTGAATCCCCAGAGCAAACCAATCGGCGCGATCGGCAGCAGCAAGAGTCCAGTGACAATCACTCCGGTAGTAACGGTGCCCGCTTTGCTGTCGCCTTTTTGGCTTCGGTTGAACTGGAGCGGGATCTTTGTGCCATCGACAGCTTCGACGTCCTGCATCGTCCAGGCGAGTTGTCCGGCTCGTCCCCAGCGGCCGCCTCTTTTTGCTTTGAGCACTTTGCCCGTCGCGCGCGCTCCGGCCGCGATCAACGTAACGCCGTCGATCTTAACTGGCGCGACAACGCGAAAACTGATCGCGTTGCCCGCTTCGATGTCCGAAGAAGCGACCGTGTAGATCGATTCAATTTCGACGAGAGTGCCGTCCGGGATCTTGATCGGCGTTGACTTGATGTCGTTTGCAGCAATGGGATTCTTTTCAACTTTAGCCGCGCCGATCATCGCGACGATAATCTCGTCGGGAACGCCTTCGCTCTTTAGTCGCTGCAGCTCGGCTGGCGATGTATCGAAGTTGCAAGGCGAGGCCCGGATCTTCGCGATAATGATTTCGGTCGTGAGCTTTGCCTTGATCATGTTCATGATGTCCTGATTGGTGAGGACCGCGGCGGCGGTTTGCGACTGCTGGATGTGTTTTGCTGCAACGCGTGACGGCGCCGCGATTATCAGCAGAGCTGTCTGCTGCAGGAGCAGAACGATTAAGCCCAACGAAAACAGCCTTCTCATTTTCAGTAACTCCGGATGGTTGCTGGACTAGCAATGTCCCATTGGCAATCGCGGTGCCGCAGCTCGACGCCAAAACAAAAATGCGTGGCAATTGCCACGCATTCTTTGATCTCGAGGTCACCGCAGTCCGATCTAGTCGGCGGAACAGACGAGAGCGACGCTTACCGTTTCTTCTCGTCATCCTCCACTTTCTTCTTGAGGTATTTGGCTAGCTTTTCCGCAGAGGATCGCAATCCACGATTAGCGGATGATCTGTCTGATGAATCGGCATATGCGACCACGCCGGTTTTTAGATTGGTCACAGTCATCGACGCGGAGGTTGAGCTTCTAAAGTCGCCGAGAATGATTTTCTTTGCCCAGCCAGCCCCCTTCTTGTCGGCTGTGCCTTCGATAATAAAATCAGCCTGAGAGCGATCAGCAACAATCAGCAGCGGTACATCTTTTTTCCGCAGAGCCGCCGCGATATAGCTCTCGAAACCTTCGGCTTGCGGCTTATTAGGATCTTCGGATTTCATCGGCGCGATATAGACTTTCGAGTTTCGAGGTATTAGCCGTGCTTTGAATGGATCATCCGGCGGCTTCTCAGGATACGTAACTGGCGCCTGTTTGTCCGGCGATTGACTTTTACTTGCTGTGGTTTGTGCCGTCGCTGTCGATACCGCAAACAGCAAGAGAAGAAGCATTAGTGTCATCAGCGATCTCAGCGAGGTGAATTTTGAGGCTCGACCTTCCGACATTTGTTGCGCATGTAACATAGTTGACTCTCCTTGGGCTGAATGGTTTGGATCATGGCGCTCACAAAGCAAATAACTGGTGCAGCCGACAAGCCAATTACATGCAATCGAGAGCCGAGTCGCGAAAACTGCGACTCGAAGTACATGAACGTCATCCTGTGATTGGGAGAGAAGTACTACTAAGTGATCTAGGCGCTTACCGCTTCCTGCTCGCGCTCTTCAACCAGATACGGCGAAACGACAACCGGCTTCTCGTCTGCATCTTCCGCGATGATGGCATTGATGATTGGCAGACTGAGCGAATGTTTCTTTGAGATGCCGGGTACGTCGTGGCCGGCGGCGTAGACGGGATGGCGTTCGTTCTCCGCATACCACTCAGCGAGGTTGGCGGTCTTGTGCATGTTCTCGATGATCTGACGCCAACCAACGCCGGTGTTGTAAGCGCAGAAACTGATCTCGCCTTCCTGCGTGCCGTAGGGAATCACACACATCTCAGTGCGGCGAAAGTCGTAATTGAAAAGATCCTGAAACCACATGCCCTCGACGCACAGGACGCGCCAGTTGTCGGTCAGCGTATCCTGGCCGGCGCTGGTCATCCGATCGTTGCGATCAGAACTTGAATTCGTCGATGAGGGTTTGAACAAATTGATAATCTGCGAGATCGGAAATCCTGCGGGCGCGCGCTCAGCGTGGAAGTTGCGCATGATCGCCATCCCGAGCTGCGCATAAGAGAGTTTCTTCCCGCGTGCTGTATCGGTAATCACCGCGACGTCTTTCATGAACTGTTCGTAGTCGAAGAAGTCGAACAACGAATTGAACTGACCGGTGTTCTTATTGACCACGATCAAAGTGAAGATGCCGCAGTTTGGATGGCAATTGCACGACGACCAACCCCACGGCGCGTCCGCACCCTGGAGCATGTCCATCACGCTCGTGAATGCTGAATAAGAAGAAAGCGGATACCAATCGCGCAGCGGCTGCAAACGTCCGCCGAGTTGATCTTTTAGATCGTGCGTCATGCCGGCGAGCGTGTAGCGCTGCTTGATGCGCAAGTGATCGGAAATGTCTTCATCGCGGCCGGTAAATGAAACTGGCTGAAACGCGATGGTCTGAACTTTGTCGATGTTCTTGGCGGCAAACTCGACAATCGCGCCGATGCCGTCGTTGTTGATGGTGTTGACGATCGTCGTTACCAGCGTGACCTTGATGCCGACGCTCGCAAGATTTTCGATCGCGCGCAACTTCACATCAAAAAGATTACCGACGCCGCGATGCTGGTTCTTCTCTTCGCTGACACCGTCGAATTGCAGATAGACGCCATGCTGGCCTGCTGCTTTCGCTGCTTTGCAAAATTCAATGTCTTCGGCAAAACGAATTCCATTTGTCGCCGCCAGGATTCGATAGAAGCCAACCTTCTTCGCGTAAGCAACGGCTTCGAGATAGTAAGGCGACAGCGTCGGTTCGCCACCTGAGAAGAGAATAATGATCTGGCGCTTTGGCTTGAACGAGACTGCGCGATCGAGAATCGCTTTCGTATCTTCAAACGTCGGCTCGTGAACGTAGCCAACCTGATTCGCATCCATGAAGCACGGATTGCACATCATGTTGCAGCGATTGGTTAGATCGACAGTCAACACCGCGCCGCGGCCAAACTTGATATTAGACGTTCCGTGCTTATGCACGTGTGAATCTTCGGCGGCCTTAAAGTCACGACCAAAGAAAAGCGATTCGATCCGCTCGAGAAACGCGGGGTCGGTCGCCATCACATCAACAAACTCGCCGTGCTTCGGGCAGGTCTTGCGCATGACGACCTGACCGTTCTCTTCGACGATCTGGGCTTTGATCTCGCCCGGATGCTCATTCATCAACGATTCGAGAGTTGTTTCGCCCGTGATGACGGCGTCGCGGACCTCCTTGACGCAGCGCGGGCAAAGCGAATCTGTCTCTCTGGGAAATCCGAGTGGTGGCGAGGTGCGCTCGTAGGATTTCAGCAACGGGCCCGGCGCCCATTTGGGACGAATAGCCTCACCTTCGGGCAGCCGTTTGTTGATCGACTGAAAGGCTTTCCAGACGACACCGGAAAGGCCTGAAATAAACCTCGAGCCTTTTACTCCGTTAATTACGCCTTTATCTGACTCGCCCCGGCGAAATTGATCACTGAACAAGAATTATTCTCCTCAAAAATTGCCGCGCAAACCCGTCGACGCGGTGTGGCGATAACGAAGGACTAAGAGACTGCTCCTAATTGACTGCTGCGCAGCCGTGTCATGATAGTGGCCTAAACCCGCAAAGGCAAGGCAAAAAGCCTGGTTTCCTGGCGCCAGCACGGACAGCCGCGTTCCGAAATATCAGAAAGGCGGGTTCTTTCATGCGAGTCCTGGAGTGAGTCTTGGAGTGATTGACAGTCTAGAATGCCTGGGTGTATAAGCTGGCTGTGTTGTTTTGACTGGTGAGATTGCCTTCTCGAACGGCAAAACCTCGGACCCGCGGTGAGCTCTTGTAGCAGCGCGGGCCTTCCTGAGTGCCAGTGGTTCCAAGAACCCTCATCAGCGAGTCTTCTCAAAGCTTCTTGCAATTATCTATCGACTCGATCTTTTATGTTGAGACAATGCGATGCTACCCGTGGCACTGCCCCACATCAAGTGCCTGAAACCTTATAGAATCGCCAGCAAGACATAAGGAGCAGTATGGATCCTCGATGGACTGCAGAAATTGAAGCGCCGTACGGGACGATTGCTAGAGCCTTAAAAGGTGGCCGGGTAGTGCCGTTCCTGGGTGCCGGCGTCAACATGGGTGGGGCACAGCCCTGCACCGAAGGAACCGCAGAGGTCGCCGCCAGATTACCGAGCGGCTCCGAACTGTCGCGCGTCCTGGCTACTGAAGCCAATTTCCCCGCCGAGTCGGATCAAGATCTCGATGATTTGGCAAAGGTAGCTTCATTTTATGTCGACAACAGCGGGCGCCGCAGCTTACGTGAGATGCTGCACTTAACCTTCAACAAAGACTACGCGCCGTGCAAGATTCACGAATACCTGGCCGATATTGCGAGGCCGCTATTGATCGTCACCACGAATTACGACGATCTAACCGAACGGGCCTTTGAGGCAAAAGGTCGTCCCTACGATCTGGTTGTCCATCCGACTGATCGGACAGACATGGCGGGAGCCGTTTTATGGTGGAAACACGGAGCCACTGAACCGGACCCGCAACCGCCTAACACCATCCCGATGGCGGAGCGCCTGAAAGAAACAACGGTCATTTATAAGATGCACGGTACCGTGGTTCGCCCCTGGCTCAAGCGTGCAGCCAACAAGGATCTTGTGGACGATGACAAACCCTACCGCGATGATAGTTACGTCATTACGGAGGAAGACTACATAGATTTCCTTCACCGGATGACTCAGCAAGCGGCGGTGCCCGCGCAGTTCATGGCCTACTTCAGTGCTCGCCAGTTTCTTTTTCTGGGATATGGTTTGCGCGACTGGAACCTGCGCGTTGTACTCAAGAATCTTAAAGCAGTCCTCAGAATCCAGGAGCCCGGCAACGCTGATCAGGATGACGATCCCTCCTGGGCCATTCAGTACCGGCCTTCCCTTTTGGAAACGATGCTGTGGAAGAAGCGCAACGTTAACATCTACAACATGGACGTCAACAAGTTTGTGGACGAGCTCCGCAAATTCTCGGACGGAGTGTGAGATATGGCTACCAATAGTTCCGATGGCTGTCCTTACAAAGGACTGCAACCCTACACCGAGGAAGATCGCGAGTATTTTTTTGGCCGCGAGCGCGATCGCGAAACAGTTGCTTCGAACTTATTCGCTGCCCCGTTGACGATACTCTACGGCGCCAGCGGCGTCGGCAAAAGTTCAGTCCTGCAAGCGGGCGCGATACCCCAACTGCGCGAGACGCCGCGCGTCATAGTCCTATTGTTTAGTCGTTGGCAGGATGACAAATTCGACCTCACGCTCAAGAACGAGGTCCTGAGCGCGGTTTCCAAAAGTACCGGGAAAGAACGAGCAGAAGTGTTGCGCGAAGTCGGCAAAGTTCTCGAGTTGGAAGGAGCGACTCTCCTGGAGAAACTGCCGCTCGACTATTTGCTGGCGGGATGCGCCAGAGCATTCGGTCGTCGCCTCCTCATCATATTCGATCAGTTCGAGGAATACTTTCTCTATCACGCACCTACGACTGGAGCAGAGGGTTTTGACGCGGAATTCGCGCGCGCCGTCAATCAGCAGGAATCCGGGGTCAACTTCATGCTCTCAATGCGCGAAGAAGAGTTGAGCAAGCTCGATCGCTTCCGTCCGCGCATTCCCAACTTGCTAAGCAACCTGTTGCGTCTGGAGAATCTGGATCGAGCCGGGGCCACCAGCGCGATACGTGAGCCGCTGAGGGTCTATAACGAGAAACATAAAGATGACAAGATGGGGATTGATGACGATCTGGTGACGGCGATCATCGACGAGGTGAAGCCGGGGCATTTCAAAGATGGTGGGCCCAGCCAGGTCCAGACCAGCGCGGCAACAAGCGGCCCGCTATCCGGCACCAGAATCGAAACACCGTTCCTGCAACTGGTCTTGATCCGTCTGTGGGAGGCCGAGAAGGCGAGTAAGTCCCACATGCTGCGTCTCAGCACCTTCGAGGAACTCGGAGGAGCGCTGGAGATCGCGCGCACGCATCTCGACAAAGTGATGGATCAGTTGAGCGATTCTCAGCGCGCGACGGCGGCTTCAGTGCTGCGCTTTCTCGTCACGCCCTCAGGTTCGAAGATCGCCCAGGAACCCGCGGCTCTCGCCGCCTTTTCTGAACTCAGTGAAACCGAAGTGCAGTCAGTGCTGAGCCTGCTCGGTTCAGGTAGAGAAATGAACATTCTGCGCAAAGTGTCCGTGCCCGGACAGGCCGTACGGTACGAGCTTTTCCATGATGTGCTTGGCCCAGCAATCCTTGAGTGGCGCGCGCGCTATGTTCAAGCTCAACAATTGGTCAAGCAACGGGCCCAGGTTGAACGAGCGTTTTCCATGGAGCGACAGCGACGCATGCGCCAGGCCCTGGTTGTTCTGGTTGTATTGTTGCTACTGATGGCCGGCGCGACCGTTTACGCATTTCAAAAGCGTGCTCAGGCTAACCAGAATCTTGGCGAAGCAGTCCAGCAGCGTTCTGAAGCAATGAAACAGGAAGGAATTGCCAAAAAAGCGCTTGAGGAAGCCAAGCGCGCGCAAGACGAATTGCAGAGAGCAAAGACGAATGTGGAGCAGGAACGAGATAATACCAAGGAACAGGCTCGGCTTTTGAAGATCAGCGAACAGAGCGCCAGAGTCAGCGAGCAAAAGGCCATCAAGGCTAAAGGAGAAGCCGTTGTCGCCCAGCATACAGCCGAAACAGAAACGGATCGGTCCAATCGGCAGGCGACGGTAATACTGGACGCGGCGCGGATAATGGATTTAGATCTTTACGGTTTCGATGCGACCAGGGCTGGTAATATGGATCAGGCAATCGACTACTTTGGTCAGGCGCTCACCCTCTCACGAAAAGCAAAAAATGCTTCGTCAGAATCTTATGCGTTGCTAAACGTCGCCGAGAGCTATGCGGCCAAGAGTGGAACCTTGCCCACTGATGTGCTGAGAATTTTTGATTCTAGCACCGACGAGACTCAGGAATCCCCGGAAACAAACAGGGTTATATTGAAGCTATACCTCGAAGCCAACGATCCTAAGAAGCAAGAAGAGTCAAAGACGAATCGAACTCAGGCAATCAGTTTTTTTGAAGAGGCCATAGGAGCTAACGACCGACTGCAACCGCCGGATCTCAAGAGGAGAGCTTCAATTCATCAGAGGATGGGCGATGTTTATCTGACCGGGGAAATGCAAGCGGCGGTGGCTGCAAAAGAGGGGAAAGACGAACTAAACCTTGATAAGGTCGTAGAATCTTACAGCAAGGCTAGTGAAGATTATCGGCAGGCTGAATTGCACAACGAAGAGGCGGTACTGCTAAGCAGAATCGGGTTCTTATTGACTGAATTCAAGGATAAAACGAAACAGCCAGGGGTCCTGGAAAAGACGATCAGTTTTTATGAACGCGCACTGACTGCCTTTAGCCAGGCTAAGAAAGACACTAAGGACGATTCCGAGCGAGCTGAGCTGGAGTCTAAGGAGGCTTCGGTGCTGGTCAAACTCGGTAATATCTACAAGGAGTCAAAGCCCGGACCTGAGGGAGCTAAGAAAGCGATCTCGTATTATGAACAAGCGGTGCCAGTTTACAATCGCGTCAATCAGCCTGAGAAAGCAGGCGACAATTATTCAACCATTGGCGATCTTTATTCTGACTTAAAGAATACGGATGACGCTTTCGATAATTTCGCGAAGGCGCGCAAAGCCTTTCAAAAGGCCGAGGCTGTGGCAAAAGACGCCAATCAAAAGACAGCGCTCGAAACCAAGGCAATGCTGATGCTCCACCAGATTGGTGGGCTATACAAAGAGGATCCCCAGGGCCGGGCGAAGTTACAAGCCTACTACGACAGCGTCATTGACGAGTACCGCAATGACTTCGTTGGCAAGGCAACGGCGCTTCATTCGATCGGAGATCTCTTCGGCAACGAGCTAAACGACAAATCGAAAGCAATCGATTATTACACGCGCGAACGGCAGGCGTGGCAACAAGCGGGCAAACGCCTGGAAGAGGGCAACGCTCTCCTTAGAATAGGTGAGGTGTATAATAGTATTCACGATCCCAACGACAAGCAAAAAATTCTCGAATCCTTCGATCAAGCGCGGAGCGCCTATAACCAGATCGAAGCCGGCTCATTGAAGCTCGCGCGAACTCAAGTGGTCAATAACCTGATCACGATAGCCAAGTTTTACGCCGAACAAGGAGAAAAGCGATCCGCACTGGAAGCCTATGATGACGCGCTGGTGATTTACCAGAAGAGAGCTGCCGACGAGCCCATAACCGGTAACTATCGCATCAGTGAGGTGATCCAGGCTGGGAGCAAGATTATTGGTGAGCTCAAAAAGGATGAGCAGGAAGCAGCAGCAGCAACCTTTTTCCAAAAGGTGTTTGGCTACTACCAGGCTGTAAAAGACGTTGCTGGCGAGGGTGCGGCACTTGAAGCGGCCGGCAAGTCCTATGACGACTTAGGCAACAAGAAGCAGGCAATCGCCTATTACAAGCAGGCGCGGGAGTCGTATCAGAAGAGAAACTATTATTACCAATTTGACGTGCTTAAGAAGATTGCCAAACTCTATTTTGCTCTAAACGATCAAAGCGGGGCAGCAAGTTATTTCCAGGAAGTCCTCGAGTCCTATCGGATCAAGAGTGACGTCCAGGGAGAGGGATCGGCACTTGTTGCCATTGGCGCTTCTTACTCCGAGGCTGGAAAGAAACAGGAAGCAATTGGCTACTACGAGCAAGCTCTCCAGGCGCGGATCAAGGTTAATGACCGCAACGGTCAACTCATCGCGCTAAGGGCATTGATCACTATCTATAAGGACCTGGGCCAAACGGAAAAGGCCGATGAATTATCAAAACAAGCAGACGCGCTCCAAAAAGCAGTCCCTAAGAAATGACAGGCAACGCCGACATCCTGGTGTAAACTGTTCGCATGCTGAAAAAAGTCCTTCCGTCGCTCGCCGTCGCATTGATAATAACTGCAGTGCCCTTGGCGGTCTTTGCCGGGCCTCTTACCCCGGCAACCTTTGTCGTTGATCCCGGTTCCTATCGGTATTGGAGCTTCGAGGTCTCAAGGTCAGCACGCGTGTTCGGCCAATTCCGCGCGCAAGGCGGCGGAAATGACATGCGCGTTTTGCTCATCGACGAGGACGAATTTGACAGCTTTAGAAACGGGCGTGAACCTCGCAGTTATCACGACTCGGGCCGGGTGACTGTCGGACAGATCGACCTGCGGCTTCGTTCCGGACGGTACGTAATCATTTTCGATAACCGTTTCTCACCCAATTCGAACAAAACCATCACTTCAAACCTGCAGCTCGCAGAAGACTGATCTGTGTAAACGAGCAAAACTTCAGGACGCCCAGAAGAAATCGACCAGCGGCAGCTGAATCGGATTCGGAGCCTTGCACCATTCTTGCTCGGCTCAGTTGCAGCAGCGAGTAGGAGCAGGTACCATTCGCGCCGCGCATGAATTCTGCCAAGTCCATCGATTCGACAGCAAGCATTAGTCGCCAAGCAAAGATCGCGCTAGACGTCCGTATTGGCCCTTATGCCGTCATCGAAGATGAGGTTGAGATCGGCGAAGGATGTGAGATCGAGGCGCATGCGGTCGTCAAACGCTTTACGAAAATCGGAGCCCGAAACCGAATCTTCGAACATGCGGTGCTCGGTGGCGAGCCGCAGGATGTGAAGTTCAAGGGCGGGCGCAGCAGTCTGGTGATTGGTGACGACAACCTAATACGCGAGTTTGTGACGCTGCATCGCGCGTGTGGAGAAGGAGAAACGACGCGCATCGGCTCGCGAAACTTTTTTATGGTCGGGGTGCACGTCGCGCACAACTGCGTTGTGGGCGATGACAACATTTTCACGAACGGCGCCGCGCTCGCGGGACACATCACGGTCGAGGATCATGTCTTCTTGTCGAACAATGTCGGTTGTCATCAGTTCGTGCGACTGGGACGCTATGCGATGGTCGGGGGCAAGTCGAAGATCGTTCAGGACGTGTTGCCGTTTCTTATTACAGACGGGAATCCACCGCGAGTACGAGGAATTAATTCCGTGGGACTGCGGCGCGCGGGTTTTTCAAGCGAGACGAGACTCGCGTTGAAGCATGCTTATCAACTTCTGTTTCGATCGGGAATGCCTTTGGCAGAAGCGCTGCTTGGGATGGACGAGATTGGAGATGAAAATGTCGCGCATCTGGTACACTTCATTCGCGGATCGCAGCGCGGCTTTACGTGGGCGCAAAGAGGCGGCGACACCGTTGAGCAAGTCTTATCAGTGTGAATGAGTGTTTATGAGAAAATGGTTTCCCGCAAAGGCGCAAAGGCGCAAAGAATCGAGAAGTCAAAGGTACTGTCGAGTCGCAAGCCGCACCCAACTCTTCTGTCTTTGAATGCTCTTTGCGACTTTGCGCCTTTGCGGGAAAATACCGTTAGTTCTGGCTCAATCCAAGAGTTCAATGAACAAGGCGCATCCATTAGCTGTCTCTGAACTCGCCGCCAAAGTTGGCGGCCACGTCGTTGGCGATGGCAGCGTATTGATTAGAAGCGTTGCCAGCCTCGACAACGCGGACGACGGCGATATTACTTACGTCGAAGACGACAAGTTTTTCGAAGCGGCAACTGCAAGCAAGGCCTCATGTCTAATCGTTCGCGAAGGCGCCGCAGTAACCGCTGCTTGCCGCATTGAAGCAAAGAATCCGAAGTTGGCGTTCTCTTTGATCGCCGCGCTATTGCATCCGCCCAAGTCTCGTGCGCCATCAGTTCATTCCACTGCCGCAATCGCCGAAAGCGCTGAGATTCACGCGAGTGTTTACGTTGGTCCGCATGTTGTTGTCGGCGAGTATGCGCGCATCGGCGCCGACACGCGCCTCGAAGCCGGCGTCGTCGTCGGGATGAATGTCACCATTGGCCGCGAGTGCGTGCTGCATCCAAACGTCGTGCTCTATGATGGAGTCAAGCTCGACGATCGCGTGATACTGCACGCGGGCGTTTGCATCGGCGCGGACGGTTTTGGTTACGTGCGCGACGACATGGGTTATCACAAGTTTCCGCAGATCGGCACCGTCGTGATCGAAGACGACGTCGAGCTGGGCGCTTACACCTGCGTGGACCGCGCGGCGCTGGGCCAAACGCGAATCGGCCGCGGCACCAAGCTCGATAATCTCGTCCACGTAGGCCACAACTGCGACATCGGCGAGCGCGTCGTGATTGCGGCGCAGACCGGAATTTCGGGCAGCGTCACGATTGAAGACGACTGCGTGATCGGTGGACAAGTGGGCTTTGGCGATCACATTCGCGTGATGAGCGGCGCCGTGATCGGATCGAAAGCGGGAGTTTTGCCAGGCAAGATTGTCCGACCCGGCGTTTGGTGGGGCATTCCGATTCAACCACTTGAGGACTACAAACGTCTAAACGCGCACCTCGGTCGTTTGCCGCAGATGCGCGAAGAGATCAAGGAATTGAAAAGGCAGTTAGACGAACTGAGGAAACGCCAGGGTGATTAGATTCTTAGATTTTCATTCTGCGCAGAAGCAGTTCAACAAATTCAGGAAGCCGCCAGCTCCGGAGGAGCGACATCTTTATAGTTACAGGTGAAATGATTACCGTTCCAAGCTCCTTTGGGAGCGGCATATTCTTCGCGATACCCATGCCGCTCCTATCGGAGCTTGCGTTGCCGTGTCCGAAACGTATTCTATAAAGATGTCGCTCCTCCGGAGCTTTGGCCAATTTCAAATATGTTTGGCTAGTACTTTCTAAGATTTCTTAAGGTCGAGTGTTTACATTGATGGGCGCAGCCCAAGAAGAGAATTGAATGGTCCCGGAAGGCCACAGACCTTCCGCACATCAGGCGGCGAAGCCGCACTCTTATTGAATCGCTTCGAGAACCCACTCCGCGGCTCTTTGCGAAGCGCCGCCCTCGCCTAGTTGATTCGCCACCTCGCGCAAACGCTGGCGGGCATTCTCATTTCGATTCTCGTCGAGTAACAGAAGCAACTCGTTCGCTAATCGCTCGCCGTTTAGGTCATACTGCATCAGTTCAGTCGCCACGCGTTCACCTGCTACCACATTAACGAGTCCGTAGTGGTCCGTTGTTATCAAACGTCCCAAAATGTGCCAGTTAATTGCCGACTCTTTGTAAACGACCACCATCGGCGTTCCGAGTAAAGCGGCTTCCAGGGTCACGGTACCACTCGCTATCGCCGCCACGTCAGAAGCCGCGAGCGCTTCGCGCGATTGGCCGGAAACGATATGAAGGCACGACGGCAGCGGCTCCGGCGTTGCCCTCTGCGCACGCACAATGTCTCGCACCTCATCCGATGTCCGGCTGGGCGCGACTACAACCACGAATTGAATCTCGGGACGGCGGGCAGAAATGAGCGCGGCGGCTTCGAGCATCGGTGGCAGAATGCGCTCTACTTCTTTGCGACGACTGCCGGGGACAAGTGAAATGATCGGTAATTTGGAATCGAGCTTCGTTTGCCGGCAAAACTCCGCCCGATCGTAACGCGCATGAACCTCGCCCGCGAGCGGGTGGCCGACGTATTCAACGTTCGTCATCCCACGCCACGCAAACCACTCTTTCTCAAATGGCAGAATTGACAGCAAGAGATCAACGTCACGGCGAATGCTTCGCACGCGATAAGAGCGCCACGCCCAGACCTGCGGACTGATGTAATAGATCACCTTCAAACCGCGGCGGTGCAGTGAGCGCGCCAACTTAAGATTGAAGTCGGGCCAGTCAACCAGAATGATTGCCTGCGGATTCCGCTCGAGCGCCGCTCGCTTCAGGATCTTGAATGCGCGCCAGAATTTCGGCAGGGCCCGCCCGATTTCCAAGAGACCCATGATTGAGAGGTGGTCTGAACTGATGACCGGATCGACGCCCGCCGCCCGCATCATTGGTCCGGTGGCGCCGAAGAATTCAAACTGTGTCTGCGGCTCCGTCTCGCGCAGCGCGCGCACAAGCGCCGCGGCGTGTGCGTCGCCCGAAGGTTCGCCCGCGACGATCATGAGTCGGATTTCTTCACTCATCCGAAGTGATGATAACAGCAAGCGTCGCAGTGGCGAACGGACCAGGGCATTTTAGGATGACGAGGCCGCCGACTGAAGGTGGACCGGATTGCATCTCCGATTTTTTCTTTCTGCGGCACTGATGCAATTTGAACTCTGCTTCACACCTCGCTTCCTTCAGAAGGCTGTCGGAGAAAGCCGATGTCACCACCAAGCTTCTTCACTCCGTAGGAGTGAAATGTCTATAGAACGAACGCAATGTCCTCATCACCTCCGTTCGGAGGAGCGGAAGTCAACGAGATCTTTGCCGCTCAAGCTCATTCCGCTCCTCCGAACGGAGTTGGAGGGACCTGGCCCTAATCTATAAACATCTCACCCCTAACGGGGTGAAAGCCGGATCTTCGGTTATGAAAGGCCACCTCTCCATTTTTCCCGACAGACTCCTGAAGCCAGGTGTGAATGAGATCGCGACCCATCGAAACTGCATCACTACCCTTTCTGCCTTCTGCTTACGGCTTTCTGCTTTTTCGTGTTAGCATCGCGACGCTTTATACAAAAAAGCGCGCCCTCGCCACGGCCGTTGTTGGCGAGCGTACGCTGGCCAGCGCGGTTCGGAGGTCTTCGCTCTTTTTTTGCACGTTCTTTCTTCCTCAAATCGAATCTCCCGGCTGATCTTGCTCGCTGCAGCGAGCGTGATCGTTTCTGCGCCGGCGCTCGCGCAGCAGACCAATCCCGTCGATCGGAAAGTCACAAATCCGATGACTGACACGCCGAACGTGAACCCGTTAACACAGGAACAACCACCAGTGCGACAGCGTGTGTCAGCCAGGCCGGGCGCGCCGCAAGCGACCGACCAGGTCACGGTTGATGCGCAAAAGGCCACCGAGATCGGAAAAGAAAAGAACGAACGGATCGTTGTCTACGAGGGCAACGTGGACATTCACGTTGGGACCTATCGCCTGCAGGCCGACAAAGTTACGGATTACGAAGCGACTAACAAGATCGTCGCCGAAGGGAACGTCGTATTCGATCAAGGCGACCAGCAGCGCATTACGGGCTCGCGCGCCGAGTGGAACTACAGAACCAAGACCGGCTTCTTTGTCGACTCCACCGGCTTCACGAACCAGACGGAGGATGGTACGCGGCTCTATTTCACGGCGGACCGCGTCGAGCGAATCAGTCTTGACACCATCGTGGCGATCAATGCTCAGATTACCGCTTGCGATGAAGAAGTTCCCAAGTGGAGCTTTCATGCCAAGCGAGTGAGAATCAAGACCGGCGATCGCGCGCGTTTGGTTTCGGCCAAATTCAAGGTCAAGAATTTTCCGATTCTTTATCTGCCGTTCGCATCCGTGTCGATCAAACATCGCGATCGTGCCTCGGGTTTTCTCACCCCAACCTTTGGCGGCTCGGGCGCGAAAGGCTTTCGTGCTTCCGAGGCGTATTACCTGACGCTCGGGCGATCGGCCGACGTAACTTTCCGCGGCGACATCTACACGCGGCGAGGATTTGCCTTTGGAACGGATCTGCGAACGCGCGCCAACTCGCGTTCGTTTTTCAACGCCGGATTTTTCTACGTCAAGGATCGCGTGCTGGGGCCGCGCGCAGATGCCAAGCACCCGGATCAGGGCGGCTCGAGTTTCTACGTTGACGGCGTCCATTACTTTCCCAACGGGTTCGTGGCCGCCGCCGATGTTAACGTGACCTCGAATTTGGCTTTCCGTCAGGTGTTTTCCGACAACATCCAGCAGGCAATATCGCCCGAAGAACGCTCGCAGGTTTTCGTCAATAAAAATTTCCAGGATTACAGTTTCAACTTCCTCGCCCGCGCGCAGGTGACGTCGCTGTCGAACACGCGCATTCGCATTCGCGAGATGCCCAGCGTCACAATCGACCGGAGACCGTCGCCGCTGAGCTTCATCAAGAAACTTCCGATCTACTTTTCATACGAAGGCGGCGCCGAGGGTGTCAGCCGCAAAGAAACGGCGGACGATCTGGTTTTGTTTCGCCAGGAAGCGGGCCGCGATCCGATGATCTCTCCGTCCATGGTGCAGCGACTCGATTTCCATCCGCGCGTCGAAGTGCCTTTGAGCTTTGCCGGTTGGTCGTTGACGGGCACCGCCGCCGGACGCGTAACGTTCTATTCGGATTCGGTTGATCCGACCCTGAAGCAGGTGACCAATCGCAACGTCACGCGCGGCTATGGCGAATTTGAATTGGACCTGAGGCCGCCCGCGCTGGCGCGCGATTATCACCGGCGCAATGGGACGTTCTTTTTCCGCCATCTGATTGAACCGTACGCAATCTACCGGCGGATTACCGGCGTCAACAATTTCGATCGAATAATTCGCTTTGACTACATCGATACGATTGCCGACACCAACGAGATCGAATTTGGCGTCTCGAACCGTTTCTTCACGCGCCGCTCGACGGGGAACGTCAGCAGCGCGGCAATCAAAGCGGAAAAGAAGGGAGAGAAGGCGCCACTCTCGAGCCAGCCTTACGAAGCGCTGACAATCACGGTGCGCGGTAAGTATTTTTTCGATCCTTATTTTGGCGGCGCCTTGAAACCAGGACAGCGCAATCAGTTTTATCCGATCGATACGTTGTCGGGTTTCAGTTACGGCGGCGTGCCGCGCCGCTTCTCGCCGCTGAATATCGAAGCGCGTTACCGTCCGCGCCGCTCCGTGTTTGTCGATCTGCGCAGCGACCTGGACACGCGTGGCGGCGGAATGCGGGCGCTCTCGACAACCTTCGGCATCAATCGCGCTTTGGTTCAGGCGTTTCAAACTTTCTACTACACGCGCGCAATCGATCTGGTTCCCAGCCTCGCGAAATTTGCGGACTCGCGCGGGAAGGAAGCGGGCACGTTGCGCGGTTCGCAGTGGAGCCCGTCGATCTTTCTCGGCAATCGCGAGAAGGGCTTGTATGGCGGCGCGTCGTTCTTTTTTGATTTTCAGCCGCGGCCCGGCAAAGGCAACACATCGCTCATTAGTTCGACCATCACGACCGGGTACAGTTGGGACTGCTGCGCCATGACGGTGCAGAACTATACTTACAACGTTGGTTTGCGTCGCGAGAACCGTCTCCAGTTCAGCTTCCGGCTCAACGGCATCGGCACGTTTGGCACGGAGCAGATTGGGCAACGGTTCCGATGATGGAATTGTCATTGAACTACAGAGTGTCTTTAGCTTTGCGTCTTACGACTTAACCTTGGCTGTACGCGAAACCGTTGTCCTGGAAGGTTGGCAGTTTCACGCAAAGGCGCAAAGGGACTACTTAAGCCGCAAAGAAGTCGAAGCTATGACACTATCGAACTACCTGTTGCCTGTAATCCGGAACCGAATTAGGATATATTCTGTGCGGCGTAATTCCAGGCGGTGACCTGATTGACTCAGCCCGGCACGCTGGAAATCATGCCTCTTACGGTGTCTCCCCGGAAGTCTCGCTTCAATAGCAAGAATTGAAGGGTCTTTAATGCTTCTTTTGATTTTAGGAGATTGCTAAATGAATCGCCGCTTACCCTCAAACGATCGCTTTCGCTTTATGCTGTCTGCCGCGCTTTTCCTGACTCTTACGATCCTTGCCGTTTTCGCTTTATCACCTCCGTCTCAAGCGCGACGCGGGTTTTCCAGTGCACCGGCGGGTGCACCAGCAGGCCCGAATAAGAAGCGCTCGAGGCCGGAATTTGTAGCCGGTGACGTGCTGGTTCGTTACCGCAGCGATGCGGTGGCCAAACGCCAGCAGCGTGCGCAGAGCGTGGTCAGTGCCGAGGGTCGGGTCATTTCAATCAAGGTCGAACGCTTTGAAGGCTCTGACATAGTCGACGGGTTGCGAATCGCCCACGTCGCGCCCGAAGAGACCATGAACGCGATCGCGGCGCTCAAGACGCAGCCTGACGTGATCTACGCCGAGCCGAACTACATTCTCCACGCTGATCTCACGCCGAACGATCCGAGTTTCGGCAGCATGTACGGCCTGACGAAGATTGGCGCGCCGCTGGCCTGGGACATCACCACGGGAAGCAGCAACATTGTGGTCGGGGACGTCGATGAAGGGATCGACCTCAACCATCAGGACCTTCAGGCAAACATTTTCACAAATCCGTTTCCGGGATCGATTCCGGGAATCACGGGCGACCTGCACGGCTATGACTTCCAGAACAACACCGGCACGATCACGCCCGGCGATCATGCTACGCACACAGCGGGCACGATGGGCGCTGTAGGCAACAACGGAATAGGAGTAGTCGGCGTGAACTGGACAGTCAGACTCATGTCGTTGAAGTTTCTTGGCCCAGGCGGAGGATCGGATTCAGATGCGATTCGCGCTTACAGCTATGCCAAACAGATGCGCGATCTTTTTGTTTCCTCAGGCGGGAGCATGGGCGCAAACATTCGCGCGCTCAATAATAGTTATGGAAGTTATGCGTTTTCTCAAGCGTCGCTGGATGCGATCAAAGCGCTGAACCAGTCCGGAATTTTGTTCGTCGCTTCCAATGGAAATGATTCTTTGGATTCGGACCTTAATCCTCATTACCCTTCTGGGTACAATGCGCCAAACGTCATCTCGCTTGTCGCAACTGATAGCAGTGATTTACTGGCCGGCTTTTCAAATTTTGGCGCGCAGACGGCGACGTTGGGCGCGCCGGGCGTCAACATCCTCAGCACCGAAACTGGCAATAGTTATTTCCAGGAGAGTGGAACATCGATGGCCGCGCCGCACGCCACAGGCGCGGCAGCCTTGCTCTGCGCGCAGAACCCGAATCTCACGGTGCAGCAGCTCAGGAGTCTCTTGATCTTCAACGGCGACCAGCTTTCTTCTTTGTCGGGCAAAACCTTAACCGGTCGACGCTTGAACGTTCGTGAGAGTCTGGATGCACTAGCGGAAAACGATGTGACGCCGCCCGGAATGGTATCCAATTTTCGCATCACTTCGCAGAGTGGACGGAACATCAGCCTCGCGTGGACTTCATCAGGTGACGACGGCGGACTGGGCCAGGCTTCGCTTTACCAGGTGTTCTTCACGGATGCGAACACCGGCGCCGTTTTGCCGCTAAAAAGTCTAGCGCCGCCGGCTTCGGGCACGCCGCAGACGCTGGATGTCAAATTTCCGATCGGACACAACCAGGGAACGATCTCGCTGCGCGAATTTGATAACGCCGGAAATGAAGGCACGCCCGCATCGACGAATGTTTCGATCAGTTTTGTGGACGGCAATCCTTATGCGACGGCGCTGGGCAAGAGCCTGCCTCTCTCCACGGGCGGCGCGCATCTGAATCTGCAGTTCGACGATCGTTACCGGCAGAATTTTGTTTTGCCTTTCGCGTTCCCCTACTTTGGACAGAATTTTAGTACCGTGACGATCTCGACGAATGGGAATCTTTATTTCTCTACACCGCCTTTTAGAACCAACGGCGACGCCGATGACGTTCCCGGTTCCACGGCCAGCATGGTGAATTTCAAGATGATTTCCGGTTTGTGGGACGATCTTTATCTCGGGACCGACCAGCGCGCGGACGCGGATATCTACGTGGTTCAGCCTGACGCCAGTCGCATTATTTTTCGTTGGCAAGGCGTGCCCTGCAACGCCGGGCCGCCGGTAGGCAATTGTCTGTTTGGCGGCGCTCCAATCAACTTTGAGATCGAGTTGCGCAGCAATGGATTGATCCAAACGCGCTATGGCAGTGGCAACACGAATATCTTCCCGGTAGTCGGCATCTCCGGCGGCGAGCCCGACGCGTACGTGATTGCGCCGGACACTTCTGAATCGACTCCGATAAATTTGACCAACGCGCAACAGGTAACCTACATCCCGCGCGCAGCGATGAACCCGCTTGAGTTCATCGACTTTTTTGTGAGCCAGCACTATCGCGACTTCCTATCGCGCGAGCCGGATGCAGGCGGCGAGGCCTTTTGGATCGATCAATTCGCCCCGTGCGGAACGGATCAGAATTGCATCAACGCGAAGCGCCTGGACGTCTCGAACGCATTCTTTTTTGAACTTGAGTATCAGCAGACGGCGTCTTATGTCTATCGTTTGGATCGGATCGCCTTCGGCAACAATCAGCCAAACCCGAATCCGAATCCCGATGCGGGCGAGAGGCTGAAGATGCCAAGCTACCAGAGCTTCGCGCAGGATCGCGCGCTGGTTATCGGCGGCGCCAACCTGGCCCAGGCACAGTTGGATCTGGCCAACGCGTTTGTCCAACGGCCGGAATTTATCGCGAAGTATCCGGCGAGCCTGTCGACTGCCGCGCAGTTTGTTGACGCAGTGTTGCTTACAATTCAAAACGATCTTGGCGTGAACCTGTCGTCGGAACGAACCAATCTGATCAACCTTTACGGTACGCTCGGTCGCGGCGGAGTGATGTATCGGCTGGCCGACGACAACACTCAGACGAACCCGATAAACAACCGACTGCTCATCGATGCCGAGTACAACCGAGCGTTCGTCTATGGAGAATACGGCGGCTATCTGAGGCGCGACTCTGACATACCTGGTTTCCTGTTCTGGCTGAACCAGGTTAATAGCGGGCCACTGCGCGACGTGGGCAAACAGCATGCGATGGTCTGCTCGTTCCTGACGTCGGACGAATATCAGTTCCGCTTCAGCTTGCTCCATCCGCATAGTAACGGTGAGTGCCCGCATTAGTGGCAGGAAGGAAAAACAGGCGTTTAGAGTACCAACTTTAGTTGGGCTTTTCGTTGCGAAGCGCCCAACTAAAGTTGGTACTCTAAATGCCTGATGCGCACTGTGCATCCCCTGCCAACTTGCCCTTACGCTCTGCTTCCGCGTAAAATGGCGATTCTTTGATCGTCCCGGGTGTTGCAATAATTTTTCACCTGCGTCGTGCTACTGCTCAGGCTCCCATGGGCATCTAATCGGTTCTTATTTGTGTATCTGTTCCGGAGGCTCGTTCGGTGAAGCAAGCTCTTGCTGTTTTGTGCACTGTATTCGCGCTCGTGATCGTCTACGGCGTAATTTCGGGCGGTCCGCCTACGAGCAGCCAGGCCGCGGCGAGTGCCACGCCTGATCCGTTCGTCGTTCAGCTTACGTCCTCGCCCCTGGGAGACTTGTTCAATAGGTTTTCTTCAAATGCGAATGACATGAGCGCCAACGGGCGCTTTGTCGTGTTTGAATCGAACGGCGACGTGGCGACAGAGAAAACTGCGACGCGAAATAATGCCGACGGTAACCGCGAGATCTTCCTGGCGGATTACGCCCAGCGCCGCATCTTTCAGATCACGAACACGAAGAACGTTCCGAACCCGACTCCGACGCCAACTGCGACTCCGACTCCGACGCCAACTCCCACGCCGAGCGCAAGTCCAACTCCGACCCCAACTCCGACTCCGATTCCGGCGCCGACGCCCGCTGACCCCGCGCAGGTGAAGATCGAAATCAGCAACAACAGACCGATGATCAGTCTCGAGCCGACGTTGGTTGCCGGCCAGCGCGTCTATGCGATCGTCTTCAGCTCAAACGCGCCGACGCTGCCGGACTTTGACGGCACGACTATCAGTAGCGCGGATGCGACGGCGCTCGCGGCCGATGGCAATCAGGAATTATGGACCTATGACATCCCGGCAGTTCCGGATGTGGATCTGACCAGTGGCGCTGACTTTTTTCAGGACCTCAACAGCGGAACATTCGCGCGGATAACGAACACAACAGCCAGCCGCGCGACTACGCCTGGCGCCGCAGGCGTCCAGCCGTTTGTGGCAGATGATAATCGAGATGCGACCATTAGTGACGATGGAAAGATCATTGCTCTGGTCTCAACGCGCAGTCTGGTAGCAAACGGAAACGCGGACGGCAATCCCGAGATCTTTTTCTTCAATCGCACGGGCGGGACATTCGCACAGTTGACCAACACGCAAGACGTAATCAATGGCGGCAGACTTATCTATTCAGTCTTCAACGAGAACCCATCGCTTTCGTCAGATGGATCGATCGTCGCTTTTATTTCCAACGCGAACCTTTCCAACGATAACAACGACGACGGCAATGGCGGCGGAAACGCGGAGATCTACATTGCCAACTACAACGGTTCGTCGTTTAGCGGCCTGCGCCAGGTCACGAAAACAAAGGCGGATGCAACCGCGGCTACAGTCAACGCGTTCAGTCCAGGTCGGCGTCTGAGCCGCGATGGCAAGCTGATCGCTTTTGAATCGCTGGCGGACGACCCGAAAGCCAATAGCAGTACTAATAAGTCATTTCTCGCCGTCTTTGTTTGCGCGATCGGCGCAAACTCAGCGGCGGATACATTCTCGCTTATAGGACAACGCGCGTTGGGATCGCCGGGGGACATCATTCACTTTCCGACCTTTACTGACTACAACGCTCAGCTTGACCCGAGCACGCTGATCTTTGCGTCCGCGCTCAACTTCAAAACCGACGGAACGTTCCCCGCAACGGATCAGGACAGCACGGGATTGAACGCTATCCGCGCGACGCAAGTTTTCGCAACACAGGCGCATGTGACTTCGGCAAACACGTTTACGCGATTGACGTCGCTACCGGTAGGCGTGAACTTTGGCACACGACCGGTGGCCAGTGCCAATCGCAGGAGAATGGCCTTCAGCATCGGCGGCACGGATCTAGGTGGTGGAAACTTCGATGCCTCTAGCGAAGTCTTCTATCATCTGTCGCCGCCCAACATTACTGAATCGACGGCGACACTGGCATTCTCGACCGGCGCCAGCGATTTTCCAGTGCCTGCCCCGACGCCAACGCCGAGTCCAACCGCGAGCCCGACACCAACGCCGACACCGACTCCGACTCCGAGTCCGAGTCCGACGCCGGCAACAATGGGGATTGGCCTCGCTCCTGGCGAACTAAGTATCGTAAAGTCTACCGTTGATCTGGCGCCCTCAAATGCGAGTTCCGGTCCAGGTTCAGAAACGAAGCGAAGTCCGGCGCTTCCGGTAGAGCTTAATGGTTCATCTCTGTCGGTGAATGGATACGCCGCGGGACTTTATTTTGTCGGCAACTCGCCCCAGCAGATGAACTTTGTCATGCCTATTGGATCGACGTCGGGCAGCATTGGGAATGTTGTGGTCAACAACAACGGTACCGTGCTGCGCGGCCTGGTGTCGATCGTTCCGGCGCAGCCGGATCTTTTCTTTACCACGACGGTAAACGGAAACAGGGCAATAGTCTTCAATGTCACTAATCCGCTGAATCGCACGACCGAGCCATTCAGCGTGATGTCTGATAATGGGAGCGGCACTATGGTCGCGACCGTGTTGGAGATCAGTTTGACGGGAGTGCGCGGAGCTACAGCCTCGAGTCTGATTGTTACTATCGGCACAACTGACATCACAGGCGCCGTTACGTTCGTTGGACCAAATCCGGAGATGCCGGGCTTTGATCTGATAAAAGTCACGCTGCCGGCTGCGCTGGCCGGGGCAGGCGACGTCCCGATAATCGTTACATTCTCGCCGGGCACAGGGACCTCCTCGAGCCGGCCATCAACTACCGCGCCGCACATTACCATCAGTCCGTAGAGTGTGGCTATCGCAGATCTTTTTCGCCGGCCCGCATGCAATGCCTCAAACGCATCTTGCGGGCTTTCGATTTTCCTGGTGAGTCGCGCGGCTTGACACCGTTCCTTCTTAATACGTAGCCTTTCCGCATCGATCGCGCTGCCGTCAGCCAGGAACACCTGAACCCGTGAACGAACTTTCGAAAATCCGCAACCCTGAATACTCGGTAGACCGCATCGTCGAAAGAATGAAGGATGCGGCCGCGCACAAGGGCGAGCTCGCCCCGCTCGCTTCGACCGAGGTGTTTGGTTCCGCGGAGTTCAGGGCCGCGACAGGAGCCAATGACTCACTTTCCGGAATCGATATTCAACCAATCGCTTTGCAACCCAGGTTTCAACCGCACAGCAACGGTCGCTATCACGTCAACGATTTGCTCAAGTATCACGACCGGCAATTCATCCAGAACGCCTATCGCGCGATTCTGAAACGCGGCCCTGACGCGACTGGATATAGGAATTTCATTGAAAGCCTGCGTAGTGCCCGGCTGAATAAGATCGACATCCTCGCGCGTTTGCGATACTCAGCCGAAGGCCGCGCAAAAAAAGTGGAGATTGAAGGACTGCTGGCCCCCGCGCTTATCAGGAAAGCCTACCGCGTCCCCGTAGTTGGCTATTTACTGAATTTTGCCGTCGCTATAGCGCGACTCCCAATGACGATCCGCAGCGAACAACAGTTCGAGGCGCACGCGCTGGCCCAACAGGAAATGATCGCCGGTCATCTCAATCACGTCGGACGCGCGTTGCGCGCGCACGCGCAGGAAGTCTCAAGCGTTTTCGAACAGGTGCGGCAACAGATCGATCTTGTCGAGAGCCGGCATCAAACTGCGCGTGATGAAATGCTCAACGACATTCAAGCGCGGCTCGAGAGGCTGGCCGGAGCATTTGATACGCGCGCGAATGAAATCAGCAAACAGCTTGACGCTCGCTTGAGCGACGAGGTTGCGCAACGGCAACAAGAGTTATGGGCGCTCGGCAAGCGAGTGGGCGAAGCAGCGGAAGAGTTAAAGAGCCTGGAAATGCGGCTCGCGCAGTGGCGCACGGAAATTCGCACGGCGGAAATCGAGCTGCAACAGGCAACTGCCGAACAGCGCCAGACAAATGCCGGACTGCACCAGGCTGATGCCGAGCTGCGCCAAACAAGTGCCGAGCAGCGCGAGCAACTCGAGCGGCTATCTGAGGATCTGCGGCGCCAGGCGGATCACGTCTTTCAAAAGCAACAGCAGGTAAGCACCGAACTGGTTTTGCAGGGCGAGCGTTTGACGAGACTGTTGCATGAAGCGCGCGAGCGAATGCCGGCGCCGTTTGATGAAGCACAGTTGCGGGCGATTGCCGGCGAGGCCGATCACACCCTCGACGCGTTTTACGCTTCATTCGACGAGCAGTTTCGCGGCACCCGCGAAGAGATCAAAGCACGCCTGAGAGTTTACCTGCCGCTAATCAAACAGCAGGGCATCGGTAGCGCGGAGCTGCCGATTCTCGACGTTGGTTGCGGACGCGGCGAGTGGCTCGAGCTGTTGCAGGAAGAGCAGCTTCACGCTGTGGGCGTGGATTCCAACCGAATCCTTGTCGAGCACTGCGCTGAGCGCGGTCTGGAAGTTTCCGAAGAAGATTTGATGAGCTATCTGCGCCGGCTTGATGATTCGAGTCTGGGCGCCGTCACCGGTTTTCATATCGTCGAACATCTGGCTATTGAAACGCTGGTTCAGTTTTTGGATCAGGCCGTGCGAGTGCTCAAGCCGGGCGGCGCGGTAATTTTTGAGACGCCGAATCCGCAAAACGTGCTGGTAGGAAGTTGTAATTTTTATTTCGATCCAACCCATCGCAATCCGCTGCCGAGCCAGGTGATGAGATTTCTTTTGGAGTCGAGAGGCTTTGTCCAGGTCGAAGTGCTGCCGCTGAATCCTTCCGACGATACGCCGGTCGAGGGCGATTCTGAGTTGGCGCGCCGCTTCAATCAATATTTTTATGGGCCGATGGATTACGCGGTGATTGGGAAGAAGGCGGAATGGTAGACGATAGACAATACACAATAGACCTGTTTCAATCCAAACATGAAGAAGATCATTTTCCATTTCTCATTTGACACTTAACATTTGTCATTTGGCCGCGCAGGCATCCGATGGCAAATGAGAAATGGAAAATGACAAATGGAAAATCGTCCACCACCCTTTCATCTATGCGCATACTCATTGCCACGGTCCACGTGCCGTTCATTCGCGGAGGCGCCGAAGTCCACGCCGAAGGTTTGCGCGATGCATTGCGCGCGGCTGGGCACGAAGCAGAAATCATCGCCGTCCCCTTCAAATGGTATCCGCCCGAACGAATTCTCGATCATATGTTGGCTTGCCGGCTGCTCGATGTAACCGAAGTGATGGGCACTCCGGTCGACCTGCTCATCGGCCTGCGATTTCCGGCGTATCTCATTCCGCATCAAAACAAAGTCTTGTGGATCCTGCACCAGTTTCGCACCGCGTATGAATTGTGGGATCACCAATTGGGCGATTTGATCTATTCACCCAACGGCGTTGAAGTGCGCGATGCGATTCGCCAGGCCGATCGCCAATTTATCGCGCAGGCGAAGCACGTTTTTGCCAATTCGGCGAACGTCGCCGCGCGGCTCAAATATTTTTGTGATATCGAAGCAACGCCGCTTTATCATCCACCGCCAAATGCTGAAGAGTTTTACACCGGCGAGGCCGAGGACTATCTATTCTTTCCCAGCCGCCTCTGTTTGCCCAAGCGCCAAGCGCTTGTGCTCGAAGCGCTGGCGCACACGAAGCAATCCGTGCGCGTGAAGTTTGCCGGCGCGGCCGACCAGCCCGCGTATCAGAACGAATTAAGATCACTCGCGCGCAAGCTAAGAGTGCACAACCGAGTGGAGTGGCTGGGAGAGGTCAGCGAGCCGGAGAAACGAGAACTCTACGCTCGCTCTCTTGCAGTAGTCTATCCACCCATCGATGAAGATTATGGCTACGTAACACTCGAAGCGATGCTGGCCTCAAAGCCATTGATTGTATGTTCCGATTCAGGAGGGCCACTCGAATTTGTGCGCCACGAAGAGACTGGATTGATCGCGGAACCACAAGCGACGAGTCTGGCAAAAGCGTGCGATCAGATTTGGACAAATAGAAGCGACGCGAACAAGTGGGGCGAAGCCGGACGTGCGCTCTATAGCGAGATGGACATTTCGTGGGACAACGTCGTGCGAAAACTGCTGGCCTAAACATTTATGAAGCTCAACTGGTTTTCTCCACTGCCGCCGGCTAAAACTGACATCGCGCATTACACCACGCGTGTGTTGGCCGCGCTTTCGCAGCTTGCGGACGTGACGCTTTGGACAGACCAGCATGAATGGGAGTCGGACGTCGAAAAGTTTGCAGCAGTGCGCCACTACCGGCTCGACCGAGTGCAGTGGGCGGATCTGAACCTTGCTGATGCAAACATTTACCAGATCGGAAACAATCCTCTCTTCCACGGGGCCATCTGGCAAATCTCGCGGTTGCACGCGGGTGTGGTTGTGCTTCACGATTTTCGGCTGCACCATTTTTTTGATGGTCTCTATCGCGTGCAGTGGCGCGATCTGAATTCTTATCTGGCAGCGATGGAAAGGTACTATGGCGAAGAGGGCCGGCGCGATGCGGCAGAATCGTTTCGCAACGACGCGCGCAACATTCAATACATGGCCGAGCGCTATCCGCTGACGCACCTGGCGATCGAGAATGCGCTCGGAGTGATCGTGCACACCCAGGAGTCTTATGAGGTTTTGGCTGGGAACGCGGAGTGGCCTCTGGTCTATGCACCACTGCCTTTTGCTGCGTCAAACCGGTCGACGACGCGGCAAAAACAAAAGGCCGATGGCCCGCCTTATCGTTTAATCGTCTTCGGCTACATCGGTAGGAATCGGCGGCTTGATGCCCTGTTAAGAGCGCTGGCAGAGTTGCCGGAAAAAGACCAACTGCATCTCGATGTTTACGGCAATATTCTCGACGAAGAGAAGCAGTTGCGCGCGCTGATCCGCTCGCTGGATCTGAAAAAGCATGTGACGCTGCATGGGTTTGCGCCCGAAGCAAAACTTGACGAAGTGTTAGCCGCGGCGCATCTCGCGATCAATCTGCGCTACCCAACGATGGGTGAAGCTTCCGGCAGCCAACTGCGCATCTGGGCCCATCGGTTACCGAGTCTGGTGTCGCGGGTTGGCTGGTATGGATCGCTTGCGCCCGAGTCGGTTGCGTTCGTGCGAACGGATGAGAATGAACTGGCGGATATCAAGATGCACCTGCGAGCATTTCTGGCGAATCCCACAGCCTTCGCGGCGATGGGTGAGCGAGGAAGGGAAGAGCTAGAGGAAAAGCACCCGCCGGAACAGTACGCGAAAACAATTGTTGAGATGGCGGCTCGGGCCCAGGCCTTTCGCCCGCGCGCAGCTTCATTCAAATTGGCCGAGCGTGCGGGCAGCTTGATGTCTGAATGGCTGGGCCCGGACCCGAGCAGGGAAGCGTGGGATAACGTTGCGCGAGAAATTCTTGGTCTCGCGAGAGGATAACCCTCTGCGCAACCTCCGTGTCCTCCATTTCTCCGTGGTGAATCTGGCGTTGATAACCACTCACCACAGAGACCGGAGAGGACACAGAGGTTGCACAGAGAAAACCTAATCGATGCGCATCGGAATTGACGGTTTGCCGCTCACCGAAACTCTGACCGGCATTGGTCACTACACCTTCGAGCTGGCCCACCATCTTGCGCTTGCTGCACCATCGGATCAGGTTGAAATCGTCTCACCGCGCGCGTTTCTTCCGGCAATAAACTCTCGATCAGAGTTGCCTGGCAATTTACTGCTAACTCGCACGCGCACGAACCCCATAACGCGCCGCTGGTGGTCAATAGGCTTGCCTCGCTACATCCGTCGATACGGCATTGAACTCTTTCACGGCACAAACTTTGAGGTTCCGCTCGAGAGAGTTTGTCCTACAGTTCTCACAATTCACGATCTGTCGATGCTGCTGCACCCCGAGACGCATGAAGCAAAGCTCGTGCGTCGCGCGCGTAGCCGCTTGCCGCTGATGGCCCGCGCCGCGACCATGATCGTAACGCCGACTGAAATAGTGCGCCGCGAAGTTCACGAGCATTTTCAGATTCCGCTGGAGCGGATCGTCGCTGTGCCGGAAGCCGCTCGCAGTTGCTTTCGCCGCCTCAACGTTGACGAGACGACGGAAACGAGAAAGCGCCTTGGCATTCGCGAGGAATTCCTGCTGTTTGTCGGCACCGTCGAGCCGCGCAAAAATCTCATGACGCTGCTGCGTGCTTTTGAGTCCGTGTCGCGAGCGCGGCAGGAGTCGCTGCAATTAGTCATCGCGGGAAGAAGCGGTTGGCTGGTTGGCGATCTTCTCGCTGAGGCCCGACGTTCGCCGGCCGCGGAGAAGATCATCTTCACCGGCTATCTGAGTGATGAAGATCTTTGCGCGCTGTATTCCTCCTGCGCGGTGTTTGTGTATCCGTCGATCTACGAAGGTTTCGGGCTGCCTCCCCTCGAAGCAATGGCCTGCGGCGCGCCCGTGATTGCGAGCAGGATTCCGAGTATTGAAGAAGTCGTCGGCACGGCCGCTCGACTTGTTGTTCCTGAAAATGTCGTTGAATTAACAGCGGCGATCCTCGAGTTGCTGGTTTCTGAATCGCTGAGACAGGAGTTAAGAGTTGCGGGAACTGCACGGGCATCTGAAGTATCGTGGTCGCTCACGGCAAGTTTGACTCAACGCGTGTACGCGCAGGCAATCGAGCGATTTTGTGATCGCGAAAAGCAAAAAGGCCGGCTTCGTTGAAGCCAGCCTCTTGCGATCCGAAAAGGGACAGCGATTTAGTGCGGACACTCGGAGTTGTGATGCGTGACCGCGTTGCCAAACCGCAGTTGCCATTCATCGGAGGTGATGAACGAGCACACCATTGCATGCTGTTTGTTGACATCGCGCAGCGGCCCGCTATTAACCTGGCCAAGCCAGAACAGGAAGCCACCGATGTCTGAGTCGCGCCGCAAATAACCACTGTATTGCGAGTAGACAAACGCGCGATTGTATTCCGCATTGATCAAGGGGCTGTTGCTGATTGGATTCGAAGCGTTATCATCCGCAAGCCGATATATCACTCCGCCACGGCCCAGCGTACCGTAAAGGTTGATCAGGTTGGTGCGCTCCGACGACAGGTTCGCGCCAAGATCGTTTTGAATTGTAACCAACACTGCGTCAACAAACTGCGCCGCGGTCGACAGGCTTGCCGGATACTTCGCGACAAACTCAGGCCGCAGCACAAACGCATTAGCCAAATCCAGTTGCGCCTGAGCCAGGTTCGAGCTGCCGATGACGGCCGCGCGATCGGGCTTGAACGCCGCAAAACTCGGAATCTTCTTGGACTCAGTCAGATTCGAGCCGTCTGGGTTCGGGAACGGCTGATTGTTGCCGTATGTGACCCGGTACAGGCGATAAGCGTAAGCAGCGGTTTGCTGATACTCCTGCTCAAAGAAGAAAGCGTTTGAGACATCGATGCGCTTGTTGAAAATGCATGCCTGATCCGATCCGCAACCGGTGATCTGAGACATCCAGTAGCCAAACCCGCTGGCGTCGGGAAAACGATTGAGGAAATCAACATATGCCTGATCGACAAAGAAATCCGTATCGTCGATCGTGATTACCTGATTGGTGCCGGGGCGCAAACGCAGCGGCTTAACCTTAACGTTGCCGTAAAATAACTCGGCCGGTAGATTCGGCCCGTCTGGCTCTACTATCCGCAGCGTTGGTTGGGCCTCGACGGCGATCGCAGCGAGCGCAATGGTTAGGGTAATAACTGTAAGCTTAAACATCACGAGACTCCTATCGCGGCAGGACTGTTCCGTCCTTAGTAACGTTAGAGACAAGGTAGGTTGCTTCTGTGCTAAATCCAAAGCGCGGGGCTGCGCCCATCACGACGCCATTCAGTCTAGCTTGCGGCAACTCTTCTGTCAACGAAATCATTAGCAAAAGGCCGGGTTTCAATCAAACTGACTGAAGATGATCGCGCCCGGAAAGTCCTTTGAGAGATTCGAGACGAGCGTGCACCCGATCACCCTGTCAAATGTACTGCAGTCGAGGCAAGATGCCCATGACCTGTGCGGATCACACGCCTCTTTAGACGTTTCCGTCTCTCAACTGGCCGACCTGTTCTTGCCAATAGTGGGCGCCGCGCGCGCGTTGACCTCCAAACCGATACCAAAAATGTCGTCTCGCTGCCCCTAAAAATGTTAACATGCGCGTCAGCCGGAATCGCTCCCGTTCCAGCTAGCAGTTCGTTTCGACCCTCCCGATTTCATGAGACGTATAGCAACCATAATCACGCTTTTGTCGGTTTGGCTTGGTTCGACGACAGTCGTCCGGCCATACACCGTGCAGCTAACGGATCCGTCCGGGAACCTGCCGGTCAAATGGCTCAACAAGACGATCAGCATAGCGCTTTCAACCTCGCTGACTTCGCCCGGCCCGAACATCAAACCCGGCAGCGACGTTATAGGGGCGGTGCACCGGGCGATGGCGCGATGGTCAAGCGTAGCGAACATCCGATTCACTGAGAGTTCGTCGAACGCTCATTCGATTAGCCCCACGTCAGGCGGCGATGGAATCAGTTTGATCACAATTGCCGACACTTCTGAAAACAACGCCGCCTTCGCCGGTACTAACAGCACCGGCCGCACACGCGTCTTCTACGACCCCACGACCGGATCGATTAGCGAGGCTGACGTCGTTATTAACGCACATCCGGTTTCTGCCGATGGTTCGCCGGCGCAGTTTTCTACCGACGGAACACCTGGCACCTACGATCTCGAATCGGCATTCGCGCATGAGCTTGGTCACCTTCTGGGTCTGGAACACTCGGGCGTGATCGCCGCAACGATGCAGGCGCGTCAGGGAGTCAATGGGCTTTACAGTTTGCCGTCAATGAGCAATCGCACCTTGTCGGAGGATGACCGAGCAGCGGTGCGCGGAATCTACGGACCACACGACGGTCTTGGTGCGCTTGAGGGAAAGATCTTGAACAGTTCAGGCGGTAGTGTTTACGGCGCGCACGTGTGGGCTGAAGACATCCGGACGGGCCGAGTGATTGCAAGCGGCATCACTTTAGCGGATGGCCATTATCGCATCGAGAGTCTTCCGCCCGCGCAGTATCGAGTCGTCGCTGCGTATCTGGATGGCGCCGTGATGGCTAACGAGATTGCCTCGTCGGCCGGAGCGTATGTTGGCATGGCGTCTCAGCCTGGGTTTCAAACAACCGAGCTTGCGAATCAGATCAACGTCGCGGCAAACGCAACTGCGAGTCTCAACGCGATCCTGACTTCGCCGCAGAGCTCAACACCCACCTTGAAACCAAGATTACTCGGAATGAGTGCGCAGCTTTCGAATGTCGCCGCGGTACTAGAGGCAGGCAAGACCTACACGATCTATGTTGGCGGCGAAGGAGTGGATCAGGTTCCAAGTCAGGCGATAACTGTCAGTTCGCCATTCATGACTGTGAATCCGTCTACGCTAACGCTACAACAATTCGGCGCGTCGTTTCCGGTGATCAGTTTTGAAGTGAACGTCGCGCCGAATGCGCCGTTTGGCGATTACAGCATTCGCATGCAGGCAAGCTCAGGTGAGGTCGCCTATCTTGCCGGCGGGTTGACGGTTGATCCCGGAGTCAACACGGCCACACCGAATCCCGACGACGACGCTCAGTTTTTTGTGCGACAGCACTATCGAGATTTTCTCGGTCGCGATCCGGATCAGACCGGGTTCGATTATTGGACCGGCCAGATCGCGCAGTGTGGCACTGACGCCGCTTGCGTTCGCGCCCGGCGCCTGGATGTGTCGGCGGCGTTTTTTGTCGAGACTGAGTTCCAGGAGACGGGATCGTTTGTCTATCGGCTCTACAAATCTGCGCTTGGTCGCAGGCCAACCTTCCGGGAATTCTTCGCGGACCGCGGACAGATTGTCAGTGGCTCGAATCTCGAAGCAAACAAACAAGCCTTCGCGCGGGCTTTAGTCCAGCGGCCTGAATTCGTTCGGAGCTATCCTGCCGCGATGGATGCGGATCGGTTTGTCGATGCATTGCTGGCGAGTGTCTCGCGGAACTCCAGCGTCGATCTCACTGCCGAGCGCGCGTCTTTGATCGGGCTCTACGACGGAACTAATGGAGGTCGGGTGGCGATCATTCGTCAGCTTGCCGAAAACGAGACCTTCGCGCGGGCCGAATACAATCGCGCGTTCGTGTTGATGCAGTACTTTGGCTACCTCAAGCGAGAGCCGGATCAGCCGGGGCTTGAATTCTGGCTTAACGTAATGAACGGCAAACCCGCAAACGACGCGAGCGCCTACCGCTCAATGGTCTGCGCCTTCCTCAGCTCAACTGAATACCAAGCGCGGTTCGGGATGATCATGACTCACACGAATAGCGAGTGTGGACAGTAGAGGTCTTAGGATCCGATCTCGAATGGCAATACGAGCGGCTCTGAACCTTTCTCTTCAAACCAGCTGATATCCTGACAGACGAGATCGATCTTAAGTGTGTAGCGTCCTGGTTTCTGCGGCGCTGAATGATTCACGGTTACGTTCACTTTCTCCCCGGGCGCCACCGCGCGCGGCAAAGGCGGCGCACCGTGAGCTTCATCAATAACTTCGTTGTGCTGATTTAGAATTTTCACACCGAGACGCACCGTGCCCCTCGGTGCGGAGCGGCTCACGAGCCAAACGGTGTCGCCCGTGTTCGCGATTTCGATCGGCAATTGAATATTCGCGCCAGGCGTGACGATTGAGTTGAATTCTTCGCGCAAGATAATTCTTGCTCGCAGCACGCCCGGGTTGCGGCTGTCGAGAATACTTCCGTCTTTCGACGAGACTTTCTTGCACAGCAAATAATTGAATGCCGGCGGCTCGGTGAGTCGCACCCGATCGCCTTCTAAAAGTTGACGATCAAAGAGTTCGTTTACGCTCACGTAATCGCCGACGACGGCCAGTCCATTGTCGCGCAATAAGCTCAAGAGATAATCACGACTGAACGGTGATTCGAGCGTTTCATACTGTCGCATCGCGTTGCGCAACTCTTCTTCGGTTCCCGATCCTTCCGGCGGGCGCTCGCCTTCAAGCACGAAAAGTTGTCCGCCGTAGGGGAGCATCGCGGCGACGTTCCTCAAAACTGCGCGCTCGTCTTCGAAGTGGTGCAGCGCGTCGTAACAAATAACCGCATCGAAAGTTTCGTCGAGCGGACCTAGCTCGATGTCGTGAACCAGAAATCGATAGCGCAAGCTATTTTCTTGATCCGCGCCGTACGGCACGTTGCTCAGACGTTCGCCCGCCATCTCGATCAGGTCCGGGCTGATGTCGATGCCCGTGACGTCGTAGCCAAACCGCGCGAAATATTCGCACAGCCATCCCGAACCGCAGCCGACGTCCAGAATGCGCGCGCGCGGCGGCAGGGCCAGGGCCACGGCCATGTTTGCAAAGTCGCAAAAGTGACGGTGCGTATCACTGTCGAGACCCTCGCCCGACCAGCGCTCGTGTTTGTGCGCGAGATTGTAGAAAGGCTTCGTCAGCAGGTGATGACGATCGCTGGGCTCGAGCTTGTTTGGATACTCGATCGCGCCACGCTTGTAATCGAGACCATCAATCTTTCGGAAACGCATAGATGAACCAATAGTATCGCAGTCGTCATCCACCGAAAACCTTTTCCGGGTCTATGTCGAACTCTTCCCAACGCTGGCATTGAAGGATCTCCTCGTCGTATCCTCAGCTTCCAGATGGAAACGGATCAGCCGAAACGTATTTTGGGGAAGCGCAAGCCGTTGCTTGGGGCGGCCCTCTTTTTGATCATGTTTCTGATCTTTTGGGCTTCGCCAATCCGCGACATGACTGATTCGAATTACGCGATGCTGACAAGCCAAACTCTTTTCCAATACCATACGTTCCGTCTCGACCACTATCGCTGGCCGGACCTGCGAACGATCGACCGTTCCGGTTTGGGCGCCAACACAACTGTCTATCAGATCGAATCAGTGAATGGCCATCTGTTTTATTACTTTCCGCCCGGCACGTCGGTGCTTTCGTTGCCTTACGCGGCGTTGATGAAGACGTTGGGAGTTTCAGCCGCAAATGCAGATGGCAGCTACAACCCACAAAGCGAGTTGGCAATTCAGGGCAATCTGGCCGCATTCCTGATGGCCGCGGCCACAGTGATCTTTTTCTACCTCGGCACTCTGGTGCTGCCCATCGGCTGGAGTATGGTCATCGCGCTCGGTGGCGCGCTGGGTACGCAAGTGTGGAGCACCGCATCCAGAGTGATGTGGTCAGACACGTGGGCCATCGTGCTCGTCGCGTTGGTTATCTGGCTCTTGTTGCGCAGAGAGACCGGCGCGAAGTCGACCAGGCTATCGTCGTCGATGCTGGCGACGCTGTTGGCCTGGAGCTATTTCGTTCGGCCCACCAACTCGATCGCGATCGTCGCGATCACGGCGTATATTCTGGTCTTTCAGCGGCGGTCTTTTCTCGCTTACGCAATCACTGGCGCCGTCTGGTGCGGGTTGTTCATGATCTATTCCTGGCATAATTTTGGCTTGGCTCTGCCTTATTACTTTCACTTTGATCGATTGCACTTTGGCCAGTATGGGGAAGCACTGGCGGGAAACCTCATTAGTCCGTCGCGCGGCTTGCTGGTTTTTGTGCCCGCAATTTTCTTTGTTGTTTATCTGATACTACGTTTCCGCAAAAAACTAATCCTGAAGCGACTGGTGGTACTCGCGTTGATTGTGATCGTGGGACATCTGTTAACTGTCGCGGCGTTCGTGCCGTGGCATGGCGGTGGTTGTTTTGGACCGCGGTATTCGACCGGGCTGGCGCCATGGTTTGTCCTGCTTGCCATCCTCGGCGTGCGAACGATGTTGGATCACAAACCGGCGCGAGGAGAATATCGTGCGCAACTGATCGCCGGCGGCACACTGTTGGTCCTGAGCGTCTTCATCAATGCGCGCGGCGCGATTTCTTACGAAACCTCTTTGTGGAATGACTCACCCGTGAATGTTGATGTGAACGCGCGACGGGTTTGGGACTGGCGCTATCCGCAATTTCTCGCGGGGCTGATTCTTCCGCCCCGGCCAAAAGACTTTCCCGCCATCAACGCACCGGCGACGATTGACTTGACTTCGCACGACGCCGACAAGTTTCTCTGGTACGGCTGGAGTGGTCCTGAGCCGGTATTTCGCTGGACCTGCGCAGATGAAGCGACGGTAATCTTCAAACTGGAGAACCAAACCGACTTGCTGCTCAAGATCGAGGCCAGCCCCTTTCTGTTTCCCGGAAAGATAGAGCGACAGACTTTGCAGATCAGCATAAACGACAAGCCGGTTAGCGATTTGGTTTTGGATGAAGCAAAGGAATATGATCTCGCGCTGCGTTTGTCCGCGGGAGATTTGAAACAGCAAAATGTCCTGCGCTTGCATTTGCCCAGGGCCACGTCTCCTCGATCTTTGAGGATTGGCTACGGTTCCAAACGTCTCGGCCTGGCCGTGCGCGCGATAACGTTTCAGCGCGCGGAGGCGGGCACTCATTAAGCATCTGGCCGCCGTGTTGTCCCGGTCAGTCAAACGCAATCGAGCGGCGCACAATTCAAATTGGCGAAAAATAACACAACGAAGAACTCGCCGGCTGCACGAGGGAGAAACATGATTCGCGCATCTCTCGTGGACCCCGCGGTGCGCTCCAGCCTCTTTGCGTTTCTACTGTCGCGACTGCTCATCTTATTCATCCTGGTCTTGACAGCGAACATCGTGTTCGACTCGCCAGTGCGCGGACCGGTAGGCGACGTGCACAACTCGAACATTTCGCTCCGGCAGCGCAGCGTGGCGGATGCGCTGCGGCGCGTAACGCTCGGCGCCGACAGTCTGTGGATTATCAACATCGCGCGCGATGGTTACGAAAAAGAGCCATTCAACACAACCACGCAACACACGTGGGCGTTTTTCCCGCTGTATCCACTGCTGTTGCGCTGGTGCGCCAAACTAACGGGCGAGTTTCCGCTGACGGGAATCGCGCTTTCGAATTGTTTTCTCTTCTGCGCGTTGCTCCTGGTTTACAAAACAGCGCGGGCTTTTGGTTGCGATCCTTCAACGGCAGATCGAACGGTTTTTTATCTCGCCTTCTTCCCGGTTAGCTATTTCTTTTCACTCACCCAAACAGAGTCGTTGTTCTTGCTGCTAACCGTCGCGAGTTTGTATGCGGCAAAGCGTGAACGATGGTGGCTCGCCGGAATCTGCGGCGCTTTAGCTTCAGCGACTCGATTGGCGGGAGTTTTTCTGCTGGCTCCGCTGGGCGTGCTTTATTGGCAAGCTTACAAGACAAGCGCTGGTCGCGAAAAACGGTTCACACAAAGCATCAGAGCCAACGTTGCAGCACTCCTTCTCGTGCCGTTGGGCTTGTTTGCTTTCATGTTTTATTTGAAGTCGATCACCGGTGATGCTTTCGCGTTCGCGCACATTCAGGTGGCGTGGGGCCACAGCGCGGGATTCTTCTGGCGTCCGTTGCTGACCTATCTACGCGATCCGCTGCAGGTGAGCGCCGGCTGGGATTTCCGTTTGTTGAACTTTGGCGCCGCGGTTACTGCGCTGGTTTGTTGCGTGGTGCTTATGAAGCGACGCGAGTGGGCGCTGGGTCTGTATTCGCTCGTTTCGATCGTCGTGCCAATGTCGTACCAGCCGCTGCTGCAGTCGCTGGCGCGCTACGTGATGGTGATCTTCCCGGTTTTTATTGTGCTGGCGACGGCTGGTAACTCGCAAAGAATCGATCAGATCATTCGCGTTATCTTCATCGGTTTGCTTTGCCTGATGAGCGCAATGCTGGCTGGCAGTGTGACGCTTGCTTTTGCATGATTCCTTCTTCGCGTCTTTGCGCCTTTGCGGGAAACTTTCAGAGGTTCATACAAACGAATTGTTCCCGCAAAGGCGCAAAGACGCAAAGTTCCGCAAAGCATTCACTTCTGCTCGATCTTTAATTGCCTCTCGGTCGAGGCGGCAAAGGCTTCGGTGAAATGGCGATGTTCCATATCGTGATTCAGTTTGTACAACCAGAAGTGAGCGCCTGCGTCATCGGGGTCGCGCTGGAAGTAGGCAAAATAGTGCATTAAGACAAAAGCGGTGTTGAATTCGCGAGCGCCGAACAAATCGTTATCAACCAGGAGTTGTAGCACCGCCGCGCGCGTCAGCGTGCCTTCGCGCAACCCTCGTATCAACGCTTCACGCTGCGCTTCGCTGCTTGTCAATCCTGCATGTGCCAGCAGAGCGTCGACATAACCTTCGCCGTTCAGACTATCGTAAATCGATTTGAACTCGGGTTGTTTCACCCAAGCTTCGATAAACAGTACCTGGCTCTCCGCTAATCTATCCGTTCCATTCGCCGGGTCATGCTTGAACGATTGCACGCCAGGCATGAACTCGGCGAAGAGCGGCGCGCGACCATAAGAAATCTTATAAAGCCGGTAAACGAAGAAGCTCCTTTCTTCGAAGTTCGTAACCAGACCCGAGAACAACGGTTCAAGACCGGCAAAAGAGAAAGGCGGCGGCTGTGGTCCCTCACTTTGTGCTGCTGGTTCTGTCTTGACCACTGCGTACAAATCGTTGGTCTCCAGGATTCCGCTACGAAGTCGATCTTGAAAGCTTTTTACAAAACGCAGACGTCGCGTGGCCACTCCCCGCCTGAGAAAGGATTCGAGCTCCACGCGTCTTTCGGGCGAGACAAACGAACTGTGAATCGCAAGATACGAGGCGGGAATTGTTTCCAGTAGATCCAGGAATTGATCGGGAATTGGTTGACTCATGGTCAGTGTTTCAATCTGCCGCTCGAGTGGCGGACTAAAGCTATTGGTCGCGCTGACAAACGGATGCCCGTGATCGGCAGCGCGCAATAAGTAACGATGCCTGCCCGGCGGAAGATCAACGATCCCTCCGGACACCTTTTTGTTTTTCAGATAAAGCGTGAGCTGATCCGGGTCTGGTTCGCCCCGTATCAACGGCAATGGCGCGACGCGTTGCTCGAAAAGTATTGCGATAGCCAGCGCAGCGCATATCAATGAGACAGGGAGGCGTGGCCACTGGCGATTCAGAAGTTTCGCCAACCTCAATGCTCCCAGACCAGCCAGGAGTGCCAACCCGACATAACAGATCATGGCCCAGCGGGACGCCACCCGGAGGCTGCGAAAGAGCGGCACGAAGTTGAAAAGGGCGCGATGAAAAAATAGATTCATACCAAACGAGCCCATGAAGCCGATCACGATCCAGACGAACCCGTAAACGCTCAACTCGAAATACGGGCCTGAACGAATCCTCTTGAATAGATTCCTTACGTTGGTTCTTACAGGCGCAATGAGAAACAATGCACCTAGCGCCAGCAGCGGCGGCAGCAAACCAGGAAACAGAACCATTTCGGGATCGGCAGCCGCCGCCCCAAGATTTTTCCACAACCTGTTGCTCTGGTCGACGGCAACCCAGTTGATCAGATGGGCGGAGAAGACCTGAACTTCCGCCGGAGTTCGCACGAAGTGCCACGCGCGCGATACGCGATAAAAGGGAAGCAGAAAAGGCAGGAGCACCAGGCATGCCGCGCTCAGCGTCGTAGCCGCTCGCAACCAGAAAGTGCGATCACGCCAGGCGCGGTGAAGGGCCACGACGATAATAGCCGTTAACGCCAGCGGGATTAAGGTAAGAATGAACCAGGTAAGAGAAGTCAGCACGTTCATTACAAACGCCACACCCAGCCAGGAGGCACGCTTCCAACTCCTCTCGCGAACGAAGAGCACCACTGCCTCAAATAGCAACGGTATCCAGCCGGTGAATATCGTCGGCACCATGGAGAGGTATTGAAACCGGCAAGGGAGGAAAGCGAAGACGATGCCCGCCACCCAGGCGATCGGCTTCGATGCGGACAAAGTGCGCGCGAGCCGGAACATGCAGTAGCCGGTAAACGGAAAGCTCAAGAACGCGGCGATACATTGGACAGTGAGGGGACGAAGACCAAGAGCGAAGAGGGGGAAAAATAGCAGCGCGACGCCGTAACCGCTTTCGCCAAACGCGAGTGTGTCATGATAAGGATAGAAGATCGTAGCCTGGTACAGATGCAAGGGATCGTGAAAAGTTTGATGGTAGTCCCACCAGAGAAGATACGAGAAGACATAGGAATCGTTCTCGTCCTTGACCCCATCGCGCAGATGACGCACCCAGGGCCAGGTCATTACCGCGGTCAATATGAGGAAGCCAAGAAAGATAAAAATTTCGCGACGTAACCTGCGGGCGAGAGTAAGACGTTTCCCCGGATTGCTTTCGAGAATCTCGTCACGCGTCATTTCGGTTCCGTTTTGGTCACCGCGTAGAGATCGTTATGTTGTCGCATTCCTTCACTGACCCCGGCATCAAAACGCTTGATGAATCGCAAACGGCCCGAGGCCACGCCGCGATTCAGAAACTCTTCGATGCTCGCGCGTTCCTCGGGCGAGAGCATCGCACTGTGCACCGTTACATACGAAACTGGAATGCTTTCAAAAATATCCAGCACGCGATCCGAAATCGGTCCCGTTGAAGTTAACGCCTGAATTTCCTTCTGCAATTCGGGCACAAAACTGTAGCGCCCGTTGACTATCGGATGTTGATGATCGGCAGCGCGCAACATGTAGAGGTGATCTCGATCGCCGATCGGCAATTCGATAATGCCGCCGGACATTTTTCGATCCTTGAGATCGAGCGTGAGCGCATCGGGATCGATCTCACCGCGGATCATTTGTAGCGGCGCCGCGTGCAACTCAAGAAGAATGGCGATAACGATCACGCTGTAGGTTACGGGTTTCCCGAACCGCGGCCACCAACGGCCAATCGCGTCGGCGAATCGCTGCGCGCCAAGACCGGCAAGCAGCGCCAGACCGACGTAACCGATCATGGCCCAGCGGGTGGCTACGCGCATGCCGCGAAAAACAAATACGTAATCGTACAAGAATTTGTGAAAGAAGAAGTTCAGTCCAAAGGAGCCGGCTAAACCGATTGCGATCCAGACAAGGGCGTGGCCAAACAGTTCCGAACGATGTGGCGAATTGAAACTCGCTGACAGATTCCTGTCTCCGCCCAGCGCATTACGAAGCACCTTCGGATAGGCAATCAAACAGCGGATAAAGAAAGTTACAATTAGGATGTTCAGAGCACGCGTCGGACCAGTCGCGGTTAAGATGAGATGTCCAAACAGTCGCAGTTTGAAAACGTCATAACCGAGTGTCAGCAGCGCGACGACGCCGGAGATGATTGCGGTCGAATCAAGAAGTGCCAACAGTACTCTTTCATAACTTCGGCGTTCTGCCTCTTCATTGTCGCGCCTTTTTGTCTCGCGAGTTGAAAATAGAAATGCGGCGAAGGCCAACAGCGGAGCAAGCAAACCAGGAAACAGAACCATCTCCGTAGTGTTGCCGGCCGCGCCGAGACCTCGCCAAACCCTCGTTCGATCTTCAGCAGCCAACCAATTGATCCAGCGCGCCGAATATTGCCTTACTTCATCCGGCGATCTAATAAAACCATTCACGGCGGCAGCGCGTCGCAGCGGTAGCAGAAAAGGAAGCAGCAGGAGCGCAGCCAGGCAGAGCGTCGCGCCGGCTCGCAACCAAAACTGCGGGTCGCGCCATGCGTTGTTTCGCGTAAGGAGCAAACCCGCGGAAATGCCGAGCGGAATTATTGTCAGGATTAGCCACGTCGTGCAGGTAAGCGCGTTCATCAGGAACGCGAATCCCAGCCACATTGCCAGCGGCCAGCTTCGCTTGCGCGCAAAGAGCACCAATGCTTCAAACAGCAGAAGGATCCAGCCGGCAAAGATCAGATGCAAATGCGCCAGGTGATGAAAGCGAAAGGGGAGAAATGCAATGATGATGCCCGCGACCCAGGCGATCGCCGTCGACGCGGACAGCGTTCGAGCCAGTCGAAACGTCCCGTAGCCAGTGAAAGGAAAGCTGAGGAACGCCGCAACGCTGTAAACTGTAAGCGGGCGAAGTCCAATTGCGAAAAGGGGAAAAAAGATCAGGCTGACACCATAATCGAATTCTCCGAAAGCGAGACTGTTATGATACGGATAGAGGATCGTCGCTTGAAAAAGATTTAGCGGATGGTGAAACGTCTGATGAAAATCCCACCAAAGAAAATAGGAGATCGCGTAAGGATCGCCGGTGTCGGGCACGGCATCGCGAAGGTGCAGGACCCAGGGCCAGGTCATGATCGCCGTCAGGACGAGGAACCCCAGAAAGATTAGGAGTTCACGAACGATTGGACGTCGAATTGGTAATAACGGGAGCTTCATTACGAAATTGTGGGCGGTCAGACAAAAGGCCGAAAACTGATTGAAGAGCTTTGCATTAGATTTCCGCGCGAAGCATAGATTAGTCTATCGTTGCGCGGCAAGTGACATATCGGTCTCCGTGGGTGTGGGACACATTTGAATCGATCATCCATCAAAATTTCGTCCTTCAGAGACTCGCTAACGCAGCGCCGCGCAGAGATCCTCTGTTGCATCATCCTGCTGTTGATGGGCGCGAACATGGTCAGTGTCATCGCGCGCAAGAGCCTCACTAATGACGAGCTGGTTCACATTCCTTCGGGTTACCAATATCTAACCACGGGAAATTTTAGTTTGAACCCCGAGCACCCACCACTGGTGAAGATGTGGGCTGCCGCGCCGCTTTTATTCCTGCGGCCAAACGTCAACACACTGACTGCGCCGGCCGATCAGAACTTTGCAACTCTTACAGTCGACACCTCAATTGATTTCTGGCAGGCAAACAAGCAGCGCTTCCAGGCAATTTCATTTTGGGCGCGCGTGCCGATGATTCTCCTCACACTCGCGTTAGGCGCGTTGATCTTTATTTTTGGCCGGCAGCTTTTCGGCAGGCGCGCAGCCGTGATCGCGGTCGCACTGTTTAGTCTCGAGCCGACAATGCTGGCCCACGGGCGCATCGTACACACGGATGTGCCGGCTGCATTTGGTTATCTGTTGTTCTTTTTTGCGCTGTATGGTTACGGCCGCGCGCCGACATTTTCTCGCGCCGTTTGGTTCGGCGTTGCGACCGGGGCCGCGTTGCTGACGAAGTTTTCGCTCGCGATATTAGCGCCCATCTTTGTCGGCGCTCTCATTTACGGAGGTTGGAAAGCGCTGCGACATGGATCTACACGTCGTAGAGCAATCGCGCAGACCGTCATCGCATCGTTAGTCGTACTCGTCGTGCTTAACGCCGCGTATTACTTTCAGCATCCGCCGCTGGCGCGTTCGGAAATTGATTTCATTAGCGGAGCTGCAACTAAGCCAGTTAACGCACAGCGAATAATCGCAACTGTTAATTTGCTTTCGAAGATACTTCCCACCGAATACCTTTTTGGGATTTACACGATCTATGTTCACAACCATTTCGGTCATCCGACTTCGCTGCTGGGTCACTACAGCAATTTTGGCTGGTGGTATTACTTCCCGGTTACTTTCGCGCTCAAGACTACTTTGCCGTTCCTCCTATTGGCGGTGGCCGCGTTGCTTTGGGCGATTTGGGCCGGCCTTTTCAGGAAAGAGCGGGAAGTCATCTTGCTGATTGCACCCGTTGCGATCTACATGGTTATGTCCATGAGCGGCAACATCAACATCGGCGTCAGGCACATTGCGCCGGTGTTTCCATTTCTTTTCTTATTGGGCGGAACCTTTCTCGATCGGTTTTTGAATTGTGCGCGGGCCAGGGCGGCTGCGGTTTTCGTGGTGGTCTTACTTGGATGGATGTTGGTTGACGCGGTGCGCGCCTATCCGGATTACTTGTCATACACGAGCCCGCTGACTCTTGGAAAACCTGGCTGGCAACTGCTAAACGATTCGAATGTTGAATGGGGTGAAGACATCGGCGAGTTGGCCGCGTATCTGCACGCTCGTGGCGAGACGCAACTGGTCGGAGCAGTGTCCGGAGGCTGGGTACCCGAAATGTATACAATCAAATTGCAGGATTTTGCGCCGCCTGATTTGCAATCGTCGTCAACGCGTTATGTCGCCATCGGCGCGGGCTTTCTCAACGGAGCAACCGTGCCCGCGGGCCTGAGGGATGCGAACAACGCAGAGATCAGCGAAGAGCAGCGACGAAACTACTTTGACAAATATCGAACGCTAAAGCCCGAAAAAGTGTTTGGTCATTCAATCTACCTTTATCGCGCGCGAGAATGACAGCGGATTATCCGTGGCGTGTGCTCGTTACTTAGCAGGCGACGGCGCAGCAGCAGGCTTTGACTGTTTCGCTATGGCTTCGTTAAGCAGTTTTACGATGTCTGGATGTTTCTGACCCGTAGCAAGACTGAGCGGCGTTTGGTCATCCGACTTCTTAATGTTTGGATCGGCTCCTTTGTCGAGTAGAAGTTTGACCGTCTCTGTCTTGCCATTATAAGAAGATTCAGTTAGAGCTGAATGCCCGAACTGATCGAGCCCATTGACCGGGGTGCCTTTCTCGATCAACTCCTTGACCACCTGGTTAGTCCCTTTGCTTGCTGCCTCCACCAGGCTGTTCACGTCCTTGAACAAATCAAGGATGTCTTTCTTGGGCGTGAGGGTCATTGGCGTCGCGCCGTCGTTCTTCTTGGCGCTCAAGTCGGCGCCGTGATCGAGCAAGAGCTTGACGGTATCGAGGTGGCCCCCATAAGTTGCTTCCATGATCGGCGTGTTGCGATCGCCGCCCCGCATATTCACATTGACGCCTTTGTCGAGCAACTCCTTGACCCGCGCGTTATCGCCTTTCGCCGCTGCTTCCAACATTGCCGTGTCCATCGGAGAGACAGGCGGCCTGGGCTTCGCAGGCTCGCGACGAGTCTCGTCCTTACTACACGCGGTCAGGATGCTCAGCAAGGAGAGAGTCAAAGCTAGTTTCCAAAGGGCGGAATTTTTCTTTTGAGTGATCATGGAATTCGTGAATGCCTCCTCTTTCCTGGTCCGAACGAAAGAGCGCGAGTGGTCAGCTCGAATAACGAAGTGCCCACAGTGTCGCACAGCATAAATCCGTTCGTCAAAATGTTTCCGAGCGCAGAATACTTCACCCTGAGCGCTATCGCGGTATACTTCACGGACTATTCTGAGCTGATGAAACCTGCGACTAAGAACCTGTTTGTGCGCTTGCTCGAGGTGGCCTGGCTTTGCGCCCTCGGCGTGACATTGATCTTCTCAGCGTTAACGACTGATCGGCGGGCGCGCCAAGTCGAAGAAAATCCCAGTTTCTGCGATCCTTTCGGCTACCTGCAAACGGCCCAGGACATTCGTCACGCCACGGCCGCCCGAACGACGCCGCAATTTACGGTAGAGTCGCGCCACACGCGGTTGCTTGTCGAGTTGATGCAGTCGCATCACGTGCCTCTGCCGGTTTGGGACGAGATGGTTTCCCCGCTCGCATGTCATTATTTTCCAGTGGCTGATCATGTGGCGGTGCAGTATTCACCGGGCGCCGGTTTGATGCTGGCGCTCTTTCCGGAGGGCCGGGCGCTGCACGGCTTGAATCGCTTCGTGACAATAGTCTTCTTGCTTGCCGGTTTGGTGATGCTGGTCGTTGCGGCATTCAAGCGACGCCCACTGGCAGCCGGCCTTTTCATCGTCGCGCTGATTCTGGGTCTCGAGATGCTGGCGCAGTTGGACAATGCGAGCTTTTCGATCAATGCGCTGTTGGTACCCTTGCTGTTAGCAGGTCTTTGCTTAACGGCGGCGATTGCGGTGCAGGCAAGGTCATTCTACCTGGCCTGGTCACTGACTCTTTTTGCGGGGTTGTTGTTTGGGTTTGCAATCCTCGCGCGCGTGCCCGTAGTTTTGCTGCTGCCCGGCGTTCTATTGTTGCTTTGGCCCGCGAGCTTGCGGTCGTGGTACAAGAGCGCCTGGGTTCCGTTCATCTCTGGCGTGTTCCTGGGCGGCGTGCTTCCCGTCGCGATCCACCAGAGTCTGGTCGCCGGCGCCTGGTACTTGCCCACCTACAATCATGAAAACGCCGACCCGCCGACGCTCGCCTGCGTTGGGCGAAACATCTCGTATTACTTCGGGGCGGGGAAATCGAGCACGGTGAATTGGGTTTTGCCAATCATCTTCGCCGGCTGTGTTGGCTTGATCTGCTTATCAAGGCGACGGGCAGAGAGTGGCTTTGCGACTCCATTCGTTCGCAAGCTCAGTTGGAGTCGCTTGCTCGCTTCGGCTTTGATTATTCTCGCCGTGTCTAATACCTACTTCCTGACTCATCCGGCTACGGTTCATTACTATCCGTGGCCCGGGCTATTCGGCGCCGTACTGTTGCTCGCGCTTGGCGCGCTTGCGTTGGAGCACCACTCACTCTCGACGATGCGTATGGGTAGTTGGAAACGGCGAGCGTTGCTCTGCATTGGCTTAGCACTTTCATTGTCGCCGGGGCTGATCGTAATGGGACGCGTTTGGTCCAAATACATTCCCTCGTCGACGGAGAGCATGCCAAAGTACTTCTCGCTGCCGGCGGAACTGGCCGACGAGTCCGCGTGGGTCTGGGCCTGCGAGTTAAGCGGCACGTTTTGGTACTACGCGCGCAAGCCGGCGCACAAGCTCACCTCAACCGATCCAGAGACGCGTTTGCTGGTCTATCAATTTGTGATTAAACGGGGCGAGCCCCAGTATATTGTTACCGACGACGCGAGCATGCAGGCGGTCGCCGACGAGATTGTTAGCCTGGGCGGCACGCTCGAACGCCGGGGCGAGGTCGATGGTTATCCCTACTTTCTGATTCATTGGCCCAATAGTCTCGAACCCGTGAAGAAGTCCGACTGAAGATTAGAGGGAGTTTCCAAGAGTTAATCAGAATGCACCGAGTGCGAAATCAATTCTTTCGACCTGGCCGCGATTCAATACTCGCGGGCTTGCTCTTTGCCGTGACACTCTCGCTATTTCTCACATCGCGCATTCATCAAGTGACAGACTCTTCGTATTCAATGCTGCTGAGCGAGAGCTTGATTCATCATCACAGTTTCACTCTGGACCATTACGAGTTGACGCCGGGCGCGCCGGTATGGTTTGGCGACTACTACAAGTATGGAAATATCTATCAACTCGAAGTCGTCAACGGCCGCGTCTACTACTACTTTCCACCAGGCAGTTCGCTGCTCTCGATTCCTTTCGTCGCGGTCATGAACGCGTTCGGCATGTCCGCCGCAAACGCCGACGGCACTTATGACTTGCATGGCGAGGCGCGAATCGAACTGGTCATTGCCGCACTGTTGATGGCCGGTTTGGTTGTTTGTTCTTTTTGTTTGGCGCGCCTGGTCTTGCCGATGTTTTGGAGCGTGATCGTCGCAGTGGGCGGCGGGCTTGGCACTCAGATATGGAGCACTGCGTCCAGAAGTCTGTGGACCGATACGTGGGGATCTTTTCTACTTGGACTGGTATTGCTCATGCTGCTGGGCGCAGCGACCAACCGTAAGCGGCTGAAACCCATTCTGCTCGCGACTCTGCTCTCGTGGATGTACATCGTTCGTCCGACTTTTGCGGTGCACATCATTGCCATTACGGTTTACATTTTTCTCTTCTACCGCCCGTTCTTTCTTCGCTATGCGATCGCGGGCGCCGCCTGGTTTGCCGCGTTCATGGTTTATTCGTGGCGCCTCTTCGGTCATTTGTTGCCGAACTATTATCGTGCCAGCCGACTGCAGTTTGGTGTTTTTTGGACGGCGTTGGCCGGCAACCTGATTAGTCCGGGACGGGGGCTGTTGGTTTACGTGCCCGTGCTTTTTTTCATCGGCTATTTGTTGGTTCGTTATCGACGACAGATAGTCTACCCGCGGCTGGTGGCGCTCTCGCTGACTGTCATTGTCGCGCACGTGGCGATCATCTCATGCTTTGTTCACTGGTGGGGTGGGCACAGTTTCGGCGCGCGTTTCAGTACCGGCCTCGTGCCCTGGTTTGTGCTGCTGGCGATCCTGGGACAACAGGCGATGTTGCGGGCGCGCACTGAATACGCTATTAAGCCAGCGGCAAAGACGCTTGAACTCGCGATGGGCGCGGCACTGCTTTTTGCGAGCATCGCCATCAACGGACTCGGAGCCAATTCGCCTGCGACGTGGATGTGGAACATGCGGCCACTGAACATCGATGAACATCCTGAACGAAATTGGGATTGGCGTCAGCCGCAGTTTCTTGCGGGCCTGGTACGCGCGCCGCTGCCCGCGAACATACCAATCGCGCCGCCGGATCGCATTGACTTCACGACGCCCCAGTCGGTCGGATATTTGTGGTATGGCTGGAGTCCGGCGGAAACCCAATTTCGCTGGACCGAGGCGAAGGAAGCAGGGCTGGTTTTTCGTGTAGACAGAATTCAGGAGCTGGTGCTGACCATCAAGCTTCATGCGTTTGTGGTTACCAATCAACATCCCGCACAAAGGTTCAGCATCGCATTAAACGGGAAACCGGTCGCAAGGTTTTCTTTCAATGACGATCTTCCTCACGAGGTCAGCGTCGTGTTGCCGGCAAATATCATGCGACAGCAAAACCTTCTGGAGTTGTTTCTGCCGGACGCTGCGTCGCCCAGTTCCCTGGGCGTCAGCGAAGATGGTCGTGTGCTCGGAATCGCGCTTTACTGGATTCAGTTTGAGAGAAAAGAGTTTTGAGTTTCGTGATCGTTCGTGTGATGCGCGTGGATCGCCTTCCGTAAACAGGGAAGATACGATCCACGAAATCACACGAACGGGCAGGAAAAGAAATCAATTGAGAGTCAGTACACTGGCATCGACGCAACTCCACTGACTTATGACCATCGCGCGCAGCATGGAATTGTCGGGATGGGGACGCTATCCGCGTCGCCTGTCAACGGTAATCTGTCCGGAAAATATTTCCGAAGCGCTGCCGCCACGCGCAAGCCAAATGATCGCGCGTGGACAGGGACGAAGCTACGGCGATGCCGCGATGTTTGAAGACGGCATCGTGATGCTCACCGAACGGCTGGGCCGATCGCTTTCATTTGACGAACAAAGTGGATTGCTGGTGGCTGAAGCGGGAACAACACTCGCGGAAGTAATAAATGAGTTCTTGCCGCACGGCTGGTTTCCCGCCGTCGTGCCGGGAACAAAGTACGTTTCGCTCGGTGGTTGTGTGGCCGCGGACATTCACGGCAAGAACCATCATCGCGACGGCGCGTTTGGCGCGCATGTGAAAGAGATCGAAATCGTCTTTGCGGATCGTTCGCGCCGGCGTTGTTCCGCGCAGCATGAGGAATCGATCTTCTGGGCGACGATTGGTGGCATGGGTCTGACCGGCATCATCACCGAAGTTGCTTTTCAATTGATTCCGGTCGAATCGTCATACTTGACCGTGCAACACCACCAGGCGAAGAATCTCGACGAGTCATTTGCTGTACTATCAGAAAGCGAATGGGACGATCATTACACCGTCGCCTGGATCGATTCGCTGGCGAAAGGAAAAAATCTGGGCCGCGGCATCTTGATGCGCGGCCATCATGCGACGATTGCCGATCTGCCCGCGCCCCTGCGCAGGGAACCGTACTCAAGACCACGTCGGCAGCACAATCTCGGCTTTGATTTTCCTTCGTGGGTTTTGAATGCGGCGAGCATGGCGGCCTTCAACAATCTCTACTATCGTTTGCAGGGTCGAAGAAAAGAGCCGTTCGTTGCCGATTACGAAAGCTTCTTTTTCCCTTTGGATCGAATCGGCAACTGGAACCGCATGTATGGCAAGCGCGGCTTTGTTCAATATCAATGTGTGTTGCCGTCGGATCAAGCGCTCGAGGGAATGCGGGCCTTGCTCGAAGCGTTGGGCGCCGCCGGTCGCTCCAGTTTTCTTTCAGTGCTGAAACGATTTGGACCAGCAGGGCAGGGGCTGTTGTCGTTTCCGATTGAGGGTTACACTTTGACGCTCGATCTGCCGGTGAGCGACGCGGGACTTTTTCCGTTTCTCGACCATCTGGATGAGATCGTGGTGAAATATGGCGGCCGCGTTTATCTGGCGAAGGATGCGCGGATGCGACCGGAGATATTTCGCGCGATGTACCCGCGATTGAGTGAATGGTTGGAAGTGAAGCGAGCGATTGACCCCGAGAACTGTTTCGATTCGGATCTCGCGCGCCGGCTGGAGATTTCAAGTTTGTTGAGATAACAGGCGTTTAGAGTTCAAGCTTCAGCTTGTCTCTTGGCCAGCGACAACCTGAAGGTTGAACTCTATGCACCTGTACTCTCGCTCGAATGTTTTCTCTACGGCACCTTAAATGAATCAACTAACCAATCTAGTGCGCTTGATGCGCCCGCGCCAGTGGGTCAAGAGTTCGTTTGTGTTCACGGGCATCTTGTTCGCGAACGCCTGGCGCCAACCGCTGCTGGCGCAGAAGGTGCTACTCGCCGCGGTAGCATTCTCGCTGACGGCCAGCGGCGTCTACATTATCAATGACCTGCTGGATCGTGCCACCGACCTACAACATCCAAAGAAGCAACTCAGACCACTCGCCTCTGGCGTAGTCTCCAACGCGAGCGCCGTTTCGCTGCTTGCCGTCCTGTGGATTGGCGCTGTCGTGCTGGCGCTATTTGTTTCCCCGAAGGTATTGACGATCATTTCCATCTACGCGCTGATCAACGTTGCCTATTCGCTCGGACTCAAACACGTTGTCATTCTCGATGTCTTCATTATCGCGTCGGGATTCATGCTGCGCATTCTGGCTGGAACAGTGGGAGTCGGCATACCGCCTTCTGAGTGGTTGCTGCTTTGCGGTTTGATGATGGCGCTGTTTCTGGGTTTTGCGAAGCGGCGCGCCGAGCTTTATGCGTTGACTGATGATGGTCCAACGCACCGAAAGGTATTAGGTCATTATCAAGCCGTGCTGTTGGATAAGATGATTGTCGTGACGGCGACCTGCGTGATTCTCACTTACAGTCTCTACACGATGAGCCCGGCGACGATTCAGGCGCATCACACAGAGCGGCTTATCTACACCGTGCCGTTTGTAATCTATGGCATCTTTCGCTACATCTACTCGCTGCACCAGCAGAACGCCGGCAGCGATCCGGCTTTGCAGATCTTCCGCGATCCTCACCTGCTGGCGGCCATCGGCGGCTGGTTACTAGTGACGCTGTGGCTGATTTCTCGACATCGAGTTGGTTAGATGGCCAAAGAAGAGAAACTCATCGACGTCCAGAGCCTGATCGCCGGCAGGTCTTTGGAAGAACACTGCCGTCTGGCCGAAGAATACTTCGCGCGCTTAAGCGATTGGAATCATCATCTCTCGAAACCCTTCGGTAGCTTTGACGAGTCGCCGCAGTTGCTAATCAACTTCGCGGTCGTGCTGCAAGGACTCGAACTCTGTCCGGGTCTGACCGTGCTCGAGTTTGGCGCCGGAACGTGTTGGGCGTCCCGCATACTAACGCAGCTTGGCTGCCGTGTTATTGCTTGCGACGTCTCGGCGACGGCGCTGCGTATTGGACAGGAGCTTTATGCGCGCTACCCAGTAGCAGGCGATCAGCCGCAGCCAAAGTTTCTCTTATTTGATGGCCGTCGAATTGATCTGCCTGACGGCAGCGTTGATCGCATCATTTGTCTGGACTCGTTCCATCACGTGCCAAATCCAACGGAAGTGCTTTCCGAGTTGGGTCGAGTTCTTGCTCCCGGCGGGATCGCGGGCTTTGCCGAGCCCGGCCCGGAGCATTCAAAGACTGCGCAGTCTCAGTATGAAATGAGAACGCACGGCATTGTCGAAAACGATATCGACATTCAACGAATTTGGCAGGAAGGGCAGAGAGCCGGGTTCACTGATCTCAAACTCGCGGTATTCAATCTCGCCCCGTTCCTCGTTGACGCGGTGGAGTTTGAAGACTTACTCAGTGGTGGCGAAACAAGTGCGCGATACTTAGACGCAACGCTGGGATTCATACGCCATCAGCGCAATTTTTTTCTCTACAAGGACCAGACGAGAGTCAGAGATAGTCGCTATCGGTCGGGATTGACTGCATTAGTCAATGTCTCGCCCGCTGAAGTTAAAGTCGCGGAAGGCGAAACCATAAAGCTCCATGCGACCATTACAAACAACAGCTCCTCAAAGTGGTTATCGCGTAGCGCGGGATTGGGCGCGGTGTTGCTTGGTTGTCACGTTCGCCGCGCGGATGGCTCGATGTTTCGCGAGAGTTATCACTGGGAACCGCTCACCGCCGGCGAAGGTCGCGATGTTCTTCCCGGCGAAACGGTCGAAGTTGAAGTTGTCATGCCCGGTCTTCCGCGTGGCCAGCACATCCTGGAATTCGATCTGGTTAGCAACGACGTCTGCTGGTTTGCGATCAACGGTTCAGAAGTGGTGCGCGTCACCGCGCAGATCCTGGCAGCCGTTTGAGCTCCGGCGACGACCCCGTAGAGCATTGTGTTTGTAGGAATCGCTGATCAAGGCGGAAGGGGATGTTAACGGTGCGCCAGGACAACGGAGTTCTCATTCACACCGCGGCTTTAGCCCGGTGATCATTCACCATGAGCGTACCGAAACCGTTTAAACGGTTTCCCTGACACTCTCTCGCTGATCCCACCGGGCTAAAGCCACGGTGTGAATGAGAGAGTATTTCTCAACATTCGATGAGCGGCAGCGGCAATCATATTCTTGCGGCCTCAAGCGACGGGCAAAGCGCGCGCTCCAACTTCTGGAACGCGCGTCGTTACGATCTCGGGGCCATCGCAGTACTCACTCTCTTTTTCCTGATCTTCTTTCAGCCCGCATTGTTCCACGGAAGATTCTTCGTCACCAGCGATGCTTTCATCTATTCGTATCCGTTAAGAACGCTGGTCTGGAATGAACTGAGTCACGGGCGACTGCCGTTGTGGACGCCGCACATAATGTCCGGGTATCCGCTGTTGTCGATGGCCCAGATCGGCGTTGGCTATCCGCTCACCTGGTTTTACGCATTCCTGCCCGGGCGTTTCGCCGAAACGATTTACGACCTCACTCCTTTTCTGCTTTTCCCAATTTTCATTTATTGCTACCTGCGCGAGGTCGAGCGATCGCGATTGGGTTCTATTTTGGGAGCGCTGGCGTTCAGCTACGGTGGTTTTCTGATCAGCTCGGTAACCTACAACGGTTTGCTCGCCAATGCATTGATGTGGCTGCCGCTGATGCTCATTGCCATCGAACGCGCGCGCCGCCGTCCTTTTGTTCGCTGTCTGCTGGGCGCAACCGGCGCGTACGCGATGTCTGTATTGACCGGTGTAGGCCAGGGATTTCTGTTGACCGGCGCAATCGCCCTCGCGTATGCGGTTTTCACCGGATTAGTGCTGCCGCCCGCCCGCGTGAACGAAACGAGCGACGATGGCAAATCGTTTTGGCGCTGGCCTCGTTGGCGGCCGCTGGCAGTAACACTCTGCGCGATCACTTTGTCGGCGGGAGTCTCAGCCTTTCAGATTTTGGAAACTCTGCGGGCGCAGCGCCGGAGCATTCGCAAGGTTTTGAGTTACGATCTTTTCGCGTTTGGCTCTTCCACGCCGGCCCATGCAGCCAAAGCATTTTTCCTGCCACTCCATTACCATCTGGAGGCGTCCGGTTATGTTGCGCCGCTCATTTTATTGTTGGCGATCGTCGCCATCGTAGCCGCAATGAGAAGATCGGACTCTGACCGGCGGGCTTTCTTCTGGCTGGGAATGGCTGCTGCGGGATTTGTCTTAATGATGGGCGAGCACACGCCGATATTCAGGCTGCTCTACTATCTTCCATTCTTCAGTCTCTTTCGCGGCGCCGCTCGACATGCTTTCGAGTTGACGCTTGGCATCTCGGTTCTGGCAGCGTACGGTTGGGACTCAGCGAGCGCCATCGCCACGCGCGCGCATGGAAAAGTTTTGAGCGAGAACAGCCGACGGCACTTATTATTCGCGGGCTTAGCGATCATCTCTAGTCTTTTGCTCGGTGCTTTGTGGTTGAGGGACGTTGCGAGAGTGCCCGTCGGCGCTATGGAAATTTATTATTATCCTCCCAGCTACGGCGCGCTCCGCTATGCGATCTGGAAGATATTCTTTTCGCTGCTAACTCTGTTTGCATTCTGGCAGGCTGGGAAAATTGTTCGCGCTCGCAGTCGCACCGGTCTTTTGTTAGCAGTCATCGCGCTTGCCTGTTTTTTTGAACCCGCGATTATGGTGTCGCGCTGGTGGTGGCCCACGCTCAAACCCGCCGAACGCTTTACAGTCGCCTCGCCGACTACACGCCTGCTGCAACAGTATCCTCCCGAACAGAACCGTGTTTACACGCGCGTCTATCCTTTTATCGAGGAGTACGTTTCTCAGCCGCGCCTCGAGCCCATGAACCTGACCGTGATTCATGGCTTGCAAAACACCGGCGGCTACGAGCCTCTAATTCTGGAAAGATATAGTCGCGCGCTCGGGAATGTTTATCTCGATGCCTTCCGTCCGCGACCGGGATATCAGGAGGAGAGATCGCTTTTGGAATCTAACTCTCATGTACTGGACTTGCTCAACACGCGTTTCCTGGTTTCGTATTCCGATTTGGCCACGGAGCCTGCGCCGCGAATCGAGAAGGAAGAAATAAAGTTCAAAGCCCGCGATCTGGATCTGACTTTGAAACCGGGAGAAGCAGCAAACTTGAAAGGCGCTGCCGCAAGAGCCGACGTACTCTGTTTGGTCACGGCGACGGCTTACTCTGCTGAAGAACAAGATGGCACGCCGGTCGCCCGCGTACGTTTGTTTTCTTCGGAAGGCAAAACGCTTGAGAAGACACTGCGCATTGGCGTCGATACGGCTGAGTGGGCCCACGACCACGCGGATGTGAAGCCCATCGTGCGCCACTCACTTGCTCCTGTTTTTGAAAGCACAATCAATGAGGCAGGCGAGTCAGCTTATCGTTTCATAGCTCGCGTTCCGCTTGACGCGCCCGTGCAAGTCGATCGCATTGAGATTACAAATATCTCAAGCCGAGTCATTCTCATTGTTTCCAGAGCCACACTTTTTGATTCCGCGAACAAATTCTCGATGCCTCTGCCGCATTACGATCTGAATAAGTGGGCACCGGTTTACGATCGGGAAAGCGCGCTGGTGCTGCGCAACAAGCAGGCGTTGCCGCGCGCCTGGTTGGTTGCTGAGGCAGAGAGTCTTGATGGCGAAGAGGCGCTGCGTCGCATTCGCGGCGAGGGCGCAGCGTTCGATCCGCGTCGCACCGCGCTGCTGGAAATTCAGCCGCGCAATTTGCCCGCGTTGCCGGGTGGTCCGATCTCGCCCGGCGCTGCTGCGCGCATCGTCGCTTACGAAAACAATCGACTCGTGATCGAAACGGCGGCGGAGACTGCTTCTGTTCTCGTGGTGAGCGAGATCAATTATCCGGGATGGATAGCCACAATTGATGGAGCGAAAGCGCCGATTCATACCACAGACTTTTTGCTGCGGGGAATTGTCCTGCCCGCCGGATCGCACCGGGTCGAAATGCGGTACACTGCGCCGGCTGCGCGCAACGGAGCGCTAATCTCTGTTTCTACGATCCTGCTGATTGGCGCGCTCGCGTTTTACGAGAGGCGTCGCGCATCGCGTGCTGCATGATGAAGATCGCAAAATCAAAAGAGTCAGACAAGCGAGTGGCCCCCGCCTTAGCGCAACGCCTCATCCTCTTCGCGGACAGCAAATCGGGAACGTTGTTGCTCGCATTTCTCTTCGCGCTCGCGATGATCCACAACTACGTGTTCCCGTTGAATTCACTGCTCTACACGACCGGGATCAAAGGCCAGGATTGCGGCCAGATGATTTGGAACATCTGGTTCTCAAACGAAGCAATCTCGAGCGGCCACAGTCCCTTTAGCACGAACCTGCTTTTCTATCCGCTTGGCGCCAACCTGGCTCACCACACTCTGGCTGCGGGATTCTTTCCCGTTACGTTCCTCGTCAAAAAGCTTTCGGGTAACGATCCGATGTATCCGTTCTATGCCTTCAAGATCATCATCCTGCTTTCATTCACTTTGATTCTGTGGTTCAGCTATTTGACGCTGCGCGAGCTTGGCCTGACGCGCTGGGCCGCGCTGATACCGGCCACGGCTTACGCCTTCTCGGATTTCTACAAGCTTCATGTGATCCATATCAATCACCTGGCAGGCTTCTTCATCCCGCTCACTGCGCTCTTTCTGATACGCGCTTACAAGAAGCCCGCTTCGACTAACTTGATTGTCGCCGCGCTTTTGGCCGCGTGTTCGATCTACTTCACGGAATTCTCCGTTTATATTTTTATGGCGGTGCTTTTCATTGGGTTGATTGCCGGCCTGTTCCCCTCCCGACGTCAAACGCTGCTGCAGAAGTTACGAGCAGTCGGGTCGCCACGATTGATCGTGTCAGGAATCGTCTTTACGCTCATTGCCGCGCCGTTTTTGATCAACCTCTTCAAAGACAAGGTGAGAAAGCCGCCGTACGACGAACCATCGCATTACTCTGCTAACGTGGCGGGATTCTTCATTCCCGGCCAGGAACGAGATCAGGCGGAACTGTACGGCGCACCACTGACGACGCCGCTCTATGGGCGAGCGTTTGTTTCGCTTGATTCACGCGTCACTATGGGCATCGGCGGTTTCGAGATTTTTGTCGGGTTTCCGTTGCTGGTCTTCGGTGTGATTGCACTCGTAAAAAGCAAACAAAGATTCCTGGTGTGGTTGAACCTTGCCGGCGGTTTGCTGTTCTTCGTTTTGAGCCTTGGGCCAACTTTGAAAATCTTCGGCGTTGATACGGGCGTGCCGCTGCCTTACGCCGTCCTGATGAAGATTCCGCCGTTCGATACCGGGCGTACACCAGTGCGCTTTGTGGTGATGGGTTTGTTCTTCCTGATGATCGTTGCGGCGTGGGGTGTCGAATGGCTGGAAAACGTTTTCGCAAATCGCGTGCGCCGGCGTTGGGCCTGGTTAGCGATGACATTGCTCTTTGTTTGGACGATCGCGGAAGCCTACTCGCCGACGCAACGACGGAAACCGTTGACGCCGCCGCGGGGACTAAGCGCGATCGTTGCCGGCCCGGTGCTCAATTTGCCGCCGGTGCAGTGGGACGGCTACGCGGCGTTGTTGCAGACGTTTCACCATCAGCCGATTGCTACTGGCTATCTCGCACGCAACTCCGAAGCCCAATGGGCGCATTTTGGTGAATTCAAAATCGCGTTTGACAAAGGCGGTCCGGCTTTCTGTGAATATGTTCGGAGCAGCGGCTTTCGCAATATCATCATCGCTCCGGATTCCGTCACGCTGCCATATCACTTCAGCATGACGCCGCTGGATCTTTCGCGCTGCAACGTCAACATCGTCGACCTGCGCGAACGTGGGCCGGGCCCGTTTGGCGTCGTCCAGGCCGACGGGACCGAACAGCCGGAAGACTTTCCTGCATGGCCACGGGGAACGCATGTGGATTTCGGCAGCGAGGGTGCAGACAAGTATTTGTGGTACGGCTGGAGTGGACGCGAGACTCTCTCGCATTGGACGGATCGCGGAAAGGCGGCGCTGATCTTTTCAGTAACCCCGCAGACAGATCAGAAACAAAAATTCACCTTGCGCATCTTTGGCGCACCATTTCTGGCGCCGGGAAAACTCGACGCTCAGCGAGTCATAGTTAAGTTGAATGATCAGGAGATCGCTAATTGGAGATTGACCAATGCCGAGCCGCAAATGTATTCGATTGACATTGCCCCGAGCGTCATGCGAGGAAAGAACGTCCTGCTCTTTGTTTTACCCGATGCAACCTCGCCCAGATCGCTTGGCGTCGGCGAAGATTGGCGCTTGCTGGGCTTCAACGTTCAGTGGATCGAAATTGAGTGAGTCAGAACCGCCTGCGGTAGCGGGCGGTTGACCTGTGGTATCGAGAAGAGTCAGTTTCAAAGTTCAACCGCCCGCTACCGCAGGCGGTTCTGACTAAGCGAAGATCTCGACGTTACAAACCGCAATCGAGAGTTCACGATCGTCGTTGCTTTCCGGATTCGTCGCGCACGGTTGCCAGGTTCGGTCGGCGCGGATCTCAAATACGGCGTTAATGATGCCGTCCTCAGATCGCTCAAGTGCGACGCCGCGCAAATCCAATTCCGTTTTAGTCCAACCGTTTTCAGTCAGCGATAACGCGCCGACGCTTGCGCCGTTCAGCAGAAACTCCAAACTGAGCGGCCGTTGGGACAGACCGGACATGTGGCAGGTTAGATCGAAGCGCAGGCGCGAAAGCGATCGCGTGTGAAAGCGAATCTTTCCGGTGCGTCCCATCCAGCGCGCAATCGGTGGGAGATTCTCTGCCGGATACCAACCGCTGTTGAAGCCGGCGCGGGATGATCTGTCCAGGCAAATCGCTTCGCCGTTTTTCATTTCAACGACGGCTGGAAAAAGATCGCTGCGATCGAGATGCTCGTCATAGAAACTTCCGAGCGGCTTGTCCGATGCTTTTACAAGCAGATAGCCGCTGGCCGGCATTTTGATCTCGTGCTTCGAGATCTGCTCAAAGACATAACCCATCGCCATGTTAAAGGCCCGTCTCTCGTCCGCGGACAGCCCACGCAGATAGTCGAGCAGATCCGCGTCGCACCGCGGCAGTCCATAATCATCCGCCAGCTTGATCAGTTCTTCGCAGGGCACGCAAACCGAATAACGCGGCTCGGTGCGGACATGTTTGAAGCAGCGGCCAAAGCGCGCAGCGTTTGAAGATTCGTCTTCCATGCCCACGTGGCCATCAACACTCACGAAGCGTCGCAGCTCTTCTTCGTTCATTTCCGCATAGTCTTCTTGCTGCGCGCGGTTCATGCACTCAACTCCATGCAAAGTCACGCCGTCAGGTCTTAAGACTCGCTTGATCTCCCCGAGCACTGCATCCTTCTGATCGAATTCGACGTGGCCCATCACATCTAGACTCACTACATAATCAAAACTGTGATCGGCAAAAGGCAGATTCGTTAGGTCCGCGGTATGAGTTTCATCGTAACCATTGCTCCGAGCAACCGCCGCACAGTCGCTTGATATATCAACCCCCGTCAACGCTGCGTCCTTGCGTTTGAGCAAGCCGAGCACGCCCGCGCCGCACCCAATATCGAGGACCGACGACCCGCGCCGCACGTTGTCATAGATCCACATCGTGCGCGACCAGCGAATGTCGAAGCGACTGACCGCGTCGAAATAGGCGGCGTCGAGAATCTCGCCCGAAGCGTAGCGCAGACGATAGAATTCGGCGAGGTCGTCGATGCCGGCGAATTTGTAGAGGCCTTGCGTTTTGCGATCAGCGTCCATCAAGCGATCCGAGCATAGATTATCAGCAGTATAAACGTCACCTGCGATTTCGCGGGCAAAGACAATTATGCAATAGTAAGGAGGCGCTCGGAAAACTCAATGTCACCCGCCCGCTGACGCAGGCGGTACTGACCTGTTCGCTCAAATGAAAGACCGACTGTTGCAGTATCTCCAATGTCCTGCCTGCGGCGGTGCGATTGCAATTGAATCAGAGCGCCGCCGCGACGGTAGTGAGATCATGGAAGGGGCATTGATCTGCCGTTCGTGCGCGAACCATTTTCCGATCACGCGCGGCATCCCACGCTTCGCCAGTCTCGATCAAGTGGCAGAAGACAAAGCCGCGACCGCTGCGAGTTTTGGCTGGCAATGGACTCATTTCACGCAAGCGGATGAACGCTACGCCGAACAGTTTCTCGGTTGGATTGCGCCGGTGCGGCCCGAGTTCTTCAAAGATAAAGTCGTGCTCGAAGGCGGTTGCGGCAAAGGCCGGCACACGCGACTGGCAGCGAGTTGGGGCGCGCGCGATGTGATTGGCATCGATCTAAGTGTCGCCGTAGAATCCGCGTTTGCGGCCACCCGAGGTTTGGAAAACGCGCACATTGTTCAGGCCGACATATACCATCTGCCGTTCCTTCGCATCTTCGATTACTCGCTTTCAGTTGGCGTCTTGCATCATTTGCCCGATCCGCGCGACGGCTTTAGATCGCTCGCTTCAAAAGTAAAACCGGGTGGCCATCTGTCAGCCTGGGTTTACGGCGCGGAGAACAACGAATGGATCACGCGCTTTGTGAATCCGCTGCGCCAGCGCATTACCTCTAAGATAAGTCCACGCGCGCTGCTGCAACTCTCAAAACTACCGGCCGCATTTCTGTATCTGGCGACGAAATTGATCTATCGACCTTTGAATCACATAGGCAACGGCGCCATCGCTAAGCATCTCTTCTACAACGATTATCTAACTGCCATATCAAGTTTCGGCTGGCGCGAGCAGCATACGATCGTCTTTGATCATCTGGTCGCGCCGACGGCTCACTATATTTCGCGCGAAGAATTTGAAGGTTGGTGGCGCGAGATCAACGCCCACGACGTCGAGATTGGTTGGCACAACAAAAATAGCTGGCGCGGGTTTGGTGAGATTTCGTGAGACCTCAATCAAGCGAGGTTGGAATGACCGATTACTTTCGATTGACGGTGTTTCTAATCTTCTGCGCGTTTCTGATTAGCTGCAAATCTACTCGCCCGACTAACTCTCAACTTCCAACAGAGGTCACACCAAATCCGATTCTTATTCCAGTGTCTGATGGTTTTGACTATCCATTTGGCAGTGAACACTATTCCAGGAAAGATAAACACGAGGTTGGCTGGTACGACGCTCAAGCGTTCGGTGCTAATAACCATCTCGGAGAAGATTGGAACAGGACGACGGGAGGTAATACGGATTGCGGGCTGCCGGTGTATGCAGCTTCAAACGGGACAATCGTTTTTGCGAATGAAGCAGGACCCGGCTGGGGCAAGGTGCTTATCGTGCGACACAGGTTGACGGACGGCACGCTCGTCGAAACTTTGTATGGACACTTGCAGTCATTCGTCAAGACCAGTGGTGAAGTTACTCGTCGAGAGCAAATCGGTGGCATTGGGGATGGAGGCGGAGCGTACCAATGTCATCTTCATTTCGAGGTGAGACTCTCTAGTTGTCCAATGTGGGGACAACCTGGTCCGGGATATAGCAGCGATCCAAACGGCTGGATCGGTCCCTCGAGTTTTGTTGACGCGCACCGACCTTTGGGAAGATAGAGGTCAGACCCGTGCGCGTCGATGTCGAAGATGCCTTGCGGCTCTGCCGCCCCACAGTGCGGTATGGCTCCGCCTTACCGGGAGCTGCTCAGCTCTCTTCCGCGGCTACGCCGCCGCCCTCTTCTGGCACAGCCTCGAATTCAAGATGTCAACGCTTCGGTAACGCTGAGCCTTACCGCACTGGAGGGCGGCAGAGCCGCATTGAGTTTCAGAGGCTTCTTCATTGCTGACTCACCGGTATCTCATCGTCGACTCTCGATCGAACATTCTCTGCCATTCCCAATCGGCGCATCGACGTCGAAGCATTCAAATTCGCCACGCCTTCAACCGCGGGCGCGGGCGCGACGCGAAAGAACAGGACGCCGTCGATCCAGTCGTAACTGATACCGTCTTCGCTGTGGACCGCAAACGACATTGAATACTCGTCCGTGCCCAGCCAGCAGTCAAAGCTGAACGAGATTTCGATCACTTCGCCGCTCTTGACATCTCCCAATTTCAATCCGCTCTGTTCGGTGTTCAGTCCGTAGGCGTGAATGCCGAGCCGATTGCGAATGAGAAAACCAAAAACCGGATCGACAACCTCCGCCTTGAAGCGCACGCGCAGGCGGGCCAGCAACGGCTCGCCTGAGTCGACGAGTTCGGCGTTGTCGCGCGCAGCATTCAACAATTCCGCGCCGACTATTTCCGCGCTGCCGTCGCCGTGTCGGTAGGAATACCGCAACGTCGCGCTGCGTTGGCCTAACGTCTCTTCCGGAGTTGCAGGGCCGCTTGATTCGTCGCGTGATTCCGCCGACTCGCTGCGGTCGTATGCTTCCTCGCGTTCCATTATCAGTCCCTGATAGCGATTCAACACCTCCGCCGGTTTGCCGTCTGCCTCGACTCGGCCGTTATTCAGCAGAATCGCGCGCGAGCACAGGGCCTTGATCGCGGACACGTCGTGCGAGACAAACAGAATCGTCGTGCCGCTTTCCTGCATCTGCTTGATGCGGCGCAGGCAGCGATGCTGAAACACCGCGTCGCCAACCGACAGCGCCTCGTCGATGATCAATATTTGCGGGTTAGTGGCGACTGCGGTCGCGAAAGCGAGACGCACATACATCCCGCTCGAATACGTCTTGACCGGTTGGTAAATGAAGTCGCCGATTTCCGCAAACCGTTTGATTTCCGGCAGGAGTTGTTCAGTCTCTCTGCGCGAGAAACCCATCAGCGCGGCGTTCATGAAAACATTCTCGATACCGGTGAATTCCAGGTTGAAGCCCGCGCCCAATTCGAGCAGGGCGGCGATGCGCCCGTCGTACCAGACGTTTCCATGCGTTGGCTCGAGCGTGCCGGTGATGATTTGCAACAGCGTCGACTTGCCGCTGCCGTTCGGGCCGACGATGCCGGTCGTCGTGCCTGACTCCACTTCAAAACTAACATCGCGCAGTGCCCAAAATTCACGATGCCACTTCCAACGACCACGCGTGAGTGACTCTTTCAGACGGTCGCCCGGGTGCTCGTAGATGCGATACTGTTTTGCGACGCGCTCGATGCGCAGAGCGATGGACATGGGTTAATTAGACCATAGACGATGGACGATTGACGATTGCCAATTAGACGAGATTACCTGGCGCCGCCTACCTGGGAGGATATCTGTACTATTCACTATTTACGATTTACTATTCACGCGCCAATGATTTCCTCTCAAACAGCACGCCGCGCGATCTGGCGTCCATTATGGGAACTGCCCGCGCGCTTTGAATTGATCCTGTCGCTGGCGCGTCGCGAGCTGATGACGCGTTACAAAGGGTCGGTGCTGGGCGTGCTCTGGGCGTTACTGACGCCCGTTGTGATGATCGCGATCTTCACGTTCATCTTCGCGGGCATCTTTGGCGCGCGCTTTGGCGCAAGCAAGTCGCCCTGGGATTATGCGATCTATCTTTTCTGCGGGTTGCTCCCCTGGAATATGTTTCAGGAAACACTCATGCTTTCATCAAGCACGATTGTTGCGCATTCGAATCTGGTTAAGCGCGTCGTCTTTCCGCTCGAGACGCTGCCAATCGCCCAGGCGCTCTCGGCGCTTGGTAATCAGATGTTTGGGACGCTGGCCTTGTTAGTGGCGACATTAGTCATCCGGCACGAGCTTCATTTGACGACGCTGTGGTTGCCCGTGCTGTTGATTCCGCAACTAGTCGCGACGCTGGGAGCCGCGTGGCTGATCGCGTCACTGGGCGTTTTCCTCCGCGACATCGCGCAGGGCATTGGTCTGGTGCTGATGGCTTGGATGTATTTGACGCCGATCATCTATCCCGAGTCGATTGTGCCCGAACGTTTCCGGTTCTACATCCGCCTCAATCCCTTTACTACGCTGATTGGGAGCTACCGACGCATCCTGATCGAAGGCGCCGCCCCAGATTGGAACGGCCTCGCTTATTTCACCGCCTTCGCCGTGGTCACGTTTGTCTTCGGTTACTGGTGGTTTGCCAAAACGCGCAAGAATTTCGCAGACGTGATCTAATGTAGTGTCTCTCAATTGGCTTTACAGTCGTTTCATTCGTCCCGTTTCGTGTGATTTCGTGGATCGTCGTCCCTGATCAAAAACTCGATCGTTTAAATCACACGAAAAAGAGACGAAACCAGTCTCCCTTCTCTTGATTCCTGAGATGGCGCCAACCATGATTGCTGCCTGTAAAGTTATTTTTGAGACACTACACTAGTTGTTCAGCGAATTGTCTCTTGCAAGCACCACCACGACGCCCATCAACCACCAGAACGCCAGCGCGACAATGCCGGCGCCGAAGTTATAGTTCACGAGCGAACTCGCGAAGAATCCAACGAGCGCTCCCGTCGTGCCGAGCAATACTCCCAGGCGATTCGTGTCGCTTGAATCGCGAGTCGCTCTTTCGGCCCGCGTCGTTACCAACCAGAACGCCAGCATGATCCAGAGCCAGAAGAAGAGCGCCGGCAGACCACGATCGAAAGCGATTTGCAGCGGCGTTGAGTGAAGGTGAATCATGATTCTGCCGGGAAAGCCCCACTCGGTCCAGTGTTTCTGCATCGCGTCCATACCGTGGCCGAAGATGGGATGAACCATGAGGCGCGACAAGCCAACGCGGGCCACCTGCGCACGCAGCGACGAGCTGGCGTCTGACAACGTAAGAGCATCGGGCGCGCGCGTTTCCCAGACGATCACAGCGCCGAGCCCGAGCACGAAAGCGATCGTCGCGGTAATCAACCACTTCGCCGCCGGACCCTTCGCCGCGCGCCAGGCAATGACGCAGCCGCCGATAGCAAAGGCGACCAGCACCGATCTCATCGCGGTGAGTGCAATACCGAAAGCAAGCAACAAACTCGCCGCCAGCGCCAATTTGAATCGCCGGTTAGGGCCGTGGTTTCGCAGGTTCGCCAACGCCAGCCCGAGCGCGAGTTGCGCGAGAATCTGCAGGATCTCCGCGAAGTACTCGTAGTGTCTCGTCCAGCCGGAAGCGCGAAAGCGATGTGAGCGGCCACTGCTGGTAATACCAGACTTAAGGCCTTCTGTTACAACGAAGCCTGGCCACTCAGCATGCTCACCGTGCGTGATCGCGCTCACTGAGAGTCGCTCGTGCGGTGCTGCGTTCTTGATTGCGTCGTCTATTTCCGAAACCGAATAAACTCGATGGCCGCCGACGCGCCAGATGACATCACCCTTTTGCACTTGAACCTTGGCAGGTTCGAATAGTGGCCCGGCCGCGCCAGTCGTTTCCGTTTGAATCTGTCGAAACGGACTGTCAGCCGCAATCGATTCAACGACCACGCCGCGTCCGCGAACCAGATCGTAAACGCCCCAAATCGTTCCAGCCAAACCCGAGAGGAGCATCACGCAAACGAGAATGATCGCGCTCCGTCTCGTAACTAGGGCTTGAGTAAGGTAGAAGGCGAAGAGCACACAAACCGATTGCAGTTTCGCGATGCTAATCCCGGGCTCTGACGAAAAAATCGCGGAAGTGATCGTCCAAAGAAAAAATAACCAGATTGGCCAGTCCAGCTTTGTATGACGCAGTCCCGAGCGTCCCGTATTAATTGTTCTAAGCAGCCAGCCCGCGGCGGCGATGCCCAGCGCAATTTCCGACGCTGCGATCGAATGCGGCGCAAACGCGGAGTATAAGACCAGTCCAACGAGCGCCAGACCAGGGCCTAGAGGCGAGCGACGCCTATTCGCGCCGTCAGCGCCGGCGCTCGATTGCATCACCGCTTGCGATGTGTCCGGACTTGCGCTCATGCGAAACAGAATCGGAACAAACGCCCAGGAAGCCGCGACTTACTTTTTTCTTAGCCTCTCATTAGTCTCCTGTCGCGCGCGTTCGCGACGGGTTGATGGCGACAAGAAAAGGGCGTTGACACCTTTATTAGCGCATGTTAGCGTATTTCGTGGGTGTCTCGTTGAAGTAGACGATCCGACGAATTGAAAGAGAGTTTCGCATGATCTGATCGTCAACTCGCTCCCTGCCATATTTAGCGCCGCTTCCAGCATAAGGTGACATAATACTCCCAATGGCTTTCGAAAAGGCTAAGGTCTTAAAGGCCGCTGACAAGTTCCTTTCGCAGGGGAACATCCCCGCGGCGATTAAAGAATACCGTCAGATCGTTGATCATGACGAGGACGACTTCACCGCCCTCAACATGTTAGGCGATCTTTATGCGCGCGCCGGCAAGAAGGACGAAGCGATCGAATGCTTCTTGCGCATTGCCGAGCATTATCGCGAACAGGAATTCGACCTCAAAGCCATCGCGATGTACAAGAAAATCGATCGCCTCAAGCCGCGCGATCTGGAAATCGCTGAAAAGCTTGCCGTCCTCTATGCCAATCAAGATCTCGTCGTTGATGCGCGCGCTCAGTATCTCGTAGTTGCGGATGCCTACTCGCGCGCAGGCGAGCCGCAAAAAGCTCTCGAAGTGCTTCACAAGATCGCCGATCTGGATCCGCACAATACCGAAGTCCGGCTGAAGCTGGCCGAGGGATACCTCAAGGAGGGACTCCGTTCCGAAGCAGTTGACGCTTTTGCCGAGGCGGGTTCGCGGCTTTTTGACAGCGGCAAGTTTGAGCAGTCGCTTGCATCATATTCCCGGGTGCTGGAGCTCCGCCCCCACGATCTAGTCGCACTCAGAGGATTAGTTTCAGCGCACGTCGCTCTTGGCACGGCTTACGAGGCGGCGGAGATCCTGGAACGCGCAACCGCGGAGAGACCAGAGCAGGTCGAACTGATCTCAATACTCCTCTATGCCTATCTTGAAGCCCAGGACGCTCCCGGCGCTGAACGCGCGACCGCGTTGCTCATGACGCATGATGCCGGGAATTACACACGCTACTTCGACGTGGCGCGATTGTATCTCGACAGCGGCGACCTCGATGCGACTGCCCGAGTGCTGGCCGGCATCACCGAACGCGTGCTTGCCGGGCGCGAAGAAAATCAGTTGCTGGAGCTTGTCAATGAAGTGCTGGCGCGGAATCCGGAGCAGGTCACTGCTTTGCGGCTGTTGGTTCGGATCCATTGGTGGCAACGCGACATGGAGAAACTGCGCGCGGCGCTTGAGCGATTGACGGAAGCCGCCGAAGCCGGCGCTTTGGTTGAAGATGAACGTTACGCGTTGACCCAACTTGTGCGACTCGCTCCTGACGAGACACGCTACGTCGAACGTCTGCGAGCGCTTGGTGGTGCGCAGGAAGAGTTGGCGGACGAGCCTTCGACCTTTGCGGACACCAACCTCGCGGAAGTTCCGACGTTCGAAAGCTTCGCGATCGTAAAAGAAGATTCTGATGATGTGACCGCGGGAAGCAGTGAGTTCGCCGAATTTGAATTCAACTCAGTGGTCACTGAAACCATTGCGGATCCGAGCGCCTCTTTTGCCGATCTGAATGAAACTTTGGAAAGTGGTGAGATCGATCCTCACGTGACGGACAACAACAAAAGAACCGACTTCGGTGGTGTCACGGTCGATACATCTTCGGCCAGCGGCGACCGGAGCCCGGGACCCTTGGCCAGTGCCGAACAACGCGAGTCGACGATGCGCCAGGAACTCGAGAGCGTCGACTTCTACATCGCGCAAGGTTATTTCGACATCGCGGGTGACACGCTGGACATGCTGACGCGGCAGTTTGGGTCGCAACCGGAAATCGAAACGCGTCGTGCCAGGCTTGGCGATCGGAGCGAAGCCAAGCCAGGGATTCCGGCGCAGCCCGACTCTGGTTTCCCTGAGTTTGAACCCACCTCGGCAGGTGTTACGACGCATGGCGCGGAGTCAGACGCGCATCTTGCTTTTGCTGAAATTGAAGAGCCGGCAGGTTCAGCGCGGCCCGCTCAAAGCGTGATCGACCAGGGACTTGCCGAGATCTTTGAAGAGTTTCGCGTTGCTGCCGAAGAAGACACTGCGCTCGCCAGTGATGACTATGAAACGCATTACAACATGGGCATCGCTTACAAAGAGATGGATCTGGTGGACGAAGCAATCCAGGAATTTCAACTAGCTGCCGGGTTGGTTCAAGCCGACGACGGTACGGCGCGTTTCCTCCAGAGCTGCAACATGCTCGGTCACTGCTTCCTGCAAAAGAATCTGCCACGCGCGGCGGTCAAATGGTTTAAGAATGGTTTGGAAACTCCGGGCCACGGCGAGGCAGAGTATCAGGCGCTGCGCTACGATCTCGGTTCCGCTTACGAGCAGACGGGCGAGTTGGACCGGGCGATAGATGTTTTCACGGACGTCTATAGCGTTGATGTTTCATATCGCGGAGTCGCCGAAAAGTTGCAGAGCCTACAGAAACAAAAGGCCGCGCGCAAGGGCAGGAAAAGCAGGAAATAGTGACGATTCTTTGGACAACGGCACACCAGGCTTAGCTTCGCGATACAAGAATTTTTCGGTTTGACCACTCGCTGCCTTTACCAATCAGCGTTTCCGTTTTAATATTCATGCAGACATGTCGGCCAAGCTCAGCGCTATTTTCTATATTCTACTGTGCCTCGAGATCGGCATAGCGCTGACACTCCTGCCCTGGATCCCGCAGGGATTTTTGGGCCTGCCCTTGAGTGATTGGGGCAACAACTATTTTCTGCTCTACGCCGCGCGCAAGGCTGGTTATGGTTTACAAACAGTTATCGCGTCGGGTTGGGTGCGGGGCGCGGTAACCGGCGTCGGCGTGTTGAATCTCGCAATTGCTTTTTGGGAAATATTCCACTTCAAGCAAACCGTTAGAGCGCTGCAGGGCCATGCGCATTCTCCCAATACCTTGAAGACCGATGCCGCTCAACCTGCTCAAACCAATTACGTATCTGATCACGAACGGCGCGACGACAGCGACAACGACGCCGTCAAGTGAAGACTTCTCGCGCCTCATCAAACTCGTCGCGGCTGCGGTTGACGCTCGCATTAGCCTGATCCAACTTCGCGAAAAAAATCTTTCGGCGCGCGTGCTCTTTGAGTTGGCGGAGAAATCGGCCGAGATTACGCGCGACAGCGCCACTCGATTGCTGGTCAACGGTCGCGCGGACATTGCGCGCGGGGCCGGAGCTGACGGCGTTCATCTAACGACGGGTTCGCTTGAAGCGCGCATCGTGCGCCGGACCTTTGGCGGAGAGTTCCTGATTGGCGTATCCACGCATTCAATCGAAGAAGCGCGCACTGCGTATGAAGGCGGCGCTGATTTTGCTGTGCTTGGTCCGGTATTTGAAACTGCTTCAAAGGAGCTTTATGGAGCGCCGCTGGGTTTGGAGAAGTTAGGGCAGGTGGCGCGCGGACTGGCGCCGTTTCCAGTGATTGCGCTGGGCGGCATCACAGCTGAGAATGCTCGCGATTGTCTTCGCGCGGGCGCCTGCGGCATTGCCGGGATCAGTTTGCTCAATGACGCCGCCACTCTGCGAGAAATAGTTCAGGAAGTCAGAACCGCCTGCGGTAGCGGGCGGTTGATCTCAGATATTGATTAACCCTAGATAACTAGAGTTCAACCGCCCGCTACCGCAGGCGGTTCTGACCCGCATCGCAAATATGACGCGTCATGCCGACTGAAAGACCACAACCAATCGCCTTGACCATTGCTGGTCTTGATCCATCCGGCGGCGCGGGGGTCATCGCGGATATTCGCACTTTTATCGCACTCGATTGTTTTCCCATTGCCGCCATCACGTCAGTGACATTTCAAAACACCACCGGCGTGTTCGGCGCGGAACATCTGGCTGCCGAGACAGTGCGCGCGCAGGTGTTGCCACTTGTTGAAGAATACGACGTTGCCTGCGTCAAGACCGGCATGCTGCCGACGCGCGAGATTGTTGTCGCAGTAGCGCGGTTGTTTCGCGAGACAAACCTGCCCGCGCCGGTTGTCGACACGCCGATTCGCTCGACCTCGGGTTATCAGTTGATTGAAGAGGATGCGGTGGCGGCGTTAATCAAGGAACTGATGCCGCTCGCACGTTTGGCTACCCCAAACATTCCCGAAGCAGAACGGATTACCGGCTTGCGCATCACGGACGAAGAAGGTATGCGGCGAGCAGCCAAAGCGATTCGCGAGTTGGGCGCGCGCGCCGTACTCATCAAAGGCGGACACTTGAAAGAGCAGGAGGCAGGAGGCAGGAGGCAGGAGGCAGGAGCCATCGACATTCTCGATGACGAGGGACATGTGACAGTGTTTCGTGGCGAGTGGATGGACGTTGGTGACGTGCGCGGCACCGGCTGCAGACTCTCAGCGGCCATTGCCGCGTGTCTTGGCAAAGGAAAGAGTCTCGAAGATTCCGTTCGCGAAGCAAAAGGATTTGTTGCTGAAGCTATCGCTGCGCGGTTGGGAAATCACTCAACGATGAAGCCCTAAACGCTCGTCCTACAGTTAAGCACTTTCGATCGTCACCTTCTCCATTTTCACATCGGCGATGGGCCGGTCGTTGCGGTCCTTCTCCGTGGTGGCGATCGCGTTAACCGCGTCCTGACCAGCGGTGACGCGGCCAAAGATTGTGTAACTTGGCGGCAACGGGTAATCGGCGTGCATGATAAAAAACTGCGAGCCGTTGGTGTTTGGTCCGGCGTTGGCCATCGCCACAGTGCCGGCTTTGTAACCGCGCTGATACACCGGTGTTGATGGATCGATCTCGTCATCGAAACGCCCGCCCCAGGCAGATTCACCGCCGCGTCCCGTTCCGGTTGGATCGCCGCCCTGAATCATGAAGCCGCTGATGACTCGATGGAAGATAATGCCGTCGTAATAGCCGCGCTCGGCGAGCGTAATGAAGTTTTCCGTTGTCTTCGGCGCGTCTGCTTCGAGCAGCTCGAAACGGATCGTGCCTTTGTTGGTTTCAATTACCGCAGTGCGATTTGCCATGTTTTCTCCTTTTTTTGGAGTGCGCCGGCAGAGCGAAGCGGCGACGGCGCTTTGCCTTTATGCGTTGAAAGCCACCCAAAGCGGTGTCGCGCTGCGCTTGCCACCGCACTCCATATTTATCTTGTCGAATTCATAATGAATCTCTCGATTGCGACGGCCACGCCATCTTCGTCATTCGAGGACGTTAGGTGAAAGCCATCGAGTCCGCGCAGCGACTGATCAGCATTGCTCATCACGACGCTCGTGCCCGCATAACGCAACATCTCAAGATCGTTAAAGTTGTCGCCGATGGCCATTACTTCTTCTCTCGACACGCCGAGTTCCTTCGCGACAGCCGCGACTCCGACGCCTTTCGATGCCTCCGGATGAATGATGTCGAGCAACGCGAAGTCTGTTTTAGCATACATCGTGCTGAGAATCTTTACGCTGGCGCCAAGTTCTCGATCGAGAATCTTACTTAGCGCGGTCATCGCCGTGCAGCCGCCGGAAAAAGCAAGATGAACCGGTTCGTGATCGAGAAAAGCTTCAAGCGATGGCACTTCGCGCACGGCATTGCTTCCTTCTTCGCCGTGAACGCGGCGCGCCCACGCAACATAACGCAACAGCGAGCGATTGTTTCCGCTGAGATGATCGTATACGAGTACGCCCAGTCCTTGGTGATCGTCGCTCACCAGCGCGTCCGCTCCCGCTTCACGTCCGACGCGCAGCGCGTGCTGCGCGGCGGGCAATGGCAACGGCAGCACGGCAACTGTCTCGAGCGTGCGCGCATGTTTTGTCAACGCACCATTGTGCGCAATCAGCGGCACATCCAAACCCAACTCAAGCGCAAGTGGTCTCGCATCCCGAAAGCGTCGTCCCGTTACAACGGCAACGCGCACCCCGCGCTCGCGTGCTTGATCAATGGCGCCGCGATTTCGCTCTGTTAGTTCGCCGCGCGAATTAAGCAACGTCCCGTCGAGATCCAGCGCGAGTAAACGAATTGGCATAAAGAGTAGAAGGCAAACTTAAATGAATCGCAGTGAAAAGGCAAAAGTGTCGGTGACGGGTTCCTGGTTTCAACTTCTTTGCGGCTTGAGTAATCCCTTTGCGCCTTTGCGTGAAACTGCAACCTTCTTAGGCAATGTTTTCGCGCAAAGACGCCAAGTTAAGTCGTAAGGCGCAAAGGTGAAATTAGACACCACCGGAAGCGTGGACGAACCTTCCTCTCGATCATATACGGGAGGACTCTTGTTGCTCGCGGAGTCAACCTTTGCGTTTTCCGAGACGCTGCCGGATGATCACTCCACCTGACACTAAGCGATTTTTTGATCAGCCGTCAGTCCATTTGCTGCAAAGCTCTTCTATTTCTCGAAAGAGGGCATTAATCAATGAATGTTACACATCTCGAATGCGCACTGTGCGGTCTGAAACACGAGGCACGGAGGTTGCACAATCTCTGCTCAGATTGCGGGAAGCCATTGTTGGTGCGTTACGACCTTGAGCAGGCGGCGCGCAGTTTGACAAAGGAATCATTGCCCGGGCGGCGAGGCGATCTCTGGCGGTATCGCGAGGTGCTGCCGGTCGAGGACGACGCGAACGTTGTTTCGCTCGGTGAGGGTTGGACGCCGCTACTGCACGCCAAAAGATTAGGCGAGCAGTTGGGCTTCGGAGAGCTTTACATAAAAGATGAATCGCAGAATCCAACACAAAGTTTCAAGGCGCGCGGTATGGCGGCGGCGGTATCGATGGCGAAAGAGCTTGGAGCGCAGAAGCTTGCGGTGCCGTCCGCGGGAAACGCCGCCGGAGCGTTAGCGGCTTATGCGGCGCGAGCTGGGATGGAAGCTTTCATCTTCATGCCAACTGACACGCCGCGCGCGAATGTGATCGAGTGTGAACAGACGGGCGCGCACGTGACGTTGATGGATGGCTTGATTACCGATTGCGGCGCTGAAGTCGCGCGACGCAAAGACGCTGAAGGCTGGTTCGATGTTTCGACTTTGAAAGAGCCGTATCGCGTCGAAGGAAAAAAGACGCTCGGTTACGAACTGGCTGAACAACTGAATTGGGAATTGCCGGACGTAATCATTTACCCAACCGGCGGCGGCACGGGGTTGATTGGAATGTGGAAAGCATTTGACGAGATGGAACAGATGGGCTGGATTGGATCAAAGCGGCCAAAGATGGTGACGGTGCAGGCGTCCGGCTGCGCCCCAATCGTGCGCGCGTTTGAGGAAGGGAAGCGCTTCGCTGACGAGTTTCCCAATGCTGCCACAACAGCTTCGGGCCTGCGCGTGCCGCGCGCGATCGGAGACTTTCTGATCCTTGACGCGATACGTGCCTCAGGCGGAACGGCAGTCGCGGTTACCGATGAAGAGTTGATTGCCGCCACGCGTGAGATTGGCGCGGCCGAAGGAATCTTCTGCGCACCTGAAGGTGCTGCATGTCTGCCGGCGCTGAAAAAGTTGCTGGCCGCCGGTTCCGTGAAAGTCAACGAGCGTGTCGTGCTTTTCAATACCGGAAGCGGTGTGAAGTACATAGAGAGTTTTTCAAATTAGTCTTGACGGAGGGATCATGACAAAAAAAGTCTTGGCATCACTACTCGCGGCATTGGTGATCAATCTTGTCTGCGTCACAGCCGCAACCGCGACTCCGAAGCCAACCAAAGAAGAGCAATTCGCGGGAAAAGTGAAAGCGGGGATTCTTAAACTCGGGACCGGCCCGGCGGCGCGCGTTCAAGTCAAGCTGCGCGATGGAACAAAGTTGAAAGGCTATGTCGCGCAAGCCGGGGAAGATCACTTCGTTGTTGTTGATGAGAAGAGCGGCGCTTCGAGAGATGTCGCTTATCCGCAAGTCCAACAATGCAAGGGCAATAACCTTTCAACTGGCGCCGTGGCCGCGATCTCGGCTGGAATCTTCATCGGCTTGGTTGTCTGGCTGGCGATCGCGCTGCGCGGGCATTAATTCCTGGTTTTAGCTTGAACCACAAACTAACAGGAGGAATCACCAATGTCATCTTGTCGCATCGTAATCGCCGCTCTGTTGATGGTTGCTTTGATGCCTCTTACCGTTCTCGCAAAAACCGATCTCTCTGATTGGAACAACGTCCAGAGATTGAAAGTCGGTTCCACCGTGATCGTCTCCACAAAAAAAGGAGAAAGATTCTTGGGCGATGTCCGACACGTGGACAACGATTCGTTGATTCTGCTCGTGAAGGTATCGAGCGTTGCCAGGCAAGCATTCGAGTTGCGTAGAGAGGACGTGGCTGAGGTCCGTAAGAGGCGATCGCGAGCGCTCATGACCGCGCTGGGTGTTGCCATAGGTCTGGGCGTGGGCATCGGCATCGGTGCGATAAGCGACGCGAGACATCCTTACAGCGATGATCCTGGGATCGGCAAAGCCCTCTTTGGCGGACTGGGCGCTCTCGGTGGAATCGGGCTTGGCGCAGCTCTGCCGCTCAAAGGCAAGAAGATCTACGTTGCGCCATAAGGGAACGGGGAATGGCAATGAAATTTACTATCTGGATCGCGATAGTCATAGTCATCAGCATAAACGGTCATAACGTTTCTGCTCAATCGCCGGCGCGGATCAGCGACAGCATTCTTGATTCCATCGTGACGATTGTCGTGGAAGACGATGGCCAGGCGCGCACGGTTGGCTCGGGAGTGATTGTGCGCAGTGATGGTTTGATCCTGACGGCGTACCATCTGGTTAAAGGTGCGCGTGGGATCCAAATCAAACTGCGCAACGGCGAGATATTCGATCGAGCTGAGCTGGTCGCGACTGACGAGCGGCGCAACCTCGCCCTCTTGCGCACTGCCGTTGCGGTGTCGACTCCGATCCCCGGCGCGGCGGTTGAAGAAGCGATGGTCGGTGCTCGTGTATTTGTGGTCGCAATCACGACTGGCGAAACAGAAAGTGCAGCCGGCGTTCTGACTTCAGTCTCTCTGGCTGATGAAATCGCTGGAGCAGGCAACGGTTATCGCGTATTGAAGTTTACGATTCCCGTAACACCGGGCGCCATCGGCGGGCTGCTGCTTGATGAAAAGGGTCGCGCGCTGGGAGTGCTGGCCGCAACGCCGCAGGCACAAAATCAAAGCTACGCGGTGCCATTGAGCGGCGTGCTCGGACTCATTCGCACTGTTGGCGTGCAGTCGGCGCCGGATTCGCCAATGGCCAAGGCTTCCACCACGCCTTTCCCCATTCCCCAAAACTCGGTGCTGGTGCCGCAACGTCCGGTCTTGCCGCTGGAAGCAAGAGGCCCAGGCTCGGTGGTGGTCAAACCGTCTCGACCCGTAGATGTGTTACTCGCTTCCAAAACCATTTACATCGCGAGCGAGACCGATTTCTTCCAACCCCAACACCTGGTCAACGCGCTGAAGAAACGAGCGGAGATGGAGCAATGGGGACTTGTGTTTGTCGATGACCAGCGCGTGGCTGACCTCGTCTTGACGCTCGACCACGTACCGCTCACCTGGAAATTTACGTTTTCGCTGGCGCACCAACGTACCGGCCTGATCGTGGCGACCGGCAACGTAATCATCTGGGACGGAAATCTGGGCGCCGGAAAGATGGCCAGCCGAGTGATCGAGAAATTAACTAAGGTGCGCGCCGAAGCCGCGCCGAAACCGGAACCATCAGATGAAAAGAAAAAACGTGAGTAGCAAAGCGATTCAAGAAGATATGAGAAAGACTATGAAACGTAATACCGGACTCTCGATCGTTATCTTCATTTTGCTGTCGGTTGTTCCAACATTCGCGCAGCAGGTGGCTTCGGCCTCGCTTAACGATTCTGACCGTGCGCGGCTCGAGACTTTGCGCACCGATGGCTTTGAAGCGCTCTTCAATCTTGACTACGAACGAGCGCGCAAAGACTTTCACGAGGTCGCCCGGCTGTTTCCCGATCATCCGGCGGGCCCGCAATTTCTGGCCGCCAGCCTCTGGATCGAAACGCTTTACGAAACGCGCCGGCTTCAGTCTTCGCTTTACAGTTCAGAATCTTTTTATTCGCAAAATGAAGACAAGGCCGATCCAAAAGTTGTCATGCAATTTAAGACGTGGACTCGCGAGGCCAAGCGGCTCGCTGAAGCGCGTTTGAAACAGAATCCAAGAGACGTTGAAGCGCTTTACTTTCTTGGCGCTACTGCGGGGCTGAAAGCATCGTTTGAAGAAGCAGTTGAGCGCCGGCACTTTGCCGCGCTGCGCGATGGTTCGGAAGCAGTCGATCGTCATCGTGACGTCCTCAAGCTCGATCCAGGTTTTCATGATGCCGAGATCACGATGGGGCTTTACGATTACGTCCTGGGATCGCTGCCCTTGCCGATCAAAGTGTTGGCGGGAATCACCGGCGCGCGCGGTTCGAAGAAACGCGGATTGGCAACTATCGAGCGCGTCACAAAGGAAGGACGTTGGGTGCGCGACGATGCGAAAACTCTGCTGATCGTTTTGTACACGCGCGAGAAACGATTTGCCGATGCGCTCGCGTTCGCGCGCGAGCTGGCGGCTAAGTATCCGCGCAATTATCTCTTCAGACTCGAAGCCGCGGACGCATTGGTAACTCAGGCCGCGTTCGAACGCAAAGCGAACCACATTGCCGCCGTGACAAACGCGGAGCGCGAAGCTTTCGCAGCTTTCGATGAACTGCTGCACGATCGCAACGTGCGAGACACTGCGGCGCGCGCTCTCGATCTGATCCATTTCAAGTATGGCGAGGCGTTGTTGACGGCCGGCCAAGCGGAACGGGCGTCGAAAGAATTTCTCGCGACCACGACGGTTTCCGGAGCCGATCAGGGATTGATCACGATGGCCCACCTTTACGCGGCGCACGCCCTTGATGTTGCCGGCAGGCGCAACGAAGCGCTGGCGGAGTATCGCGCAGTGCTTTCCCGAACAGACGTTTACGACGCGCACGATCTCGCGGAGCGGGGACTGCGCGAGCCTTTCAAAATAGAAACAGTTGCGAAGGCCGATCACGATGACCAATAGGCTCTCGTCTCAGCGGGACACTGGAAAATGATTTCAGAGAATACGATCCACGAATTCACACGAAATTCCACGAAGATACTCGAACTAGTTTCGTGCCTATTTCGTGTGAGTTCGTGGATCGTGACCTCGTCTCCGCCGGTTCAACACGGAATCGAGTGTTCAAACTGAAAAGCCAGGTAACTATGCGAAAGACGAGCAACGAGAGGCAGGCACGACCGCGAAGATTGCTCCTCTGTCTAGATGGCGTGCCTTACGACCTGATTCTCGCGGCCAGAAACCGTGGGTTGTTCGACAAATTTCACGCGCCTTCACGATTGCTCTCGCCGTTTCCCACACTCACCAACGTTGGCTTGGCTGCCATGCTGGGCGCGACGCCGCCGCCAGGTTACGAAGGTCTCTACTTTGATCGCGACGAGCGCGAGTTGCGCGGCGGGGTGCGCAAATACATAGGCAGGCGCACGCCGGATAAGGTGCCGTCGTCATACATGGACGAGCTTGATTATCAAGAGCCGCTGATGTTCGAGTTTCTCATCTACGTGGCGACGGAAAAAATCTGGCGCACCGACCAGCAACGCTTTCGCGAGCGCTTTGCTCTGACGCCGAAAACGCGAGACTTCTTCGCCTTTGTGAAATCAACTGACGGACTGCTGCACATTGGCGGGCCTGAAAAATTGCAAATCGCTCTCGAGTCACTTGATGAGATCCTGCGCGAGATCCAGGGTTATTGCGGCTCGGAAACTGAGATTGTGCTTTTCTCGGATCACGGGATGAACTTAGAGGAGAATCGCCGCTCGCATCTGGCAACGCATTTGCGGGCGAATGGTTTTTCGCTTACTACGAACCTGCGTCATGAGCTTCGCAACAGTATTGCGATTCCGGCGTGGGGGCTGTGCGGTTATGCTTCGCTGTATTGCGCCGGAGAGGATTTTATTCCCAATGTCGCGGGTGCAGTTGCCGAACTCGAAGGCGTGGATTTCGCGCTGCACCGCGAAGGCGAGACCGCCGTTGTTGTCACGGGAATGAATGGCACGGCACGCATTGAACGAAAAGCGAGCAACGGTGCAACCCGCTATCGCTATGTTGTAAAGGAAGGCGATCCGTTGCGGCTTGTTCCCGTCGTGCGCGAACTTGGTGAAGCCCGCGCGATCGATGAAGAGGGGTACGCTTCGGATCGCGCGTGGCTCGAACGTACCGCGGGTCACATTTATCCCGATGCGGTCGCAAATCTCTTTACTTCACTACACACTCAACGAGTGCGCCACAACGCGGACGTGCTGGTGAGCTTTCGCGACGGTTATTATTTTGGCTGGTCCGCTTTTGAACATGTCGTCAGCATTGCCGCCACGCATGGCAATGCGCTCCAGGCCAGTTCAAGCGCGTTCCTGATGAGCACGCATCGCACGCTTCCCGAATACGTGCGCGCCGATGACGCGCAGCCGCTCTTGCGTGGGTAATGTCTTGACGCGCCGCCCTCTCTCCGCGTACAAAGCTACGGATGACATCCTCCATCGAAACCGTAGCGGGTTCAATGGCCGTCGAGACTTTTGATCTCGTGCGCCTCTTTGCTAATTTTGCCGCCGTCGATCACATCGATCTCAAAGTGAGGCGCGGAGGCTTCTTCGGTTTCCTTGGTCCAAACGGCGCGGGAAAATCCACGACGATAAAAATGCTGACCGGACTGCTCGCGCCTACCAGCGGAAAGATCCGCGTGCTCGGACGCGACCTGGAAACCGAGCCGCTCGAAGTCAAACGCAGAATTGGCGTGGTGCCGGAAGACCTGAATCTTTTCGAAAGATTGACCGGCGCCGAGATGCTTGCCTTCACGGGAAGAATGTATGGTCTGCAAAAATCGGAAATTGCCGAGCGCGCGCCGGAGCTGCTTGACCTGATGGAATTACAGGACGAACCGAAGAAGCTGATTGTCGAGTATTCGCACGGCATGAAGAAGAAGCTTTCGCTGGCGTGCGCACTGATTCACCGCCCCGAGATCTTGTTTCTTGATGAACCTTTCGAGGGCGTTGACGCGATCGCCTCGCGCACGCTCAAGGATCTGCTGACGAAGTTGACCGCGCGTGGCCTGACGGTGTTTCTCACTTCACACGTGCTCGAGATCGTCGAACGCCTGTGCAGCGATATCGCGATCATTTCGCAAGGCAAACTGCTGGCGTCGGGTTCGCTTGCGCAGTTGCGAAAAGGAATTCAGATCGAGGGCGATGGCCGCGAAGCCCAGCCAATGTCGCTTGAAGACTATTTTATTCGTATCGTTGGTGGCACGCGCAGCACCGGCGAAGAGGAAGTGCTGCAGTGGCTGGGATGAAACTACCCAACCACCATTCAAATTATCTCGCAGGCCAAGATTAGCTACTTCAAAACACTCACCGTCACGTGCGAAGGGTATTGCCCTGTGTGATAGACGCGCTCGGTGGCTTTCTGAAAATCCGAGTCTCCACCAAGTTTGTAGTTCGGCATGAACTTTTGCGGGTTGCGCGCGACGAGCGGGAACCAGGTGCTCTGAATCTGCACCATGATGCGGTGGCCCTTCTTGAAAGTGTGCACGATGCCCGGCATCACGTAAGAGATTTTCGTTGGCGTGTTTGGCGTCAAGGGGACGGGTTTTTCAAAGCCGTTGCGGAAGCGCGCGGGAAACGGTTCGCCGCGCAGGAGCATTTCGTAGCCGCCGGGTGCAAACACACATCCGGCCGAACCGTCGGGCGGCCGCATTCTTTCGGGTTGATTGTTGGGCAGTCTCTTTCCTGTTTCCGGATATTGGTAATCATCCGGAAAGACGTCTACGAGTTTGACGATGAAATCCGAATCCGTGCCGCTCGAAGAAATGAAGAGCTCGGGCTTGATGTTTCCGGCAACCGTCATGTCTTCAGTCAAGGGATCAGTTTGATAAACGAGAACGTCCGGACGGCCGGCGACGAAACGCTGATCCTCGGTCATGAAATCGCGCGGATAGTTGAGCGCGATCTTTTGCGTGTAGGGAACGGGATGCATCGGATCGCTGACGTATTCGTCATAGAGTTTTCCGCCGATTGGCGGACGCCTGCCAGTTGCTCCATCTCCAAAAACCAGTTTACCGTCTGAAGCCAGATAAAGTGGCGTATCAGTTGAGACAGTTGGTGACCAATTAGGAACGTCGCGCCACTGATTCGCGCCGGTGTCGAACACGTTGACCTCTTTGATTTGCGAGATCTCGCCCTTGTCTTTCAAAAAGTAATTGAAGAACGGCAGCTCGAAGTGTTCGCGATAATACACGCCGGTCTTTCCGCCGAAATAAGCAGTGCCCAGCCAGTCACCATCCGTTCGCGCCCAGCAGCCGTGACACCACGGGCCCATCACCAGCACGTTGAAGATGCCGGGATTCTGGCGCTCGATGGATTGATAAGTATTGAGCGCGCCGAAGAGATCTTCGTTGTCGTACCAGCCGCCAACAGTCATCACGGCGGTTTTGATATTCTTCAAGTTCGGAAAGATGTTGCGCTCTTTCCAAAACTGATCGTAGTTCGGATGCAACATCATCTCGTCCCAAAACTTGATGCGCGTGTCGAGTCGTTTTTGATAGATACCACCGGAGTTTCGCAGGCCTCCCATGTCCAAATAGAATTTGTAACCGTCCTGCGTTCCAAAGTTGAAGCGTTTGAGATAATCACCGCTCGAGACCGGTGTTGGGCGCGGCTGGCCAAAGCCGGTAAAGAAAGCGAAGTTCTGCGCGAGAAAGAGCGCGCCGTTGTGATGCATGTCGTCGCCGTGAAACCAATCGGACACCGGAGCCTGCGGTGAAATTGCTTTGATCGCCGGATGGTTATCGATCCCGGCCATCGAAGTGTAGAAGCCCGGATACGAAATGCCGTAGACCCCGACGCGGCCGTTGTTGTTGGGAATGTTTTTGATCAGCCAATCAACCGTGTCATAAGTGTCTGAGGTTTCATCGATCTGCTTTCCGGTTTTGTTGGGAATGTACGGACGCACGTCCTCGAATTCGCCCTCGCTCATCCAGCGTCCGCGCACGTCCTGATAGACGAAGATGTAGCCTTCTTTAGCAAACAGATCATCGGGTCCGAGCGACGTTCGGTACTTGTCCGCGCCGTAGGGACCAACACTGTAGGGCGTGCGGTCGAGCATGATCGGATATTTCTGCGACGTGTCCTTCGGAATGTAGATCGAAGTGAACAGATTCACGCCGTCGCGCATCGGAATCATCTGTTCCATTTTGGTGTAATGGGCTTTGACGTCGGCTTCAGTTTGCGCCTGGACGATGGCTGGTACGATTGTGATCAGTACTGAAAAGAGTACGACGGGCAGGCGATTCGCAAGAGTTCTCTTCATAGGTTTCCCTCGCAGGCGATTAATTGATTAAGTGAGGCACGGACGACCTTTAAGCCGCCCGCCCTTAGGGCACTTCGACCATTAGCTCGCGTCCAAAAACAAAGTTCGGACGCTTGCGGCCCTTCATGTACTTCGCCGCTGTTTGCGAAAGCGCCGTGACCAGGATGGGCAAGGCAATGGTGGCGTCGCAGTTTACGTAGGCTGTGTGCGCGCCGCGAGCGAGCTTGCCGTAGATCAGCCCTTCGTCAAACGAAACAGCGTTGGAGCGGCCGCCGGGATGCGGCGCATCAGTCGCGATCTGAATCGCGTACTTGTGACCGTGATGATGGTTTTTGAGGATGGTAGTTGAAGTCTCAGTTTGCTGAATAAAACTTTTGGTCGTGCCACCGCCGAGATTGATGACGCCCGTAACGCGTGCCCGCACGCTGACGTTCATGAGGTCCAGAACATCCTGAACAATATCGAACTGAAAGTTGTTCTTCTTCTCAAACCGCGCCGCCGCAATGCCGATTGCGATGCCGCTGTCGGCGATTGCCGGACAAAAAATCGGCACACGCGCTTTGTACGCCGAAGTCAGCACGCCGTCTTCGGTCGCAATTTCGGCCAACTCGCGACCTAACAGATGAAGAAACTCGCGCGTCGAATAAGGCCGCGTCTGATCGAGCTGATTCGTAAAGCCGCCAACCCACTCGTTTGCTTCGTGATACTCTTCATCGCTCGCCAACAGATCCCACATGCGGCTGATCTGCGCCGAGTCAAGCTCTGCGTCGGTCATGTTAGGATGCGCCTGGAAGTGATAACGCCCCAGAGTCTCGTGCAGATCGTGAAACAGCAACGAGCCGGAGAGCACCAGCACGTCAACGAAACGATTCTTGATTACGTAAGCCAGCAAGCGTCGCATCCCGGCTGGAATCAGCGCGCCCGATGCGGCCACCATGATCGTCGTATTGTCGCCAAGCATATCCAGCCAGATGCGATGCGCTTCGGCCAACTGCCGACCGCCAAAGCCGGCGCCTTCCATCTTCTCAAGCAAGCCGGCGACGGAACGATCGCGATCCACCTGAACCGGACGTGTCGGCGTAATCAGATACTTGGATGCTTTGGGTTTTCGCTGCGTGACCATAGAGTCTTAACCTCGCAAATTGTTCTGAGTTCAGTCGCCTCGGCGCCTCGCGCGCGAACGGGTTCCGTTAACCGCGAGGTAGGTGTAGGTGTTGTAGCGCGACTCGTAAAATTCGGCGATCTCGGTGCCCTGGGCTTCAGTCAACTCGCCATCTTTGACGCGCTGGTTGATCAGTCGACGAAAGCCATCATGCAAAAGCGATTTCTCGTAACGCGCGCGCTCCGCCGCGCCGCCCACAGTCGTGCCGCGAATCACCTTCTTGATCAGGTAACCCTCGTCATCAATGTAGATATGGGCTTCGTGGGGCGTGCCGAAGAGATTATGATTATTCCCCATCGCTTCCTGATAAGCGCCGACGAGCATGAAGGCGAGATAGTAGGGCTCGCCCGGGACCAGCGCATGAAGTTCGAGCACGTGCTTCACGTCGTGCAGATCAACAAACTTATCGACGATACCGTCAGAGTCGCAGGTGATATCGCAAAGCGTGGTGTACTCGGTTGGCGGTTTATTGAGTCCATGTATCGGCACAATCGGGAACAACTGATCGAGGGCCCAGTGATCCGGAACCGAGCGGAACACTGAAAAGTTGGTCAGATACTTTGCGCACAAGAGCCGGCGCAGATCGCCAAACTCTTCGGCCACGTACTTTGCCTGCTGCGCGTACTTGTCCGCCGTCTCGCAGACGTCCCAGAAAAGCACTTCGCCTTTTGCGCGATCCTCCAACGAAATCAGACCAAGATTGAATAACGTGAAAAGCTCTTCGCGATGCTCCAGCGCGTCGTGATAATACTCGCGATAGTTTTTGACGGTGATCGACTCGCGCAAGTCGCTCAACTCGATCACGACCTGTGGATCGTCGTCGTCAAGCGCGATGGGCGTGATGTCTTCGACCACCGTCTCGATCTCGTCCAGCACGTTTGTGATCAGGATGGCGTGATAGGCGGAAAGAAAGCGGCCCGACTCCTGAATGATCGTCGGATGCGGAACGTTCTCGTCATCACACACTTGTTTGATCGTATAAATTACGTCGTTGGCAAATTCCTGCGCGCTGTAGTTGGCCGACGAATCGAATGCGGTCTTCGAACCGTCGTAATCGACTGCCATCCCGCCGCCCACGTCCAGCAGATCGATCGGCACCTTCATCTGATGCACCTTGGCATAGACACGCGCCGCTTCTTTCATCGCGTTCTTGATGCGCTTGATGTCGGTCAACTGTGAGCCAATGTGGAAATGAAGGAGCCGCAGCATGTCGATCCGGTCAGCCTCTTCAAGCCGGCGCACGACTTCCAACAGCTCAGTCGTCGTCAAGCCGAACTTCGCCGCTTCACCACCGGATTTTTCCCAGCGACCAGAGCCCTTCGAATAGAGTTTGACGCGCATTCCGATCATCGGCAGCGCGCCCTCGTGGTGCTTGGCGATATTCAAGACGTGATCGAGCTCGTTGAGTTTCTCAATGACGATAACGACTCGTTTGCCGCTTTGGGCTCCTGCGAAAGCGAGTTCGATAAACTCCTCGTCCTTAAATCCATTGAGCACCAGAAGACTGTCGGGCGATTGCTCGAGCGCGAGGGCGGCGTAGAGTTCGGCTTTCGAACCTGCTTCGAGGCCGAAGTCGTAACGCGAACCTTCCCGCAGGTATTCTTCAACCACCGAGCGCTGCTGATTCACCTTCATCGGATAGACACACATGTGCGCGCCCTGGTATTCAAACTCGCGGATGGACTTGCTGAAAGCGCGCTGTAGTTTTCGCACCTGGCCAGCCACCAGTTGCGGAAAGCGCAAGAGCACAGGGGCAGTAATGCCACGCCGAGCCAGGTCGTCGATGATCTCCTTTAGGTCCGCGGAACGCGGATCACCCTCGGCCGGATGTACGATCAGATTGCCCTTGCGATTAACGTCAAAGTAGCCCGCGCCCCAATTTTCTATCCCGTAAGTTTCGAGCGTTTGCTCAATTGCCGTTGTCAATTCGCAGTCTCCTGGCTTGCCTGTCGTACTGTTGCGCGCGTTACTCTGGTGAAAGAATCGTACCTGTACATCATCCCGAATCGAGTAGCGGAGATTTCTTGGATGGAACGCTTAGTTGCGCAATGTAACAGAAAACACAGGGTCGGTCTATAACTTTTTTTGACTCTGAAGGGAAAGACAAATTGGTTAAGTCGCGGACCTCAAAGCATTTAGGCCGGGAAGGAGAGTTCCTCTCCAAGAGGACAAATTTGCAGTTGCAAGCAAAACCTTGACATAATGCCCGGCGTCACTATAATGCAAGTTTTTTTACGCGCCGTCGTTCCGATGACGATCGCTTCGTGCCGCAGATCAAACAGGGTTTCCAATTACTTCGCACCAAACACCACGCCGGGGCGAAGAGCACCCCTAACACTCCCAATAACCTTCAGGAGATCAAATGAACCCAAAGACTGTCTTGAAATATGCCTCTGACCATGGGGCAAAATTTGTTTCCATACGCTTTACCGACCTGCCGGGCTCGTGGCAACACCTGACTTTTCCAATCGGAGAGCTCTCCGAGGAGTCCTTCGAGGACGGGTTCGGCTTTGACGCATCATCCATTCGCGGATGGGCCGCAATTCACGAGTCAGACATGCTTTTGGTTCCCGACCCGACGCGGTACTTGTGGATGGATCCGTTCGCCGAAGAGCCAACGCTTTGTCTGATTGGCAACGCCGTCGACCCGATTACCAAAGAGGGCTACGCCTTTGACCCCCGTTCGGTGGCGGTTCGTGCTGAAAGCTACCTCCGATTTACCGGGCTGGCAGACACGGCCAACTTCGGGCCGGAAGCCGAGTTCTTTGTATTCGATTCGGTCAAGTATCATAACAACCAGAACTCCGCTGGTTACACAATCGATTCGGACGAGGGACATTGGAACAGCGGTCGCGATGCGGACGAGTTTCGGGGCACGAATCTCGGCTATCACATCCGCGCCAAGGAAGGCTACGTTCCGGTTCCGCCAACCGATTCATTGAGCGACCTTCGTTCAGAGATTTCTTTGACGCTTGCGAAGTGCGGCATCAGTGTTGAATGTCATCACCACGAAGTCGCCACCGCGGGCCAATGTGAAATCGATTTTCGCTATTCCACGCTCCTGGGCACGGCCGACAACTTGCAGATATTCAAATATGTAGTTCGCAATACTGCTTACCAGTATGGCAAGGCGGCGACCTTTATGCCCAAGCCGCTCTATGGCGACAATGGATCGGGAATGCACTGTCATCAATCGCTGTGGAAAGGCGATAAGCCACTGTTTGCGGGTGACGGCTACGGCGGGTTCTCTGAAATGGGACTCTATTACATCGGCGGGCTGCTGAAACATGCCGCCGCGATCGTTGCTTTCGCGGCGCCGACGACGAACAGCTACAAGCGACTGGTTCCCGGATTCGAAGCGCCGGTCAATCTTGCATACTCAGCGCGCAATCGTTCCGCAGCGATCCGCATTCCAATGTTCCACACAAATCCAAAGTTGAAACGTCTGGAGTTTCGTCCGCCCGATCCTTCGTGCAATCCGTATCTGGCATTCGCGGCCATGTTGCTCGCGGGGATTGACGGCATTCAGAATCGGATCCATCCGGGCGAGCCGCTCGATAAGGACATCTACGATCTTTCTCCTGAAGAATTGAAAGACGTACCAAGTCTGCCGGGCTCGCTTGACGAGTCACTGAAAGCTCTGGAAAACGATCACGACTTTCTGTTGAAGGGCGACGTGTTCAGCCCGCAACTCATTGAGCGCTGGATCCGCTACAAACGCGAGAAGGAAATCGACGCGCTGCGCCTGCGTCCGCATCCGCTCGAGTTTGCTTTGTACTTCGACGTTTGATGCTCGACTCCGGCCCTTCGCAAGGTGGTCCGGGAGATTCTGTTGTTGATCTTCCGGGCCCAATTCTTCAATATTTTGACCAAAGGATGAAGGGGAGGCTATGAAACTGAAGGTCGATCGCGAAGCTGACGCTTTATATCTTCGCCTTGACGATTCGCCGATTGTTGAATCCGAAGAGGTCTCGCCCGGAGTGGTCCTCGACTTCAACGAAGAGAATCAAGTCGTCGGCGTTGAGATTCTCAACCTTTCCACGCGTAGCGCGGCACTAAACTTGAAGGAACTTCAGTTTCAAACCGTCTGACACCCTCGTCTTCTTCCTTTCACCAAACTACTACTGCCGCTGTGTCGCAAACGCCGTTCGTCCGGGAAAGCGAGCCCGCGCGCCCAGCTCATACTCAATGCGCAGGAGACGATTGTATTTGGCTACGCGTTCTGAGCGGCATAACGATCCAGTTTTTATCTGGCCCGCGCCCGTTGCTACCGTAAAGTCCGCGAGAAACGTATCTTCAGTTTCGCCCGAACGATGAGAGCAGACACAGGTATAACCAGCGGCGCGCGCCGTCTCGATTGCTTTGAGGGTTTCGGTTACCGTGCCGATCTGGTTTAGTTTTATCAACACTGAGTTTGCTACGCCATCCTCAATCCCTTTCGCGATGATCTTGGGATTCGTTACGAAAACGTCGTCGCCGACGAGCTGCACGATGCTCCCCAGTTCTTTAGTCGCCAGCTCCCAGCCCTCCCAGTCGCGTTCCGACCACCCGTCTTCGAGCGAAACAATCGGGTACTGCCGAATCCAATCTTCAAAGAGTCTGATCATGTCTTCGCTTGATTTGCTTGAGCCGTCGGATTTCGCAAACACGTATTTGCCGTCCTCGTAAAACTCGCTGGCGGCAGGATCGAGAGCCAACGCGATCTGCTCGCCGGTGCGGTAGCCTGCCTTCTCAATCGCTTCGAGAATCAGTTCTACCGGTTCAGTATTTGATTTCAAATTTGGTGCAAAACCGCCTTCATCGCCAACTGCGGTCGAGTAGCCGCGCTTGAAGAGCACCTTCTTGAGTGCATGAAAAGTTTCCGCAGCCCAGCGCAACGCTTCGCTGAAAGACGCCGCCCCGAGCGGCACGATCATATACTCCTGAAAGTCGACGTTGTTGTCAGCATGCTTGCCGCCGTTGAGAACATTCATCATGGGCACGGGCAAAGTTGTTGCCGCAGCGCCGCCCAGGTATTTGAAGAGGGGTTCACCCGAATGTTTGGCGGCTGCCCGGGCCACGGCCATCGAAACGCCGAGGGTCGCGTTGGCGCCAAGCACTCTCTTGTTGTCGGTCCCATCCAACTCAATCATCGTTTGATCGATCAGCGCTTGTTCGCGAGCGTCAATCCCGATCAAGCGCGGAGCGATCTTATCGCGCACATTCGTCACCGCGTTTCGCACCCCTTTCCCGCCATAGCGCGCCGGATCGTTGTCGCGCAACTCAACGGCCTCTGCCTGGCCCGTTGAAGCTCCCGACGGCACGGCTGCCCTGGCGGTAACGCCACCTTCCAAGGAAACCTCGACCTCGACGGTCGGATTCCCGCGCGAGTCTAAAATCTCAAGAGCATCGATTGCTTTGATTGTTGTCATTGTGTCCTCGCAGTTGTTCGCTCATCTACCGTCTGGCTTGCACTGGCAACCTCCGCGTAATATATCAGCGTGCCCACTGTTGATGAAACGATCATGGCGCTCGTGCGCGATCTTCCCGACGAGAAGGGCGCCAGTCTGCTGCTTGATCGTCTTGCGACAGAGCAGCCGCGGATCTTTCGCAATCTCATGCGCCAGCCGGGGTTGCTGTCCGATTTGCTGGCCCTCGCGGCCTGGAGTCCGCTGCTCGCTACCACGATTGAGCAAAATCCTGATTACGTCGCCTGGCTGAATCGCGAGCGACTCAGTCCCAGAGTCAGGGCGCCCGATGAGTTGAGAGAATCTCTGGCGCGCTTTGCCCTGACACATTCGTCGTTGAATCCCCAAGTACTGCTGGCACGCTTTCGTCGACGCGAGTTGCTGCGCATTTATCTGCATGACATACGCAGGACCCACACGCTCGTGGAAACAACTGAGGAGCTGTCCAATCTCGCCGATGCGATCCTCGACTACGCTCTGAGTCTGGCGCGACAGGACCTGGATAACAAACACGGACCACCCCAGCATGTTGACGCACGAGGAAGAACCGCAACGGCTGAATTCTGCATCGTCGCGCTAGGAAAGTTGGGATCTCATGAACTGAATTATTCCTCGGACATCGATCTCGTGTTTCTCTATTCCGACGAAGGCGCAACGTCTGGCGCTGGTGTGCGCGGCGAGGTGACCAATCGCGAGTACTTCATCAAGTTGTCTGAGTCAGTCGCGCGGTTGGTGGGCCAGCAGGTTGGCGAAGGCGCAGCCTATCGAGTTGACCTGCGTTTGCGACCACACGGACGCGATGGCGCGCTGGCCTCGTCACTCAATGAGGCGATTCGCTACTATCGCGAGAGCGCGCAAGCCTGGGAACTGCAGGCGTTGATTCGCGCGCGCGCCGCAGCGGGATCAAGCGATCTGTATTCACGGTTCGCAAACGTCGTGCGCCGTGACGTTTTCCGCGCGGAAGTGTCGGTGCGAGACGCTCTCGAAAGTGTGCGGTTGGCCAAACAGAAAATCGATCGACACCTCGAGCGGCATGCCCGCGGATTCAACGTCAAGCTCGGTCGGGGCGGAATACGCGAAATCGAGTTCATCGCCCAGGCGCTGCAGATTGCGCACGGCGGCCGCGATCGCTGGTTGCGCGTGGCTCATACTTTGATCGTTCTGGGTCGTCTCGCCGATCGCAATCTGATAACCGAGCAGGAACGCACCGAACTCTCCGACGCTTACGTTTTCCTGCGCATGCTCGAACATCGTCTGCAGATGGAGCATGGCTTGCAAACTCACGTCGTGCCGCAGGATGCTGAACTTCGCGCGGTCGTAGCGCGGCGGATGAATTTCACGGGGCCTGATGCGCTCGTAGATTTTGACCGCGCGCTCAAGCTGCACTCAACAAGAGTTCGGGCAGCTTACGACCGCGTATTCGGAAATGCCAATGGCGAAAGAACAAAGGATGACCTGACAATTGAGGATCTGCCCGTGGTTGGCGACCGAGCGCGCATGCGCCAGCCCGTCGATGCCGATACCGCTGCTGCCTACGCGGCGGCAATTGTATTTGAGCCTCATGTAGCCGGCGGAGAAAATGACAAGAGTAAGGCGGAAACGCAATCGGTTGCACGGTTGCTCCAAACTACTGCGGCCGAGTCTCTCAATCAGCACCGCGCCCTAATGCTTACCGCGCGCGTAGCTTCCTCGCTCGACAAACTCACTGACCCGCTGAAAATCTCTAAGGAGAATCTTGTTTCGCTGGTGCGCTTGTGTGGCGCGTCTGAATTGTTTGGCGAGATGGTGGCGAGCAACCCCGCATTAATCAGCGGGCTCGGCGTGCAAAGCGAGCCGCTGCAAGACTGCGATTACCGGGCCATCTTGCGTGCGAGCATCGACGCGAAGAAAAACTTCGCCGCCGAACTTTCTGCTTTGCGTCGCTCCTGGTCCGCGCTGCTTTTGGAAATCGGGACGCGCGACGCGGCAGGAGACATTTCCGCTTTCGAGTCGAACCATTTGCAAACCGAACTTGCGGTCGCGAGTATCAACGTCGCTTGTTTGATCGCGCGACGTGAGTTGGTCCGGCGCTTCGGAAATCTCAGTGGCGGGCCGCGTCTTGCGATTCTCGGGTTAGGCCGGCTTGGCAGTGGCGGCGTCGATTACGGATCGGACCTCGACATAATCATCATCTACGATTCGGCCGTGCCGTCGCCGATAACCTCTCTGACGCAAGACGAGGCGTACGCGCGCCTCGGCGAGCTGATGTTTGCGGCGCTGTCGAGCGTGACGCGCGCCGGCTATCTCTATCGCGTAGATCTGCGTCTGCGTCCGGACGGAAACAAAGGTCCCCTGGTTAGCGCATCGCAGGCGTTCGTCGATTATCTGAAACAGCGCGCGGTGGTCTGGGAATGGCTGGCTTACGTCAAGGTGCGCGCGGTCGCCGGTGATCTCGAACTGGGCCGAGCGATTGAAACGCAAGCGAGGAAGATCATTCACGAAGCGGCTCTCCAGATCGATCCGCGTGAATTAAGGAAGCAAACTCGCCATGTGCGCGATCGGATTGAGAAAGAGAAGGCCAGACTTCAGCGCCGCGCGGGACTCGATATCAAATATGGGGCTGGTGGAATGCTCGACGTCTATTTCGCGATACGGTGCCTTCAGTTGCGTGACAACATCAGAGACGAAGGCGACGACCGTTCGACTCGTTCGACTTTGGAGCGTTTGCGCGAAGCCGGCTCGTTGGGCGCGGAGGATCATGCGGCATTGAGCGATGGCTACGCGTTGCTCCGCGCGGTCGATCATCAATTGCGTTTGATTGTCGGCCGCTCCGCGCGACTGCCGGCATCGGATCACGCGGCATTGCGCGACATTGCAAAGAAACTCGACTACGTTTCGGCAACGGCTTTGACTGAAGCACTGGGCGAGCAGATGAGACGTATTCGCGAGGCGTACGATCACATTACGGGTTAGGCAGTGCGTTCTCCCTCAGTCGATTCAAACCAACAACGCGTGCACCAGCGGTGGAGTTTTTCGCGTTCTGCGTGAGTGTAATCAGCCGAACCTGGCAGGCGCCGAACCACTTCGCGCTCTTCTTCGTTGAGTTCGCGCCAGCCACGAAGTCGTCCCTCGCCGCACTTTGGACACCGGTTAGTCAATTGTGAATTCACCCAAAAGACCTCATCGAGCAACTCCTCGGTTTACGTAAACCGTCAAAATCGTGTAACTTACTCATGGATGCTGTTTGCCAGCGGCAACAGGATAACACTGCGGTAGTCAGAACATAACCAGGACGAACGAATGTTTCGCATCAAAGCAACCTACAAAGACCAAGTTGAGTTAAAGACAAGTCTCGAGCGCGCCCGGGAATTTTTTGGCGAGCTGCGCAATTTCGTTGACCTGATGCCCGGCATCGAAGGCATCAAAAGGGAAGCCGGCGGTATCATGCGCTGGAGAGTGCGAGCCGAGGTGCCCGTGATTGGCTCGGTGCTCGCCAGCTTTGCCGTGGAAAAAACCGAAGACCAGCCCGATCGACTCGAATACTCACCCATCAGGGGCGAGATGAAGAACTATCTTCGCTACGTGGCCGCGTTCGAAGTGCGGGGGCAGAAGGTCCTGATTCGGATTTTTCAACACGTCGAGTTGCGCCGCCCGCACGCCAAGGATCTACACTTCCTCGCCGGTCTGATTGGCGAAGGCGCCATCAGTGCCGAGATGGAAAAACGCGTGACCGAAATGATCAAAACTTTTCTCGAGCGGGCCCGCCTGAAACTTGAAGGCGAGCCGGCGTGCGAATCGGAAGCTGAAGCCGTTTAGTTTGCAAGCACGCCTCGCCCTGGCAACACGCTCGCACCTGCCTCAATCTTCCCAGCGATTAACTTCAACAAAGCAACGATAACGACTAGCGCGCATACGATATGAGTTATGCGTGCGAATCGGAAAAAGTAATTGAGCCGCAAGATCTATTTATTCGTTGGCTGGGGCGCTGCGGCCCGCGAGTTGCAATTGAGGCCGGCCAGGGGAGGTTAGTTATGAATTCAAATCAATCGAAAAGCAGAATTGGGAAAGTTATCCTGACATTTTCTTTGCTTCTTGGAATCGCCGTAGTCTCAGGCTCCACCGCGCAAGCACAATACCCGTCGGGTCGCGACCGCCAGACAGATCGTAACCAGGATCGAAGACGCGATGACCGTCGTGACCGCAACCGTGATGACCGGCGCGATCAAGATCGTAATCGTGATAACCGAGATTATGGCCGCGGTGGGAATGGTCGGGGCGGATACGACATCTACCGCGTTGCGCAGAGCCAGGGTTACCAGGATGGTGTCTACACGGGCTCAAACGATGCGCAGCGTGGTCAAAGTTATGACCCGCAGCGGTCACACTTTTATCGCAACGCAACGTACGGCTACAACTCTTCTTACGGAAACCGCGAAGCCTATAAGCAGGCCTATCGCAATGGCTTTCTGCAAGGCTACCGGGAAGGGTTCCAGCGTTATGGCGGCAATCGCAGACGAAACAACGGTCGAGTGTTTCCCTGGTAAATACGTGACGATCTAGATTCAAGTGCAGTGAAACGCCGCGACGCGAACTCGCGGCGTTTCCGTGTTTGCTAATAAAAGTTTCTGAACAGTCTACCGATGTCCATAGCTGATCATGTTCGCGAGCATGCGGTACGCGCCCGGCACGCCCGCACGCAACTGTCGATACCAAACCATGCTCGAGTAGATGTAATGCCCGCGACCGTAATCGGCGACGAGCAGGCCGCCCTTTAATGGCGCTTCACTCGGATCGTTTGATTGGAGCAGAGCATGGAATTGCGGATCCCATTCTTTCGGATAGTAAAGGCCACGCTCCTGAATCCAGCCAACGAAATCCTCCGGGCCCATCTTGTTGGGAAAATTAAGGAGCGGATTCTCCGGCTCGAGAAAAGTAATCGACGCGTTCTCGTTGGTGATGCGTTCGTTGCCCAGGATTAGCTTGTACGGAGCAAGCTGCGGCCGATTGCGCCGCTCGTCAGGATTCCATTCATCTGACTTGTGATAAAAAACGATCAGCGTCCCGCCGGTATTCGCATAATCAAGCAGCTTCTGATTCGCCGCGATCAGTTCCGGCTGTGACTCATAGACCCGATTGTCAACAATGATTGAGCTGTACTTCTGCAAGTCAGCCGTCTTCAATTCATCCACACTTAACTCCTTCGAATCGACACCGAGTGAAGCGAGCGCATCCGGCAAGGAATAATCGAACCCGCGGATAAACCCAACGTGGAGATTCGTTGCGACGTGAGCGTCTGCTGCATTAACTATCACATGGGGAGATTCGCCCGCGTCTGCCCAACGAGGACCGCCCCTGGTTTCGTCCTGGGCACGAAAGACCGCTTCGTAGGGAAACTGGAGAGTAATTGTCTCCGATAGGTCCTTGACCTTGACCTTGGTTAGGGGCAGTTCGATCTGGACTTGACGCGTCTCGTGCGGATTAAGCGGTAAGCGCTTAGCCGCCAGCACGGCGTAATAATACAACCTGCCAGGACTATCTTCGGTGAGATATGCGGCCAACCTCCCATTGAATCGAGTGCTACGGTTGTTTCTGACTTGCATCGAAAACGTCACCGTCGCTCCGCGAACGCCTGGCGTCGAGACTGCTGTCCTGGGAGTTACATTGGCAATCTCAAGGTCTGGAAGAAGTGTCAAATGCGAACTTACCGGAAGCGAAACGTGAATGCCGTCCATAAAAACTTCCAACGTGATCGCCCCTTTCTGGAAACTGATAGGAACTTTCACACCTGAGCCGAGGCCATCTTCCTTCTGAAGCAAGCGATCTAACCAGCCAAGAGCCGGCATCGCAAAGGTCATCGATTGACCCGGTTCAAGCGTCTTTGAGATGACTGGTCCGCTGATCTCCCGTTGCACGTGCACGCAAGAGTGGAACGCTGCTTCCTCTAATCTAACGGCCTTTGATCCGTTGTTCGAAACGCGCAGCGCGAATGGTTCCACGCTGCCGCCCACAACCAATCCGCCATCCTGAGATGCGAGCAACGCTTTTATGCCGCTGGCTTCTTTCAGCGCGACTTTCAGACGTTCCCACATTAGATCGAGTGCAGCCGTAACCTCGGGTGCCGCCGTGGAGGGAGGCCGAAGACACTCAGCGGGCGACACTTGTTCTCGAAAGATACGCGAGAACGTTTCGCTTTTTCTGAATTCGATCAGCGCTGCCTGCGTTTTATCGTGCTCGTTAACAAATTCCGTGAGAGGATGGCCGTCAACCTTCAGTGCGGCAAGCAAACTGGTAACTTCTTCAGGCGCGCGCAAGCCATCGAGTACATTGTGCGCATCGTTAGGCAGTGGCGCAGCGCCTTTCGCCTCGCGGACGAGGCGATAGCGAATTAGTGGTAGTTGCCCGGGTGCTGCGTTTTGCCCGCTGAACGCGCGAAAGCGCGCCGCGAATTCTGCGAATGTCTTTGGCCAGGGGCCCTGCGTCGCGTGTTTTTGCAATGCACGGAGAGCTTCCTCTGCGTAGACCACGCCGCGGACTGGATCGCGCTCGTTCGGATCGATGGTTACGATCCCTTCGCCCCCTCCCTGACGGTCGGGGTTCTGCCCCGCGCTCCCTCGCACGCGCACGAAGAGGCGCTGCACCTGCCAAGTCGTTACTCCATCTTTCAGTTGTTCCGGAAAGCGTTTTGGATCGGCGGCAGCGTCGAAGGCCTCGACGACGAGCCGCGCAGTGGCCTGATGATGACCGTGGTCGTTGCTGGTAACTGAATGATTGGTGATGATGACACTGGGACGAAGCTTGCGAATTTGCAGAACCATTTGGCCCAACGGCAGGTCATGTCCCCACTTCTTGAGTGTCTCGTCGGCTGATTTTGAGTAGCCGAAATCATTTAGTCCGAGAAAGTGAGGCTCGGATCCCTGAATCTCGGCCGCGGCCATTGTCTCGCGCACGCGAATCGAACCGAGTTCGTCGTAAAGCTCCGGTCCAATCGCGTTCTGTCCGCCTTCACCGAACGTCGAAAACAGACTGACGGTGTGCGCGCCGTACTTGCGCCGCATAACGATCAGCGAAGTACCGTCTTCGTCGTCCGGGTGTGCGGCGATGCACATCACCGTCCACGGGTTCGTTAGATCGAGCAGGGCCTGGTAAAGCGCGATGCGATCTTCTGGTGATCGTAGGTTCGACGATGCAGGTTGGGCATAAGATGCTGAAACGAGCAGTGAAAGGGCCAGCACCGAGAGAAGAACGCGATTGATTGTTTTAATGATTCTCTTGCTCAAAATGTTCATAACGTCGCTACGATTCTAGAGGTCCGTTAGGACCGAAATGTTTATAGCTAACCGACAATGAATTAGAACACGAAGCTCCTTTAGGAGCGAAATGTATATCGCTCCTAAAGGAGCTTCCGAACAATTTGCGGTCGGGGTCTATAAACATGACGCTCCTAACGGAGCTACTGCCCCGCGTATGGCACTCGACAATCGGCCTTTTTTCGCGTAAAGAGTCTGGCAAATGGCCACGCAACCAGAACTGCCTTCGTCCGTTGACCGGAGCGACGCTGAGCCGCAACTGATCCGCGGAGTCGGCCTCTGGGGCGCGACGACGCTGAACATGATCGACATGATTGGCGTCGGACCGTTCATCACCATTCCGCTGATCATCGCAGCGATGGGTGGGCCGCAGGCGATGCTCGGCTGGATCTTAGGCGCGTTGTTGGTCGTCTGCGACGGGCTGGTCTGGGCCGAACTCGGTGCGGCACTGCCTGGTTCGGGTGGTTCCTATCACTACCTCGCGGAGATTTACGGCGCGCGGAAGTTGGGTCGCCTGATGTCGTTCCTCTTTATCTGGCAACTGACGTTCAGCGCGCCGCTCTCGATTGCCTCGGGCAGCATCGGGCTGGCCCAATATGCAACGTACATCTTCCCCGCGCTCGGCCATGAAACGAAAGTGACGCTGCCGATCCTGGGCAACGTGGAGATCAACGCGATCCCGGTCGCGCTCGTGGCAATTGCCGCCGTCGGCTTGGCCGTCTTCCTGCTCTACCGACGGATCACACTGATTGAACGGTTCTCAAAGTTCTTGTGGGTAGGCGTGATGTTGACGATCCTCTGGGTCATTACGGCCGGCGTCACACACTTTGATCCGAAACTTGCGTTCGACTTTCCGCCCGGCGCGTTCACCCTGCGCCCCGAATTCTTCACCGGGCTGGGCGCGGCGCTGCTCGTCTCGGTTTACGATTACTGGGGCTATTACAACGTCTGCTTCTTCGGCGGCGAAGTGAAAGACCCGGGACGCATTATCCCGCGGGCAGTACTGCTTTCGATCCTGTTCGTCGCGATCATCTACATCGTGATGAACATCTCGATCCTCGGCGTCATCCCGTGGCGCGAGTTTGCGGGCACGGCCAACACGCCGGCCCGAGCGTACGTCATTTCCTCGTTGATGGAACGACTCTACGGGCCCAGGGCCGGTCTCATGGCCACCGCGCTGATCATGTGGACGGCGTTCGCGTCTGTCTTCTCTTTGCTTTTGGGCTACTCGCGTGTGCCCTTTGCTGCGGCGCGTGACGGCAACTACTTCCGCGTCTTTGCCCGCGTCCACCCGCGCCATCGCTTTCCTTATGTCTCTTTGCTCGTCATGGGGGGCATCGCGGGGCTGTTCTGTTTTTTACGGCTCGCCGACGTGATCGCGGCGCTCGTCGTGATTCGCATTCTGGTGCAATTCCTCGCGCAGATCGTCGGCGTGATCGTCTTGCGCGTGCGCCAGCCCGGTCTCGTGCGCCCGTTTCGCATGTGGCTTTATCCGCTTCCGGCGCTCGTCGCGCTCTGCGGCTTCGTCTACGTACTCATCTCGCGCAAGAATTTTCTGAAAGAGATACGCTACGCCGCCGTCCTCGTCATTGTCGGCCTCATTATCTACTTCATCCGCGCCCGGAGGCGCGTCGAGTGGCCATTCGACAAGACGGGACAAATTCAAGGATGAAGACTTGTACTTTACGACGCGGCTGTGGATTGAGAAGAATCAAACCAGGGGTCCCGGGCGCTGCCTGGCAATGGGGATCGACGGTCTGGATAAAGCTGATCCGCTGGGTGATCGAGTTTGGCGGACGCGTTGACTATGCATGAACTTCCGCGCGCGCGGTAAATGGCCGCGCTTGTTCATACGCATGGCCGAGCCGAAACAATGTTGATTCTGACCAGTAAGGACCAAGCAACTGAAAGCCAATCGGCAGTCCCGATGACGAGAGACCACACGGAATATTTATTCCCGGCACGCCGGCCAGATTTGCCGTGACTGTGTAGATATCGTTCAAGTACATCGCGAGCGGATCGTCCACCTTTTCGCCGATCAGAAATGCGGGCGTGGGGGCAGTGGGCGTGATGATCGCATCATTGCTCGCAAAAGCGCGGCGAAAGTCTTCCTTGATCCGCGCGCGTACTTGCTGTGCTTTGTGATAGTAAGCTTCGTAGTAACCCGCGGAAAGCACGTAAGTCCCGAGCATGATGCGTCGCTTGACCTCCGGCCCAAATCCTTCTTCGCGCGTGCGCTTGTACATTGCGCGCAGCTCGTGGGCTTCTTCGGCGCGAAAGCCGTAACGCACACCGTCGTAGCGCGCGAGATTCGACGACGCTTCGGCGGTCGCGATGATGTAATAAACCGCAATGGCATACTTCGCGTGTGGCAGTTCGATATCAACTATTTCTGCGCCGAGTTCGCGATAGGCATCGACTGCATCCTCCACGGATTTGCGCACTTCAGCGTCGAGCCCCTCACCAAACAAAGCGCGCGGAAAGCCGATGCGCAAGCCTTTGACGTCCGCCGTTAGCTCCGCGACATAATCTGGCACCGGCACGTCCGCTGTCGTCGCATCATGCTCATCGCGTCCGGCGATTACGCCGAGCACCGTCGCAACGTCGCGAACGTTGCGCGCAAAGATACCAACCTGGTCCAGAGACGAAGCAAAAGCCACCAGGCCGTAACGAGAATTTCGTCCGTAGGTTGGTTTGAGTCCGACAACCCCGCAAAGCGATGCGGGTTGGCGCACCGACCCGCCCGTATCTGAGCCTAACGCGACCGGAACGATGCCCGCGGCCACGGCTGCCGCGGAACCTCCGGAAGAACCCCCCGGCACGCGCGCGGTGTCCCACGGATTTTTCACTGGGCCGAATGCGGAGTTCTCGTTCGATGATCCCATCGCGAACTCGTCGCAATTTGTCTTGCCGATGATCACCGCGCCGCCGCTGAGTAAGCGTTCAATCACCGTCGCGTTGTAGGGTGGGTGGTAGTCACCGAGGATGTGCGACCCGCAAGATGCCTGCATGCCGCGCACGCAGATGTTGTCTTTGATCGCGATGGGCAGACCCGTTAGCGCGCCGTGTGTGAGGGCTGGCGCCGCGCCTGCGGGCTTTTTCAGTCGTTTTATGCGCTCGTCAATTTCGCCAGCGCGTTGCAAAGCGCCTGCGCGATCGATCTGGAGAAAAGCATTCAGCGTGTCGTTGAGTCTCTCAGCGGCGTCGAGCGCTGACTCGACGACCGCGCGCGCTGTCACCTCGCGGCTGACGATGCGACTTTGGAGGTCCGCGATGTTGTCAAAGGAAGACGGCAAAGAATTATCCTGATGTTAAGAAGGTTCTATCGTCGCAACGAAGTCGTCAACTCTTGCGCAAATCAAAATGGCAGCTCAGGTGGAGAGTCTCACCGTTTTACAAGACCTTCGGCACGCGAAAGTGTCCGGAGGCTGCGTCGGGTGCTTCCGCGAGCGCTACCTTCTGGCCCAGAGAAACCTTCACAGCGTCTTCGCGAGACGAGTCGGTTCGTTCGCCTTCAGTGGTCAGACCGCCGGTGGCCGGCTCGACATTGCTCGTATCGACCTCGTTGAGTTGTTCGACATAAGTAACTATTTCGGCCATCTGCGGCGCAAAAACGTGAAGCTGTTCACGCGTAATCTCAAGATGCGCGAGCTGTGCGATCTTTTCAATGTCTTTTTCAGTGATTGGCATGAGTTGTTCTCAATCTTAGATTTCAGATTTCAGATTTCAGATTTCAGATTTCAAATTTCAGATCTCAGATTTGAGACGTCTCTGATTGTTTATGGTCGAGTCGCCGCAGGCAACTGCTCGCCGCGCCCAGAAACGCTCGCCGCAAATCGTGATCGTGAATCGACGCGGCTGCTGAGACGAGTTCAATGGGGATCGGTTCCGCAGCATTCGATTTACGATCAATCGGCTGCTCGAAGCCTGGCTCTTGCTCGCGCGCGACCCTGAGCGTTTCCGGATCGATGCGGAACTCGATGTAGGTCACCACTACCTGGCCCAGCAGGGAATTCAACCGAAACACCAATTGACCGGCCATTGATTCGAGCTGTCTCTGCCAGATAGAATCAGCGACGGCAACACTCAGCGTCTTGTTGCGAAGACGAAAGGGTGCTGCGTGCGGGCGCAAGCCTTCGCCGGCAACGTGTTTCCACACGGCCATCGCAGCGGCTTCAGCCACGTCTTCACTGTCTCCGGCGGCCTGCAACAGGCTCGGCAGTGCTCTGATCAGTTGCTCCATCTTGCTTTTTCGATCTTAGATTTCCAATTTGCAATTTGACGCTTTCAATCTAAGATCACAAACTCCATTTTGATTGTGCCTGGCCAAGTGTAACGGAGAATCCGCGGCAGCGACAAGCAAGAGGCGCCAAAACGTGAAGACGAACGGAGCGTTAACTGAGAAACTGGTGTTGGCCTCCGCGAGTCCGCGCAGAGCCGAGATTCTGCGCGCGGTTGGTTGGCCGTTTGAGACACGGGCCGCCAACGTTGACGAGACCCGCGCGCCCGAGGAAGACGCCGTTGCTTATGTCCAACGCCTGGCGCGAGCAAAAGCCGAAGCTGTGGCCGACAGATGCGAATCGGGGCTTGTCGTCGGCGCTGACACAGTCGTAGTTATCGGGAGTGAGATACTCGGCCAACCGCGTGACGTTGAAGATGCGCGACGGATGTTGAGGCTCTTGAGCGGAACGTGGCACGAGGTGCTGACCGGTGTAGCGCTCGTGCGCGCAGGGGAAGGGAACCGTCGCGTTGTGGATCACGAATCAACTCGCGTGAGATTCGGCCAACTCTCTGACATGGAGATTAATTGGTACCTCGGCACCGGAGAACCAATGGGCAAGGCGGGTGCGTATGCGGTGCAGGGAAGCGCCGCGCTCTTCATCGAAGAGATCCAGGGAGACTATTTCAATGTCGTAGGTCTGCCCGTGAGATTGCTTTACAAGCTCGCGCGGGAATTGTGAGCAACGATTTCAATCGGCAATCGACGGTGTCTAAAGAATCTTATCCAATCGCGCAGCGAGTTGCCCGGCCAAGTTGCCGTCGGGATCGAGTCCCTTGATCGGTTCACCGACCGCATTACCCTGCTTGTCGATGATAATAATCGACGGCAGCTTATCGATGCCGAACTTCTTCGACGCTACTCCGTCAGGGTCGCGCAACACCGTAACCTTAAGTGCGTACTTCTCTGAGAAGGTGCGCAACTGATCGTCTGAAGCGTAGTTCTTCGACTTCTGATTTTCCGATTCGGTGCTGACCCAGAACACCGCGACGCCGCGCCCGCCGTATTCATCCGCGAACTTCCTTACGCCTTGCAACTGCGTGCGCGAAAGCGGCAGCCACGACGCGCCAAACGCCAGCACCACCACCTCGCCGCGCAGACTTTGCGAAGTCACGGTCTGGCCGTCAATCGAGCGGAACGTGAATTCCACCGGAGTCGAGGCGCCCTGTTGGCCGACGACGAGCGACGACATGCCGAGCAACGCGGCGATTACCACAGCGACGATGACCTTGCGCTTGGATAGAAACATTGAGTCTCCTTTGTCGCCTTCGACATTCACCGGGTCCTGTTCTTCCAACCAGGGCCTAACAAATGGCTATTGTCGAAGAGCAACCAACGCGACATTAGATGGCGTTCGCGGCCTTTTCGTTGGGCGCTGTCTTTGCCCTTCGTGACCGTCCCATATCAAGGGCACGACTCCGGCGGTTCCGTGCCAAAGACTTCCTTGTGCAAAGCTCGGTAATCATCCCACGTGTCCGTGTCGCGCGCAACAAACGGTGATTTCACGAGCACCCGGCGCACGTCTGCTCGATGAGCATCGAAAAGCGCGCGCAATCCAAGCTGCGGATCGAGGGTCAAGAGTTCTTCGCGGAAGCTCAGATCGACCAGCACTGGATGGCCGCCACGCCCCTGGTACTCAGGCACCACGAGCTTCCCGCCGGTTGTCTTCCATTCGTTAACAAGCGTCACGACGACCTCCGAAGGGATCGCCGGTTGGTCGACCAGGGCGATGAGTGTCGCTTCCGCTTGTGGTGGAAGCTCTCGAACGCCGCAGGCAATCGACGCGCTCATCTCGCTGTCGGGATCGGGATTGACTGCGAAACGCACTGATGAGTTTGCGAGGTGCTTGCGAACGTCTTCCGCCCGGTGGCCCAGTACCACGACGATCGTTTCCACTCCGCCACGCTTCAAATAATCGATACAGCTTTCGACGATGGTTTGATCGCCAAACGGAAGTAACGGCTTGAACGCGCCCATGCGCTCTGAGCGCCCGGCGGCAAGAAGAATTGCGGCTACAGATTCGTCGCGGTTTGTAGGGGCGGGGCTTGTCCCCGCCCGTGTCGTGTCCTTGGTCATGATTTCGGGCAGGGACAAGCCCTGCCCCTACAACAAATCTTCAAGCGCTCGGAGGGTATATTGGCGCGCCATCTGTTTACGCCAGTTCATCACGAAATCAGTATTGTCGAGCGGGCGAGCCTTGATGTAGCAAGCTTCTGCGGCGGCGCGAATTTGATCGTCATCGAACGGTTTGCCTATCAAAACTTGCGCCGCTTCCGTCACTTCGATTGGCGAAGGGGCGATGCCGCCGAGGATGATCTTTGCGTCTTTTACGTGAACGACCCGGTCGCTACCGCTCGCGGTTCCGTAATGGATGCACGCCGCAACTCCCAACACCGGAAAATCAAACGCGCCACGCCGACGAAGTTTCTGATAGGACGCGCGCCAGCCATTTGTTGGCGGCAGATGAATGTCGACGAGCAATTCATCCGGCCGCTTCTTAAGGTAATCAATGCCATCATCATTGTAAAAGCCAGCGGCATCGATCATCCGCTCACCGAGCGTCGATGCCAAACGAAACTTGGCGCCGATGGCGACCATCACGGGAACTAGATCCGACGACTGCACGGCCCAGCACTTCGAACTGCCCGGTGCCACCCAGCAAACGTCGCCGTCTTTCTTCAAACAAAAGTTGATGCCTTTGCGCCATTCGTAGTTTTGATCGTAGTAGTTACAGCGCGTGTCTAATAATAAATTTCCACCGATAGTTCCCATGTTGCGCAGAATAGGCGTCGAGATCGTCCGCGCCGCGCTCGCGATGACCGGATAATCACGATTGATGATCGGATGTTCGCAAATGTCAGTCAGCGTCACCGAAGCGCCGATTCTCACTCCCGATTTTCCCTCGCCCGTGATCTGATTCAACTCCGCGAGACGCATCACCGAGATCACCGTACGCGGCGTCTGCTGCCGGCGTTTCATATTCGGATAGAGATCCGTCCCGCCCGCGACAAACTGCCCCTCCGGCCCGGCGTCGCCGACAATCTTCACCGCCTCCGCGACGCTGCGCGGCACGCGGTATTCAAATTTGGGCAGTCGCATCATTGCGATTACAAAGTCTCGTCACCGATCG
>JBGPWL010000041.1:0-38877 GCA_041492185.1 Pyrinomonadaceae bacterium | reverse complement strand
TGACGCCGGAAAATTTCGATCGCCAGGTCCTGATTCGCGGCGAGGAGCACACCATCGTGCAGGCGATCAATCGTCAATTGACGCACTACGCCTATCACATCGGGCAGATTGCTTTTCTCGCAAAACACTTTCGCTCCAGCGAGTGGAAATCACTGAGCATCCCGCGCAATCGATCCGTTGAGTTCAATGCGTATCTTGCGGACAAGAGGGACGAGCAGGATGGAACAGAACATCGGTTTGATACGGTCGGCAGTTTCGCAAGTGAATCGGAATCGAAGCAATAGTTTGGCGTCGGATGTTGGAATGGAGCGGTCGGGCGGTCAGCTCCGTTAGGAGCGAAATATTTATAGCAGCAGGCACGCTCAGACAATCCCAGCTCCGTCAGGAGCGACATGTCGCCCCTAACGGGGCTGGGCGCAGACCGAGGGAACATGATCTATAAATATTCCGTCCCTACGGGACTTAAAACGCCTGAATGATATTGATTCTTAACAACCGTTTTACTCGAAAGGAATGAAAATGTTTCTTGGATTAAGAACCGCGATCTATTACGTCGACGATATTGGGAAGGCACGCGATTGGTACAGCGCGGTGCTGGGCTTCGCGCCCTACTTTGATGAACCGTTCTACGTTGGCTTCAACGTGGGCGGCTACGAACTCGGTTTACATCCGCGTGAAGCAGGCGGAACCGACAAAGCCACGGGAGTGGTTGCCTACTGGGGCGTGGAGAATGTTGAAGCAGCGCTCGAGCGTGTGTTGGAACGCGGCGCCACGAAGAACGAAGATGTCCAGGACGTAGGCGGCGGAATCAAAGTAGCGACCGTCAAGGATCCTTTTGGAAATGTCTTTGGGATCATCGAGAATCCGCATTTCAAGTTAGGATAAACCGCCAAGACGCCAAGAGCGCCAAAGTCGATCAATGAGCATCGGAATAAAAGAGATCAATCACGTCAACATCACGGTGCCGAAGATTGCGGAAGCAGCGGCGAAGCATTTTTATGGTTCCGTGCTGGGTCTGAAAGAAATTCCCAAACCCGAAGGGTCGCGCGTCGGCGTTGGCGCCTGGTACGAACTCGATGGTGTACAGCTACATCTTTCAGTCGAAGATGGAGTTGGCGATAACAACGCCAGCAGGCGGCACGTCTGTTTGATGGTTACGGATCTCCAGCAAGCTGAAAAGCAACTGCGCGCTGCGGGCGTGGAGATTCTTCCCGACGAGCGTCCGGTGCGCGGTTGGTTTCGCTTTTATGTTCGCGACCCGGGCGGAAATCTGATCGAGATTGCAGAGCGGAAAAGCTGAACCGCCAGGACGCCAAGAGCGCCAAGCAGAAAAGAAGTCAGGAGGACGCCGACACGATTACCTTTTCTGCTTCTTGGCGTTCTTGGCGTTCCTGGCGTCTTGGCGGTTAATATACAGAGAATGCTTGATCACCTTGGAAATCTGGAACGCACGCATTCCTGTGGTGCGTTGCGCAAAGAAGACGTTGGCAAATCCGTCACGCTGATGGGTTGGGTGGCGCGGCGCCGCGATTTTGGCGTGCTCACATTTTTCGATCTGCGCGATCGCGACGGAATCACGCAGGTTGTCTTTAACGATGATGCGCCGGAAGCTCATGCGAAGGCGAAAGACGTCCGCGGCGAATACGTGATCGCCGTCGTCGGAGAGGTCATGGTGCGCGACGAGAGCGCGCGCAATCCCAAGCTCTCGACCGGCGAAGTCGAGGTTCATGCGCGCGAGTTATATATCTTTAACGATGCCCGCACGCTTCCTTTTCAACTCGAGACAATAACTTCCGAAACGCTGGCGAGCGAAGATTTGCGTTTGAAATATCGTTATCTGGATCTTCGCCGGCCGCAATTGCAGGCGCAACTGCGTCTGCGCCACCGCGTGGTCAGCGAGATCTCGCGCTACATGGACGAGCAGGGCTTTACGGGGATCGAAACGCCGATTCTGATCAAATCGACACCCGAAGGCGCGCGCGACTACATCGTGCCGTCGCGTATCCAGCCGGGGAAGTTTTTTGCGCTGCCGCAATCGCCGCAACTTTTCAAACAGATTTGCATGATTGCCGGTTTCGACAAGTATTTCCAAATCGCAAGATGTTTTCGCGATGAGGACCTGCGCGCGGATCGCCAGCCGGAGTTTTCGCAACTCGACGTCGAGATGAGTTTCGCCACGCCGGATCAGATTTACAAATTAATGGAACCGCTGTTCGTGCGCGTGTTTCGCTTGATCGACGCGGAGTTGCCGACGCCTTTTCCGCGATACAGTTTTGCTGAAGTGATGCGCCGCTGGGGCTCCGACAAGCCCGACCTGAGAATCGAAGGGATGGAATTACAGGATCTCTCGCCGGCGCTGGCAGGTACGACGTTCGCGCCTTACGCGTCAGTGTTGGAAAGCAGCGGCGCCGTGAAAGGCATTGTCATGCGCGGCGGCGCAGCATTGTCACGCAAAGTGTTGGACGACCTGCAGGAATTTGTTAAGCGTTATGGCGCTAACGCTTTAGCCTGGATCAAGTTGGGCGATGAGATTTCATCTTCGTTGCTGAAGGCGCTCGGGCCGGATGCGATCAATCGTCTGAGCGAACTGGCGGGCGCGCAAAAGGGCGACGCGGTGCTGATCGTTGCCGGCAAAGGCGAAATTGTGACGGCCAGTCTGGGCGCGCTGCGAAATGAAATTGCGCGTCGCGAAAAGTTGATCCCCGAGCGCGTCTACGCGCCATTGTGGGTGACTGAGTTTCCCATGTTTGAGTATCACGAAGACGATGATCGGTATTACGCGATGCACCATCCATTCACGTCGCCGGTCGATGACGACTTACCTTTGCTTGAACGCGCGGTGCAGCAGGACGAGCAGAAATTATTAGGGCAAGTGCGCGCAAAAGCCTACGACGTGGTAATCAACGGGATCGAAGTCGCGGGCGGATCAATCCGGATTCACCGGCGCGACATTCAGAACGTCGTCTTCAAAGCGCTCGGGATGAGCGAAGAGGCAGCGCGCGAGCGCTTTGGATTCTTCCTTGACGCCCTTAGCTACGGCACGCCGCCGCACGGCGGGATCGCTTCCGGCATTGAGCGTTTAATGATGGCGCTCGTGCCCACAGACAACATCCGGGACGTGATGGCCTTTCCGAAAACGGCATCCGCAACTGATTTAATGATCGACGCGCCCGGCGAAGTGGATCCGAAACAGTTGGAAGAGTTGAAGCTGAAGATCGTTAAGGAGTAGTGCAAGAGTTCGCGGCGGGATCGTTTAGCGGCTTTGCCGCTCTGCAGTGCGGTCAGGCTCCGCCTTACCGAGACCGAGGCGAATTGACTTTGCGGCTATGCCGCCGAAGATTACCGACATTCGAGCGCTCGGCTGTGGAGCAAAAGACCACTTGATGATGAACCGCTGTTCGTTGAAATTGACAAGATTCCGTGGCGGAAATAGAGACGCGGCGTAGCCGCAGAATCAGAGGGACGTGGTCTTTCGGTAAGGCGGAGCCATACCGCACTGGGGAACGGCAGAGCCGCGCAAGAGACTACACAAGTCGCGTCATCAACCTACTCGGAGCGGCAAAGCTGCAATGATCGAACTCAACGCTACCCAGCTTGACGAGATCTTCTCGCACGCGCGCGAGATGGCGCCGGCTGAGTGTTGCGGTTTGATTAGTGGCACTGACGACGGTTGCGCAAGAACAATCTATCGCCTGCGCAACGTTGCGCGCGACGAGCACGTCTCCTACGAAGCCGCTCCCGAAGATCTGTTTGCCGCGCAGCGTCAGATGCGCGAGCGCGGCGAGCAACTTCTCGCGATCTATCATTCTCATCCGCGTTCTGCCGAACCGGCGCCTTCAGAAACGGACGTGCGCCTCGCTTACTATCCTTCTGCCGTTTACTTAATCATTGGCCTTGGCGGTATTGAGCCCGTCATGCGCGCATTTCGGATCTCTGAACGCGAACAACGCTGGGAAGAGGTTGAGTATCGGATCGTGGACGAGTAAGATTGAAACCGCGCAGAGGTTATCGTCGTAGAAGGCAATGTAATGCAAGCCAAGAGGAGCAAATACGACACCAATCCGCTGGATCCCGACGTAGTGCGGCGCACGGAAGAGGTTTGGGGTCAGGAAGACGGCGCACCACGCACCGAAGAACTCCAGGGCGCAACCAGACGCGTCAACCAAAACAATGTGGAAAGTCCGCGGAGCAATATTTACTCTGAAGCTCCGACTCGTCGCTACGACGCGGCTTCGCTCGATTCTTCTTACCCATCAGTCTTTGTTCCGCCAACTTATTCGCCGCCGCCGGCGCCTTATCAACCGCCGGTCCCACAATATCAGTACCAGGTAAATCAGCCGCCGACGTCGCGCACCGTAGAAGGTCTGGGTGTGCCGGAGAAATGGGCGATAGTTTTGCCCTACACCCCCTACGTTGGCACAGTCGTGTCGATCATCGAGTTGATCGTGGCGCCGCGCAAAGAGATTCGTGTGCGGGCCCACGCTGCGCAGGGATTGGCGCTGCATATTGCAATCATTGCTATCCAAATGTTGTTTGGTGGTTTGTCGCTCGTCACCGGCAGCTCAGCGGGAGGAACGATTTTCAAACTCGCGGCTTTTATCTTTCTGATCATCTCTATGATCCGCGTGGGTAAAGGTGAAACGCACCGCATCGCACCGCTCGCCGAGCCCGCGCAATGGCTGAACGCGCACATTGGTCCCCGCAAGTAAACCGTTAACCCGCAGCCGCTCTGGCACTGTCATTGCCTCAGTGACTGGCGAGATCGCCGAGTCAGTGTTTGGAGCGGTCCTTGATTGGAAATGGGTCTGGAACCGTGCACTGACGTTGCGATTTGGTGCAAATTCAACTCGACGGGGAACATTGTTTCGGAATGGTGTCAGTGGCCGTTATGTGCGCTAGAGCACAGAACGACCGAGGGGATTGTGGTACCTAAGGTACGCATGATTTGGAAATGAACTCGAGCCCGATCTAATTTCTTATTGGCTCAATGGAGGGAAAGATGATGAAGAACAGTTATCGCGGAACACAAGGGCTGATTGCCAGGCTGGCGGTAGTGGCGATTTTCCTGGTGCCGTTTTCTGCGTTTGCGCAAACCAAGATCAGTTATCACAGCAACAAGTTCAAAGAGAGCGACGACGTCAAGCTTGGCCGTCAGGCAGCGCAGGAGGCCGAACAGCAGTTGCCGGTAATGCGCGACCAATTGGCGACTGATTACGTTTCCCGCGTGGGGCAGCGTCTGGTCGGCGCAATCCCGCAGGAGTTTCAGCATCAGGAGTTTCAGTATTATTTCAAGATCATAAACGCGAGTGACATTAACGCGTTCGCTCTTCCGGGTGGTCCGATGTATGTCAATCGCGGCATGATCGAAGCTGCGCGCAGCGAAGGCGAGATGGCCGGCGTCATGGCCCACGAGTTGAGTCACGTAGCGCTGCGTCACGGCACGGCACAGGCCACCAAGGCACAGAAGTATGCTTTGTTAGCGGGCGTGTTGGGTATCGGAGGCGCGATTCTGGGCGGGCCTGCCGGCGCGGCTGCGCAATTGGGACAGGCAGGCGTCGGTGTTTACTTCATGAAGTTCAGCCGCGAGTACGAAACCGAAGCTGACGTTCTCGGCGCGCAGATCATGGCGCGCGCGGGCTATGATCCGCGCGATCTGGCAAACATGTTCAAGACGATTGAGCGACAGAGCGGTGGCGGTGGTGGCGGGTTCTTCAGCGATCACCCAAGTCCCGAGAACCGTTACGCGCGCATCAATCAGGAAGCAGACTATCTAAAGGTCGAAAACCCGATTCGCTACTCGCGAGATTTCGAGCGCGTGCAGGCTCGTTTGCACACTTATCCGCGAGCGGCCACGACCGCGGAGATCCTGCAAAGTGGTCAGCGTTATCCGGCTGGTGATAACACGGGACGCAATCCGGACAACCAGGGGCGTTACCCGGACAATAATGATCGGCGTAATCCCGGTAGCGGATCGATCGGCCGCGTCCCGGCTCCGTCGTCGCGTTACCGACAGTACACGGAGTTCAATGTGTTGCGCGTGAGCGTGCCTGACAATTGGCGCGAGATAGCGGACAACAACTCGGTTTGGTTTGCGCCTGAAGGTGCTTATGGCCAGGTGCAGGGCCAGCCGGTATTCACGCACGGAGTGAACCTCGGCGTTGCGGGCACTCAGAATCGCGATCTGCAATCCGCCACCGACGAACTTGTTAACAGCCTGATGCAAGGCAACCGCAGCCTGCGCCAGAGCAGTGGCTATAACCGCATCAACTCTGGAGGGCGTAACTGGATAACAACGACCTTCAGTAACATCAATGAAGCCACGGGTCGCAGCGAGAGAATTGCTCTCTTCACTGCGCAATTTCGCACCGGCGAACTGTTTTATCTAATCACAGTGGCGCCGCAGAGTGATGCTGGCGCTTTCCAGAACGCCTTCGACAACATCATACGTTCACTTCAAATCAACGATCGATAGAACGTAAGCACGGCATTTCGATTTCGGTTAAGGCCCGCTCCCTGCGGGCTTTTGCTTTTGCGCAAGCTTCGAAATCAGGGACAGCGAATAGTGAACCTAATGGTCGCGGATAACGTAATTGGTTCAACGAATTTCAGATCGAATACGACTCATTAAGTGAAAGGATAAGCATGCGAAAACTAATGCTGGCTTTGGCGATCGTTCTTCTCTCAACGTTAACACAGGCCCACGCGCAGTCGCCGGCTGACACGGCGGCTATCAAGCAGACCGCGCTCGACTACATCGAAGGTTGGTACGAGGGCAATGCCGAACGGATGGAACGCGCGCTGCATCCTGAACTGGCAAAGCGGATCGTACAAACAGATGCGGCTAGCGGTAGGAGCCGACTCGGCCAGATGAGCGCCCTGACACTGATTCAGGGAACGCGCGCGGGTGGCGGCAAGAACACACCCAAGGAGAAGCAACAGAAAGATGTGACGATTCTCGACGTGTTTGAGAATGCCGCCAGCGTGAAGGTCGTCGCTTCAGGTTGGGTTGATTATCTCCACATGGCGAAATGGAACGGCCGCTGGGTAATTGTGAATGTGTTGTGGGAATTGAAACCGCAGCCGAAACCCGCTTCATGAGTCGGCGCTCTTCTGCTTCGCTTCTTGCCAAAGCGATTCCAGTTCGTCGAGCGTGGTGGCTGAGAAAGTTTGGCCGCGCGCGCGCAAACTTGCTTCAATGTGGCGAAAGCGACGTCTGAACTTTCGATTCGTGAGTTTCAGCGCGGCCTCAGGCTCGACCTGCAGTTGCCGCGCGATATTCGTTACCGCGAAGAGTACGTCGCCGATCTCTTCGCGAATCAGTGTGTGATCGGTTTCCTCTTGTGATGCGGTGTGTATCCTGATCGCAGCGCGCAGTTCGTCCAACTCTTCCTGGACCTTGTCAAAGATGTCTTCGATGCGCTGCCAAGCGAACCCGACGCGCGCGGCCTTGGTTGAGAGTTGATGGGCCTCCATCAATGCGGGCGCCTTCGAAGGCACGCCGTCGAGAATCGAAGCATCATTTGCCAAGCCCGTTCCGGCCGCGCGTTTCTCTTCTTCCTTGATCGCCTCCCAGTTTCGCAGCACCTCAGTGGCATTTGCCGCTTGCGCGTCGCCAAAAACGTGCGGGTGACGTCGCACCATCTTTGAATGGACCGTATCGGTGACCTCATCGATCGAGAAGTCGCCGCGCTCTTTTGCTACCTGAGCGTAGAAGACGATCTGAAAAAGCATGTCGCCCAGCTCATCACGCAGTCCGCTTGATTGGCCGGCGACCGCGTCCTCGACCGCTTCGAATGCTTCGTAAGCTTCTTCGAGCAGCATGGGAGCAAGCGTGGTATAGGTTTGTTCTCGATCCCACGGGCAGCCTTCGGGCGAGCGCAGGCGTGCCATCAACGTGACAAGATCAGAAAAGGTTTTCGGCATGGTCCGGAGTGTACCGTAGACTGTCCGATCTGCGTGAGGCGTTGCGAGTGATGAATGGGGATGTTAGGATTTCCTTCTAACACTTTCGGAATGGATGGAGCTGCGTGAAACCTGAGGCAGCGTTTAGAGAAATGAGCGAGGAACAAACCAATTTTAAGGTAACCGATCGCCGGCTGTTCAATGCCGACGGCACGCCGCGTGAACTTTCACCTGATGAGCAGCCAGCGCCGAGTCCGGCTCCTTCGCCAGCAGCGCCGGCCGGCGGCGATTCCGCCTCCACCATCACTTCATCAGAACCGAGTGTGAGCGCAGGCGTTTCGCCGGCGAAGACTGCCTCCGCGTCTTCGGAAAGCGCGCAGGCTCGCGAGGAGAGTGCAATTCCGGACGTCGATAATCCCGCGAGCTTTATAAACTTCGCCATGACCATCGCGTCCAACGCCGCTTCGTCACTGGGAATGATGGAGCACCCAGCCACCGGGAAGCGCGGAGTCGATCTCGAGCTGGCGAAACACTGGATCGATGTGCTTGGAATGTTGCAGCACAAGACCGGTGGCAATCTGATTTTGGAAGAAGAACAGATTCTGGAAGGATGGCTTGCCGATTTGCGCATGCAGTATGTGTCGTTGACCAGCACTGCTGCTTCGAAGGCGCCCCGCCCCTACACCGGCCGCGATATCATTGGTGGGAAGTAGCGCTTGGTGAGCGGTCGGCGTTTCATTTTCCATTTCTCATTTAACATTTTTCATTTGCTATTTCACACCGATGGCGTTGAGACTCTACCCACCACAGGACTTACAAATGGAAACTGACAAATGATAAATGACAACGGAAAATGAGCCGTTATTCCTGAGCTAAGATGAAACTTACTTTCCTCGGTACCGGCACATCAACTGGAGTTCCCTCGATCGGCTGCGAATGCGAGACGTGCACCTCGGATGATCCGCGCGACAAGCGTTTGCGCGTCTCCGTGATTATCGAGCACGCGGGTCAGATGGTGCTCGTCGATACTTCTTCGGATTTTCGTCAGCAAGCGCTGCGTTACGGACTGAAACGTCTCGATGCAGTGCTCATCACGCATTGTCACGCTGATCACGTCTTCGGCCTGGACGACATTCGGCCGCTCAATTTTCGCTATGGCGCGCTGGGTGTCTATGCGAACGAAAACGCCTGGCCCGACATTCGACGGATTTTCAAATACATTTTCGAGCCGACGTATTTCGGCGGTGGCTTGCCACAGGTGATTCCGCATACTGTGTTTCCCGGCGCGTCTTTTTGCCTGGGAAAGGATCTCGAAGTCACGCCGCTCGAAGTTCTCCACGGCGGCTTGCCAGTGATCGCTTATCGCTTCAACGATTTCGCTTACGCGACGGATCTCAGCGAGATTCCGCCCGTGACAATGGATGCACTGCGTGGCCTTGATGTGTTCGTGCTTGATTGCCTGCGTTTCAAAGAACATCCAACCCATTTGTGGGTCGAGAAGGCGCTTGCGTATGTCAAGGAATTGAAACCGCGTCGAACGTATTTCACACACATGGCCCATGACGTGAAGCACGCGCGCGATTCCACAAAGCTGCCGGATGGAGTTGAGTGGGCGCATGATGGGCTGGTGGTGAGCGACGAGTAGTCGGGAGAGTCCTCAAACCATTTTCCATTTGTCATTTATCATTGGTCATTTGTTCATCGACGTTCAAAATGATTGGTGTTACTGCTCAACGCTAGCCAGCAAATGGCAAATGAGAAATGACAAATGATAAATGGAAAATGGTCTCAGAATCTTAATTGAGACGTAAAGATCTAAGTTCATGAGACTCTTCCACGGGACCGATAACGCCGAGATTCAGCGCCCGACTGTCCTGACGCTCGGCGTCTTTGATGGTCTGCATCTGGGCCATCAGTTGATCATGCGCACTGTGGTCGAACGTGCGCGTGCGGATAGAGCAGTGCCAACCGTAATCACGTTCGATCCGCATCCGCGCGCGGTGCTTCATCCCGCATCGGCGCCGCCATTGCTCCAAACACTGGATCAAAAAGTTGAAGGCTTTGGCGCGCTCGGCATCGAACAAACCATCGTCATTCGTTTCACGAAAGAGTTTTCCCTGATTCGCGCCGAAGATTTCTTGCGCGACGTTGTCAAAGAGCGTCTGCAAGCGAAAGAGGTTTATCTCGGCCGCGGCTTCGCGTTTGGTCACAACCGCGAGGGCAACATCGAGTTGTTAAGAAGAGTGAGCGGCGAGCTGGGCTTCTTTGCGGATGAAGTTCCAGTGGTGTGTCTGCGTGGCCAGCGCGTCAGCTCCACTAAGATTCGCGAGTTGCTCCTTTGCGGAAAAGTGAATCTCGCGCGGCGCATGCTGGGCCGGCCTTACGGCGTTGAAGGCCGTGTCGAGCGCGGCGCCGAGCGTGGGCACGCGCTCGGTTTTCCCACGGCCAACCTGCGTCCGCAGAACCGCGTCATACCCCGCAATGGCGTTTACGTGAGCGGCACATTGATCGACGGCCAGTGGCGCCGCAGCGTCACAAACGTTGGCATTCGACCAACTTTCGCTAGCGATTTGGAACCTTCGGTGGAGACTTTCGTAATGAATTGGGCCGGCGATCTTTATGGCGACGTCGTGCGAGTAAGATTTCTGCATCGCCTGCGTGACGAAAAAAAGTTTGGCTCGGTTGACGAATTGAAGACGCAGATTGAGAAAGACGTCAACCGAGCTGAAAGTTACTTTGAACGAGCCGGCGTGCGGCACATGCTATCGATCATATAGACTGAGAACTTAGCAATGACTTCGATTTCGAAAACTCAAGCGAACGGTAATGGAAATGGCAATGCGAACACTCTGGCGATTACCCTGCCATCCGCTCAAGTGATTGCCGCGCCAGCCAACGGCAACGAAAAACTGATTAGCCAAAAGACGCCGGCGCTTACCGACGAACTGGTAAATGGAATTCTCAAAGGTCGCGGTCTGCGCGGCTGGCTGCGCGCGGCGAATGTCGCCAGAGTCCTCGGTCTGCTCTCGCTTTACCTGTATCTCGACAGCTACGACATTCGCGCGAACTTTAATCGGCGTTTGGTCGGTCGCAAACGTGAAGCGGCGCGAGTCAGCGGTCGCAAGGCGCGGTTTCAGCATTGGTGTCGTGACGCTGCGTTCCGTTTGTTAGACAAACTAACTCGCGCGCTGCGCCTCGTGATCTTTCGCGGCGCGGAAGGTTCTGATCGCAAAGAGGCGCGGCTGGCCAAACAAGCCGTGTGGCTGCGCGAAAGCTTGATTGGGCTTGGTCCAACTTTTATCAAGATCGGACAGGCGCTCGGCACGCGCGGCGATTTGCTGCCGCTCTCTTACATCAAAGAGCTGTCGACCCTCCAGGATCAGGTACCGGCGTTCTCCACCGCCGAAGCTTATGCGCGTATCGAGAGCGAACTCGGACGCACGCTGCACGAAGCCTACGCCGAGATCGATGCCGAACCGATCGCGGCCGCCTCGCTCGGGCAGGTCTATCGCGCGCGTTTGCATTCCGGCGAAGAAGTCGCGGTCAAAGTGCAGCGACCGAATCTCGCCGCGCTGATCAGTTTCGATATCGCGATTCTCTACCGGCTGATTCAGCTCGTTAATCGTTTCTTTCCCGAAGCAAACGAGAACGCCGATTGGGAGGGCATGCTGCGTGAGTTTCATAAGACGATCTTCGAAGAAATGGACTATGCGCAGGAAGGCCGCAATGCCGATCGCTTTCGTCACAATTTTCGCGAGTGGCGCGCGGTTCGGGTGCCGAAGGTTTACTGGTCGCACACCACCGCGCGCGTGCTGACGCTCGAATTCATCCGCGGCACCAAGGTGATCGATCTCGAAGAGTTGCGCGCGCGCCGCATCTCGCCGGTCAAGGTCAATCGGCTCTTAGTTAAGACCTATTTGAAGCAACTGCTCGAAGATGGTTTCTTTCACGCCGATCCGCATCCGGGAAATTTGTTGGTGATGGACAGCGGTCATCTCGCGTTCTTTGACTTTGGCATGACGGGAAGAATCACGCCGAAGCTTCAGGCGCAAATGATCGACGCCTTCTTTCACGTGGTCGCGCGCGACGTGCACGGTCTGGGCCAGGACATCATCAATCTCAACTTTCTCAAGCCCGGCGTCGATCCGGAATCGATCCGGCCCGTCGTCGAAGGTTTGTTCCAACACTATCTGAATCTGCGACTCGGAGAAGTGAACTTCAAGGAACTCACGTACGATCTCGCCGAAGTGATGTATGAATATCCCTTCCGTCTGCCGGCGAATTTCACTTACATAATGCGCGCGCTGATGACGCTGGAGGGCATCGGCATTGTCACCGATCCGGAATTCAGCTTCTTCGAAACCGCCAAGCCATACGCGAAAGAATTCATGCTGCGGCGCGAAGGCAAACAATTTCGCAAGCTCCTATTTGACAAACTGACCGGCCGCGGAAACGGCAATCGCCGCATCGAATGGGCCAAAGTTTGGAAACTCACCAAGATGGCCGCGCAGATGTATCTTGAACGATAAGGCTGGGAGCGCGGACATCCTGTCCGCCTTTTCTATTTTGTCTTCACCGGCAGTGTGATGTGCGACGGAAAACTTCGCGAGCGAAAGATGCGCTGCGTCGCCGATTGATAATCAGAATCCTTTGCCACAAAAATATTTGGCACAAACTTCTGCGGGTTGCGATCGTAGACGGGAAACCACGTGCTCTGCACCTGCACCATGATCCGATGTCCCTTCAGAAAGCGATGGTCGTTCGTGTGCAGGTCTACAGCGTATTCGTCTGTATGATTAGCCACGATCGGCTCAGGTTTTTCGAAGCCCTTGCGAAATCGGCCACGCAGGATCTCATCCGCAATCATTAGTTCGTAACCGCCCATCTTTGGATCTTTCGGATACTCTTCCGGATAGACGTCGATCAACTTCACAATAAAATCGCTATCAGTGCCCGATGTTGACGCAAAAATGTGCGCGACGATGTCGCCGCTCACTGTCACGTCATCGTTCAAACTTTCAGTTTCCCAGGTGAGCACATCGGATCGGTTTTGCACGAAGCGCTGATCTTCCAACAGCCACGTGTACCAGCGCGAACCGCCATTCGTTCCCGGATTGTAAGTCGGTTCGACCGGGCGCGAACGGTAGGGAACCGGGTGCGATGGATCGGAAACGTAGCTGTCGAATTCCTGCGGTCCATTTTGCGCAGGCGCATCGAAGGAGAGTTGTCCATCGTTTCGGAAATAAAGATTGCGCTCATTCACTTCTTTTCGCGGCGGCCACGAATCGTAACTCATCCACTGATTGACACCGGTTTCAAAGGTCATCGCCTCCTTCTGATTCCAGTCGCCTTTGTCTTTGAGAAAATGTGCGAACCAGGGCGCGCGAATCTTCTCCCGGAAATACTTGCTGGCCGGCATGCCGAAATCGATATTGCCTAACTTATCACCGTCGCGCCGTTCCCAACCGCCGTGGTTCCACGGGCCGACAACGATGTAGTTGAGATGATTCGAATCAGTTTTCTCCAGCACCTCATACGCTTTCAACGGACCGTAAAAGTCTTCCTGATCCCACCAGCCGCCAACGTGCATCGTGGGGATTTTAAGCGGCTTCAGTTGATAAACGAGCGCCTCGCGTTTCCAGAACTCGTCGTAGTTTGGATGGTTCACAAAATTATTCCAGGTCGGCAACTTGCCGTGAAAATATTTCGCGTCGGCATTAGCGAGCGCGCCGAGTCGCAGATACCACTCGTAGGTGTCGTAACGATCAAATTTGAAGTTCGCGTTTTCCTTTGATGACTCCAGCTCGTAAGCGTATTCGAAGCCATAGCTCAGGCGAAACGCGCCGTTGTGATGAAAGTCGTCGCCGAGAAACATGTCCGCCGGCGTGGCCTGCTCGCACGCAGCCTTGAGCGCCGGATGCGGTTCGAGCAACGCCATCACCACGAGCCAGCCGTCGTATGAAGTGCCAAACATGCCGACGCGATCGTTGTTGTGCGGCACGTTTTTGATCAGCCAATCGATCGTGTCGTACGTGTCCGTGCCTTCGTCGATTGACTTTGCGTCGCTCGTGTTGCGCGGCTCGCGCTGCATGACGAACTTGCCCTCTGACTTGTAGCGACCGCGAATGTCCTGGAACGCGAAGATGTAACCTTCGTCCACCAGCTCTTTCAGAAAACCGCCCGCGCCGCGTTCGAACCAACCCGCGATGCCATACGGCGTGCGCATGAAGATTATCGGCAGCGGCGCGGTGACGTTTTTCGGAATGAAATATTCCGTGTAGAGCCGCGCGCCATCGCGCATCGTGATCATGGTTGTATTCTTGTCAAACTGATCGGCGGGATTTGGCGTTGGTTGTGGCGTCTGTGCGCGGAGCGTAACGGCGCAGAGAAGAGCAAAGATCGCGACGACGTTAATGCGTAAGATGGTGCGAGTCGTGTTTTTCATTTGTAGTTACCTGGGTACGGAGAATTCAATTCAACCAGCTCCGAAGGAGCGGCAGATAGTAGCCCCGGGCGTGAGCCCGGGGTTACGAGTTGTTAATGTTTTTCAGCCCTCGAAGAGGGCGACAGAAATTCTATTGTACATCGCAAACAAGACACTGTTTGTGCCGCCCCTTCGGGGCTCCGAGACTCTTCTTCGACTGATCCCCGGGCTTACGCCCGGGGCTACTATCTGCCGCTCCTTCGGAGCTCGTTGATGCGTATCGCCAACCTCATTTTCCGCTGATCGCGTTGAAGAACAACGGATACGTCGCCAGCGATTGACCGCGGTATTGCGGGCGAAAGCCGAAAAGAATTATTCGTCCTTTGCCAATCGTGACTTCGACGAGTGCGGCTTTGCCTTTGATCCGGTCGCCGCCGAGCAGCCAACCGGAAAGCAGCGGATCTTTGTCCTTCGGATACCGCGCGATGACTTTGACTGCCGGGAGCGCGCTCCCAGCAGTCACTTCAAACACCGGCGAGTTCTCAACCCAGGCGATCGATTCTGGCGGCAGCTTTTCGAAGCGCCATTCCATCTCTTCCTTATCATAACCAACTCGAGAGACTTGGCTCATGTCATTTGTTATCGGGTTCGTTCTGTCCAGCTCGATACGCAAAATCGAGCCGGGTGCGTAGAACTCTGAGCGCGGTAAACCGTCAACCACGTCACGTAATGGAAGTTTGAACTGCTCGATCGCAAAATCCGAAGCGCGATTAAGACAGACGAGCTTGCCGCCAGCTTCGACAAACTCGCGCAAAGCCCTCACGCCTTCTGCTCCAAGACCGCCGGTGTATTCGGGCGGCATCGTGCCCGCGCGGTAACCATTGAGAATGGTGCGCGGCAATTGGTCAGGAATAATGATGGCTGTGTATTTGGCGATTAGATTTCCTTTCCGCGTCTCTTTGTCCTCCAGCGAATGTAAATTGACACTGAGAGTTCGATTCTCTGACTCGTCTTCGCCCCTTACAATATCGTAAAGAAAGTTTGCGTCATGACTAATCGCCCAGCGTGTCCAACCTTCATCAATCGAAGCTACGTACGATTTATAAATGGCGATGTTGGTGCCGACCCCTAGTCTTTTCCCCCACATGAACTCAGTCGGTTCGACAGCTACCGCTTCGTATTTGATTGAATGAAAAAGCGGTTCAACCTGAACATTCATCAGCAGCGGCAAAGTGTGCGCGGTTACATCGTAAGGCTGGATTGGTTGCCCCGACGAGTTGCGCAAATCTGGATAACGTTGTAATTCCAAAAGAGCTTTCGCGAACCCACCGTAGGGTTGATCCATTCGCACGATCGCTTCCTGCGCTGCCCAAAGCTTTAGTGAACGGGGGTTCTTAACAATCGGCTTGCGCTTTGTATAGATCACTTCGAGGCCAGCGCGTTTCAGTGTTTCTTCGAGATAGTAACTAGTCCAGTTTGAAGCTGAATTGATTCTGAAGCCCCACAACTCACCAGGTTTCCTTGGCCGCACCGCCTCCTTCTCAATCTCGTAAAACCTTTGCAACCAATGCTCGCGATTTTGCGCCGCGTGCTTCAGCAAGAAGAAAGCAGCGGTGGTCATGTGCTTCGTGATGTCGCGGAGGTGCCACTCGCCGCCTTGCCAGACGGGACCGAAGTTCGGCGCGTCCTTGCGTGGATCGTAGCCTTCGCCGGGACGAAGTTGATCGAACTTCACGGTGATCGGTGTCGCGAGTCTGCATGATGCTGTTTCGGAAAGAATGCGTACGCCACCGTGATAATGCGAATAGGCGCGTGACGGTGACCAGGCATCGTAAGTCGAATTAGTCGTGATGCCTTTGAACCCTTCGGCGCGCATCTCTTTCGCGATGTAGTTTCCGAGTTCGGTGTAGCCTTCGACGATCTGTTTCGGCACGTTCGGCTCGACCGGCTGCATGTACGGCGGCAGAAACAGACGCGAACCAAACGCCCCTTGCTGATGTATGTCATGGACGATTTGCGGATGCCAGACGTTGAGAATCTTGTCGACGACCAGTTGCGTTTCGACCTGCGTGAACGCGTACCAGTCACGATTGTCGTCGTGGCCGGTGTACTTGTGATAAAGCTCCGGTGGATCCGTGCCTTCGTAAGGCGTGCCCAAAGTTTTCTGGTACCAGTTGTTGACGATGTCCACGCCATCGGGATTCGTCGAAGGCACGAGTAGGATGATCGTGTTGCGAAGAATCTCCTGAATCTCCGGTTCGTTTGATGACGCCAATCGATGAGCGATCAGCATGCTGGAGAGATACGAGCCGACTTCGGTTGAGTGAATCCCGCAGGTGATAGCGACAATCGTTTTGCCGCGCGCGATCAAAGCCTGAGCTTTGCGATCGGCTAGCGTGGAATTCGCAGGCGAACCGAGAATACGCGGGTCGGCGAGTTGCCGTTGAATCTCTTTGAATTCATCAAGCCTCTTCAGATTCTCAGGGGCGCTGATGGTCGCGTAAACAAACGGCGCGCCCATCGTTGACTTGCCAATCTCCTCAAACTTCACTCGATCGCTCGCGACAGCAAGTTTTTGAAAATATTCGACGACCTTGGCCCAGCTTGCGAGTTTGCGATCGTCGCCGGGACGAAACCCAAGCACGTCCTCCGGCGCGGGGATCTGAGCGGCATCGGCGGCAGCGACGGTAAACTTGTAATGCCTCGCGCTTGCCGGCTCAAAGGACGGAAAGGGTAAGAGGAGCGTTGTTAAAAGAATGACAGCAAGCGTGCGCGCGCGCATTGAGTATTTCCTTTCGGTTAGGTTGTCGCAACGAGACCGGTGCGAAGTTTAATAGAAAGTCGGTGAAGACTAAAGGTTTTCGCGGTAGTTGAATCTTAGGAAAGTATTGTTCGCGCTGCGCGCTCATGCGGACAGGATGTCCGCGCTCCCAGCGCGATTCCTGCTTGCTCTGGCGCTGCGTGCCCGTGTAAAGTAGCGGCGTCTTAGAACCCCGCGCTCTCCTCGGTATAGAAAATCTATCGGAGGTCAACGGAAGATGTCTTCTGAAAGCGTCGGCGCCAACGAGTTTCACGATGTTGGCATCAAGTCGGACAATCCATATCTCGCGAGTTTCAGGCCATACATACCGGCCGGAGTCCGGCTGCGAGAGCTAACGCCGCTGCCGCTGATTGTCGGCACGCTGCTCGGGATGGTATTTGGCGCTTCGTCGCTTTATCTGGTGCTGAAGGTTGGGTTGACCGTAAGTGCCTCGATTCCCGTCGCTGTTATTTCGATCACTGTTTTCCGCATTCTCTCAAAGTTTGGTTTGCGGGACGCGACGATTCTCGAAAACAACATTGTGCAAACGGCGGGCTCGGCCGGCGAATCGATCGCCTTCGGCGTTGGCGTAACGATGCCGGCGATCATGATTTTGGGATTGGATCTCGAGTTCACCCGCGTGATGCTCGTGGCAATGCTCGGTGGTCTGCTCGGAATTCTGATGATGATTCCGCTGCGCCGCGCGCTGATCGTGGCGCAACATGGTTACTTGAAATATCCGGAAGGCACGGCGTGCGCGGAAGTTTTGAAAGCCGGCGCTTCAGACGAATCGCGCGCGGCTGCGGCAAAAGGATCCGCGCTTCACGCGAGCGCGGCCGATGAAACTGCGCAAACAGGAGCAAAAACAATCTTCGCCGGCCTGGGCGTCGGTTTTCTCTATCAGGTTTTGATGGCCGCATTCAAAGGTTGGAAAGATACGCCTGAGAAAGTTTTTGGCGCCCCATTCAAAGCTGGTTCGATTTCGGCGGAAATCTCTCCGGCGCTGCTGGGCGTCGGATACATTATCGGTCCACGCATCGCGTCGATCATGTGCGCCGGAGGCGTCCTCGCCTACCTGGTTTTGATTCCCGCGATCAAATTCTTCGGCTCAGGAATGACCACTGCTCTACCTCCCGGAACGGTGCCCATCAGCGAGATGAGCCCCAGTCAGATTCGTGGCGCCTACGTGCTTTACATTGGCGCGGGCGCTGTTGCCGCGGGTGGCATCATCAGCCTGTTTCGATCGTTGCCCACAATCTGGAGCGGATTGAAGGGCGGTCTTGCCGATCTTCGCGGTGGCCAGGCCGCAACCGCCGGCGCGCCGCGAACCGATCAGGATCTCTCGATGAAGTTTGTCATCGGCGGCATCATCGCGCTGCTAGGCTTGATCATGGTCTTTCCGCAGTTGAACCTGCGCTGGAACATCATCGGCGCGATTCTGATCGTCGCGTTTGGTTTCTTGTTCGTCACAGTTTCATCGCGCTTGACTGGAGAGATCGGTTCGTCTTCAAATCCGATTTCCGGCATGACGGTGGCGACGCTGCTCCTTACCTGTTTGATATTTCTGATTATCGGGTGGACTGGTCCAAGCTATTACATAACGGCGCTTTCCATCGGTGGCATCGTTTGCATCGCGTCTTCGAACGGCGGCACCACATCACAGGATCTGAAGACGGGATTTCTTATTGGATCAACTCCGAGGCTACAACAGATCGCGATCTTGGTCGGGGCATTTGCTTCGGCGCTGATCCTGGGGCCAATTCTCTTGGTGCTGAACGATTCGGCTACGGTTTATGTGCCTCGCCTCAGCTTCGAGCCGGCGACAAAAAGCGTGGTGCTCGATCCAAAGAAGGCGAGTTCGTTGCCCGCCTTCTCCGATCCAATCAAACCATCAACGCCGGGCAACTACAAAGTATTGAAGAACGAAGCTGGAGCGGCGGCGGTTGCCGGACTGGATCCCGGCGAGTATCTGGTCGACGACACGGGCAAGGTTGTCTACAAAGTGGCAGAGAATTTCCCCGCTTCGCTTAAGGTTGATCCCTCTCTGGCCGGTCGCGAGGAGAAACTGAAGGGACCGCAAGCCAATACGGATACCGGGATGTACAAACCGTGGCACAAGACCGATACCGAAGGTGGGCCGGCAGGACGGTACCTGGTAACTAAGCAGGGCGTTCCCGTCTATCTCGCTGATCCGGGAATTAACGGCATCCATAAAGTCAGGCCCGACGGATCAGCGGTAACTAAGTATGACGCCCCTAAAGCAACGTTGATGTCTTACATCATCAAAGGAATTTTGAATCGTCAGTTGCCCTGGGGCCTGGTGCTGTTGGGTGTGATGATTGCCATCGTGCTGGAGATGAGTGGCATTCCTTCGCTGGCGTTTGCGGTCGGCGTCTATCTGCCGCTGTCGTCTTCCAGTCCGATCTTTATCGGCGGCATGATTCGCTGGTTGGTTGATAAATATCTGCGCGGCAAATTGAAGCACAAGAAGCTTACTGAAGATCAATTGACCGCGGAGACTGACAAGAGCCCCGGTGTGCTGATGGCTTCCGGATACATTGCCGGCGGCGCGCTTGCTGCCATCGTGATTGCGATCTTGCAAGGTGTGCCCCGGGAAGGTTTGGCAAAATTCAACAGGAAAATCGAGGTGTGGGCGACTGACAAGAATCCCTTCTTCGGTAATGTGGGGAATACCGAATTCTTCAAGAAGATCTTCGGGCCAGGTAGCGGGTCCTTCATCAGCAGGTTGACCCATCCCAGCGCCGATTTCTTGTCGATGATTCCGTTTCTGGTCCTGATGCTCTTGCTGTATCTGGTGGGGCGCGAAGTTATTCTGAGAAGCAACAATGGCGCCGGAAGGAGCGGCTAGGTCGCTTAGCAACGTTTTTGGAATAAGAAGCTTCTATAAGGGTTGAGGCGCGTGCGATAAAATAACGGGCGCGCCTCGAATTCCGTAAAGGCGAAAGGGAAGTAATGGTTCAATTGGATTTGTTTCGTGTCACGCGCGCGCTGGCTCTGCTTCTCGGGGTTCTGCTGTTTGTTTCGGCGAGCTTTTCCAGCGCCACTGCTCAGAACGCGCCGCGCTCGCCGTCGGACACGGTGCGCGAATTCTACAAGGCGATGCGCGAGAAGCATTTTCGTGAGGCGTTCGATCTATCGATTTACAAACCGGCGGTTGATGCATTGAAGCCGGAAGAGTTTGAAGATCTGCGTCCTGATTTTGAAAAGATGGCGTTGGCGATCCCGGACAAGATTGAAGTCAGCGGCGAGCAGACGAGCGGCGACATCGCCACCGTCTTTGTGAAAGTGCCAACTGGGGACGATCCAGCGGCGCAACCGGAACCAGTCATGTTGATGCGCGTCAACGGTGTTTGGATCATCGGCGACAAAGAGAACCAGGACGTAGTAACGAAAGCCGGCAAACAGTTTTTCTTCAACGCGCGCATCGACACGCACCACAGCGAAGTGCAGGAAGTCTTCAAACGCATCAACCTGGCGCAACTGGCCTATGCTCAGCAGCACGCCGGTGTTTTCGCCGACATGACGACGCTAATCGCCGCCGGTTTGCTGCCGAAGGATCTGGAGGGAACTGACTCAACCGGCTATCGCATTCACATCACGCTGGCGAAGGACGCCAAGAGTTTCACTGTCGGCGCTGAACCGGCCCAGTATGGCCGCACCGGAAGACTGTCGTTTTTCATGGACCAGGAGGGCGTGCGAAGCGGCGACCTGAAAGGTCAGCCACTCAATCCGCGACCGAATTAGAATTGTCGACGGCGCAGAAATTATCACACCGATGTACAATAACTGCGTCAGGACGACCGATGCGATCCTTACGATCAATTTACCCGCGAGCGGAACAAATGTTAGCGCACCGGCGTCTTTGTGTTGCTGAACCTTGTGCGGCAGTCATTTTGCCCTCAGCGATGGCGGCATGGCCGTCTTGAAGTTCGAACGAGGTGAAATATGAATACTCTTCGACTCGCTCACCGCTATTCAACACTCCTGGGTGTTGCGCTATTTTGTTGCTGCTCCGCGACGATGACCTTTGCTCAGAGCCCGACTGACAAGCAGGAACCGATCGCCAAATCAATCGTGAAGGGCCGCGTTGTTTACGATGACACGGACCGACCGGTACGACGCGCTGTTGTCCGCCTCATTCAAGGACCGAGCGAACGCGGTCGCGACCACAGTTCGGCAACAGGTCGGGACGGCAGCTTCGTGATTAGAGACGTTCCCGCCGGCCACTATGTCGTTTGGGTCGAAGCGCCGGGGCTCATCACGCCGATGGCCTTCATGAAGCTGGGCGAACATGGACCCGATAGCTGGAGTGAAAAAGACATCAAAGCGAACTTCACCGAAGTCGAAACAGACGGCACCAACACCGTGGAGGTCAAAGTGCGAGCCAAACGCGGCGGCTCGATCTCCGGCAGCATTAAGTATCAGGACGGTGATCCGGTCGTCAACGCGCAAATTAGTGTCGTTAGGCGATCGGGTAAGGAAACCACCCGCATTATCAGTGGCATCAGTCCTTCGACACTGTTTTCTTTGGCGACCGACGATCGTGGCAAGTATAGAATTTTTGGACTGCCGCCGGGCGAGTACCTGGTGGCGGTCGTTGAGACTCACACAGCGCCCGACCGTTCATATAGCCGTTATTCGGGAGAAGACTTCTTCACCAGCGATTCGCTTTCAACCTATTTCTACGGAGCTACCGGAAAGTTACAGGACGCTGCAACCGTAAAAGTTGAAGCCGGTGGAGATCTCAGGGACATCGACATTACTATTCCCGACCTTTCGACGCATACTATTGGCGGAACTATTACCGCACATCTTGATGGCCGCCCGTTACCCGGTGCAACTATTACTATAACGAGTCGCGATCAGGAAGGATGGTTTCTTCAGGGAACGCAGCAGATTTCAACAGACGAACGTGGGCAATGGAGTTTGGATGGTGTCTCTGATGGAACCTTTACCTTGAAGATACAACCCCCGTCCGACATTCCCGTCGACGGAATTGAAGGTGAGCCACCGGCAGACCCTGATGAAGCAAATCCGCAGCAGCGAAAAGAAAAACCTAAAAGGCATTTTGTCGCAAAGCAAACGGAGGTAACTGTTACGGGCCAGGATGTGCTCGGCCTGGCAACCGAACTGGCCGAAGGAGCCAGTATCTCTGGCACAGTTGATTTGCCGCAGTTGCCGGAAGGTCTCTATGTTGGCGTGGGTTGTACGTATGAAAATGGAAAGCCGCCCGACGATCGTAGTAATGCGTACAGCTACAGCGGCGGTCAATTCAACCTTCAAGGGTTGGAAGCAGGAAAAGTTCATTTGGGCGCCTCAGTTTACAATCGTCAAGAAACGGGAAAGCAATACTACGTCAAGTCAATCACTCTTAATGGTCGCGATTTAATGAAGGAGCCACTCACGATCAAGGAAGGCGAGTCGGTTCAGAACGTGCGCATAGTCATTGCGGCGGACGTTGCCAAAGCGGACGTATATTTACTCGACCACGAGGGAAGGCCAATCGCGCGCAAAAATGCGGTTATCGTTCCCGCTGAACCGTCAGCATGGTATTCGGCGGACGCTGTGTTCTCAGACACTTCGGACGCGAAAGGCGCGCTCCATTTTGCCGGCGCGCCCGGCGAGTATCTCGTGATAGTCCCGAGTCCCGAAGATTCGCAGTCCTCCTTTATCGAATTCGTGCGCGCGCACGCCGGCACCGCACCGCACATCAAGATCCAGCCCGGCGACAATAAAGCTATCACCGTAACTTTGCCCCGTTAGCGTGCTGTAACGCGTAGTTCTTTACTTTCACTCAGCGATTATCGACAGGCTGGGATGTAAATCCTCGTCAGTTCGTGTTTCTTCGTATTCGGTTCGTGTAATTTCGTGGATCGTTTCTCGGGCATGCCAGCGGACGATCCACGAAGCCACACGAAAAAACGCCTGACATTTCTCTTGCGCCTGTGCGCTTCGATTATCTAGAATGAGATTGTCCCCCTCATTTCCCCGACTTGCCCTTTTTGTCACTTGAATTTTGTTCTTCGCGAAGTGTGAGGCAGTATGCCGGAACTAGTCCGCTCGATCATGGCGCGTTTGCGGGGGTTCATTGCCGACCGTCGCTGGGCGAAGCGGCGACAGGTTCGCCTGCCGCTCACCGTTTACTTATTGAGAAGCGCGCGCGTGAATGGCTCGCGGCTGCCATCGATGGACGGCCATAGTCTCGATCTCAGCAGTGCCGGCCTTTCGGCCGTGGTGCCCGCCATTCGCATACAAGATCATTATCTGGCGGGCGGATCGCAAAAGCTGCTGATAAAACTGGAGCTGCCAACTGCGCCGGTTGAAATGCGAGTTGTGTCCGTGCGTTATGAGCGGCTCGACGAAGATCAGGATGAAACTGGATATTTGATCGGCGTTAACATTGAGGAAATGAGCGAGCCGGATCGTTCGTGCTATGAAGAATACCTCAGTCTTGCCAGAAAATAATGAGTCAGTCGAAGCGCAACCAACCGAACGCCGATGGCACGTGAAAATTTGGTTCAGGAGTGCGCGTTGGTTGCCAGGCGAGATAACCGCGCGTGTCGCCACGGCCGACGCAGCGAAAAAGATTCGCACGCCAGCGATCGCCGTGCTGCGGCTTTGGAATCGACGGTCCCCACGGAATTCTCATCGCGATAACCACACGATCGGTTTCCCTTCGAGTTGCTACGGTCATGCCCGAATCAAACTCCCAATCAGTCTCGCGCTTGCCTGCCGCGAAGTGAATTCCCAGATCGAGCCACTCGCCGGTCGGCGCAGCTTCAAACTCAAAATAGTTTTCAGGCGCGTCTTCGGTGGGCGCGATGAAGATCTCGCAGACATCGCGATCCCATAGCCCGATGGTTTTCTTTTCGCTTTGCGGCGTGGAATTGATTACGAGGGGCTCCGCCTGGTTGCATGAGTAGCGAACGCAAAGTGCTTCATCCGACCAGAGTATTCTTGCTTTCGCGTGGCGTCCGTCAGGAGCAACTTCACCGGACCAGTACCGATCAATCAGGACAGACTGCGCCTGGTTCCATGCCGGATCGTCCAATTGGCCGGCGGTAAGAGTAACAGTCGTGTGTGTGACCGTTATCATGACGTCGTTGGGGGTGTCTGGGTTGATGCTCATCTGCGGAATTCCTGTCGGCAGAGTCTATCCCGTCAATATTATTTGAGACAAACATTGAGGGTGAGATCATCGGCACAATCATGGCGGGGTAGTGCTGTAAATCTGTGTTGCTGGCTCCGGCATCAATTCTTTGACGCGAGTTTACGTGAACGAGTAGGCTTGCGGGCATGGAGCATAATAGAGCTAGCACTGGGACATTTTATCTTACTATGGCCGGGGTTATTGTTGCCGTCGCCATGCTCGCCCTCATGGTGTGGTCGCGGCTCTATCCAGACCCCGCAAAAGCCCCTACGGTTGAAAGAGGTGCCCTCATGAGTGGCTACGGGTGGGGGCCTCCAATTGTCTTGGGGATTATCTTAGTTATCACTACGATACTAAATCTCGTAGGAGGCCGTAGATCTGGCCGCAAACTCAAAACGCAACTTAAGGAACTGACCCAGGAAAATAAGACTCTGTGCGGGGACTTGGCCGCAATGAATTCGGCTAGAGGCAAGGCGGAACAGGAAGGAGAGAGAATCAAGATAGAGATGGCGCAATCCAAGAGCGACGCCGCAGAAGCTCGTCGCGAAGCCTCTCACGCAAAGGCTCAACAAGACATAACGGCAGCCGAGTGGCACAAGTGCGAGGATCAACTGAGTCGTCAGGCATGGCTAGTCAAGCTTGCTATCACGCAGGCAGAAAACATACAGAATCATGTTGTCGTAAAAAGAATTCTACCGGGTACCTTGAAACTCGCAGATGACCGTTTCGTGATGATGTGCCTTGAGATAAGGAACGAGTCTTTGCTCAACATCACTATTGGCAAAGCGGAAGTAATGGGGCCGCTTTCCTTCAGGGGCAAGGCGATGACTGAGTCGGTAAAGGTAACGACCGGTGATCTTGACTACTTTCCACCAGTGGAGAATTTAGGACATAAGCAAATCGGCTGGCTGGTTTTGGAGCAACCGCTCACAAGGGCAGAGGCGGGATCAAGCAAACATTATGAACGGACCAAAGGAAAAAACTAGAATCTCACCCAACTCCGTCTCTCTCGCGGGAGAATTCGCAGCATTATCACGGCGCGCTCTTTGGGGCTACGATGCCAACATGACTTTAGGCCGGACAAAAAACGTGGACATTTTGGTATCGAACCCAACCACAAACCAGCTTTACCAACTTGAAGTAAAGACCAACCTAAGACAGGAGAGAAAGCGACCGCCGGTTTCAAAACTATTCGGGCGTTTTCTGAGCGACTGGATAATGGCGGAAGAAGCTTGTGTCGTGGAGCCCTTGGTGGTAAAGTCCGCACACCACTCCTAGCAATGTTTGTTTGTATTTCAGTTTACTCTCATTGATGAAGTAATTGGCATTGTCGGACAGTCAGCCTGAAACAGAAACAAGCAGGTCAGAGCGTAGCCGCAATCAAGCAGGCCCGCCACCTTTTTTGAGCGATGAGGTGTGATCACGGGCAACGGAGCTGAATCGGGTTTGGGTCCGTCGAAGCCGTCCACCAACTAAACACTAACCACGAAAGTGAGAAACTTCCATGAATCATCGAACAAACACTTCGTCACGTCTTCTTCGCTGGATCGCCGTCGCTATGGGCTTACTTTGCCTGTGTGTCGTCTTCGCTGCCGGCGTTCGCTGGAGCGCGGCGGCAGGTGAAGATGATAAGCCATACGTCGACCAGCATTATCCGGACTTTGGCTTTCTGCCTCCCCCAACCGAATACAAAGGACGGGTGTTCACGCTCAGTCAGAAGTATCCCAAGACGGAGCCGGGCGCGTCGCAACGGCCGGAGTTCCTGAAGATCGATTTCAAAGAGCACTGGCGCGAGTACCTTTTGGCTGCTCAGGACTACTGCTTCAAAGACAACGTACAGGGTGGAGATGTCGCTAACGACTTTGACGCCGCCTTGCGCGCAAACCCAACCTGGTTCCACGTTCCCTGGCAGCACTACACCTCGAAGGGTCGGGAAGGCGTCCACGGGCTGACCAAGGAAGCCCCGGTACAGCCGCAACAGTTGGCGATCAGTCAGACATTCACGGGCGGGCAGATGTACGCGGTCGGGCTCTACAATATCTTCGGCGGATACACCATCGGAAAGGTCTGGGCAGACAAGGAACACCCTGATCCGAAGAACATCCGTTTTCCCGTTGGTACGGTCGTCATGAAAGTCTTATTCACGGATGTACCGACCGATCAGATTCCGTCGCTGACAAATCCGCTGCTGTGGAAGGCTTACGTCACCGAGAACTACGCCTCGTCAAATCGAGTGTTTAAGGATCTGGCGTTGGTGCAAATGGACCTGATGGTGCGCGATGATCGCGCCCCCAATGGCTGGGTCTTCGGAAACTACCAGTACAATGGCAATACCAACCACAAAAACAAGTGGAAGAACCTGGTGCCGCTCGGCATCCAGTGGGGTAACGATCCAGAGCTTAATGATGGCACCTGGGGCGAATTCACAAATCCGGTCCCTGCGATCACTCGCCGGAATCCAAACCTCAAGGAGACAATCATCAATCCCGACGAGGCTGAATTGCCGCCTACGCACCTGGGTTGGAACGGTCGTCTGAACGGCCCCGCGGACAACTATCTAAGTTCGTGTATGAGCTGTCACATGACGGCCGAGGCTCCAGCCAAGTCGCCCATGAGTCCGCTGTTTTTTCCTAACAAGGCTCAAATACCCCAGGTAGGAACTAAAGAGTGGATGAGATGGTTTCAGAACATAAAATGCGCAGAACGCTTCGATACTGACAAGCCGACTTCCTCGACGGACTTCAGCCTGCAATTGGCTGCCAGCTTGCAGAACTTTTACAACTGGCGAAACGCGGGCAGCAAGCTGGTGGCTGACCGGTACAAGCAGAATCAAAAACAGAACGCCGATCCAGAGCAGGAATTCGACATTCGTCGTGCCCGGGATCAATAAGCGCCCCGGTGTGCGCTTAGGGAATATTACGAGTGAAAAACCGAAATGACTTCATAGCAGACTGCGCACCCAACCGCCGTCGACTTGCAGCGTCACGCCGGTGATGTAAGACGCGCGTTCGGAAGCGAGAAAAGCAATTGCGGCTCCGATTTCTTCGGGACTGCCGAGCCGCCGTATCGGGACTTGCGCGGCCCACAATTCGATCATCTCTTCCTTTGATTTGCCCAGCGCGCGGCCTCGTGCTTCGGCCAACTCGTCTTGTCGTTCAGTTAGAGTATAGCCGGGCGCGACATTGTTCACTGTGACATTGTCGGCAGCGACTTCATTCGAAAGCGTTTTCGCCCAGCCGGTCAATCCCGCGCGCACAGTATTAGAAAACAGCAGGCCATCGATTGGTTGTTTGACCGAGACCGAGGTGATGTTGATGATGCGCCCCCACTTTTGCGCGCGCATTTCGGGCAGCACCAGCTTCGCCAGGCGAATCGCTGAGAGGCCGTTCAACTCCCACGCTTTGCGAAACATGTCCAGATCCGCGTCGGCAAAAGTTGAAGTGGGCGGCCCGCCGGCGTTGGTAACCAAAATGTCGATGCGCCCTGCCTGCGCGCGAGCCAGCTCGACAAAACGCTCGATGGCTTTCTCGTCTGTGACGTCGGCGGCCAGACCTGCGACCGTGGCGCCGGTTTCGGTGCTAATCTTCGCCGCCGCTTCGCTCGCGCGCGCTGCGTCGCGCGAGCAGAGAAAGACGCGCGCGCCTTCGCGGGCCAACTCTCGCGCGGCGGCAAATCCGATTCCTTTACTCGCCGCGGCCACCAGCGCCACGCGATCTTTTATTCCCAGGTCCATTCGTCGTCTCCAAATTCGTAGTTACTGGTTGATTGTCTCAAGACAGGCAGACAGCAGCAGCTCGGGTTCGGTGTTAAGCAGCACCTGGGCGCCCGTGGGCTTGGAAAACTTTTGCAGCAGATACTCAGCCTCGTCAGCCACACCGCCGGTTTCAGTCAAACACCCAAGCACTTTGCCTTCATCGTGCGCAATCGTGAACTCGTTCAACGAACCCATTGCGCCGCCGATGAAGAGCACGATATCACACGAGCGAACAAGCACGACGTTGCGGCCCTTCAAGCCAAAGCCCGTGTAGATCAAAACATCGCAGGCGTCGGTCGGGAGTTCGTAGTGCTTAACGTGCTCGCCTTCGTTGGCGGCCGGCGAGACACCGACGTGAAAAGCACCGGCGTCGTGCGCTGCCTTGCCTACGGCGTAAACCAGTCCAGTGGTTGCGCCGGTCAGCAATACCACGTCGCGCGCCGCGATGACGCGACCCAGTGCAGCGGCTTTTGCGCGCAGCACGTCGCCCGCTCCGGATACCGGGTCGCTCGCTGAGCCCATTACTCCGACTTTGATCTTCATAATGATTTTGATCTTTGACCTTTGGCCTTTGAACTTTGTACTTGCTTTTGAATTTTGAAATCCCAGTCTGTCACCGCATCGAAAGAAAACCAAGAGCAAAGAACAAAGTACTAAGTACAGTTTTTCTCTTACGCACCTTCGGTTTCCAATTGTCGATCAACTGGAATGACGTTTTCCGCCTGTTCCTCTTTTCCGCGGTCCCACCAACGCCTGGTTGCGAACCAGAGGATGCCCGGGATCAGAAAGAACGTTCCGATGCCAATCGTCAATATTCGCGGCGAAAGCTTAAACCGATCCAGCAGCTCGCCGGTAAGATAATTCGACGTGGCCATCGTCAATGTCAGCAGCGCCAGTTCTGCCGCGAAGACCCGGCCACGAAATTGATCTTCAACGCCGCGTTGCAGTAACACCGTCGAAAAGACCCATAGAATACTGCCGCCCGTGTGCGCAATGCCGAGCACGATGAGCGCGAAGATGAAACTCGCAGCGCTGCCGAAAGCCACATAAAACAACCCGCCGATCAGAAACGCAATTCCGATCGAGGTTTGCATGCGCACCCGGCCCTCACCCGCAATGCGTCGCGCGACAATTGGTCCCACCGCCGTCCCGATTCCGCGCGCGGCAAACAATACACCGATTCCCGTTGCCGCACTGCGGCCCACCGGAAACACTTTCTCACCGAAGACCGCGAGCAGCGTCAGTATACCTCCACCCAATCCCCACGCCGGCTTGACTAACAGCAATGCCAGCACGCGCGGACGATGCTTCACGTATCGCGCGCCTTCAATCGTGTCCGTAATGCCGAGTGCCTTGCCGATCGTCAGCTTGGTTTTCGCGCGCGGCACTCGCTTGGGAAAACGGATGCTGGCGATAAACGCCGCCGAAGCGAGAAACGAAGCCGAATCAAGCACAAACGCGACGTTGGTGCCGAATAATCCCGTAACCACGCCGCCGATTGCCGCACCGAGAGTCAGCATCGCCGACCAGGTCACCGAAGAGATCGCATTGGCGGGAACCAACTCGCGATCAGAAACAATCGACGGTATTGCGGCGGTCCTGGCGGGTTCGAAAAATGTTGAGAAGGCCAGCTGCAGCACCGTGATGACGTAGATGATCCAAAGTTGATCGGCCCGTCGCACAAAAAGAAAACCGAGCACCACAATGGCGCGCAGCAGATCCGAGACGATCATGATTGTGCGCCGGCTGAAGCGGTCGGCCACCACGCCCGACAACGGTCCGAAAACAAAACTCGGAACAAAGCGCGCCACCATCAGCAAGCCCACGTTACGTCCCGAACCCGTCAGGTTGAGAATGATCGTGTAGAGCGCGATCGTGTCGAACCAATCGCCCATCTGACTGACGACCTGGCCCAGCCAGAGGTAGCGAAAGCGCCGGTTCCCGCGGATCAATTCGATGTAGCCGACCGGCGCGTGCGTTTCTAAACTCTTGATCGATTTCGGCAACGTCTACCTCTTGAGCAACCGGCAGGTGCGAATCGCAAGTCTGTAATCAGACCGCTGATCTTCACCTGTTCTGCGTCAGATCGAAGGTTGCATCGCAGTAGTCAGTATTGTCAATGCGTTGATTAACCAATCTGACCGGCGTCCATCAAGTTGACCTTTCAATTTGAGCGGTTCGGATCCGCTGCGCGATTCGATGCTTGTTGGAAGCCCACTTTTTCACACTTAACCGGCATGACTTCCGGATCTTTGTCGCGGCACGTTTCTTGTAAACAGCTTGAGTGCGGCTAGGAAGCTTCGGGCTTCACGGGCTCTCCGCACGGAGTCCGGGCCGCCCAGTTTCTTGAAATGTGAATTCGCGTCAGCGTCCGCGAAGCACCGGGCAGATTTTGATCCACAGCCAGAAGCGATTTTGGATCTGGTTAGTCGCTCTTGTCCCCCTTTGCCGGAAGCGAGTGCCCCAGTTGCTCCGGAGCATTCACTTCCGGCCATCAGCACCGCTCGGTCGATGCAGAGCGCCAGCAAGATGTAATCGTGTTACGGAAGGCACTTGAAAACCAAAAAGCGTGAAGGCCATACCCGACATGTCTGATTACCAGCGATCGACTAAACTCTATTGGTCCGCATTGATTCTAACCGGCCTGGTGGTTGTTGTTTGGGCCCTTTACCAGCTTCCGACTCTTAGCGGCTCTCAGCGCGCTCAGCTTTTGGCCTCGGGACTGCTGGTGATGGCCAGCTCATATTCGGCGCGAAAAATTCTGCTCGGGCGATTGAGCGCCAAAACCCGCGAAGCTGAGAGTGCGAGCCGATTGCATCTGGCAACCGCCGAAGCGCTGGCGACGGCGATCGACGCAAAGGATCAGACAACGCATTGTCACGTGCGGCGCGTTCAGCTCTACGCGATGGGCCTGGGCGAAGTTTTTGGTCTTGCGGAAACAGAAATTGCCGCGTTGAAAGCCGGCGCGCTGCTCCATGACATCGGCAAACTGGCCATTCCGGCCCACATCCTGAATAAGCCCGGAAGGTTAACGCCTGCCGAATTCGACAAGATGAAGATCCATACGACCGTGGGCGCACAAATTCTCGGTCGCGTTGATTTTCCGTATCCGGTTGTTCCCATCGTCCGGCACCATCATGAACAGTGGGATGGAAAAGGTTATCCCGACGGGCTGAAGGGCGAACAAATTCCGATCACGGCGCGCATCTTTTCGGCGGTCGATTGTTTTGACTCGGTGCGCGAAGACCGGCCCTTCCGCGGTGGCATGACACGCGACGAATCGATCGCGCTGCTGCGGCGTGGCTCCGGCACGCATTTCGATCCAGAAGTTGTCGAGCAGTTTATCAAACACCTGCCGCGCTTCGAATCTGAGATTACCGCGCTCGGATTGCAACCGCAGGCGCCTGAGAACGGATGGCGTGAGCCGCTCAAGCTGGCCGAAGTCGATCTGGCGCAAACCAGAGAGCGCGGTTGCTACATGGCTTACGATCAAATCAAGAGTGCGCACCGGGAGGCCTACGCGCTTTACGAGATCGCGCGCACGTTTGGCGCTTCGCTCGAAGTTGATGACACGCTCGCGATTCTCGTGGATAAAGTCGGCCACGTTGTTCCCTTCGATACTTGCGCTGTCTACTTGTTTGACGAGGTGAAAGGCTATGCGACTGCGGCGCACGTAGTCGGCAGAAACGCGGAAGCGCTGCGAGGAAGATGCATCGCCCCGGGCGAAGGCGTAACCGGATTCGCGCTCGCCAACCGGACTCCCATAAACGAGCTTCCTCCGAGCCTGGACTTCGTCGAAGTTGAATTGCCGCCGGGCGCGCAATACGTCTCGATGGCATCGTTGCCGCTGTTCAGAGACGACTGTTTGATCGGCGCGCTCTCGATCTATTCGACCGTGCTCGACAAATACACCGACGACCACATGCGTCTGCTGGAAACCGTAACGAGTTTGGCGTCCGATGCGCTGGCCAATGCCATGCATCACGCGCAGGCGCAGTCCAATGCGCTGACGGACCCGCTAACCGGATTACCCAATCCGCGCTACATGTCGCTGCGCTTTGAGCAGGAGGCTGCGCGCGCGCGCCGCACCGGACGGCCGTTTCAGGTGGTGATGCTCGACCTCGATGACTTCAAGTTGGTGAACGATACCTACGGTCATCAGGTCGGCGACAAGATGTTGCGCGAGATAGCGCGCATCATTCAGGAGCAACTGCGCGAATACGATTTCCTCGCGCGTTACGCGGGCGACGAATTCGTCGCGATTGTGCAGGAGCTGGTAGGTACTCAGGTCGAAGAGTTGCGCGACCGCATCGAAAACGCCGTAACGCGGTTCTCCATGCACGTTCGCGGCGATAAGCGCGCGCGGGTGGGCATCAGCGTTGGCACGGCCACGTTTGGGGCTGACGGCGAGACGCTCGATCAACTTCTTATTACCGCCGACCAGGCAATGTACCGCGTCAAGTCAACTCACAAGCTCGACGGCAATGGCCATTCAGCACAGACGCAAGACGTCATTTCAGAGACCGCAGAAGGCCAGCTTGCTTCCGTGTCCGTGAATTGAGTACGCAAAACGGTGCACTAGCCCGACCGTGAGGGAGGGCTCACTATTAACGGCGCACAGAGACTGAGCCCCTTCCTCACGGTCGGGCTAGTGCACCGTGATTGACTGCGGGCCACCTTACGTTACCCGCCGCCTCACTCGAAGTCCGATCTCCCCACTGGCGAGTTTCAACATCTTGACATTCCCTGTCTCATCGCTTTCAATCTTTTGCAGGATCTATCCTGATGATCTGCGACCGGGATTGAAAGCATGTCCGCTCCAGCCAGCACAATTACTAACGCTGCAACATTACTGATCGTTGACGATGATGCGCGCGCGCGAAAGAAGCTGCGCCAGATCTTCGGCGACGCAGGCTATCGCGTTTTCGACGTGGATGATGCGCCGTCAGCGCTGCGGCTGCTCGGCGAGGAGACTTGCGATCTCGTAGTGCTCGATCTCGAAATGCCGGACGTGGACGGCCTCGCGCTTTGTCGTTTGCTGCGCGCTCAACCGGCGACGAGCAAACTTCCAATCGTAGTGTTTTCGGCGAGCGACGATGAGAATCGCAAAGTCGAAGCGTTTGCCGCCGGCGCCGACGATTACATTACGAAGCCATCAACCCCAGGCGAATTACTTTCGCGCGTCAACTCGCACCTGAAATCGGCCCAACGCGAATGGGAATTGATTGGCAGCAATCGCGAGCTGCGATTTTTGGCCGATCTGGGCCGCGGTTTGTTGCGAGCGCTAGAACCGGATCAACTGGTACGACGCGTGGCCGGCTCGACCTACGAAGGCACTGGCGCGGTTCTCTGTGCAGCGTTTGTCGATCTGCGCGAAGGCGTGCGCGCCGGCTGTGTGTTCGATCGTGAAGGCAGCGCGGAAGGGATTTCGCTGTTGCAGCTCGATCGGCTGAGTGAGTGGCTCGCTAGTCACAATGCAACCACCGCGCTGATTTTGAGTGAGCCGGACAAGTTCTTTCTGCGCGATGCAGCGCACAAGGTCGAGTACGCGGCTCCGCTGCAGTTTGGCGGTCGAACGAAGGGCGCGCTCATCGTCGCGTTCGACCAGCGTGAGGATTGCGGCGAAACAGAATGCCGGCTGGTCGATGCCGCGGCCCAGCAAGCGGCGCTGGCCGCGCATATCTCATCGCTCTATCTCGCCGCGCGCGACGCGACCGCGAGTCTGGCGAAAGAAGTCGATCAAAGAACCGCCGAAGCCGAAGCGCAACGTCTTTTCACCGAAGCCATCATCGACAGCCTGCCGCTTTCGCTTTATGCAATCGACCACGATTACCGGATCGTTGCCTGGAACCGTAATCGCGAGTTGGGCGAACTTGGCATTCCGCGCGGTTCGGTAATCGGGAAAAACATTTTCGAAATCCTGACGCGGCAGCGGCGCGACGTGCTCGAACACGAGTTTGCGCGCGTCTTCGAGACGGGCGAGATTGAACGAATCGAGCAGGAAACTAAGACCGCAAACGGCGAAGTTAGACACTGGCTGGTAAGCAAGATTCCGATGTGGGTCGGCGGTGGAGATAAAGTGAGCCACGTGATCACGCTCGGCGAGGAGATTACGGACCGCGTCGAAGCGAACCGCGCCGTTGCCCGCGCCGAGAAGCTGGCCGCCGTAGGCCGGCTCGCCGCGGGAGTCGTGCATGAAATAAATAATCCGCTGGCCACAATTTCGGCCTGCGCCGAGGCGCTCGAGTCGCGTCTGCAGGAAGGCGCGTTCGACGGGTCGTCAGCCGTGGACGATCTGCGCGAGTACCTGGGATTGATTCGCGGCGAAGCCTTTCGTTGCAAGTCAATCACGAATGGACTGCTTGATTTCAGTCGCACACGGGCCGCGCAACATGAGCCGGTCCACGTGACTGATGTAATTGCGTCAGCGTCGCGTTTGTTATCTCACCAGCAACGCGGCAATGCCATCCAGATCCGGATTGAGACGCCCGACGACCTCGCGCCGGTGTCGGGCGATGCCAGTCAGTTGCAGCAGGCCGTAATCGCGCTGGCGGCAAACGCTATAGACGCGATGGCCATTGGCGGACGGCTAACAATCCGCGCGCGCAACGAAGGAAGCCACGTGCTGATTGAAGTTAAAGACACCGGCGTAGGTATTCCACCCGAGAATCTCGCGCGCATCTTCGAACCGTTCTTCACCACGAAAGAGATTGGTCATGGCACGGGTCTTGGCCTTGCCGTTTGTTATGGTATCTTAACGGAGCATGGCGGAACTCTCGACGTGCAATCTACGGTCGGCGCCGGCACGACGTTTACGATTACTCTTCCGGCCATAAATCAAAACAGGGAATAAGCACGAACGCGGAGAGCAGAGAGCTTGAGCGAAACACAAGCAGCACGAATTCTGGTCGCGGAAGACGAAGCCAACCTGCGGCTGGTTTTGCAAAAGGAGCTGGAGCGCCACGGTTACCGCGTGCAGGTCGCGCCCGATGGCGAGGCCGCGCTGCGCAAGCTCGAAGAGACAAATGTTGATGTCTTGTTGTGTGACATTAACATGCCGCGGATGGATGGCATGGAATTGCTGCGTCGTGTTCACGAAAGGCCTAATCCGCCGGAAGTGATCATGCTGACCGGACAAGCTACCGTCGAAACGGCGGTCGAGGCGATGAAGCTCGGCGCGTACGATTACCTCACGAAACCCTACAGCATTACAGAACTCGATGTGCGCGTGCGGCAGGCCGCGGAGAAGCGCCAGTTGCGCGTGGACAACTTGCGATTGCGCGAGCAACTGGCAAGACAGTCGGCGCTGCCTGAAATAATTTCCATCTCCGAAGCGATGAAAGAGGCCGTCAGGTTGATCGGGCGGGTGGCGCCTTCCGATACTTCCGTGTTGATTACCGGTGAATCGGGAACCGGAAAAGAGCTTGTGGCCCAGGCGATTCACCGTCTTTCGAGTCGGGCCGACAACTCGTTCATCGATCTAAACTGCGCCGCTTTTCAGGAATCGCTGCTGGAGTCTGAACTGTTCGGCTACGAAGCGGGCGCCTTCTCGGGCGCGAAGGCGCGGAAGCTCGGACTGGTTGAGCTCGCCGATGGCGGTACACTTTTTCTTGACGAGATCACTGAGTTGCCGGCGCCGCTGCAAGCAAAGCTTTTGAGAGCGATCGAGACGAAAACGTTTTTCCGCGTCGGCGGCGTGCGCAAGGTCGAGGTCAATATCCGAATCATCGCCGCGACGAATCGAAATGTCGATTCAGTAATCGCGGACGGCTCTTTTCGCTCCGATCTCCTCTACCGCATCAACGGGTTCCAGATCGATCTGAAACCACTGCGCGAAAGGACCGAGGACATCGAACCGCTCGCGCGCCATCTCCTAAAACAGGTCGGTGGCACAAATCCGCCTGAGATCGCCGCGGAAGCTTTTGACGCGCTGCGTTCTTACGGTTGGCCCGGGAATGTGCGGCAATTGCGAAACTGTCTCGAGCGGGGGGTGCTGCTCGCAAACAACGGACTGATCACTGTCAACGAGCTGCCACCCGAAGTTGTGCGCGTTCCGTCCGTTGCGGGTCTGCAACCTGTTGCCGTCCAACCAAGCGCACCGGCCGAAGGCGTTGCCGCTACCTCAGCGGCCTTGTCCCTGCGGGAAGCTGAGCGACAGCAGATACTGGCGGCGCTCGAACAGACCGGCTGGCATCGAGGCAAAACGGCGGAACTGTTGGGCATCTCGCCGTCGACACTGTATCGGCGTCTGCGCGATTACGATCTTGAGCGCCGCCGGTAGCGGTCATTTTTCGTTGTCAAAACACAATCGGCGCGAGTGGGGAGCAAACCACTCGCGCCGATCTTTTTTTGGGGCTAAGAGAGAAAAAGGATCTACTGGAAATTTCTGGCTGCGGACTTTTGTCGGCGCCGTTTTAGATAAAGGCCGGTCAATCCCGTTCCCAGCAGCGTTAGCGTCATCGGTTCCGGCACGCCGGTCGGCGCGGTTGTGAAACTGAAAGTGATGCCATTGTTCCAGAAGTGACAATCGGGATCGAATCCGAACGCGATGTTGTTTCCGTTGGCAATGTAGGCCGCCAGCGCATTGAGTTGCTGTTGGTTGAAAGTGATGGTCCAGGTGCTTGCCGTTGTGTTGCTGAAGCTATGCGAACCCAGGAGTGTATTGCCGACACCCGCGCCTATGCCGCCGGGATTGGTTACGCCGAAGTCGTCGAAAATGTTGGTCACAGGCACGCCGGTCGCGCCGGACGGATCGGCGAACGCAAATACTCCGGCATGAGTTGCCGAATCGAACATGTGGACGAAAAGCATGTTTGTATTTGCGTCCCAGTTTTGCATGTTGGAAAACGTCAGGGTCGCGCCGGTAATCACCTGACCGGCTGGGATGTTGATGTTGTCAATGCGCCACGTGTAGGCGTTGTGGTGGTCCAGATCGAACTGGTTCGGTCCGCCACTGCCCTGATTGGGGGCCGTAGGTGGGGCATGAAAAGTGAAACTATTGGCCAGGGCCGAAACCGGCAGCCCGACGATAACCAGCACTGCAAGCAAAAGGAGCGTTTTCTTCAACGGTGTTAACCTCCGGGTTTGGGTATCCAGCTTATAGAAATGGCCGATTGGCTGGATCTTCCAGAATCGGGTCAAACCGCTGATTTGGCTGGTGGTTGCGGAGAGATTTTTTGGTCAAAGGATAAGCAAAATCGGCGCGATGGCAGGAGCAGCCAATCGTTTTGCCAGCACTCTTACGAAAGTTATTTCGTGGCTTTTCTTTGTCTGCGACGCCAGGGCCGGAGAGTGATCACAATTGCTTGAGTTGTTTGCGATCAATCTTCCCGCGGTCGTTCTTTGGCAAAGACGATACGAACTCGATCCAGCGAAACGTTAGATCACGGTCTCCATTTCAACAACCTGTTCTCGACTTTCTGACTGATTCCGATAAGTAACACGCCAATCAACATAAGCCAGAGCAACACCGCAAAGGTTCGCTCAGTATGGAGGGTACCGGTAGCAATTATCATCCGGTATCCCAAACCGGCGGACGCTCCGACGAACTCTCCGACGATTGCGCCGATCAGTGCGTAACTAACGCTGTTTTTTAGCCCGGCAAAGATCCACGATAAGACCGATGGCAGTACAACCAATCTAATCACCTGTCGCCGGGAAGCTCGCATTACTTGCACGACTCTAATGAACGTGGGGTCAATGGACCGTACGCCGGAAAGAGTGTTGTAGAAAACAATAAAGAATACGAGTGACGCGCTCAAGAAAACTTTGGACAGGGTGCCCAGTCCAAGCCAGAGAATCAAAATCGGAGCGAGTGCGGGCCGAGGTAAGGAATTGATTGCCACAATAAATGGGTCAAAAAAATCAGCGATGGTCCTTGAGTAGCCGAAGAGAAGCCCGAGGCCGATTCCAAACACAACTCCGGCCGCCATTCCAAACAAAGCTTCTTCGAATGTAACGATAGTGTCGGCAGCGAGTAGACCAGAACGAGCATAATGGAAGAAGTCGGCGGCAATAGCCGAAGGTTGTCCAAAAAGTACCGGGTCGAAAAGCTTCCAGCCCAGGCCGAGACCGCCGGTGGTGATCTCCCAGACGATTCCGATGGCTATGAGCAGCGCCAAGCGTAAGGCCCAAACAACAGCGAACCTCTTGATTTGAAATCCTTGCTCTCTCAAGCAGGCTGCAACTCCTTACTTAGCCTCTGCCAAATCTCTGAACTGAGTTCGCGAAATTCTTTCGAAGCACGAATGTTATAGGGATCACGTGGATGTGGGAGGTGTACTTCAAACGTTTCCCGGACCCGTGCAGGTTTCTTGGAAAGCAAGACTATCTTATTACCCAACGTAACCGCTTCATCCACATCATGAGTTACCAACAAAACAGTTACCCGGGTTTTTTCCCACACCCGAAGCAGTTCCGCCTGAAGCCTCAGTCGTGTTTCTGTGTCAAGCGCGCCGAAAGGTTCGTCCATGAAGACGATTTCCGGATTGTATGCAAGGGTTCTCGCAAAGGAAACGCGCTGCTTCATCCCAGCGGACAATTCACGCGGGTAACAGTCTTTAAATTCGCCAAGGCCAATCATATCGAGGAGCTCATAGGACCGTGCTCGTCGCGCGGGTTTGGACATACCTTCTATGAGCAGCCCCAATTCAACGTTTTCAATTACTGTTCGCCACGGCAACAGTGCATTTCTTTCGAAGACATAGCCAAGACGGAGTTCCTTTAGCTGGTTACGATTGGCTATAACATCGACCGCCACAGGAGGAATCAAATCAGAACCACTCTCGCATGCGTACAAAATATAGACCAAATCCAAATGAGTGGTG
>JBGPWL010000053.1:0-31589 GCA_041492185.1 Pyrinomonadaceae bacterium | reverse complement strand
TCCAGAGGGATGCGCGCCCACCCGTCGAGAATTTTCTGCGCCGTCACGGGCTGCAACATCATCGGCATCACGTAGTCCTGCGGCCAATAATCCTGATACCCGGAAGTGTGCGACAGCAGTTGGCGAATCGTGACATCGCCCGCGCGCGTGAGATTGGGAATGAACTTCGCGACTTTGTCGTCGAGCGAGAGCTTGCCCTGTTCCTGAAGCAGCAAGATTGCCGTGGCCGTAAATTGTTTGCTGATCGAGCCGATGCTGTAGCGCATCTCCGGCGTCGCGAGAGTCTTCGGCTCGAGCCGCGCATCGCCATACGCCTTCACATAGACGATTTGTCCATTCTTGACGATTGCGACCGACGCGCTCGGGACACCGCTTCTGGTCAGCGTGTCTGTGGCAAGCTGATCGATCTTCTTCTGCAGTTCGGGCGAGAGCTGAGCAAGCGCGTTGCTGGTGGCGAACGCCAAAATGGCAATGACGATAGCGAAACGTTGAAGTAACAGAAAACTTCGGCGCATGGAATTCTCCTCGGGAGAATGACAGGTTAGAACGAGCGGAATGATTATATAGGAGGTGTTGATTGCTAGACAGTCTCTGAGTGGTGTCCCTAAATTGAAAGTTCTGTGAGTCCTCCGTGTTCTCTGTGCCTCTGTGCCTCTGTAGTGAATGGTTTTCTACGCAAATCCACCACAGAGACGCAGAGGGCACAGAGGTTGCACCGAGAAGTTGCCCACGAATTAGGACACCACCACCAGTGTTTGTGAGACTGCTCGTTAAGGGGCTGGCAGGTTCGGTCGTAATACACTCAGGCCCGCCGCGTCTCCTTGATGACCAATAAACAATTCACCAAGGCACGGAGGGCACTGAGAGAGCACCGCGCAATTTTTTTTAGTACGGCATCGATGGTTCGTCGGGAGGTTTGGGCGCGCCCTCGGGCCTGGGTTCAGGTCGCGGACCGGGATGCGGTCCACCGGGGCCACCCGGACCATGTCCCGGCCCTCCTGGTCCCTCTGGCCCCATCATCCGATGCATCGCATGAAGCTTCGCTTGCTGTTCGGGCGTCAGTTGGTTCTTGATGCGAATGGCCATGCCGATGTGCAAACGTTTGATCTCGCGTTCAGCGTCGAGCACCTTGTCGAGCTGCGCGAGCGCCTGCTGCTCGTTCACCGAATCGCTCTTCATGGCGTCGTGCAGCGCCTCCACCGCGTCCTGCAACTGCCACTGAAGTTCGTTGAAGCGCGTGGTGGTTTTCTGAATTTCGTTGCGCATGAAAGTCTTCTGCTCTGGCGTCAGATTGAGTTCGCGCGCGTGCTGCATGATCATGTCCGGCGGGAACATGGCCTCGCCCAGCGGATCCATCGGTGGATGCGGTGGATGCGGCTGCTGTGCTGGTTGCGGCCCGGCCGCCGGCTGTGGTTGTTGCGCAGACACGAGCGCTACGCCGAATAGTGACACGGCGACGAGCGCGGCGATGAGCAACATATTTCTTTTCTTCATTCGATCCTCCTTCTAATTAGAACGACTTGGCAAAAATGATTTCAATGCGTTAACGCTTTCGTTTAGCTGCGGCAACGACGTTAGCACTTGCTCGACAGGCGAGGACATCAGTGCCGTGGTCGGCGATTGCCAACTAGAAATCGCGGCCGCATTGCGAATCTCTGCGCGCCTCACAGCCAGCGCCTCTGCTCGCCGATGCGCAAGAAGTTTTATCAAGCGTGAGTTGGAATCGGAGCGATGGTCTGTACCAGATGTTGTGACTACAGTAGCTCTACGATTCCCTCCGCTTGGCGTGGAGTCAATTGCGCTATTCGGTACTACTGCAACAACTGAATTTGGTTCACTGCGCTCCCACCGTCGCGACAGCCAAACAAGCGAGACAAGCGCGCAAATCAGCAACGCCGTCGCCGCAACAAACGAAAGCTTCAGCGTCCTTCGTGGCGCAAACGATCTTGACTGCGCACGGTTCCATGCGATCTGGAATCGCGGCGTGACGTGTTCGTCTTCGAGCCGCAGCTCACGAAACAGCGTCTGGATTCTCTTTTCCTCTCCAACTAATTCCATAAATAATTTCCGGTCGTTCCAAATATTCCCGCAATCGTTTCTTTCCGCGCTCGTAATGTTGCCGCGCGCTGCCGATTGAGATGCCCATCACCTGCGCGGCTTCACGCAAGTTCAAATCTTCGTGGAAAACCAAGTGCAAAGTTTCTCGCTGGCGCGCCGGCAATTGATCGAGCGCGCGCTGAAACCGTATCTGCGCTTCGGATCTTTCAAAGAGAGCACCAGGCGATTGCTCAAAAGAACTTCGCGACGTTGTTCGATCCGGGGTTCGATCCGCGTCGCTGGTTAAGATAAGCTTGCGCAATAGACTCTTGCGATGCTCGCTGATCGCGGTTTTCCGAATCACAGCGAACAGCCACGTCTTGATACTCGCTTCACCTCGATAACGCGCTTTGCCTTCAAGGATCTTCAAGTAAACCGTCTGCAAAATCTCCTCGGCTTCCGCGCGGTCACGGCGGCAGCAACCGAGCGCCCAGCCGAAACTTGAGCCATGGAGCCTTTCCAGCTCATCCTTCAGCTTTGAAATCTCCATCCGGTTTACTTTCGCGGAAATGCTTCCGTGTTCCAAAGTATTAGTCGCTTCAGCCGGCGATCCATATGACAAGATTCAAACAAATCTCGACGCCTTAGCTTGTACGTCTTCGAGTCTCGAAGCGTTTCATTGGTTGGTTTACTCAGCTCTTTCCCTTCCGCACCTTCAGTTCGCTACAACGAGTGTCCACACTACGCGACACGTCAGAGCCGAACTGTGCACGTTTGTAAACGATAACGCGAACCGGCAACCGGAAAACAGCATAGTACGTCAACAAGGCATCGGCTTTTCATCCGGCATAGTGATTGCACCAAAGCACTAACGGATTTACAGCCCTGCACCGAAGTCTCCTGATACGACACCTCGCTTATCAGAGTGCAGCCAACCTGTAATGACCTGCTGCCAGAGTCGCACGGCCGCACTCTAGCACCAGGAATCAACTCTGTTTACCCACGCTGTCAACTGAGTAAGGCCGACGTTGGCACTCACACCTCGCTATAAGGAGTTAGTTATGGTCGATTCCAAAGACAAAGCAAATCAGAACGTAGTGAAAAATCCGTCGGAGGAAAACCTGCCGAAGTATGAACGGGAGCGGGCGCAGTTCCGGGAACTCCTACTCGGCAATCCGAACTACTTCGGCAATCTCAAGGATAGCCCGTTCAAGTCAGTCCTCAAAATTTCAGGCGACCCCACGTATGAGGAGATCTGCTGCGTGGGCTTTCAGCCGCAGTTCAACCGGCTCGAAGCCGTCGTGTTCGTCAAGCAGGAAACAGGCTACGGCGGCGACCTGTGCTCGAACGGCTCGCAAGAGTACGTGCGTTTTTATCTCTCGTATGACAACGGCGCGACCTGGGAGGATCAGGGCGTCACAAGTTTCACGACTTACAATCTGTCTCACCGTGAGCGGTTAGAGTATGCCGTGTCGCTCGACATCAACCCGCGCCGGAGAATCTGTAAGATAAACAACGTCGTGCTGGTGCGGGCCATCCTGTCGTGGAATGTCGAGCCCGCGCCGAACTCGCCGAACGTACCGCCCATCTGGGGTAGCGTACATAACACACACATTCTGATCGACCCTTTAATCAAGGGCAATCTCGCCGACGTCTTCAAGGACTTGGAGTTGAAAGTGCCGGCGGGGCTGTCTTCGGTCATCAATCTGAAACAGGAAATAGAGGTGGCGAAGCCCCAGTCCCTCGGCGCGGCCGAGTTGCAAAAGCTCTATGCCAACACGAAGGTTGAGCCGCATCGCTTCGCCCTGGCTGAAGTTCAAAAGCTGCTGGAGCAACCCCTCAGCGCATCGCTGCTCGCCAGTAGCGCCGAGCAACTGGCTGGCTTAAAAATCGATGTGGGTGCGATTGCCGGCATACTGTTCGCTCCGCAAGGCGACACCACGTACGAAAAGTTGGAATGCGTGGGTCTCAATCCGAATCTGGACACGCTCGTCGGTACCGTCAGAGTCAAACTGCCAAACGGCTATTCCGGCGATCTGTGCAATGGCGGCAGTCCCGAGTATGTGGCCTTCTGGGCTGACTTCAATAACGACGGCAGCTTCGATACCTATCTCGGCACGACTTCAGTGAAGGTGCACGATGTAGCGAACCTGCCGGATGGCGGGCTTGAGTACGCCGTCTTCCTGCCGGTGGACTTCACGCAGTGGCGGCGACCGTGCAAAGCAGGCCCCGTGCTCGTCAGGATTCGCGCGGTCTTGTCGTGGAACGTACCGCCTTCAAATACTGACCCGGACAAGCCACCGGTTTGGGGCAACCACGAAGACACGCTTGTTCACATCCGACCTGGCCAGGAGACAAAACCGGGTACGCACAAGCCGTTTATAGAGACAGTGGGCGGCATGCAAGTGTCGCGCATCAATAATGTTTCTGGGCTTGCGAATGGTCCGGCCGCCACCGCTGGCTTCACAGCCATTGACAGTCCGTTTGGCGGCTGGGTTTACATCGCCGGACATATCGCCTACCCGACGAACAGCAGCGCGGGCGTACAGGCACTGAGGTACAGGGTCTGCGTCAGCAACGACGGCGGTGCGACGTGGCAAACTCTGACCGTCCCGTTCTCTGTCGGTCTCACGCAATTGCAGAACGGCATTTGGTCAACGCTGCCAGATGCCCACCAGGCGGTTGATGCGGATAGCTACTACACCTACCTCGAAGACCTGACCGGCGGCGGCCCCGACGCTCAGATCTTCGTCACCGGCAACATACTCTATCCCTGGTACACTGGCGGCTTGACCGGTACCTGGCAAATCAAGATCGAGGCTAAAGACCCGTCGGTTATCGGCCCGATCTTTCATAGTGACGTCAAAACTATCCGTTTGGACCAAGCCGCGCCGACGCTCGGTTTGGACATCACTTCCGGCGGCGGAGTCTGCGCGGACTTCAACATCGGCGACCAGATCTCCGGCACGTACTCGGCCTTCGATGAACATTTCGGAGGCCTCACACTGAGGGTCGAACCGTCCCTGGGCGGCGTGTTTACCGCACCTGCAGGCACGCCGGGGCCGAGTTCAATCTCGCGTTCATACCCGACCGTCTTGACAACGGGCGAGGCGGGCAACTGGACGCTGGATACGACGGGCATGCCACGCTGCGGTTACATCATCCGCTTGATCGCTTCTGACAGAACCATCTTCAACAGTGGTTTCGTCGGACTGAGTGACGATAGGGTCGTCGGCCTCTGCCTGCGCCAGCCGGGCACGTAAACAAATAGGAGGAGAAGGCTCATGGTCGCAGTAAAATCTGCACCCATGAAATCAGGACGCTGAAAAACGCTTTTAACCACGAAACCCAGTCGATGCCAAATTCCTGATGCTCTGGATGACCCGTTAAGGTTGTGACAGAGAACCTGCCCGGTGACTGAGAGCAAGCTGGACTTGGTGTCATCTAAAAGAGCGGCGAACCAACAAGGTCGCCGCTCTCATTTTGTGCCACTATCTACTGTCCTTTTTTTGGGCAACTCGCCTACTCAAACGAAACCAAGAAATCAACGCAATCGAAAACTGAGCCAAAGCTGAAGAAACAACCTTTGTGAGACTTGAAATCCGTCGTCCGTAAGAGCGTGCAGTTCGACTCCCCCTCGGCACCAATTCTTTCTCTCGCCGTTTCGATCGCCGCGTTGCTCAGCTTTTTCCCTTCCGCGCCTTCAGTTTTTTCAGCTCCTGCTCGCGATCGAGATAGCTGAGACCGTTGGTGATCCACGACGGTGCGGACTCGTCTTTCAAATAGTGTCCGAACCATTCGACGATGCGCCGGTGGTAATCGAGCTGGTTCGGTTTCTTGCGCAGACCGTGATCTTCGCCGGCGTACACAAGCAGCACTACATCTTTCTTTGCGCGCCTGGCAACGTTGTATAGCTCAACTCCCTGGTGCCAGAAAACTGTGCCGTCGTTGTCGCCGACTTCGATCATCAGCGGCGTCTTCATGTTCTGCACGCCGAAGACAGCGGAGTTGCGAATGTATGCGGGCAGATCTTCCCAGAGCGGCACTTCCATGCGCTGCTGTCCTGTCTCAATGTGATCCGTTTCCGCTATGCCGATGCTCCAATGATGATTCCCGTAGTTGCTCACGAGATCTGTTATGGGCGCGCCTGCCACCGCCGCGGCAAATAGATCGGTATGCGTGGCGAGGAACGTTGTATCAAAGCCGCCCCATGAATGCCCTACGATCCCAACCTTGCGCGCGTCAACCACTCCCATCAGAATCACTTTTTTCACCGCAGCGCTAACACAATCAGCCACCGACAAACCCGGCTCGCGTTTGCGAAAAGCGATGTCCGGCTCGAGCACGAAATAGCCCAGACTCGTAAACACCGAAGCGTTGTATGGATCTCGCTCACCCGGTGCGACATATCGATGCAGGCTATCGGAGAGACGCTCGTACATGTAAACGATCATCGGATAGCGTTTGCCCGCTTCGTAACCCGCGGGATAGTAGAGCGCGCCTTGCAACCGCTCGCCCTGATCGTTTCTGTATTCAATCAGCTCGCTGCGTCCCCATGCGTAGCGATCCTGAAAAGGATTCGTCTTTGTGACTTGCTTCGCGTCCTTCAGATCTGAACCGCCAACAAATGCATCAGGCGAATTCTCGAAGGCTTCGACGACGTACTGGTAAACATCCGCATCCTTCGCCTTCGACAGCCGCGTCACACTCTTGTCGAGCCACACAAGGCGCTCGGCGGTAGTCGCGCCCGGCAGCAGCCGTGCGTAACCGCTCTTCTTCGTCCAGATGCCAAACAGGCTGAGATAAATTGCTTTATCGGTATCGATCCACTCGTCGTCCGGATTCAGGCGCACGTAGCGATGACGAACCTGCTCGGCCGTGCCGTCGGTCAGGCGCGTGGCGCGCGATCCGTCTGCTGCTACGTTCCACAGATCGAACTTGTCGTAGAGGATCACGGCCTCGTCGTTCCTGGTCCAGCCAGCGATGCCGAATGCCGGCTTCTGTTTAATCGTCACATCCGACTCGCGGTCAACAAATGAAGTGGGCGCGTTTTTTGTGATGTTAACTACAGCGCGCGTAGTCGTATCAACCGTCCAATAATGATCGTCCTGCACGTAGAGAAGATAACGTCCGCCGGGACTTGCCTGCACGTAGCGATCTTCCGGCAGGCGTTCTTTGATTCTCGTCCGCTCTCCGGTTGCGAGATTCATCAGGTAAATATCCGCTGCCGGCCTGCCGATGCTTCGCTCCATCGCGTACGCGGACCAGTTGGCGGCATACGCGGCTTGCTGACGCTTGATTGGCGTCACCTGCTCGGTCAGTTCCTTTCCGAGCTGGACGAAACGATTGTCACTGAGTCGCCATGCTGCGAGCATGTTCCTCTGGCGATCGCTGCGCGCGCCGATTTTTTGTTTGGGCATCACGTCAACATCATGACTGTGCCACACGTCGACGTCAGCAGGCTCTTCGTCAGCAACAGGTGCAGAGTTTGCGCCATCACCATTGTTCGCTGTCGCGCTTGTCTTCGCGGCAGGCGGTTTTTCATTCCACTTCGCGACTCCTACAAAAACGGTTGCGCCATCGTCCGACCACGAAGGCTTGCGGAATGAGACGACGCGCAAGTCGGTCGGAAAACTCTTGTCGCCAATAGGATCAAAGGTACGTCCAGCCTCGGAGGGGTCCATCACCTGCGTCCAGGCCAACACGATCTGCGTTGCACCCTCATGGCGATCGTCGGTCTTCGATCGCAGCACGGCGAGATCGGCGGAGTCTTTCCGCCAGGTCAAACCGCTGTAGCTTGATATGGACGAATTGAGAACGCGCAAAGCGCCAGAGTCGGGATCGAAGATCTGTACGCCGTCGCCGGTCTTGTCGTCAGCATTGATCGCGATTGCCAGCAGCCTGCCTTTGTCCTGCCAAGCGAACTCCGCAACGTTGCCAAACGTCGTGTCGCGACCGCTGGCGAGTTGTCTCAGGATCAAAGTCGCGCCCGACGGTGTGTCTTCGCTCTCAGCAGATGCAGTCGCATCCGGCGACTCTTTTTTCTCGGGTGGAAAGCGGCGCATCGCCACGTACGATCCGCTCGCATTGAACGCAAATGATTCGACGGCATCAACGACCGTCGTCTCCCCGGTCGCCAGATTCAACAATCCCAGCTTCCTCTGAACCGGTTTCTTCTCTTTGCGCATTTTTTCTTCCTGCGCTTCGGAGTAACCAATCGCGTACGCGACCCAGCGCGAGTCGGCGGAGAAAACAGGCTGCGCGCCAAACGCGGCCACCTTCGTCGTGCCGTCTGCGATGTTGGTGATGCGCAGCTCGTTGTTGCGATTCGAGCGATTGATGCCATAGGCCAGCCACTTGCCGTCGGGTGACAAGCCGCCACGCGCGCCAACGGTGGCGAGCGTTTCGAACTGACCGTATTCCGGCGGCGCGACCGACGGCTTAGTTTGCGCGGCAATAGTGATCGCCAGGCCGAGAACAAGGAGAGCAGTTGTTGTCATTCGTCGCATAACATTTGTTCCTTATCTGTAGACTACTTCTGATCCGGCGGCACTGCGTTGCTGTTTCCGTTGATGAACCGATCGAACCAGTAGAGTTGCCAATTCAAACTTTCGATCAGATGTTTCGGCTCACCCGTGCGCGTCAGGTTGTGATTCTCGCGCGGAAAGAAAACGATCTCCGTCGTTACGCCAAAATGTTTCAGCGCGCGAAACCACTGTTCGCCTTGCTCTATAGGCACACGAAAATCATTGTCGGAATGCAGAATCAGAGTTGGCGTCTTAACATTCTTCGCATACTTGAGCGGCGAGCGATCCCAGTAAAGATCGAACTTCTGAAAAATATCGCCGCCGAAATCAGGCGCGTGCCCGTAAGCTCCGTCGCGTGTGCCGTCGTCGGAAATAAAATTAGAGACGCTGCGTAACGTGACTGCCGCTTTGAAACGATCCGTGTGACCGAGAATCCAGTTGGTCATGTAGCCGCCATAGCTTCCGCCTGTCACGCCCATTCGCTCCGCATCAATCCATGGATATTTTTTAAGCGCTGCGTCGACGCCATTCATGATGTCCTGATAATCCTTGCCGCCCCATTCACCCGCGATGCCACGTTCGAATTTCTGTCCATAGCCGGTCGAGCCGCGCGGGTTTGTAAACAATACTGCGTACCCTTTCGCGGCATAGACCTGAAACTCGTGATACCAATCGACGCCGTACTGGCCCGCCGGCCCGCCGTGAACGCTGAGAATCATCGGGTATTTCTTGCCTTCCTGCCAGCCGATTGGCTTGACGAGAAAACCATCGATGTCCCAGTCGTCCGCGCTCTTGTAAGTGAAGCGTTCGACGTCGGCGAGTTGCAGTTGTTTCCAGAGCCCCTGATTAAGATTAGTGAGCCTGCGTTCGTTGTGAGCGCTGAGATCTGAAACATAAAGATCGTCGAGGTGTTTGAAATCGTTCGCCGTATAAACCATCGTACCGCCGGCATGGTGGAAGTCCACATTACGCACGGCGCGCGGTCCTGAAGTGACCTGCACAGTCGATTTGTTTCCAACGTCAACGCGAAAGAGATGGGTCTCGCCCTTCACGCCCGCTTCAAAGTAAAGTGATTTGCCATCGTCTGACCATTCAAGCCCGGATGGAATCAGATCAAGTCCATTCGCCGCCAGCACAGACACTGTGCCACCCGTCGCCGGCGCGAGCCAGATCTTCGGGTGATCGCGATCGTGAACTTCGCCGGTGAACGCGATCCACTTACCGTCAGGTGACCACCGCGGCTGACCGTCTGCTTCATCATGATCGGAAATCTTCGTCAGCGTTCCGCCCTCAGCCGAGATCACCCACACGTCGTTGTTGCGATTCTCGTCATACTCCTTTCCCGTGCGATTCGAAACGAAAGCAATGCGGGTCCCGTCAGGCGACCACTGCGGATCGGCGTCGTTCCAATCGTTTCCTTCGGTTATTTGTCTGGCGTTGCCCGCCTTCACATCGACTACCCACAGGTGCGTGCGCCGATCGTCGAACCAACCGGTGTCGTTGAACTTGTAAGAAGTGTTCTTGTAGTGCCGCACATCGCTACGGTCTTTGTTGTCGGCTCGGCTGTCGCGGTTATCACTGGGGCCGATGCGGCTGACGACGACCAGCCTGGCGCCGTCGGGCGACCAGCGAAACGTACTCACTCCGTTTTTCAGATTCGTAAGTCGCTTTGCTTCGCCGCCATTCATCGACAGCAGATAGACCTGCGAGCGTGGTGGTTCGCCCGAAGCTGCGCCGATTGCTGGTGGAGTTGTTTCCGCAGGCCGTGATGAAAGAAACGCGAGCCACTTTCCATCAGGACTCCAGCGCGGAGAGTTTGAAGATTGTGGACTGGTCGTGAACTGCCACGGCGCGCGACTGCCATCTATTGCCGCCATCCAGATCGAAGAGTTCCTGCGATTCTGCGCGCGATCGACCTTCGTCACGACGTAGGCAACCAGCTTCCCGTCGGGCGAGATGTGCGGATCGGTCACGAACTCAAATGAGTAATAGTCTTCGGGCGTGATGCTGCGCGGCGAACCCGCTTCTTGCGCAAACGTCGCAACGGCAACCAAAGACAAACCTACACCCAATGCGCAAATGGAAAACGATTTGAAGGATAGTCTCATTGTTTTCCTCGTCGATGATTGAATGGAATGTATCGGAGCGAACGTATGATACATCCGCGATCTGGAATTGAGCTACCCGTTCAGCAGTCCTTTCCCCTTCCGCGAGATTAAGGCTACCATCAGCACATATGGCCGAGGAGAAAAAACGTCTTTCCCTTTCAAGCGCGTGGCGTGACGCAAAGGACTTGATCTGGACGCACCGCTATCGTCTGGCGCTGGGTATGTTGTTGATGGTTGTTAACCGTCTCATCGGGATGGTCATGCCCTGGAGTCTAAAGTTCCTGATCGACGGTGTCATCACGAAGCATCGCACCGAGTTGCTGCTGCCTCTGGCGCTGGCTGCCGGTGGCGCTACTGTGATCCAGGCGATCAGCTCGTTTGCTCTTTCGCAAATACTCGGCGTCGCCGCCCAACGGGCTATTACCGAAATGCGCAAGAGCCTGCAGGCCCACGTAGCGCGCCTGCCCGTTAGGTACTTTGACTCGACTCAGACAGGCGTGCTCATCTCGCGCATCATGACTGACGCCGAGGGTATCAGGAACCTGGTCGGCACGGGCGTAGTGCAACTGGTTGGTGGCTTCGTCACTACAGCGGTGGGATTAGCAGTGCTCTTCTACCTAAACTGGCGGCTCACCTCGGTCACGTTGCTAGCTCTTTTGATCTTCGGTGGCTGCATGGCCCTCGCCTTCAACCGTCTGCGACCACTGTTTCGCGAGCGCGGTAAGATCAATGCCGAATTAACAGGGCGATTGGCAGAGACGCTCGGGGGCATCCGTATCGTCAAGGCCTACGCAGCCGAAAAACGCGAATCGCTGGTGTTTGCGCGTGGCGCACATAAATTGTTTCGCAACGTCGCGCGCTCAATGACGGCGGTCTCAGGAGTCACCGCGTTTTCTACGGTTATAGTGGGCGGCATCGGCGTGATCCTGATTCTGGTTGGCGGCCACTCTCTTATTTCCGGTCAAATGACGCTCGGCGATTTCCTGATGTACATCATTGTTACTTTGATGGTGGCCGCGCCGCTCATCGAGATCGCCGCGATCGGAACTCAGATTACCGAAGCCTTCGCTGGTCTGGATCGCATCCGCGAGATTAAGCGGATGGCGACCGAGGATGAACAGGAGGCTGATCGCGAACCGCTGGCGGAGATTGGCGGCGAGATTGCCTTCGAAGAGGTCAGTTTTGAATACAACGAGAGCGTTCCGGTCTTAAGACAGGTTTCTTTTCAGGCGCCCGCCGGCTCAACCACCGCGCTCGTTGGTTCCAGCGGTTCAGGCAAGAGCACGCTGATTAGTTTAGTCATGGCATTCAACCGACCCATAGCAGGCCGGGTGACTGTGGACGGTCGCGATTTGGCATCGATTCGCCTCAAAGATTATCGCACCCAACTCGGCGTGGTGCTGCAGGACAACTTCCTCTTTGATGGCACCATCGCGGAGAACATCAGCTTTGCGCATCCGCACGCCGCGCGCGAACAGATAGTAGAAGCCAGCCGCATCGCACACTGCGAGGAGTTCATCAATGGGTTTGCCGATGGCTATGACACAATCGTTGGCGAGCGCGGGGTGAAATTGTCCGGCGGACAGCGCCAGCGCGTGGCCATTGCTCGCGCGATTCTCGCTGAGCCCAGGATTCTGATCCTGGACGAAGCCACGTCAAGTCTCGACAGCGAGAGCGAAGCAATGATTCAGGATGGCCTGCAGTCTTTGCGTCGGGGCCGGACCACCTTTGTCATTGCTCACCGCCTCTCGACGATTCGCGCCGCGGATCAGATTCTGGTGCTGGAGCATGGCGAGATTGTGGAGCGGGGCACGCATGAAGATTTGCTCGCCGCCGGCGGACGCTACAAGCAACTGTACGATCGGCAGTACAAGTTTGAGCGGAATCAATTCATCAATCCCGGAGAGGATTTCACTCCCGAACCGGAGAAACCATTGACCCTGGCGCCTGGTGCTCCGGCAGCACGACTTCCCAGTCTTTAACGCTGGTTGAAAAAGGAAGAAACATGGAACCGCAAACTTTTGCAAATCACACTCGTTGGGATCCGCCCTTTCACTATTTCATCCTGCCGGTGATGCTGATTAACTTCATCTGGTCAATAGTTCAGTTCGCTAAAACTCCCGGCTGGAATCCGGGTTGGTGGATTGTGGTCTCGCTGGCCTTGTTGATGCTGACGGTCTTTGTCCGACTGAATCCACTCAGGGCACAGGACCGGATCATCCGACTCGAAGAAAAACTCAGGTACCAGCAACTCCTTTCCCCCGCTCTCCTGCAACAAACAAGCGAGTTGAGCGCGGGACAGATAGTCGCGCTGCGGTTTGCAAGCGATGACGAATTGGAGGAGCTGGTGCGCGCAGTGCTGACAGCCAAACTCACCAAACGCGTTGAGATCAAGCGCGCAATTAAGAACTGGCGTGGCGATACGTTTCGCGTTTGAAATGTCGATCAGAAATTGAGACGTCGAAACATTTGGGCCTGGTTTGGGGAGTTGAAGATGTTCTGACTAACATAACCTCGCTCATTTCGCCGACGCTGCGTTCCGCTTCGCTTCGGTGATGCGGGTGAAGTCAGGGTGAAGATAAACAACGCGTCCGGCTACTATGGTTGCTATGGCCGCGCCGGTCATCGAGCGTCCGTCGAATGGAGTATTGCGGCTTTTTGATTTTGAGCGTGACGCATCAAACATCCACTGAAATGCCGGGTCGAGAATCGTCACGTCGGCCCAGGCGCCTTCTCGCAGAGTGCCTCGGTCTTTCAGTTCGAAAATGCGCGCCGGATTGGTTGAGCACAACTCGACCAATCGCTCGAGGTCGATAACACCCTGATGCACGAGATCGAACGCGAGGCCGACTGCGGTTTCCAGTCCGGTAATACCAAATGGCGCTTGATCGAATTCGAGCGCCTTCTCATCCGCGTGGTGAGGCGCGTGATCGGTGGCAATCGCATCGACGGTGCCGTCGCGCAAACCTTCGATGAGCGCGCCGACATGTTCCGCGCTGCGCAGCGGCGGATTCATTTTTGTGTTTGTGTCGTAATCCTCAACCGCTTCGTCGGTCAGCGTCCAATGGTGAGGCGCAACTTCGCAAGACACTGGCAGGCCGTTTGCTTTTGCTTGCCGTACAGCTTCGAGCGTTCCCCGCGTCGAAACGTGGGCCAGGTGAACCCGCGCACGCGTCAACTGCGCCAGCGCGCAATCGCGCACGGCGTCGATCTCTTCCGCCGCGGCGGGCATGCCGCGTAATCCCAGAATCAGTGACCAGCGGCCTTCGTGCATTACACCGCCTGCTACGAGAGAACGATCTTCGCAGTGATCAATAACGGTAAGATCGAAACCGCGCGCGTATTCCATCGCGCGGCGCATCATTCCCGCGCTTGGCACTGGCCGACCGTCATCTGACACGGCAATGATGCCGGCCAACTTCATCTCACCCATCTCCGCCAGTTCCCTGCCCTCACCGCCTTTCGTGATTGAGCCAATCGGAAAAACGTTTGCGAGGTTCGCGCGTTGACCCTGCTCGATGATAAAGCGCGTAACCGCCGGACTGTCGTTAATCGGATCAGTGTTGGGCATCGCGCAGACGCTGGTCCAACCCCCAGCGACCGCCGCGGCAGTACCCGTAGCAATCGTTTCCTTGTATTCCTGCCCCGGCTCGCGCAGATGCACGTGCATGTCAATGAAACCCGGCGCGACAATCAGACCCGTAGCGTCGAGCACCTCCGCGTCCTTCGGCTTAGGTTCGCCTCGATCCAATACGCCGACGACGCGACTGTCTTCGATCAGCAAATCGCGCCCGGCATTTACGCCTTGCGACGGATCGATTACATAACCGTTGGCAATCAGCAGCTTCATCCCTTGTTTCCCTTGCGCTCCCGCTTTTCTTTCTTCGCGCGTCCGTTCTGCTCTTGCGCAATACCATCGCGAGAACCGCCCGCGAGTAGATACAACACAGCCATGCGCACCGCGACCCCATTTGTAACCTGATCGAGAATCAGCGAGCGGCTGCCGTCGGCAATCTCAGACGAAATCTCGATCCCGCGATTGATTGGGCCGGGATGCATCACGATGGCGTCAGGCGCTGCGCGCTTTAGATGCTCCGGGTGCAGTCCGTAATGCACCGCGTATTCACGCATCGACGGAAAGAACGCCGCGTCCTGTCGCTCGCGCTGAATGCGCAGAATCATCACTACATCGGCGCCGTCGACTGCGGCTTCGACGCTGTGTTCAATGCGTAAGCCCTGCTCCACGAGTTCCGCAAATTCCCCGGGGACCATCGTCCCTGGTCCGGCGACGCGCACTGTCGCGCCAAGCTTTGTCAGCAGGTGAATATTTGAACGCGCCACGCGCGAATGAAGTATGTCGCCAATGATCGCGACGCTTAGACCTTCGAGCCGCCCTTTGTGTTCCCGAATTGTCAGCGCGTCGAGCAAAGCCTGCGTCGGATGCTCGTGCGCGCCGTCGCCCGCGTTGACGATCGATGCGCTGCAAATCTTCGCGAGGTGATAAGGCGCGCCGGCCATCGAATGACGCAGCACGATACAATCCGGCGACATCGCTTCCAGGTTGCGCGCGGTGTCCAACAGCGTCTCGCCTTTGCTGACGCTCGAGTTTGCCACGCTGATGTTGACGGCGTCGGCTGACAAACGTTTCGCCGCGATCTCGAAAGAAGTCCGCGTGCGCGTCGAGGCTTCGAAGAACAGATTGATCACTGTGCGGCCCCGCAGCGCCGGAACTTTTTTGATCTCGCGCTTTGAGACGTCGCGAAATGTTTCCGCGGTGTCGAGCAGATGCGTAATCTGATCGGCTGATAACTCGCGAATTCCTAAGAGATGTTTTAGTTTGAATGCCTCGCCCATTACGTTCCCGTCGTTCTTTGGACTTTGTACTTGGTACTTTGTTCGCAACTCGATCTCGAATCAACCATCCAAGGCTCGTCTCACGAAAGCAAAGAACAAAGTACAAAGATCAAAGTACCAAACATGAAAAAGCGGCCATTGCTGGCCGCCTTCAAACCGCTTCCGCTGCCGCTGCCGGCCGCTCGACAATTACCACTCCTTCTTCTTCGTCAAACTCGTTGAGCAACACTTTAATAATCTCGCTCTTCTTTGTCGGCACAAGTTTCCCGATGAAATCCGCCTGAATCGGCAACTCGCGGTGTTCCTTGCCGCGATCTATAAGCACAGCCAATTGCACGCGCCGCGGCCGGCCAAAATCTATCAACTGATCCAAAGCCGCGCGGATCGTCCGGCCAGTGTAAAGCACGTCGTCTATCAAAACGATGCTGCGGCCTTCGATGTCGCCCGGCAGGTCGGTGCGATTTACGACCGGCTTGGCGCCCACTGTCGAAAGATCGTCACGATAGAGCGTGATGTCCACGATGCCTACGGGCGGGCGCACACCTTCAAGATCCGCAATCTTGTCAGCCATGCGTTCCGCCAACGGCACACCGCGCCTTCTGATTCCGACAAGATAAAGTTCGTCTGTGCCGTGATTTTCCTCAATGACTTCAGAGGCCAGACGCGCCAACGCCCGATTGATGCGCGGGCCATCCATGATGCGGGCTCTCTCGATGAATTCCATTTCACGGAATACTAACAAGAACGATGAGGCGTGACAAGCCTCAACCCAACTGAGTTGTGTCCTGTTCTGGGTTTGCTCTGTGCAGCCTCTGTGTTCTCTGTGTCTCGGTGGTGAAAGAACCGCGCGAAATCACTCACCACAGAGTCACAGAGAACACAGAGATCACACAGAGAAGTGTATTAGGACATCACCCCCAACTGGACGAAGACACGCAAGCACTTGGCCCGAATGACTGCGACGATATCTCAAACGGTACGTCGTGTAAGTTTGAGGAAACTGCCGTACTCAGCGTCCGTAGAGACTCACTGTCGGCCGGCGCGAGCCCCAATTCGCTTTTTCGTACCAGAACTCGACGCTGCTAATGAATCGGTTTCCGTGAAGGTCTACCGCACGAGTCTGACCGCCCGCGTTGACTCTTTCCCTGATCTGCAGTTCTTCGTCTTCCCCGTTTCCGTAATGGACAACCACGCGCTGGAAATCAACCGCGGCGTCTGAGACGCGAATCTGCAATTGGCGAAATCTTCCGTCCGACCTGCCTATGGAAATCTTGTCGTGGTCGACCTTTCCATCGACGTGCTTATCTCCAAGGTGGACCCAGCGACCCCTTTGAGCGTTGCCGGCCTGACTGAAAGCGAAGACAAACACCAAACCTGCTAAAACCGGCCAAGCTTTTCTTGTGCGCATTGGATCTTTTCCTCCCGAAATTGAGTTGAAGTATGAAGCCATCTGCGGAAAGGCGGCTCTTGCCTGATTCTACGACTAATATGTGCTCTCAAAGCGGACGCTACTTTATTCCACATCACATTTGCAGAGCAACCCTGGCACCTACTGGGAATCGCTTGTCACACTCCGCGCGCTCTGTTAGGCTCGCACGTTTGAATAGTAAGCGCGATCAATAGCCGTCATGCTCTATCGATCATTGCTGCGCCCAATACTCTTTCGCCTGCCACCGGAGACAGCTCACGAGCTGGCGCTGCATTCGCTTCCCTTCGCCCTCGGAACCCGCATTGCAAGAGATTTCGTTGCCAAACGATTCAATCGCTCACCGTTTGGCGAACTTCCACGCTTCGGTCTGACATTCGCAAATCCGGTTGGTCTCGCGGCGGGCTTCGATAAAGATGGAATTGCCTTACAGGGTCTCGCGGCGCTTGGCTTTGGCTTCATCGAAGCCGGCACGGTGACTTATCAGCCCCAGCCAGGCAATGTTCGGCCCCGTCTGTTTCGTTTGCCGCTCGACAAAGCGCTGATCAACCGCGCTGGCTTCAACAACGACGGCGCGGAGGCCCTTGTCGCGCGCGTTAAAAGACATCGTCCCGACTGCATCCTTGGAGTGAGCATCGGCAAGAGCAAAGCAACGCCGATTGAAGATGCGGTTTCCGACTACCTGAAATGCTTTGAGACAATTCACCCGGTCGCTGATTACATTGCCGTCAATGTCAGCTCGCCAAACACTCCCGGCTTGCGAGAGCTGCAACGAGCCTACGAACTTGAAAGCCTGTTGAGCGCCTTGCAGAAAAGAAACCAGGAACTGATTGCCGGACACCCGCGCGAGCTGGCAGTGCCTTTGCTGGTTAAGATCGCTCCGGATCTTAATCAGGAAGATTTGGAAATGATCGTAGACGTTGCGAAGCGTACGAACGTTGCGGGAATAATCGCAACAAATACGAGCGTTGAACGCGGCGGCCTGCAAACTCCGCCGGGGAAGATAGAGGACTGCGGTGAAGGAGGATTGAGTGGGGCGCCGCTACAGCGTCGCTCGACACAGATCATTGCGAGCCTGTATCGTCTAACGCGCGGCTCGCTGACTCTGATCGGTGTTGGGGGAATCTTTACGGCCGAAGATGCGTGGGAAAAAATCTGCGCCGGCGCGAGTCTGGTTCAGCTCTACACCGGATTCATCTATGAAGGCCCGAGTGTGGCGCGACGAATCAACGAAGGACTCGCCGAAATTCTGGAGCGTGAAGGTTTCAGTTCGCTTGATGAAGCGGTCGGTTGTCGCGCTGGCATGAGATACTGATTCAAGAGTCTAACGCAAAGGACGCGAAGGTCTGCGCAAAGGGCGCAAAGAAATTCGCTTTGCGTTACTCTGCGACGACCTTTGCGGCCTTTACGTTTGAATCTATCCGATGAATATCAGGTCACAAGACAAACTAATCGTCGCACTCGATGTAGAAACGGCGCCGCGCGCGCGCGAACTCTTCAATGCGCTGCGTGGAGTAGTCGCGATGTTCAAGATCGGGATGCAACTCTTCACCGCCGCCGGGCCGGCAATCGTCCGCGAGATCATTCATGCGGGCGGGCGCGTGTTTCTCGATCTCAAGTATCACGACATTCCCAACACGGTCGCCGCCGCCGGCGTGGAAGCTGCGCGACACGGCGTGTCCATCTTCAACGTGCATACTTTCGGCGGCACCGAAATGATGCGCCGCACTGCCGATGCAGTCACTGAAGTTTCCGAGCGCGAGCGCCTGGTGCGTCCCAAGATCATTGGCGTCACACTGCTGACCAGCGTTAATGAAAAAGTGTTGTCGGAAATCGGTGTCGTAAATGGTCCTGAGCAACAGGTCACCGCGCTCGCGCAATTGGCCGCTGCGAGTGGTCTGGATGGCGTCGTCGCCTCGCCACTCGAAGTGGTTTCAGTGCGCTCCGCCGTCGCCAGGGAAGGCTTTCTGATCGTCACGCCGGGTGTCCGACCCTCAGGCATAACACCGCACGATCAAAAGCGCCTGACGACTCCCGCTGAGGCAATCCGGGCGGGCTCGGATTATCTCGTGGTCGGACGGCCCATAATCGACGCAGCAGATCCGGTTGAAGCGGCGCGGAAAGTTGTGGCAGAGATTGAGGGAGCTTAACGAATTCGCGGCCAGGTGCAGCAAACAGGAACTCTCGCCGGCGCGCAGCGTGTAACTTGCGGGGCAGTCGTATTTGCCCTCACGCTGACTTAAACATTATCATGCAAAGGTGACCCGGAATTTGAAACGTTTCCTATTCGCGATAGCGATCTTTTCAATCATCCTCACCGCGTTGGTGTTGCCCGCCGTCGCTCAACGGAAAAATGAAGTAGCCGCACTTCCGTTCTCCGACGCCCCTTATCGCGTTGGCGAGCGTCTGACCTATAACGTTTCATTTTCAAGTTTCGTCAGCGCGGCTCACGTCGAACTCTTCATCGCAGGCCGCGGCACATTCTTCGGTCGCGACGCGATTCAGCTTCGCGGGCACATCGAAACCACCGGCATGGTTTCCGCTGCGCTCTACGCGCTTAACAATGATTACATCTCGTATGTCGATCCAGCGACCGGTCTACCCTTTCGCACGCAGGAGATCGTGCGCGAAGCGGCTCCTGGTGCAGATACTTCAAGCGACCAAAGTCAACCGGCGAGTTCAACTCCGGTTTCGGAAAAGTTGATTACCAGCGACGTTGCCGGCGCCTATGATTTGCTTTCCGCGCTGTATCGGTTGCGGGGATTGCCACTCAGCGACGGGTCAAGTTATTCCTTCGCCGCTCGTGCTAATTCTCAGGAATACCGCGCCGAACTAAGGGTCAAGGGTCATGAAACGATCCGCACGAACGTCGGCTCGTTCAACGCGATCGTCTCAGAGCTGCGCGTGGCCAACAACTCCGCGGCGAACGACTATCGCATACGCATCTATTTCAGTGACGACGAACGGCACTTGCCGCTGGTGGTAACGGCGAGACTTTCGTCGGGCGACGTACGAGCTGAGCTTGCCGGTTGGCAACTCACTGCGCCTGCGGCGGCAAAGTCTACTCCGCCTGCGAAAGTCTCCGTCACTCCGGCGCGACAATCGCCGCCTTTGGTCATCGCAACTGCGCCGCCGGAAGATCCGCTCGCTGGTCTGCCGTTTAAGGTTGGTGAGCAACTCAATTATCAACTTTACGTGGGCGGTGGTTCAGAGGCAGTCGCGCTCGTTTCGTATCAAGTGCGCGCGCATGCGCGTTATTTCGATCACGACGGTTTGATGTTCACGGCCAGCGCGCAGACAACCAACGCGGCGCAGCGTCTGTTTTCTGCCAACGATCAGTTCACCTCATACATTGACGCGAAGACTTTGCTTCCTTTTCGCTCGGAATTGAATCTTATTGAGGGCCAGAAAAAAGCCCGCGTGATTTTGACTCTTAACCAGGATTACGGCAGCGCCACGTCAGACAAGGGTCAGAAGATCGACATTCCGATTGGCACGCACGACTATCTCTCGACGTTTTACGCGATTCGCGCGATGGATCTCGCGCCGCCGAAACGTAGTGCTCTTTCCATCCTGGTAAATAACCGGCCCAAGACTCTGTTCATCACTTCGCTGCGTCGCGAGACCATTCAGATCGGGTCGCAAAGGATTCGCGCGATTCAATTGTCATTGACTACTGATGATCCGCAGAGTGACAAATTCGCTCTGCGGGCCTGGGTCAGCGACGATGACCGGCGACTGCCCTTGCGCTTCACTGCGACTACGGAATTAGGCCCGCTGCGCGCCGACCTCGTGATTCTCCCAGTAATTCCGCAATAGTGGCTGTGCCCGGCTCGATAAAACTCGCCCTCCTTAAATTGAAATTGAAATCTATTTTCAATTAGGGTACAATTTCTAATCGAACGGCTCCTCGGCCGTGATTCCCGGGTTTGCAGCTTTCGGGTCTGGCAGATGCCATGGCCTGACCTTTAGAAAGGCAATCATGTTTAGTTCCTTCATCATCATCCTGCGCGAGGGATTCGAGTCATTCCTGCTCGTGGCGGTGATTCTCTCTTATCTGCGCAAGGCCGGGTTGCGCCGGCTTTCTGCCGCGGTCTATGTCGCGATTGCGGTCGCGCTTTCGGCCAGCGCCGGACTTGGTTACGTGCTCCGTTATGGCGTCGACGACTCCGTGTTGAAGAGTGTCTTTGGACAGAGAGCAGCTTTTTACGTCAGTCAGTTTTTGGGAAATGAATCGTTGCGTGAAGCCATTCTGGGAACGGTGGCCATAGTGATGGTGGCTACACTGGTCATTCACATGTGGCGCACCGGTCCGAAGTTAAGAGAGAAGATGCAGCAGCGACTCGGTTCCGTCTCTTCGCGCACTTCACGCGTCGCAGCGCTTGCCGGAGTCTTTCTCTTCACTTTTCTGATCATCACGCGCGAAGGCATGGAGACGGCGCTGATGCTTTTGCAGGTGCGCCAGCCTCGCATGATCAGCGGCGCGCTGCTCGGACTCTGTGCCGCCGCGGGTATGGCCTGGGCCTGGGCGCGCTTCGGTCATTTGATCAATGTGAAGCGCTTCTTTCAGGTCACCGGAATTTTTCTCTTGCTGTTTATGGCGCAGGTTGCGGTCTATACTTTCCACGAATACGCCGAAGCAGGATTGCTGCCAAACAGCGACGCGCTGCACGCCGCCACGGAGAGGTTCTCGCCGGACGGGATGTATGGCAAATGGTTTTCGCTGGTGATGGTGGCGATTTGCGCGATTTGGTTGTTTGGAGCCTGGATTACCGACCGCCTGCTTTCGTGGCGATCGACGCGTTCCACTCCAGAGCCAAAGCTGCAAGGCAGTTGATAGTTTTTCTGTGTTCATAACGAAGCTTGGCGAAGAAGGGCCCGCAACTCTGATGCGGGCCCTTTCTTGATTCAGGCAATTATTGATTTGGATCGGACTACTTGCCCGTATTGAAGTACTGAATGCACTGGCCCTGATTCTGGAATCGCTCGCCGGCTGCATTTGTTCTGAATTGCCACCCTCCGTTCTTGCAGTCGTTCTTCGTGGCCGGAAGATTTGCATCGGCGATGACTACGATTCCACCCTTCTCATCTGCAAGATCGGCTACGCCATAAACTCGCAACGCGACGGGATCGACGCTCAAGAACCTGATGCCCATCGGTAGCGCCAACGTAGCTTTCACGCTCAGAGTGGCGCCATCAATGAAGGATAGCGTCTTATCGTTCAAGTTGCTCACGTAGACGCGGTCGGTCAACTCGTTGACAGCCGGGGCAGTCGGGCCATTGCCAACGGGCACGGTTCCAACAATACCATTAGTAGCTCCGTCAACTACCGTGACCGTTCCATTATTAAAACCCGTGACGAACACTTGGCCAGTGGTCTCGTTGACGACGATATTGGGAGCGAGAGCGTCCGTTGGGTTTTGAGAACCAATAGTGAGAGTGGCGATTTCCGCATCGGTCGCTCCGTCCAGAACATGCAGCATTCCCGTCTTGCTGGTCACGTAGATGCGATTAAGTGTCTTGTTGACCCGGATGCTCGCCACCGGCCCGAGTGATAATGGCAACTGCGAGGCTACGTTTGTTGCCCCATCTAGCACGCCGATTGTGGCCGGTCCGTTGAGAAGCCAAAAATAGACTTTGTTAGTTATTTCGTTAACTGCCAGATCCAGAAATACTCGATTGTTGATTGGGAACGCGCTGACATCAGCGGTCACCACCGTGTTAGTCGTCCCGTCAATCACCGAGATGCCGCCCGGAAAATTTGGACCGTTGCCAAAGTTGGCCACGTAGATCTTGTTGGTCGTTTCGTTGGCTTTGATTCCGAAAGGCCGGTTACCAACCAGCACATTCGTTATCACTGAGTGTCGAAGCACCAATCGTTCGCGGGAACAGTGGCGATCACTGCATTGGTGGCTCCATCGATGATGGTGGTTCCATACGTTCCAAAATCAAAAATGGACGTGGTTAGAATTCGGTTCAAGCCTTCGTCAACCAGGATTGAGTTGCTATCACGGCCAACTGTGATTGCCGTCAAAACAGTATTGAAATTCGAACTCGAACGATCACCATCGACCACAATCACTTTTCCTGGCGACAAGACATCCGAACTCTGGACATAAACGCGGCCGGTGATGCCGTTGATTGCCAGCCTCTCAGAAAAACTTAAAGAACTGGTTATTAGGCCCGGCATTGGAATCAATGCCAGCAGGGTATTCGTAGCGCCGTCAACAGCAGTGAGCCTGTTGCCATTTGAAGTTGCGTAGACGAGATTGGACGTTACATTGACTTCGACCTCAAGAGATGGGACTGTTCCTGCAATCCGGTTGAGACTCAGAGTTGCACCGTCCAGGACGAATATGCCCGACAGTCCACCGGGACCGTTGCCTTGTGTGCCTAAATAGATCTTGTTCGTCAGCGGGTTAACGGCAATGCCCAGAGTCGGTGAATTTGCTGGCGTCGCAATGTCGTGCAACATCTGATGAAAGGTGGCACTAACGGGATTAGCATCGAAGATCAAGATGTGACCCTGGACTGGCGGTGCTCCAGTCGTGACGCTGGTCATATAGAGCAATCCCCGCGTCTCATCGAGAGCAAGAGACCGGATCGCATAACCCGGGAAACTTAATGAAGGAAGCGCCTGATTAAAAGTCGCACTCGCCGACCGGCCATCGATCACGACGATATTGGACTGCTGACGCATGTAAACCAACCCGGTCGATTGATTGACCAGCGCGAAGTCGGTTCCGCCAGACGTGGGCGACAGAGCTACAGCCACGATCGCATTTGTATTTGGATCGATGACAGCCACCTTATTGCTGCCTCCGGCTGCGTACACCAGCCCGGTGCTCTCTACGACGGCGACCTCAATGAGAAATCCAACATTGTTAGTAACACCAGGCGGGTTAAAGTTCAGGGTCTCTCAAGAACCTCCTTGCCGGGCGAGCCATGCTGGCGGGGTCTGGTGTATTGCCGGAACACACCATCGGTAAGTCTCATCAAAATTAGAGACCGTCAATAGCGTCCAATGCGCTGATTGTTGTCAGGTTGATTGAGTACTTCCATGCACTATGAGTCAAGCTGCGACTTGACAGGAGGTTGACTCTTCTGTAAACAAGCAGCCGCGAATGTCAACCTCCCAGGAGGACGCAAATGAGTATCGGCCGGAGAATCCAGCAGTTGAGATTGCAGACTCGGATGACCCAGCGGGGATTAGGGGAAGCAACCGGTCTGGCGGTCGCCTATCTTTCTCGAGTAGAGAACAGCCGGCTCACACCCAGCGTCCCGACGCTAACCAGGATTGCAAGCGCTTTGGGAGTTCCCATGACCGCACTGTTTGATGCGACGCCGCTGGAAGCGAAGGATCTTTGTCCGGTGAGTCTCTCTGGCAAGTGTATCCTCGATCAGCTTTATCTGAGTCGAGGCAAGAAACCGACGAAGGGTGTCGAGGCGTATTCACGCGAACAGTTGGAGGTACTCCGGCTATGCAATCTCCTTTTGCATCGTGCGGATAAGAATCTATTGCGCACACTCCAGACGCTAATGAAGAGTTTGCTGTTGCTTAAGCAGGCTAAGAAAGTCGATTCATCCTCTGGCTAATTCAGTCTCACCACGTTGGTCTGTTATTGTTCTAGGAACCACCTTTTGTGCCGTCAGACTTACCCTGCTTGCGCAAACTCTTTTGCGAGTTCCCGCTTCAAAAGTTTTCCAGTAGGGCCTTTGGGAATATCCTTAACGATTCGAATTGACTTGGGACATTTGTAGTCGGCGAGTTCCTTCCGGCAGTGGGTGATCAGTTCGTCCTCGCTTACCTGCATTCCATCCTTTAGAACAATAAAAGCTGCGACTTCTTCGCCGTAGAGAGGATCGGGAACGCCTATTGTCGCGGCGGCAGCGACTGCGGGATGTTGATAGAGCACCTCGTCGATCTCGCGCGGGTAAATGTTCTCGCCGCCGCGAATGATCATGTCTGTTTTGCGATCGACGATGTAGTAAAAGCCGTCCGCGTCCCGATAGCCGATATCTCCGGTGTGAAACCAGCCGTTGCGAAACGCATTCGCGGTCGCTTCCGGATTCTTGTAGTAGCCCTTCAGAATGTTTTCTCCGCGCAAGACAATCTCGCCGAGCTGGCCATCGGGCACTTCCCTGTCATCTTCGTTAACCACTGTCATCTCGTTGCCGATGGGCATCCCACATGAGCCCGGCCGGCGACGATCATCCGGTGGATTGAATGTCGAGCGGCAGGTTGATTCGGAAAGTCCGTAGCCTTCGACAACCGGGCAGTTGAAGGTCTCCTCAAACTTCTTCATCACTTCTGCCGGCACAGGCGCGGAGCCGCACATTGCGAAGCGAAGTTGATCCGTCTTCAGTCCTTTCGGCACGCCGTCGGGGTAATTGCTCAGCAGCATCGACAGCATCGTTGCCACCGAGCCGAACGACGTCACTTGATAATCCGAAATGATTTTCCAGAACCGCGACGCGGAAAATTTTGGACTAATCACTGTCGAGCCGCCCGCATAAAGCGCGGACATGGTGGTCACTGAGACGGCGTTCATGTGAAAGAGCGGCATCACTGTCAGCAGCCGATCGCTTTCCGCGAAGCCGAGCCACTGGCTTATCTGGCGCGCGTTGGCGATTACGTTCCCGTGCGTAAGCAAGCAGCCTTTGGGGGTTCCGGTCGTGCCTGACGTGTAGATAATGATCGCCTCGTCGTCCTTGCCGCAAATGGAAGCGGCAGACAGGATGTCTGCGCTCCCGGCAAACTCGCGCGTCGCTTCCTCTTCATCATCAAATGTGATCACAGACCTCAAAGCCGGAAGCTCATTCCGGATTTTCTCAATGCGCTCCCGAAATTCAGAATGCACGACGATCGCTCTTGTCTCAGAGTTATTCATCACAAAAGCAGTCTCGTGCTCTTTCAAAAGCGAGTTAACCGGTCCAGCCAACGCGCCGAGTTTCCAACAGGCAAAGTAAGCAATGATGTATTCGGCGTTGTTGGGCATCAGCAGGCTGACGACATCCCCTTTGGTCACGCCGTGCGAGACCAGCATGCGCGCCGTGCGATTGACCGCGGCGTCAAACTCAGCATAAGTGAAGCTCCGTCCGTCGGCTTCGGAAAAAAGGAAAGGCTTGTCGGGAGTAATGCTGACTCGCTCCTCCAGCAATTCGCGCAGGTTGTTAGGATCAGTTGTCGCTTTGAAGTTGATGGCTTCGCTCGTCATCGTTGGCAGTATAGTAATTTGCCTGAGCGATCCAAAGCGCTGTCGCCGCTTAGCTCTGCCGGCGCGCTCCAAAGTTAGTGTAGAATGCGCATCGCTGTCGTACCCAGGCGAAAGGAGCCTGCCAACATTAACGCCTACAAATTTTGTTTCCGCACGCTTTTCAGTTTCGCTCTGCTGTTTTTCGTCGCCATTGCTGCCCGCGCGCAGGGTAATTATGAGATTCAGGTGTATGGTTCGGAACTCGTGCCGCGCGGTGTGACGATGATCGAGTTACATAACAACTTTACCGTCAAAGGATCGAAGAAAACCGACGACGGCACGCTGCCTACTCATCATGCATGGCACGAAACGCTGGAGATCACACACGGTTTTAATGAGTGGTTCGAGACGGGCTTCTATCTTTTCACCAGCGCGCGCAGTGGCAACGGTTGGGACTTTGTGGGAACGCATATTCGTCCGCGATTCAGCCTGCCGAAAAAATATCACTGGCCCGTTGGCGTGAGTATCTCAAACGAGATCGGCTATCAACGTCGCATTTACTCAGCCGATACGTGGACGTGGGAGATTCGGCCGATTGTCGACAAAGAATTCAAGCGGTGGTATCTGGCTTTCAATCCGACAATCGAGCGCGCGCTAAAAGGGCCAGGCACCAAACTCGGATTTGAGTTCTCGCCAAACGTCAAAGTCAGCTACGCGTTCACGAAAAAAATCATCGGTGGTCTCGAATACTACGGTGGGCTTGGTCCAATCGGCAACTTCGATCCATTGCGTGAACAGCAGCAACAAATCTTTCCCTCGATCGATCTCGACGTGTCGCCTGATTGGGAATTCAACTTTGGTGTCGGCGTAGGCATGACACGCAGCACCGATCATCTGATCGTAAAGATGATCATCGGGAGACGGTTTACGTTTAAGCACTGACCTATTGTCAGCCGGCTGCAAATCGGGGCGAGGAGTCATGGATCGTGATATATTTACGCCACGCACACAAGAAATAGGAAAGTTTGTGGTTTAGAAATCCATGGTTACGTATCGAAATTTCATCAGTGGCAAGTGGATCGAGTCGAGTTCCTCGCGCACTGTCGACAACCTTAACCCGGCAAATACCGATGACGTCGTGGGCACTGTGCGACAGGCCACGCGCGAAGAGGCCAGGGCTGCCGTCGAAGCGGCCGCTGAAGCGTTTCGCGGCTGGCGCGCAACGCCGGCGCCCGCGCGTGGAACGATTGTCGCGCGCGCCGCGCGGTTGATGGAAGAACACAAGGAAGAGTTGGCTCAAATCCTGACTCGTGAAGAAGGCAAGACCATCGGCGAATCGCGCGGCGAGTTGCAGCGCTCGATAAATGTCGCGGAATTTTGCGCCGGCGAATCGCGGCGGCTGACCGGCGAAACGATTCCTTCTGAGCTGCCGCTGAATTTCGCGTACACCATCAAACAGCCGCTCGGCGTCGTGGCCTGTGTGACGCCCTGGAATTTTCCCGTCGCCATTCCGGTGTGGAAGATTGCGCCGGCACTGGTTGCCGGCAACACGGTGGTTTTCAAACCAGCGACGCTGACACCCGCAACCGGGGTACGAATAGTTGAACTCTTTGAAGCAGCCGGCGTGCCTCCGGGCGTGCTGAACTTAATCATCGGTTCAGGTTCGGATGCAGGCGACGAGATTATCAATCACCCGGCAGTCAAAGCGATTTCGTTTACCGGATCGAATCCCGTCGGGATTCGTCTTTACGAACAGGCGTCGCGCCGCGGCGCGAAAGTTCAATGCGAAATGGGTGGAAAGAATCCCGCCGTGATCATGGAAGACGCCGACATGGATCTCGCGGTCGAGTCGACGGCGCAGGGAGCGTTTGGATCATCAGGCCAACGCTGCACGGCTACCAGCCGCGCGGTTGTTGTCAATCAAATTGCCGACGAATTTGTTGAGCGCATCGCGAAACGCGCCCAATCAATGCGTATTGGCGACGGCGCCGATCCGAATACGGAGATGGGACCGAGTGTCGACGAGAATCAGTTCAATACAGTGCTTCGTTACATCGATATTGGCCGCGAAGACGGCGCGACGCTGGTCTGCGGAGGCTCGCGCGCCACGGACAACGGTTTGAACAAGGGTTACTTTGTGCGCCCGACGGTTTTCGATCACGTTACGCCCGACATGCGGCTCGCGCGCGAAGAGATTTTTGGGCCAGTGCTCTCGGTTTTGCGTGTGAAGGATTTCGAGGAAGCAATGGAAGTGGCGAACGATTGCGAGTACGGACTTTCGTCCTCGATATTCACCAACGACGCCGCGCGCATCTTTCGTTTTGTCGACGAGATCGAAACCGGCATGACGCACATCAACTCGCCAACAACGGGAGGCGAGGCGCACATTCCGTTTGGCGGCACGAAAGGCACCGGTATCGGCGATCGCGAGCAGGGATCGACTGCGCTGGACTTCTATACTGAGTTGAAAGTTGTCTACGTCGATTACACGGGAAGAAAGCGCGAAGGAAATCTGTATTAATGTAGGGGCAGGGCTTGTCCCTGCCCGTTCGCTGGCGAAAGAACACGGGCAGGGACAAGCCCTGCCCCTACAATTGGGGTAAATTTGATTATGAGCACAGTCGAAACCAAAACCACGCAATCCGAAACCGTCCGCAAGCACAAAGAGTTTCTCTTCCCTGCAGTCGCCACGTATTACCAGGAACCGATCGCCCTAGTGCGCGGCGAAGGCTTTCACGTGTGGGACGATCAGGGAAACAAGTATCTCGATTGCTTCGGCGGCGTGCTCACCGTGAGCGTGGGTCACGCTAATCCGAAGGTGAACGAAGCGATCATCAACCAAGTCAAGACGCTCTCGCACACTTCGACGCTTTACGCCAACAAGCCGCAGTCGGATTTAGCGGAGAAGCTCTATCAGATCACTCCCGGAAATCTGAAAAAGTCATTCTTTACAAACACTGGCACCGAAGCCGATGACACCGCGATTCACGCCGCGAAGTTGGCCACCGGGCGGCACGAGATCGTCGTGTTGCGTCACAGCTACAGTGGTCGCTCTGCAACCTCGCTCTCGGCGATGGGACATTCGACGTGGCGGCCGCTGCCGGCGCAAATTGCCGGCATTGTTCACGCGCGCGCGCCCTATTGCTATCGTTGTCCTTTCAAACTCACTTATCCGGAATGCGGACTGGCCTGCGCTAACGACATCGAAGAATTGATCATGACGACGACGACTGGCGAGATTGCGGCGTTCATGGCTGAACCTATCTTAGGCGTCGGCGGCTTCATTGTGCCGCCGCCGGGCTACTTCGAACGTGCCGTTGAGATCACGCGCAAGCACGGCGGTCTTTTCATCGCAGACGAAGTGCAGACCGCCTGGGGCCGCACCGGCGACAAGTGGTTCGGCATCGAGCATTGGGACGTGCAGCCCGACATCATCACTTCGGCAAAAGGATTGGGCAATGGCGTGCCGGTCGGCATCACCGTCGCGACACCGGAAGTTGCTGACAAGTTCCCGGGTCTAACTTTCTCTACGTTTGGCGGCAACCCGGTTTCGATGGCCGCTGCGCTCGCAGTGATTCGCGTGATCGAAGAAGATGATCTAAAACGCAACGCGGCAGTGGTGGGCGGATATTTGCGCCAGCGTTTGGAGGAACTCAAGGACAAATACACGCTCATCGGCGACGTGCGTGGCATGGGATTGATGCAAGGCATCGAACTCGTGAAGGATCGCGAGACGAAAGAACCCGCGCCGCAAGCCTTGCTGCAAGTTTTCGAAGAGACAAAACGACAACGCGTTTTGATCGGCAAAGGCGGTCTCTACGGCAACGTGATCCGCACCGGCATGATGCTCAACTCGACGAAAGACCACGTTGACGAATTGATCGAAGCTCTCGACGCCGGGTTTGCGGCAGTGAATTGAATCCGGGTACCAGGGCTACAAAACAAATAGCAAGTTGTATGGAAGACCTGCGGCTCTGCCGCCTGATGTGCGGAAAGGCTCCGCCTTTCCGTTAAGAAGTTGTTTTGATTTTGAGGCTACGCCTCATGCATACGATTTCCAGAGACACTCCCGCTCTCTATCTCACCGCGGTAGCCAAAGACCGCTTGCCAGTCTTTCGTACGGACACTATCAAGGTCATCACTTGCAAAGCCCTTGATGAAGCAAGAAAGTCCGGCGGGTTTGCCATCTACGCTTATGTCATCATGCCGGACCATCTCCATGCCGTTACCGACGGCTCGCAACCACCATCGGTGGTTCTTCGCTACATTAACGGCATCATAAGCCGACGTGTGATTGATCATCTGAAGGAGCGCGGCCATAATAGTTCCCTCCAAAAGCTGAGACATGAAACCAAAACTCGCGGCTATCGCTATTCGCTTTGGGAGCACCATAACAATGCACTATTGATCACGAGCGAGAATATGTTTATGCAGAAGGTCAATTACATTCATCAGAATCCGGTGAGGGCTGGTTTGGTTGAACGCGCAGAAGACTATCGCTGGTCGAGTGTTAGAATTTGGAAGCGTTGCCCGCTTGAAGATGAGCCTTTGATGGTTGATATTAATCGAATCGGTTGGAGAAGAGGCGTAGCCTCATAACCAAATAAAGGATGTGCGGAAAGGCAGAGCCTTTCCGCACATCGGGCGGCAAAGCCGCATCACACGATGTCCACAGGTGAGCTTAATGAAAGTATTCATTAGTTGGTCGGGAGAACGAAGCCTCGCAATGGCTAAGGCGTTACGTGACTGGCTGCCAAGGGTGATTCAGGCCGTACAACCCTGGCTCTCGGAAACTGATATCGGAAAAGGCGCTCGCTGGGAACAAGAGATCGGCTCAGAGTTGGCTGAAACACGTTTTGGTATTATCTGCTTAACGCCCGAAAACCTTGACGCGCGCTGGATAAATTTCGAAGCTGGCGCCCTTTCTAAGGCGATTCAAAAGACCTATGTCTGTACGTACCTTCTAGAACTGAAGCCGGCAGACATCGAGGGACCCTTAAGTCAGTTCAATCACACAAGAGTAGACGTGGATGACTCAAGAAGGCTAATACAAACCATCAATCGAGCGCTAGAGGGTCAGGCTCTTGAAGAGAGTATAGTCAACGATGCCTTCGATCTTTGGTGGCCGCGCCTGCACGAAAAACTCAAACAGGTACCCGCTCCCACACTTCGTAAGCCTCCGCGAAAGCTCGAGGACATGGTTGAGGAGATCCTAGTTTCCGTACGCACGCTTCTTAAGGAGCGCTCCAGAACTTCTCAACAAGCCGACAAATTCCTTATTGCATATCTTTCCTGGCTCCAGTACGGCCGCCAATAACGATTTGGAAACTACCCATGAAAACCCTAATCCGTAACGGCCGCATTATCACCGCCACCGACAACTACCACGCGGACATTCTGATCGAAGGCGACGTCGTTTCCGTCATCGGCGCCAAGCTCG
>JBGPWL010000100.1:0-15587 GCA_041492185.1 Pyrinomonadaceae bacterium | reverse complement strand
TCGGGAGCTGGATCGAACCTGACTATTACGCACAACACCTGTGCCGGTGGTTATCCTAGTTTCTACACTGGGACGTCGTTCTTGGCCGCCGGGCCTTCCAACGGCGTGACGGGTCTGGGGAACTTTCCTTTCTATCCTGTCCAGAATGCAACTGGAGTAACCATTAGAGACAACCTCGCGGATGGGGGGAACTATACCGCAGTTTGTTACGACGCAAATGGCAATGGCTCTCCTTACTTGAACTGCTTTAACGGTCCTGCTCAGGATCACAATACTTTTGTTTTGAATGTAGCCGGTGCAGATCCCTTAGCATCGTTTCCGGGCGCGACAAACACGACTGCGCCAAGCTGGAATGCCATCTTGTTTACCGCTCCGGCCAACAACGTGTGGTCGGTGCAGCCTACGAGTCCTGCATATCACACGGCGTCAGATGGCACCGATCGGGGAGTAAATTGGCCTGTCTTGTTGGCTGCGATTGGAGGCGCACCGCCTGCACCGACGCCAACACCGACGCCAACACCGACGCCGAGTCCAACGCCTACGCCCAGCCCGACACCGACACCAACGCCGTCACCGACCCCGGTGCCCGCTGCGGCCAGTTTTGTCCAAACCGACAGTACAACCCAGGGAAACTGGACGGGGATCTATGGAGGGGATGGCTACAACACGATCGACGATTCGGTGAATTATCCATCCTATGCGCAAGTTTCCGCGAGTGGGCAGGCATCTTACCTGTGGGCCGCATCGACTACTGAAGTTCGGGGACTGCGGAAGGCTGCTGCAAATGGCCGGATCGCTGCCACTTGGTATAGCGACTCGCTTTTCATAATAGACATAAACCTCATCGATGGTGCGTTTCACAGAGTCGCGCTCTATTGCGTCGATTGGGATACAACTTCACGCGCCCAGCGGCTGGATGTCTTTGACGCCACGACGAACGCTCTGCTCGATAGCCGGGCTCTGACGTCGTTCGATGGTGGTAAATATTTAGTCTGGGACCTTAAAGGACATTTGAGAATCAATGTCACACGAACGGGAGGAGCCAACGCGGTTGTGAGCGGCATTTACTTTGGCTCTCCTTCTTCACCAACACCGACGCCAACGCCGACACCGACGCCGACACCGACGCCAAGTCCGACGCCGACACCCACACCAACTCCCACACCAACTCCCACACCGACACCCACACCGACACCCACACCGACACCCACACCGACACCCACACCGACACCCACACCAACTCCCACGCCAACACCGACACCACCGCCCTCTGGACCTCCGCTCGGCACCATGGTAACGCTAGACGTCGACGGCGTTTTTATCAGATCGGGTCCGTCAATAATCTACGGAGTCATTGGCACACAGGGCACCGCCTCACGCGGCCTCGTTGACCAGCGATGTGTCGATGATCCAATTTCGCCGCGAGTCTTTTGTCATGTCATCTTTGATGCTCTGCCAAGTGGTTGGTTGGCACTCGATCATTTGATCACGCTGCCAGTGCCGGTTGTTGGTCTTGTCACGCTGACCGGCGATCAAAGTGCACTCCTGACAATAAATGATGGCCGACAAACAGCCGTGAGTTTTGTCGCGGTAACGACGGATGAAAACCTGGGCTCGGACAAACGCACGCGCTTGATGATCTTTGCCGTCGGCGTCAGCGGCAACGCTGTGAATACCGATGCGAGCAACGATATCGTCGACAATGGCGTCATCATTCCCAATTTCGCTGAATCAATCATTGTCGAGGCCCACACACAGGATGGGCGTGTCTTCAGGTTGCCGATTGAGTTTGCCGGAGCGCAGGGAAATATCGTTGGATTGGATCAAATCAATGTGATTCTGATTGCCGAATTGCAAGGCGCCGGCAGCGTCGACCTTACATTGATCGTTAACGGCCAACGAAGCAACGCGCCCACTATCGTTATTCAATAACATGCTGGAATCCGCCAGGCGCAGGCGTCTCATTTAGCTCCTCTGCATCGTCCCACGGTCTCGTTTTAAGGGAAGGGGAAGCGCTTTGCGTGTGACCCGACGAGGGCGGCAGTGCATCTTGTAAGCACAACTGTCTGTTTAAGAGACAAAACGCGCCGCAGTACATTGATTCTTGATTGTCATCTGAAGGGTATTTGAGTTAAGCTTTCACGAGCGTGACCCGCAGAAATCGCAAAATGGGTCACGCACTGGTTTCTGTGGGGGAATTGCCCTTTTCTCGCGGAAACAGCCCAGGTAATTCAATGAGTGTCTAATGAGTGTCAGTGCCCCTAAGTATCTCTGGCGAGTCCTGGCTGTCTCAGCCGCGTTAATCTTCGCCTACGCCACCGTGCTGTTGAAGCTCGGCCACGATTGGTGGACCGACGAAAACTATTCGCACGGGCTCCTGATTCCCTTTGTCATCGGTTACATAATTTGGTCCGACCGTCATCGTTTCAGCGACGAGCGCGCGCGCGCGTCTGTTTTTTGGGGCGGCGCCGCGGTTCTGTTTGCCTTGTTTGCGCTGTGGGCAGGAACGGCCGGCGCCGAGCTTTTCACTCAACGCATGTCGCTGGTGCTGATGCTCGCGGGCATTGTGATTTACTTCTGGGGCTTTCGCCTGCTCCGTCTGGTGCTGGTTCCTTTGGCGCTGCTCGTGCTGGCGATTCCCATCCCCACGATCGTCTTCAATAAGATTGCCTTTCCGCTGCAACTCTTCGCTTCGCAGGGCGCCGTGTGGTCGATGAGGCTTTTTACCATTCCGGTCCTGCGACAGGGAAATGTGATCGAGCTGCTACCCCGCGGCGCAAGGGAAACCAAGAAGCTGGAAGTCGTGGAAGCATGCAGCGGCATTCGCTCGCTCATGACTTTGATCGCGCTCGCCCTGGTCTTTGCTTATCTGACTTATCCCGGCCGGGGAGAAAGCGGCGGTGCAAGCGGCCAAGAAACAAGATCGCGGCGTAGTTTCTGGCAATGGCTTTCAAGCTACGGTTTCTGGCGCTCGGCAATTCTGATTGCGTCGGCAGTGCCCATCGCGATCTTGACGAATGCTCTGAGAGTGAGTGGCACAGGCGTGCTGGCCCACTACTACGGGACGGGAGTAGCGGATGGTTTCTTCCACAGTTTCTCCGGCTGGGTGATTTACATCGCGGCAGCTTTGCTGTTGTTTGCCGTTGCCTGGCTAGTCGATCGGTTCCAACCCGCGAGGTTCAAGCGAGGGCGCGGTCAGCGCGGGACCGGCAGCAGCGAGCAACCTTCAGTTGGTTCGATTGGCGCGGCACCCGACACGCTTCCGGTGGAGGAAATTGAGTAGGCATGTCGCACGAACGAAACAATTCCTGGCGCTTTGGTATTCTCCTGACGGCGCTCCTGTTGGGTGGCATCGTCGTCAACGCGTGGGAGTACACGCCCGACGCGCGCATCTCGCGCAAGGAGTTAAAAGAGTTTCCGAAACAGGTCGGCGCGTGGGAGCAGTTTGGCAAGGATGAGCGCTTCGACTCGGCGACTGAAGCAGTTTTGCGCGCGGATGATTACGTGATGCGGAATTACAAAACGAACGATGGGCGCGTGGCCTCGTTTTACGTTGGCTATTACGTGACACAGCGCAACGGAGCGACTTATCACAGTCCTTTGAACTGTTTGCCGGGAGCGGGCTGGACGATGACCGATCCGGCAAAGATATCTATCAAGCCGAGAGACGGCCGGCCCGCGTTCGAGGCCAACCGTTATCTGATTCAGAATGGCAACGACCGCGAGGTGCTGGTGTACTGGTATCAGGGTCGTGGTCGCGCCGTGGCCAGCGAGTATTGGGGCAAGATTTACACGGTGGTCGACAGCCTGCGCCGGCGCCGTTCGGATGGCGCAATGGTGCGCGTGATTGTGCCGTTGGGAACATCTGAAAGCGCGGCACTGGAGGCGGCAGTGGATTTCGCCGCTAACGTCTCGGCGCTGCTTCCGGGTTTTGTTCCTGACTAAGAAGGAAGTACAGGCCCTCGAGACTTATTGGGAAACCGAGTGGAATTCGCCCTATTGTTAATGTGTCTTACTTTTTGTGATCAGCACAGGCGTTGCCCGCCGAGTAAGAACACCTGCATCGAACTTGGGCCACTAAGGTGGCCGGAGAATCAAATTCGCGGGAGTTAAAACCGAAATGAAGCCTATTGAGTGCCGAAGTTATCTTTATCCTGCCCTGCTCACGGTTTTTCTGGCGGCGTTGCTGTCGCTCGTCGGCTGCACCAGTCCGGAGAAAGCCAAAGCCGAGCATGTTAGTCGGGGCGAAGCCCTCCTGAAAGCGGAAAAATTTCAGGAAGCCTCGATTGAATTCCGCAACGCCATCCAGATTGACGATAAGTTTGCCTCCGCACACTGGGGTCTCGCGCGAGCTTACGAAGGTTTGCAGCGCTTTCAGGAAGCGTTCGAAGAACTGAAACTCACCATCGCACTCGATCCAAAGCACCTCGACGCTCGAATAAGGCTCGGCAACTATTACATGGCGAACGCGCCGCGGTTCCCCGAAGCGTTGCCCGAAGCTGAACGACTCGCCAAAGACATTCTGGCGAAGGACCCAAATAATATCGAAGGCCACATTCTGATGGGCAGTGTTCTGTTTGCGCAAAACCAGCGCGACAAAGCCTTCGCGGAATTGAATCACGCCGTCGAGCTTGATCCCAAACGCGTCGAGTCGTACCTGGCCCTTGCGCGCTACTACGCCGCGGTCGACGACAAGACGAAAGCCGAAGATACATACAAGCGCGCCATCGCCCTGAACAATTCTTCAGCGCTGGCCCATACCGAATACGGCAAATACCTGGTGCAGACAGGCCGCGCCAGCGAAGCCGAACCCGAATTGAAGAAGGCCGTCGAAGTCGAACCAGGCAACCGCAACTCGCGCTGGGTTCTGGCCAGCTACTATATGGTCAGCAAACAGACCGACAAGGCGGAAGAAGCCTACAAGGCGCTCGCCGAAATTGATAAGGACAAGCCGGAAGGCCGCGCGTGGTTGGCCGATTTTTATTCCGGCGTGAATCGGCTCGATGAAGCGATCAAGATCTATCAGGAGATTCTCGCGAAGTCGCCCGACTACACTCAGGGTCGCTATCGTCTCGGCGAGATCATGCTCATGCGCGGAGACCTGAAAGGCGTTAGCGCGCAGGTTGAAGAACTCCTGAAAAAGGACAAGAACGATCGTCAGGCTCTCTTGCTCCGCGCCCGTCAGCGTATCCAAAGCGGGCAAACCGGCGATCTGAAAGCGGCCATCGAAGATCTCAAGGAAGTTCTCAAACAGGAACCGAACTCGCGCCTCGGACTCTACTTTATGGCGCAAGCGAATCTCAGTTTACGCCTGGTCGATCAGGCGCGGGCCTTCGCGGGAGATCTCGAAAGAAACTATCCCGACTATCTGCCGGCGAAACTGATGCAGGTGCAAATCAGTCTGACTTCGAGTGATCCCAAGAGTGTGCAGCGGCTTTCTTCGGAATTGCTCGATCGCTTGAGCAAGTCTGGTCCTGATCGCGAGACGTCGTCGCAGATGCTGGCCGGCTTCAATGCAAAGGCGCACATCGCGCGCGGCACCGCCGAATTGCAACTCGAAGATCTGAAGGCTGCGCGCCAGGATTTCACTGACGCGAGTACTGCAGCGCCGAATGATACCGACGCGTATGTCGACCTCGCGGTCGTGTCTCTGCTCGAAAACAAACCCGATGACGCGATCGCTTCCTACGAGAAAGCGCTGTCCATCGATCCCGTAAATTTCAACGCGATGAACGGCTTGATCGATCTCTACGTCAGACGGAAGCAGTGGGACAAAGCGTACGGTAAGATAGATCACGTGCTGGACTCTTATCCGAACAACGCTTCACTGCATTTTATCAAGGCGAGGATTTACGGCGCCGGCCAGAATGCGCAGGGCGCCGAGACCGAGTTGCGCAGGACGCTGGAACTCGATCCGAACTACGTTGCGGCCCGCTTCTCTGTCGGCGCTTTGCTTGTTAACACCAAGCAGGAAGAGCGCGCGTTGGACGAGTATCGAAAGATCCTGGAAACCACGCCCGACAGCGCGATGGTTTACACCTTGATGGGCATGCTGGAAGACCAGCGGAAGAATTACGACACGGCGGCAGAGAATTATCGCAAGGCGCTGCAACTGGACCAGAATGCAATGGTCGCGGCGAATAATCTGGCCTGGCTCTACGCGGTGCAGGGCAAGGGTAACCTCGACGAAGCAGTTCGGCTGGCGCAGGGCGCAGTGCAGAAAAATCCAAACACGGCCGGCTACGTGGACACGCTGGGCTGGGTTTATTACAAGAAGGGATTGCACGGCGCGGCCGTCGATCAATTGCAAAAGGCAGTTTCGTTGGACGAAGCCGCGGCGAAGAAGGCCAACGCGAGTCCCAGCCCCACCTATCGTTACCATTTGGGAGTCGCGCTCGCGGCGAAGGGCGATAAGGCGGCGGCGAAGCGAGAACTCGAACAAGCGTTGAGCCTGGGCGAGAAGGTTCCGTTTGCGGAAGCCGACGAAGCCCGCAAGGCTTTGGCGGCGCTGTAACACAGAGGGGCACTAGCCCGACCGTGAGGGAGGGCTCGCATGTGGTACGAATTAAGGAGTGCGGTATGAGTGTTGAGTTTCGACAACGGACCCCCGGCGAATACTTCAAAATCGCCTGGAAGCACAAATGGTTGATTATCCTGCCGGCCATCGCCGTGGCGACGGCCGTGGCCTACGTGGTGTATCGGTTGCCTGACGTGTACGAGTCGACGACGCTGATCGTCGTTAAGCCCTCGACGCTGCCCACTAACGTCGTGCCGCAGATGTCGGAAGACAATCTTACGCGGCAGTTGCAGAGCATCGCGCAGGTGGTTACCAGCCGCAGCTCGCTCGAGCCATTGGTGCAGAAGTACGACCTTTATCGAGTGGAGCGACAGCGCGGCGAGCCGATGGAATCGACGATCGAGATGATGCGCAACGGCATCAAGGTCGAGGTCAACACAAGCCGCAACGACATCACCAACGGATTCAATATTACTTATCGCGGCCGCGATCCGAAATCGACGCAGGCAGTAGCCGCCGAATTGGCGAGCAAGTACATCGACGAGCAGACCAAGAGCACGATCAGCGCCAGCGAATCGGCCAAACGATTCATCGATGCGCAGGTCAAGCAGGTTGGAGACGAACTGAAAGCGATTGACGACAAACGTCTGGAATACACGCTAAAGAACCTCGGCAATTTGCCCACTGAAGGCCCATCGCTCCTGGGACAGTTGAACGGTTTGCGCGAGCAACAGAAGGCCTACATTTCCGAAGTGGGCCGTCTCCAGGATCGGCGCTCAATGCTCTCCAATCAACTGACTTTGCTGAGGAAACAAACCCAGCAAATGATCGAAGACCTGTCAAAGAACATCACCGATCCAAAGACAACCATGGGCTGGGCACAACTCGCCGCCAGAAAGGCGGACATCGAATCTCAGTTGGTGCGTCTGAAGCAAGAGTTGCGCCCAAAGCATCCGGACGTAATTGCGAAACAGGCGGAACTAGACTCTGTCCTGCAATCAATGGATCAGATGGTGGCTGAGTGGAAACAGAAGATCCAGGAGGAAAAAAAGAAGCTGCAAGACCGACCGGACATTTCGGCAGCCAACGTCGAAGCCGAGATCAAGCTGGTCGAAGGCGAGATCAAACGCGAACAGGATACGCTGGCTGAAAACGAGAAGCAGATCGGGGAGATAATGAAGCGAATCAATAGCGTCCCGGGTGCAGAAGTGGCCCTGGGCGCGCTTGCGAGCGAGTATCAAGACAAGAAGAAGAATTACGATTCGCTGTTGGCGCAGCAACAGAAGATCGCATTGGGAGCCGACGCTGCCAGCCAGCAGCAGGGAGAAGGAATTCAAGTAATCGACCCAGCCAACCTTCCGTCGGTCCCAGTCGCGCCCAAACGCGCGCTGCTTTCCGCTATCGGTCTCGGACTCGGTCTGGGCATCGGAATTCTGCTCGCCGGAATTTTTGAGATCCCAAAGTTGTTCACCATTCAGACCAGCGACGATGCCGCGCACTACACGGGCTTGCCGGTGCTGGTTTCAATTCCCGAGTTGCTGACGCCTAAAGAGGCGCGCGCTCGGCCGGTGCGTCGGAGGTTGTTGGTTGCGGCCGGATTCGTGGTGACGGTCGTCAGTACGCCGGCGCTCGCGTTTGTGCTAAAGGCGTCTCATTTCTTCGAGCGCTTTGTTACTTAAAGGAGTCGCCGATCGGTTTGCCCAAAGATTGGTCGCTTCGAAACCTGGAGGAATAAAAGAGTGTACGCAGAATTTTACGGCTTAAGAGAATTACCATTCGCTCTGACGCCCGATCCGCGTTTTATTTATTTCACGCCGTCGCACACGGAAGTGATGGCTAACCTGCACTATGGCATCGAGAGCGGCAAGGGTCTGATCGTTGTGACCGGCGAGGTCGGCACCGGCAAGACCACCATCCTGCGCTGGATGATGCAGCGATTGGATCGCACGGTGCTCGTCGCCTACATCTTTAATCCGCGTCTGTCGGTGCAAGAGTTCTATCAGCACGTGGCCGCACTGCTCGACGTGCAGAAGTGGCAGACGAAGTCCGAATTGCTCGTCGAGCTGGGACGCGCCCTGGAGTCGCGTCACTCGCGTGGATTGCGCACAGTGCTGATCATCGACGAGGCGCAGGGTCTTTCGACTCACGTGCTCGAAGAGATTCGCCTGCTGTCAAACTTCGAGTCCGACACCGCAAAACAGTTGCAGATCGTTTTGACCGGTCAGCCCGAGTTACGCGAGATCCTGAACCGGGCGGAATTGCGCCAGCTTAAACAGCGCATCGCGCTGCGTTGCGTGATCAAGCCGTTGCCCAACGTTGAAGAGACGGATCGTTACATCACTTCGCGGCTGCTGGTAGCCGGAGCCGAGCGCACGGACGTTTTTTCTCCGGGTGCAATCGACTACGTCTTCCGTTGCTCCGAAGGAATTCCGCGCAACATCAATAATCTTTGTGACAACGCATTGCTCACCGGCTATGCCGCGAGCGAAACGACAATCAGCCGCGCCACGATCGAAGAGGTGGCGGAAACGTTCGACATGCTGCCGAGCGGCGACCGGGGCATGCAGCCCGGCGAAGAACGCGAAGCGCCGGCGCGGATCTTTTCGTCGGCCAATCGCGCCGAATTGTGGGCCGCGGGAACAAGCGCGCCCGACGCAGAGCCGGAAACTGTTGCACCACTCACGCTCGAGCGTGGCTAGCAGACCAGCAGACCGCTCTTCAGCCGAGGTTCGAGGTTGGGATCGCGGCGGATTTTATCGGAAGGATATCTGATGGGTAGAGTTTACGATGCATTAAAACGCGCCTCCACTCAGCGGGGCGACGACAAACGAAAACCTGATTCAAAGCGCCGCAGTGGAAGCGCCGTCAGCGGCCTGCTTCCAGAACCGTTCAGAGTGGCAAGGGAGATCGAAGACCAGTTAATCAGCGGCTCTTCGATTCTCATGTCTCCGGATGCGGCGCCAAGTTCAGCGTCCACTGCGCACACTGCGGATGCGCCCGAAGGGTCGGCACTCCCCGACGGAATCGCTTCGCGTGCTGCTGGGGCAACTTTGGACGCTGCCGGGGCGGCGCGCGCCGCGGAATTCATGTCTTATGATGTTTCCGCGGCGCGCGTCGAACCTCATCTCGTCGCGATCACGCAACCACGCTCCGCTTACACTGAACAGTTTCGCGCGCTCAGAACCAGAATCCTTCAAGCCGGCGAACACCAGCAGATGCGCGCGTTCGTAATTACCAGCGCCGGCATCGGCGAGGGTAAAACGATGACGGCGCTGAACCTGGCGTGGCTGCTCGCGCAGACCGAGGGAGTGCGGGCACTGATCATCGACAGCGACCTGCGCCGACCGTGCGCGACACACTATCTGGGAATTGATTTACCAGTGGGACTCTCCGAAGTGCTCGGCGGCGACCTGAGACTTGAAGACGCGATCGTGCGGCTCGAACCAGCCGGCTTGTATCTTTTGCCCGGCGGGCAAGCGCGCGACGATGTTGCTGAGTTGCTTTCTGGTCCAACCTACGGACGCGTGCTTAAGGAAGCGCGGCGGCTGTTTGACTATGTGATCATCGACGCACCGCCGCTCGGTATTTTCACAGATGCCAACGTTCTGATTGACCGGGCCGATGGCGCTTTGCTCGTGGTGCGTTCCGGTAAGACTCGCTATGGCGCAGTCGATCAACTCCTGGAGCAGATTCCGCGCGAAAGAATGTTCGGCGTCGTTTTGAATCGAGTGGATCAGGAGCTTGAGGCGAGCGCCTATTACTATCATCGTTATTACAATCGCGAGCGCGGACGACTCGAAGACGGCTCGAAGCGAGCACTGAAAGAGAGTGAAAAGGAGGTCGCCGTAGCCAGTTGAGAGCTTCTCGCTTTAATACCCGTACAGGTGTGCTGCTTCTCGCCGAAGCGACGGTGATCTTCGGCGCGATAGTAGGAGCCGTATATCTGCGACTGGGATCCTCCGAAGAAGCACAGTACGAGTTGATGCTGCAGCACGGCTACTTAAAAGCTTTGCTGGCGACCGCTTTCTGTCTTATCGCATTTTATTTTTACGACCTGTACGATTTTCTGGTGATGCATGACCGGCGCGAGCTGGTGCTGCGACTCGTGCAAGCGCAGGGTTTGGCGTGGGTGGCGCTCGCGATTACGTTCTACGGTTTTCCTCAATTGAGGCTTGGGCGAGGCATCTATTTGATTGCTTTGCCCCTGGCGTTGGGCTTGATGGTCGCCTGGCGGGTTTCGATTCATTGGTTCCTGGGCCACCCGCAGATCGGAGAGCGCATCCTTGTTGTCGGCGCCGGCGCGAACGCGGTCGAAGTCGCGCGCGAAGTGCTGGATCGCCCCGATGCAGGTTATCGCATCGTTGGGTTTGTCGACGTTGGACCAGAGTTGTTGGGCAAGAGTTTATTGAATCCGCGGGTGATTGGCACGACTGACGACCTCGATGGGATAGTCAAGCGCGAGAACATCGATCGCATCGTGGTGGCCATGGGAGAGCGGCGAGGGCAATTTCCGACGGACAGATTACTGCACCTCAGTCTCGCGGGCGGCGTGTCGATCGAAGAAGGCGCGACATTCTACGAGCGCCTGACGGGTCGCGTGTCCCTGAACATGATCCGGCCATCGTGGTTAATCTTTTCCGGACGCGGCCGACAGGCTCGCATCGCCGGCTTGTTTCGCAACGGCATGCATCGCCTGGTTGCTTTGATTGGAGCGATTCTCTCGTTGCCGATTGCGCTCGTTACGGCGATTCTGATCAAGCTCGATTCACCCGGGCCGGTGCTTTATAAGCAGGAACGAGTCGGCAAGAACGGCCGGCCCTTCGTGCTGATGAAGTTTCGCTCCATGGGTGTCGATGCAGAGAAGGAGGGCCCGGTATGGGCCAGCAGCGGCGACGATCGAGCCACGCGCGTGGGGCGCATCATTCGGAAGATCCGCGTCGACGAGATTCCGCAGTTCTGGAATATTCTGCGCGGCGAGATGGGTTTCGTGGGACCGCGCCCTGAACGCCCCCACTTCGTTTCGCAACTAGCGCAGGAGATTCCTTACTACGAGCAGCGTCATTTAACCGCGCCAGGGCTGACGGGTTGGGCGCAGATCAACTATCCGTATGGCGCTTCGATCGAGGACGCGCGGCAAAAACTGCAATACGATCTTTATTACATCAAGAACCAGAGCCTGATTCTCGATGCGATAGTTCTTTCTGAAACGATCAAGATTATTCTGTTCGGTCGCGGCGCGCATTAACGCGGCGCGATGTTTGGTTTTATGGAGGTTTGGAAAAATGATCTCAGTCAATAAGATTAAGGCGCTTGCTCTGATGACGGCGCTCACGTTCACTTCGATCGCTGGCCTATCTCGTAGTGCGCTGGCTCAGGATCCACCAAAGCCGCCCGCTACTACCGGAGATCAGGATCCTGCGTCGAAGAAACGACCGCGCAAGACCGGGCAGAAGCCGGACAAAACGAAACAACCCGGCGCTGGGCAGGCCAACGAAACCAAGCAGACGCCGTCTGACGTGCCGCAGGAGACTCAGGCCAATCGCCAGGAGCAGCAATCAGAAGAGAACGCCATCGTTCAGACTTACAACAACTTCTTCAGCACCTATCGACTTGGCCCGGAAGACGTAATCTCAGTCAACGTATTCGGCCAGGATCGTTACTCGCGGTCGGGCATCATCATCCCGCCGAGTGGCAGAATTTCACTCACCCTGATTCCGGGCGGACTCTTCGTCAACGGCAAGACCACGGACGAAGTGGAAGAAATTATCAAGAAGCGCTACGACGAGTACATTATCGATCCGCAGGTAACGGTCTCGCTCGACAAGGCGACGTCTTACCGCTACAGCGTAATGGGAGATGTCGCGCAACCGGGAATCAAACTGATGTCGCGTCGCCTGACTGTTACCGAAGCGCTTGCCGAAGCGGGGGGTGTGCTGCCCACGGGCAACAGGAGCAAAGTCGTCGTCCTGCGTAAACAAACGAGCGGCATGCTCGCGGCTATTCCGGTGAACGTTTCTGACATCTACAAAGGTAAGGCGCCGGATGCAACCTATCTGGTTCCCGGCGATCAGGTCGTAGTGCCGGGTAACAAGCTGAAGACCTTCCAAAAGATCATGTCTTTTGTTCAGGTGATGAGCTTTGCGCGCATCTTTACCGGCCTGTAGGAACGAGGCGGGAAGCAGGAGGCAGGAGGCAGGAGGCGGGAATCTTAAGGAATGACGCAACCAGTTCATAGACAGACTAGCATCGGTGACGGGATTCCCGTCTGCCTCCTGCTTGCCGCCGTCTGCCTCCTGCTGACCGCGCTCTGCCCTAACATTTCCGCCGCAACCCTTCGCTGGACTCGTCAGTCTTCCGGCACGATGGCCTGGCTGCACGCCGTTTTCTTTCTCGATCAAAATCGAGGATGGATTGCGGGCAGCAAGGGCACGCTGCTGGCGACCGTCGATGGTGGGAAAAACTGGCAGTTCAAGCCCCGACCTTCGGAAGACGCGCTGCGCGATATTTATTTTGTTGACGAGCAGAATGGCTGGTTGGTTTGCGAGAAGAACGTCTACGATTTGAAAACAAGGGACGAACCCATCACCTACCTGATGAACACCAGCGATGGTGGCGCGACCTGGAAACGAATAAACATTCGCGACGCCGACATAAACACGCGCCTGGTGCGCGCGGTTTTTACTCGCAAGGGGCGCGGTTGGGTTTTCGGAGAAGGCGGCACTCTTTTCGCGACTCGTGACTCAGGCGAAACCTGGGTCCGTCGGCAAATTCCCACGCGCCATCTCTTATTGGGTGGCGCATTCATCGATGACGATCGCGGTTGGTTGGTGGGCGCCGGCGCCACGATTCTACAAACTTCTGACGGCGGCGAAACCTGGCACCTGTCGAAACTCGCTGATGCCGAAGGCGTTCGCTTCACCGCAACGTCGTTTGTCGATAACCGATTGGGTTGGGCAGTTGGCAGTGGTGGCCATGTTCTTCGCACCATTAATGGCGGTCGCACCTGGGAGGCGCAGAACACCGGCGTCGCCGTTGATCTGCTCGATGTTAAATTCCTTAACGCGCTCGACGGTTGGGCAGTCGGCTCGGAAGGAACAGTGATTCACACCGCCGACGGCGGTTTGCATTGGACCGCCGAGCCCAGCACCACCACCCACCCGTTGGAGCGGATCTGCTTTGCGGATCGCGATCACGCCTGGGCCGTTGGCTTTGGCGGCACCATCGTCGCCTATACGCGAACCGATGGCTTGCGGTTGAAGCAGTAGCCACGCACTTGCGTTAAATTCCAAAACTTATGTTGGATCCGTAAGCCTCACAATCAGGTGGTGTCTTATTTCGAGAGATTGCGGCTTGCCAGGAAAACGATCCACGAAAACACACGAAGCGAAACTAGTTTTGTTCGTTCGGCTCAGTGTGACTTCGTGGATCGTTCTTGTCCTGGCGGGAAAAATCACAAAACCAAATTAAGAGACTACCCACCACAAATTGTTGACATCCGTCCTCGCTCGGTAGTAGAAGTGAAGGCACAGTTTCGGATCTGTTCGATCAATTCAGTTTGTATTTCAATCACTCTTGAAGGAGGAGACGGATGAAGAAGTATCTTCTGTTTGCGATTGGTTTGTTGTTAATGCTGGCCTCGGTCTCTTTAGGACAAGAAACAAAGACGGCCACTCCCGCGCCTTCGCCCAAGCCGAAACCGGCAATGAGCAAGGCCCAGATTCAAAAACACCTGGTGGCCACCGAGAAGAAACTCTGGGAGGCTTGGAAGAACAAGGACCCGAAGCCGTTTCAGATGGCGATCGCTGCGGACGGAATAGGCATCGGTGAAATGGGTGTAACTGACAAAGCGACGCTACTGAAAGAGATCGCGGCCGGCGGCTGCGATATCAAATCTTACAACCTGACCAACTTTAGGCTGACGATGCTCGATAGCGATGCGGCCGTGCTTACTTACAAAGGGACCATAGACGGCACTTGCGGCGGCATGGCGGCACCGCCGGTTTGGTCGAGCAGCACTTACGTGCGGCGGGGTGGGAAGTGGTGGGCAGTTTCCCATCAGGAGACACCGGCGAAGTAATTGGCTTCGGAGTTGGGGAACTCCGGCTCCGTTAGGAGCCGGATGTTTATAGACGTCCCAAAATGATCAAGCTCCGCGAGAAGAACGACGACCGTCGCTCTTCTCGCGGAACTCTTTAATGTGGTTAACCGAGACTATAAATATGTCGTGCCTACGGCACAACCGCTCGTCGATCGCTGCGGAAACACAGGGCCCTTACTTCCTCGCTCTCAAAGAATTCTACTCGGTCGACACCTTTACTTCCGTCAGCTTCGTCACGTGCAGCGTGTCGCCTTCGAGCGTGCCCTCGACCGCCACCATCACGCCAGCCTTTGTCTCTGTATCTTTCAATAGTCCCGCGGCGCTTTCGTTGCCGGCCTTGTCGAGCTTGTAAAGCTTGCCATCGGCGAAAACAGCATAGCCGCTGCCGGCGCAGTCCGGCATCAATGCGCACGAGGTTGAATGTTTCGCCGCTCGCTCTTTGAAGTTTGCGTCTTTCACATGAGCAGTCGCGCACGCGTTGTCAATCAAATAGCCGCTAATCTTAACGGACTTGTTGTCCTGCGCGTAGAGCACGCAGGCAACGGTCAGGACGATTCCGATGGCAAATAGTTTTCGAGTCATGGTCAGTGCTCCTATCGTTTTGTTAGTACGTCAGTCCCGTAGGGACGGAATATTTATAGAATGCCAGCGCCTAATACATTCGGCCAGCTCCGTAGGAGCGACATATCTATGCTCGCTTGATTGAACATCGTCGAATATCCCCAGAAATATGTCGCTCCTACGGAGCTGGTTGCTGGATTGGCTCACGGTGCTATGAATATTGCGCTCCTACGGAGCTATGGAATCCGAGTCGGCCGGATTTAGCTCATCTTGTTTTCGTTCGGGTCGCAGGTGCGGGAATAGTATCACGTCGCGAATCGATTGTCTGTTAGTAAGCAGCATCACGAAGCGATCGATGCCGATGCCGATCCCTGCCGCCGGCGGCATGCCATACGACAGCGCGCGAATGTA
>JBGPWL010000037.1:0-40789 GCA_041492185.1 Pyrinomonadaceae bacterium | reverse complement strand
CGATCTCGATCCAGTCTTCAATGACTTTTCTCGCACGCCCGAAATTAGGGAGCTAGTTGCGGACTTGGGAATCCATCGGCCGTTACTCTTACAGTCGATGTACATCTTCAAGCAGCCAAACATCGGCGGTGAGGTGACGTGTCATCAGGACAGCACGTTTCTTTACACTAAACCGAATTCTGCAGCCGGACTGTGGTTTGCCCTTGAAGATGCGACGGTTGAGAATGGCTGCTTGTGGGCGATCCCCGGCGGGCACCAAACGGGCCTGAAATCGCGCTGGCTGCGCGCTCCGGAAGGCAATATGAAGTTTGAATTCTATGATGCGACGCCGTGGCCGGAAGAGCGACTAGTACCGCTCGAAGTACGGAAAGGAACCCTGATCATTTTGCATGGCATGCTGCCGCACAAGAGTCTCGAAAACAAATCAAGCAAATCGCGGCATGCCTACACGCTGCATGTAATCGGCGGCGACGCACACTATCCACCAGACAATTGGTTACAACGATCGGCGGCGATACCGCTACGAGGTTTTGACTAAATCCTCTCTGTGCAATTTCTGTGTCCTTAGCGTCTCTGTGGTGAGTCTTGGCCAACCCTAAATCCACCACAAAGACACAGAGAACACAAAGGTGGCACGGAGAAGGTCAAGAAGCGGATGACCAGAAAAGCGAAATCGAAAGAGACCTGCGATGCGGCTCGCGCCGCCGCAATGCCACGCGTGATTCAGCCAATGCTGGCGACGCTCGTGGACAAGCCGTTTTCCGGTCCTGATTGGATGTTTGAAACAAAGTGGGACGGTATCCGTGCCGTTTGTTTCATCGACAAGGGCAAGGCGCGGTTCATGTCGCGCAACCAAAACGATTTGACGGCGCAGTATCCGGAACTCAAGAACATCAGCGACTGTATCGACGGGCGCCAGGCGATCCTGGATGGCGAGATCGTTGCCCTCGATGAGCATGGCGTATCGCGCTTTCAATTGCTGCAATCGCGCATGGGCCGCAAGAACAAGAGCGAGATCGAACGACTAGTCGGCAAAAGCAGAATTGCCTACTACGTTTTCGATCTGCTCTATCTGGACGGTTTCGATCTGACCGGATGCCGCCTGCTCGACCGGAAGGAGCTATTAGAAGTCACTCTGAAGCCGGCAAAAAACGTGCGACTCTCAGAACACATCATCGAGCATGGCAAGGAACTGTATCGGGAGATCGCCAGGATTCCGCTCGAAGGGATTGTCGCCAAACGTATCGAGAGTAAGTACGTTCAAAAACGCAGCAGTGATTGGCTGAAGATCAAGACGGTCCAGGAATCGGAAGTCGTCATCGGCGGCTACACTGCGCCGAGACACTCGCGATCATACTTCGGGTCGTTGGTCGTTGGGCTATATCGGGAAAGCAGGCTCCACTATGTCGCGCATGTCGGCGGCGGCTTCAACGAGAAGGGACTCCAGCAACTCTACGAACTCATGCAGCGTTCGAAGACCAAGCAGTCACCCTTCGTGGTTGCGCCACACACAAACGAACCGGTGCAATGGATCAAACCGAAGCTGGTCGCGCAGGTAAAATTCTCTGAGTGGACCAGCGACGGACACTTGCGGCATCCGATCTTTCTTGGGTTGCGCGATGACAAGAAGCCCAGAGACTGCACGTTCGAAGTCGAACGCAGCGCTCGCAAGATCATGAAGAAAGCCCGCTGAAGAAAGCGCAGACGCACATTTGAGGATTACCGCTAAATGCTGAAATATTTGGACTTAATTGGTAGGCCGGAGCAAGCCGCGGAAGATCCCCTGAACCACAACCTGATGAGCGGGGACGTGGATCGATTCGAGGTTCGAGTTGGAGGGTCGCAGTTCAATTTCGCGGCCATGGCGATACAGCCGCTTTAGCGTCGCGTGAGTTCCCTCGAGCAACGCGACGACGATTTCCCCATCACGCACTTCACGTCGATCTTCGATCAAAGCGATATCGCCGTCGCAAATGTGTTCGTCGATCATCGAGTCGCCCATCACGCGGACGGCATAAACATTTTCCGGTCTGACACGGCCCAACAGAAAACGCGGCACGGCGATGGTCTCCGTCTCCGCGCCGGGAATTACTTCGATCGGATGGCCTGCGGCGATTCGACCAGCCAGCCGAACCTCACACAAAGCGTCGGACGGCGTCTCTTCTACTCTCACCGCCAGCGCGAACGAGCCGTCATCATGACTGCGCTTGATCAAGCCGCGGCGTTCGAGGGCTGCGATGTGCTTGGCAATCGTTGCTTTTGACTTCACTCCAACGTGATTGGCAATTTGCGCGTAGGAAGGTTCGTGGCCGCGTCGCTCAAGGAAGCGCGTGATGTAATCGAGAATTTCTTTCTGACGCTGCGTGCGTGGGAACATAACGTTCGCAAATCCTCGAGTGACAAATTGAAAACACAAGCGACCCTTGAGGTGACGAGGCATTCTAATGCGCGCAACCACAAGCGTCAAGCGTTTGCGGCGCGCCTGTTGAAGTGAGAGTGTTTTTTGATCGCTCGTTAGCGAACAGAATATCGTGCCAGGGTACGCGGAAAGATGCGCACGCTTGCAGGCATGTCGTTCATCTTCATTGGCTTCTTCTCAGTCAAGACCTCTTTTGCTTTCTTTCCATAAATAGCTTCGTTGAGATCATTGTCCGGAGAAATCACTCCACCCTTGAGGGCAGCGCCAATGAAAGCGCCCTTCGTTCGCGAATAGGAAAGGATGCCCGCGGTCAGCGTCGCGTCCGTGGCAGCAGCCGCTTCGCGTCCCACGGGTCCCGCGGCAACGCTGACTTCGCCACCAATCTCGAATTTATCTTTCAGCAAACCGTTCAGACCGTCGTCGTTCATGATCAAGAGAACGTAATCAGTTTTCTGCGCGCCAATCTGCGCGCCGATACTGCCGCCACCGAGATTGAAGAACGCCGGTGCGCTCCAGCCGCCCCGAATACGTCGGCTGATCACTCCCTGGCCTCCCTTGCCGCCGATGCCGAATGCCACCTTAACCACTCCGGGGAAGACGGCAATCGCTTCAGCTTTATCCAACAAGTTCCTCGGTATGGACTGCTCGCGCACATTCATGATTTCCGTAAACACTTTGGCGGCAGCTTCAGCGTGTCTGGCCGCATCCGCGGTCCTTGATTTTTGCGCTATTGCGCTGGGCGCAAAAACGAGCAGCGCCAGAAGCAAGCCGGCCATTCGTTTACTTGTTCCGCAAAACAGAGAATTCATCGTCACTCCTCCCGTCAATTGTTCTATCAAGTTTAGACCACACTATATCCAATTTCCCTGTCACGCAAGTTAAGCGCGCTTCGCTTGCGGCGGCTGTAGTTGTAGGATGCTCGCATGTTGGGCCTCGGTCTGGTAAATTGAAATCGAGAACAGTTGCCGGCTAATCACGACGCGGCGTTCTTTCCGATGGCCCTCGCGCTAACGAAAGGATGACTATGACGCACTGTCAACGATGCAATCTTGATTTTGCGGACACCCTCAGATTTTGCCTTTCCTGCGGGCTTCCGCTGGAAACGCCTTCCACTTCCAGCGCGAGTCGAGCGCCGCGCTGCCCCAACTGCCGTGAATTGGTCGAGCCAACCTGGAGGTTTTGCGTTGCGTGCCGCAATAGGTTGCCGTCCCCTTCGGGCATTGACGAGTTCTCTGCCCCCACTGAGCCTTTCCCGGCAGAGTCATCGCCGTCAGCCACTCCGCCTCCGTCACCAGTCGCTTCAGCGTCTTCGGCCTTTCGACATGAGACACGCCTAACTCCGTCCAGTCCTTCTGCGCCCGCAGCGCCGACAACACCTCCCTCGTTGCAGTCCACTCTTATCGACCGTGAGATTTTTGTTCGATGCCGAGCCTGCAAGGATTTCGTGAGAGCTGATGCCGCGGTTTGCGAACACTGCGGCGCGAGTATGCAGGAAGAGACCGCGCCGTTGCCTCCTCCGCGCCCGGAACCTCCGCCGACACAATATGCCCAGCCTGCGGAACGGTATGCCACACCTGAACCTCAGGGGACTGCTGCCGTCACCGCTAAGCGAGACTGGCGGCCAGAGCCGCCTTCGCAACCATCTCTCCCAGCTCCGCGAATAGCGCCGCCCACTTCACCAACCAGAAATGAGAAAACGGCGCCAAGTTTGTCAATGTTAGAAAGCTACGGCGCGTCGAGCACTTCAGCATCATCATCTCGCGGGTGGTATGCTGCGATTCTCGGATTGTTCTTCTTGCTGTTGGTCGGCGCGCTTGGAGCGGGCGGCTGGTATTGGTGGTCGCATCGCACGTCTGACGCGCAATCCAGTCCCCGGGCCGATTCGAGCGCCGGCCCCCAGGCCTCAGAGCCTTCGACTTCGTCACCAACGTCGACACCCGTATCCGGTCGGATGATTACGAGCTCCAGTGCGGATGATGAACTGAAGCAGCTTCGGGAGAGGCGCATCAACGCACCGCCTTCAGAGGCTGGCCAGATCATCGCAGCCCTTGAAGCAGCGGAGAAGAAATACCCAGATGATTACCGCTTCCCGTATGAGCGTGCGAAACTGTCCATCAAAGGAACCATCTCCCATCACGAAGCCTTCGGCCCGCTGTTCCGTGCTGCCGAGAAAGCGATTGATAATGGCAAGGCGGAGGAAATGTTGAATAGCTTGTTGGCGGATAAGGATAGCGACTTTTCCAAGCTCTCACGCGGCCATCATGAATGGGAGGCCCTTGAGCAGGCGTTACGGAATAAAGACAAGGGAGCGCTTCAAGTGCACCGTCATTGAATTGATCTGAGATCTGAACTTTTCGACGCCGGCGGAAGAATACAAGAGTGAAGCAAGATAACTCGTCGATTTCCAGGGCTCACCGCATTGACACGGCCACAACCACTTTTGCCACGCCCTTCGCGGAGAGACGATTCTACGGGTATCAACTCACTCGCCAGTTTTCTTGAGAAGCAGGACAAGGCCTATAACCGTGAGTGCAAGTCCGGGCATCACCCATGTCAGGAGTCCATGGTATGGCTCCGTGGTGTGGAATATCATCATCAACACGAGATGACCAACACTGATGACAACGCCCGCCACACCCAGGACAACACCGACTGTTTGTTTACGAGTCATAATCAAACCACCTTACCAGGTCGATCACTGGTCCGTATGTCACTAATTCTTCGCGGGCGATGCCGCTGGCACAGGAGCACGGCGTGGTGCGCTGGAATGCCAGTGGACAATCTGCCAGCGACCCTCGTGTTTTTCCAATACGGCTGTACCGAGTCCGCCGCCGTCTACGTGGCGTGCTCCAACGTCGGCAGAAATAGTGTATTTGAAAGTAGCCCAGGCTGTCTTGCCGGCGAGATGAATCTTCATGTCGCTAAACGCGTACCTGGTATTCTTCATCTCGCGCATCTCCGGGCCAAGATGATTATCGCGGTAATCCTTCCATCCGTAATTGGCGTGGCCGCTTTCAAAAACCGTCAATGATTCATCGTTGGCCCAAACCTTCGTCGCCTCGGCGATATCATTTTTCTCAAAACTCGATGCGCTCTTGAGTAACACGTCTTGGACTGCGGCCTCGTCGTCGACGCGATTCACCGCATATGCGGCGGCTATCGCGCTGACGACAAAGATCAAAATGGTGAGTAGAGCGCCGCGTAACTTAGTTTGCTTAGTCATGTCTCCGGGTTCCTCCAGTTAGATTCGACTTTTTTGGGCGATAGTTCGCCTGATGTTGCAGCAAGTGTCTTCCGTGTAACCAACCCGCTACTGCCTGGGTCAGGGCTTCGCGGGCATACTTTCTTCTTTTTTATTCATACCTCCGTGCATCCCATGCATGCTCATGTCCATCTTGCCTGGACGAATTCGCAGGAAGAGTTTCCATGACACCGGATTGTTCCCGTAGATCGAATCCAGAATCGCCGGCTTGGAATAAAATGTCACATCACTCCCTATTCCGAGCGACATCTTATTTGTGTTCCAGATGTCGCGCACGCCACCGAATGTGTAAGCGCCGATGCGAAACGACGGGTGACTCTGCTTGATTCCCAACCGTGCGCGATCCGCCGGACGAAGCAAGTCGTCTTTGTCCACCAACTCAATCCGCGTATAGAGATAATTCTTGTCGAGAAAGTTTACGGTTGATTCGGCCGTGTAACCGTTGAGGTTGTGAATCTCGCCCGGACTGCTCGCATGATTACGTCCCCAGACGAACGCCGAAGCCCAGTTGCCACGATCAAACGCTTTGTTGTACTGCACAGAAGCGGTTGCGCGTCGAATGTCGGTGTTGGGCTCTTGCCCTTCCGGGCTGCGAAGAAAACCGTAAGACACCTGCAGAGCCCAATTCCTGTTAGGGGCAAAACTAAGGCGCGCCGATCGCGAATTCCAGCGATGAGAATCGAAGTCGTAACGATTCTCGTCCGGCTCGCGACCGTTGAATATCGATCCTTCCAACTTGAACCGGCGATAAGTGAATCCAGTTGTAAGCACGCCAAAACTGATGTGCGTTGAGTCCTGCAAGTGATGCGAGAGCGTTGCCGATGGGTTCTCTGATGCAGACATCCGATGCATGAACGCTACCGGCCCGAGCGCGGGTTCGCCGGGATAGCCGAAGTAAGTAAACCAGGTCCCACGTTCACCGAGCGGCAGCGTGTACTGTGCCGACAATTCCATGAACAGATCGTGCGGGTGTTGACGGTCGATCAGCGGTTGGCCTTTGTAAGTCTCGCCAGTTTGGAAGAGCAGCGGCGAGCCTCCCGGCGGAAACGTGAACGGTTCAGCGCTGAACATGCCGCGCAGTTGCAAAGTTCCCTTGCCGAGCTTGTGATAAGCCATCGGCATAAACCAATTTGCTGATTCAACTTTTGTCACGCCGCGCGGGCCACCTTGTCGGTTAATGCCGGCCATCAAGTTGTAATGGAACATTAGCAACCAGTCGCCCGCCACCTTGTAATGCATGTGCATCGGTCCCGACGACGGCTGCCAGGAAGTTCCCGATCCCATCGCGCCCATGGACATGATGTTCGTTTCGCCCGATCCGACACGGATGCCCATGTCGTTTTCCGACATCACCAGCAACGGCCCCATGTTCATCGCGCCCATGCCAGGCATGTTTTTCATCGCACCAGGCGATGCCGCGGGCATCGGCTCTTTTATCTCAATTTTTTTGTTGAGCGACGGAACAGGCATTGGTGACGCAGCCGGCATCTGCATTCCCGGCATGTCCATTTTCTTCTCAGGTGTTGGTGATGGCGACGGCGAAGGCATCGCCATGCCCGGCATCTTATTGCTTTCCTGCGTCGCGTAAACAAGCGGCGCTGTAGCAATCAAAGCGGCGGCAATGAAAACTACTATTAACTTGATCCGGAAAATTGGCTTACTCACGACACAGGCGAATGACTTTGATTGATGAAGGCGACTTCACGAAAACTCTATCCTCTTAGCGCGTCTTCGAGAGCTTGCCGGATTTTGGGCGGAGTATAGACGGGATTGAAACCGACGAATGTATTAAGAACACGGCCCTCGCGCGAGATGATAAAACTCTGCGGAATGTTGCTGCTCTGATTTAACGTCATCAAGCCAATCTCAACGTCGCGAGTGGCCCATCCAATGCGATAGCTCACCTGATACTCGCGCACAAAATCTCTTACCAGTTCCGCCGACGCGTCGGGATTTTCGGTTGACAGTCCCACCATCTCGACGCCTCGCGCCTGAAATTCTTTGTGCAGTTTCACCAACTCGGGAGTTTCAGCACGGCAAGGCCCACACCAGGTGGCCCAAAGATTGACGAGCACCACTTTGCCTGCATAGTCCGAGAGTTTGATCGTTTGCCCGTTGACTGTTCTCAATGATGCTTCACGCACGTTTGCGGGCAACGAACCCGCAGCCGCGGGCGGGGACGGAGTGCTTCTAATCGGCGTCGCGCTATTGCTTGCCACACCACGATTGGTGTTAGCGGGTTGACTGGTATTAGCAGGTCCACTGCTGTTACCGGCCGGGGCTTCGCTCTTTTGGTCGCCGGAGGTGCAACTCGAAACACCCAGCACGGCAATCAAAGATACCGTCACTACAGTCAGGGCGACGCGTGGCGCAGTCCAGAATTTTTTTCCAATGCTTGGCGGTTGTTTTTGTGCAGCCATCTTTCTCATCAATTCAATTGGGGCCACGATCGGTTGCAAACGAAAACCGGATCTTCACGGCTGATGTCAGTACATAACATCCGAGGGTGGTTGGTCAAGCGACGCGCATCCGGGAACGGGTAGCCTGTCGTCGCCGCTAGCGGCGTTGAGTTGACCAGTATGCGATTGCGCCCAGCAGCGCGATCACGCCGAGGATGATGATCACGAGCGTAGCGATGCCGGCTACGCGAAAGTAGGTCGCAAGATTTTTTAAGGAGGCGTGGAATTCATTCTCATTGTCGGTCTCAAACGCCAGTCCGATTTTGCTGGATGCCGAACAGAGAACTATGCCGAGCCAGATTGGCAGCCAGGCGAGGATGATGCCCGAGAGACTCAGTACCAAAAGTCCGCCATAGATGATTGTGAGAACGCCGATGAATTTCATCCAGCCTTTCGCGCGATAGAGCGGCTCTGCGACGCGTTGCACGTAGCTGGTTACATATTGTCCCTGATAAGCTGCGGCGTTCGGCGGCTGCCACGCCGTCGGGGCCGGCGCGGCGAACAACCTCGCGCCACATGCGCCGCAGATTGTTGCCTGGTCCCAGTTGTTCGATCCACATTGGCGACAAATCATCGTCTTGACCTCCGAGTCTTGTTCGCAGACGTTTCGCTTCCTGCCTTTCCTGGCAGAGAGAGCTTCCTTACTTGCACTTCATTCTCAGCAGCGAATCATACTGCTATCGCCGCACCATCGCTAGCTATAGCTCCTTAATTATTGGTCTCGGTTATCCCTGACGCTGGCCGAGCATGTAACACAACCCATCAGGCGCTACCACGAAGAAAACTCGCAATGATGTGTCTCCGTGTCCATCGATACTAAAGTCAGAGTCTCTTGGAGGTTTACCCTTAATCTCTTCGAACGCAGCCTCGAGGTTATCGACTTCAAAGAAGCATCCTTCCTGCGTCGGATCGCCTCCATTTTCGGCGAGGCCGATTTGGATGTCATCGCGCGCGAGGACGACCGACTTGTGTGGCGCATCTTGTCTTGACACAACGTTGAACCCAAACGTTTTTTCGTAGTAGGGAATCGCCGCCGCGACGTCGTGAACAGGGAGGTTCATAGCATCGTCGGCGTAAGGTGCTGCGAGTTTGAATATTGCTTTCATTCTTCCTTGATTCCTGCGCTCACGCGAAACGTATGGCCGTCGGGATGCCGGATGTGACATTCCCGTACGCCCCATGGTTCGTCGGTGGGCGGCCACGTTACGATCAGGCCTTGCTCCAGGGCGAGAGCGTGCGCAGCATCGACCTCGGCCGGCGACGCCACCCACCAACTCATCCAAACGCCGCCGGTGTCATCGTCTCCCACGTGCCGAGGCATCGGGCCGCCGCGAGATCCCTGGCCGTCCTGGCAGAGGAAGATCTCGCATTCCCCGTTGCACACGCCGCCGAAGTTCGGCGGATCTCCCCAGTCCCAGCCTTTCTGCCAGCCAAGCTTTTCGAACCACGCGAAACTTTCCACGATGTTTGAGACGTTGAGAATGGGAGTCAGGCGTTCGACCTTCACGGTGAATCAATCTCCTCTAACAGGATGCTGAAAAAGTCCCCTCTCCCATTGGGAGAGGGTTAGGGAGAGGGCGTGAGTGCGGCAAAAACTAAAAATATCTCCTAGCCACATCGTCTCAAACCCTCTCCCCGGCCCTCTCCCAAAGGGTGAGGGAGTTTTAAGAATTCAACGCGCGTCACATACCGCCGCAATCTAGTTTTCAATCTGGGCCCTGACCTCGCTTATGTACTGCAAAGTCTCCGCGTCATCCGAAGCGTCGGCGGCTGCGTTCGCTTTGTTGAGCCATTCGCGACTCCGCCGGAGATCGCCCTGGCGCCAAGCCAAAAGCGCCAGCCGCGCCGCGCTTTCAGCGACGCCCCCCAGAACGCCACGACGCCAGCTTTCAGTAATGTCCGGCGCTTCGCTGTCCGCTACGTAGAGATCGTGCGCCTCCTGCCACAGACTTTGCGCCTCTTCCGTCCCGCCAGCTTCGTCTCTGAGCACCGCGAAACTTCGAATGGCGTTGGCTAGGTCGAGCGGCCGCGTGTTTTCGTGACGGCGATAGATCGCAAGGGCTTCGACGTAGCAAGCTTCGGCCAGCGCTGCTCGCCCCGCATAGTGGTATGCGTCGCCAAGGTGCCGAACCGTGTGTGCGAGTTTCAAAGGGTCGTTGACTTTTCGCACACTCGCAACGGCGAGCTTATGTCTCAGTACGTTAGCGTGCTTGCCGATGCTGGCCATTACAGGCTTCCTTTCCGGGCTTGGCTCGCTGTTACAGAACCGGGAGCGGTAGCGACCGGATCATAAACTCAACTTGAGTGGCAGCATCCCGTCGCTACCGCTCCGGGTTTCGGTAACGACATCCCTTTAGACTGATATTTTACTTCCCCGAATCGAGATGCCATCCTGTGTTGACCAGATCGTTGCCGCGCCGGACAAAGATCTCCGTGCCTCGACCGCTCTTTACTTCGCGCTTTCCATTCATTTCGATCTCGTAAACGTACGTGGTGTAGATGACGATGGTATTGCCGTAAATCTGCATTTCGGTTTTGGGAAATTCCAACCTTACCAATTTCCCTCCACCGTCAGCGAAGTATTTGGCGCCGGCCAGAATGTCCGCTCGGTTGGACCACTGCTCGGAACCATCGTCGATCGCAATCACCTCTTCGGGGATTAGCTTCTCAAGTGCCGCGCGATCGTTTGTGAAGTACGCTTTCCAAACTGCCTCGCGCGCAGTCAGTATCCGCTGCCGCATCTCCGGTGTCACAGTCAACGGCTTCGACATTTGCTCTGCTCGCCACACGGGGTCGATCACCGTATGCGACGCAGCTTGAATCCAATTGCCGTTTCGCTTCGCATAGACATCCACGATCCGAAATCTACTCGTGGTTACGTTGTCAGCCTTCCGATAAAATTCCGCGAAGAAGGAGGCCACCGCCAACTCAGGACCATAGAAATTCACATCAAAGTCCGTCAGCCGATAGCCGCGCGCGGGATCAGGATAAGGTTTGGAACCCTTGGCTTTGGGCCAGTCGATGCCGTTAGCTCGCATGTAGTCATCAATGCCCTTGATCGGCGCGCGAGAATCTTCGAGGAATCCGCGCCAGTCTTCCGAATGGGTCGCGTAGATCTTGTCAACGTCCCAGTCAATAAATGCCTGGCAGATGCTTTCTATGTGCGCCCGAATGGCAGCGGCATCAGCGGAGCGATCCTTTTGAGGCGGCGTCTGCGCAGTTGCAGTAATCGCGAATGTCGTAAAAGACAACAGTGAAACAGATAGAAATCTTCTTAACATAGAACCTCCATCTTCCAACAGAGTTAGAGCACAGGTGTTTTGTATCGAGTGCAATGTCCCGGTCATTGCCTATTCTTTCGTCCGAACATTTACCCTTTGCTGCGCACGAACTTTTGGACTCGCCGACCAGTGAAGTCAGCCACGTAAACCGCGCCGCCCTTTGCCACTGCGACCCAGTGAGCATCCTGGAACTGGCCGTCATAATTTCCATAGCGGCCGACTCGCTCGATTAAAGATCCATCGGAACGCATCACCAGGAGGCCCGCTCGATCCGGCAGTTTGTCGTTGCCACCTTCCGCCACAAATGCGATACCGTCGCGGCTGATCTTGATGTCCTGCGGACTGACGAAAGGAGGACCCTTCCACTCCGTCAGATATTTTCCGTTTCCATCAAAGACCTGGACCCGGGCGTTTTGACGATCCACCACGTACACTCGACCGGCGCCATCCGACGCGATGGCATGCGGAAGATCAAACTGGCCGGAACCCTTCCCTTTGGTACCCCACTGGAACAAAAACCTTCCATCGGACGCAAACTTCAGCACCCGATTGTTTCCGTACCCGTCGCTCACATAGAACGAACCGTCTGGCGCAACTGCAACGTCGCTGGGGCGGTTGAAGTGAGCGCCGTTGTCACCTGAGACGCCGCGCTCCCCAACTGTCAGCAACCGTTTACCATCGTGCGAAAACTTGTACACCTGATGCAACGCAACATCGGCGACCCAGACATTGTCCTTGAGATCTATCGTTATGTTGTGCGGTAAGGCGAACAGGTTTTCGCCCCATTTGGCGAGCAAGACGCCTGTTCGCCCATCGAAGACAAACACTGTGGGGACAGGGATGGGCGTCTTGTCGAGCACGCCCGAGTCCGGCCATTTGCGTCCGCCTCGTTGCAAAACAAAAACGTTATCATGGGAATCCACTGCGACCGCAGAAACCTCATCGAGAATAGTGTTTTCAGGAAGCACCGGCCAGCCGTGGACCACGTGGTAATGTCCGCGCGAGGCTTTAGTCAAATGAATTGGTTGGGCTGGTTTGGCAGCCTGCTCGCCAAGACCGACAACCGCCACAACCAGTAGACTAAGAGTGGTGACGTTCCCGAATACTGCATTCATCATTGTCTCCTCATAATCAGGTTTCAAGGTTCAAGTTTCAAGTTTTAGTTTCTGGATCAATGGATGGAGTTCGGCGTCGGCAAAGTCAATAAACTGTTCGATACGCATCAGAGAGATTTCAGACGTACGACCGGCATCACTGAACGTCAGGGCTTGCAGGATAATCTCGCGCCATTCTTCCGGCAGGGACCTGATCGCCCACCGGGCGGCCCGTGGCTTCGAGACAATCCGGCCTTTCCTGAACGAATAGAGAATCCGGCAAACGGTCAAAACCGCATAGGCGCGATACATGGGAACGTCTCGCCACTCGCTCTCCGGCTTGCAGCTTGTCTCCTCTCGCAAATATCCGATCTCGCGTTCCAATGCCTGGAAGAAAATCTCCGGAGTTATCTCGGGAAGAAAGGACTCAGGTCGCGGGCCGAAGAGAACTTTGCCGCTCTTCAGAAAATCCAACCAGATAATCGGGTTGCCATCAGAGCCGCTGCGCGTGAGAACTCCGAATTGATGGAGGCAGCCCCTGGAATTCATGCTGAGGATCTCATTCTTGATCAGAAGCGACATTTGCAAGCGTGCTGTCCACGGATTCAACTCCGCGGCGCGGGCCAGCCATGCGCCGAGTTTCCTGAACTGCGCATCGCTCAGGTCTCGCTCGGTCACCACAATGCAGTCGACGTCGCTTCGTTTCGGATTGAACGCACCGTGCGTAACTGAGCCGTAGAGGTATATGCCAACCAGGTTCCGGCCCAGGATGACGGGCAGGCGTTCGACAAGCTCCTGAAGCAGAGCGGATAGCTGAGTGGGAATTTGTGCCATGTCATCATTGAGACTTACTCAGTGGCGCCAAGCGATAGTTGAGATAAGAAAGTAAATCCCAGATTCAGAGTCGCGGCGCATCAGTACCAAGCTGAAAAAAGTCTGCAACCAGGAGCGCGTTTTCTTCTACCGTCCGCTTCCCGTCCACTTGCAGCAGCTTCAACCCCAGATCTTCTACTTCGGTTGCGACCCATTGTGCAAATCCGGCATCACGTTTCATCCAATGATCAAATGCCGCTTCTGAATTATCGCACTGCGCCGCAACCTCGCGTGCCCATTCCCGCTTTGAGTAATGCGCCCTTAGGAAATCAGCAGTTGGGATTACCCAAATCGCGCGCCGTCGATCCAACAGGAAGGGAGCTACTTGGCTGGGGAGCAAAGCCGTGCCTTCAAGCAGCAAGAGCTTGTGTTGTGGCAGGGAAAGAACGTCTTCAAGAATCAGCGCAAAGTGCTCGCGGTAACAAGCGATCACGTCTTTTATGAGGCTGTCAATCGGCTGCATCCATCGTTGATTCCACGAAGAGTCACGCCATTTCGTTAAGGCCGGGTGAAGAACAGGATCAAAACGCTGTGCGTGAGCTTCAAAGGCTTCGTCAACGTGGTACACGTCGAAACCGAAGCGGTTCGCCAGAGTTTGGCTGATTGAAGTCTTGCCCGCACACGGAGAGCCGCCGAGCCAGTAGACGTGTTCCAGCGTGCGCATTGCCGATCACCCTCCGCTGAAAATCAAAACCGCGCTACCGGTTCTTGCCCAGGAGCCACGCCTTAAGAATGCCGGGACGCGCGTCGTCAATCGCGAAGTAATTCTGGACGAGCTGCTCATAAAGCCTTGCGCGTTCCTGCTCCTGAAGCTTCGAGCCCAGCGGCATTTGACCGCCCTTGACGAAAGAACTAATCACCGTTGAATCCATCGGCCAGTTTAGCGATCCGAGTCCGTTAGGGTGATGACACGAGACGCACGCCGTCGCATTGCTTCCGGTTGTTCCTGATCCAACGCGACGGAATAACTCGCTCGATCTGGTTGAGCCGAGACCCGGACCAAACTTACTGGCATCAAGATACTTGTCAAAACGCGGCGGACCATAAGTCAGAAAGCGCTCGTTGACTGCTTCGACTATCGGCTTCTCATTCTGACTAACGCTACCATCGACGGGAAAGATTGGCAGCACGCCGCTCTTATGACATTGCGCGCAATTGTCGTCGCCGTAGCCCAGTTCCCAACGTCCCTTTACAGTGATCGAACCGTCGCGACGGTAAGTGCGGAAGTAATCTTTGAAGTAAGTATTAGTAGTTCGCCTGGGGCCGGGCACGACCGCGACTACCGACACGTTGCGAATGGGCAAGCGGGCGCGCGGATCGGGTATTCCAAACTGCACCCACTTTTCCGGCACGTGCTGCGCGGCATTTCCCGGCACGACAATCAACAGTCGTCGATAGCTGTCGTTGTTATCGGGCGTTCCCAGGTGCCGCGACTCGTAGCTGAAAAAGAGGAGCTGGTCGCCTGCCGCTCTGCCGGCGTTCATTTCTCGCAACAAAGCCTTTGCTTGCGGCAAAGTCTTCCAGCGCCTAACGGACTGGAGAAAGCGGGGAGTCAGCAGGAATTCAGGAATCGTGACGTACTCGCGCGTCTCCGCGAAGTACGCTTGATCTGAAACCTCGAAACCAAGCTCATGATCCTTTTGCCGAGCGAGCGATAGTACTCTGATGTACTCGACGAACTCGGGATAACGGCTGACGAAATCCTTGTCGTCCATCAGGTGACACTGCTTCATCGTAATTGCAATCTCGCCAAGCACTCGGTCGTAGGCTCGCTGCGCGTTCTCATCTTCATAAACAGCGCGCGCCGCGCGAACCAGGGCATTGACGCTCCGTGCGACCCACGCGTCACGTTGAGACTTTGTTGGGCCACAAGGCGCCGCGGAAAGATGAGATACTACGAGCCAGAAAGAGAAGATGAGCGCGCATGCTCGGAACACTCTGGGAGCGCGGACATCCCGGGGTCCCCGGTGGGACAGCCCCGCTGGGGTGGCGTGCTGTCCGCATCGCAACCCAAAACGGTTCATCGGTGACGCCTTACACTTCAGAGCTTGCATGCAAGAAATGACTTACCAGCTTTGGGCTTCGTTTGTAAACCCGAAACTTGAGACTCGAAGACTGATTTGATTATGACCAATGCGTCAGCCAGGTCGCGAACACGAGCCAGGCGTGTGTGCTTCCGATGATCAGACGTAGCGGATGTGAGATCACAATGAGCGCTCCGCCTAAGACAGTCGCGCGGTGCGGACGCCCGCGGGTGACGAAGTCATAGATCAGGCAGGGCACAATAAAGAGATCGGCGAGGCCGTAAAAAACCAGCGGGCCACCGGTTTCTATGAAACCAATCGGCAATCGCGCCACTGCCGCGGGAAGAAGAGCAATCGTGGCGAGCAACATCAATCGTTTGTGCGTATCAACACGCCGGCGGAAATAGAACGCTGCGCCCACCAGGATCGCGAACACCAACATGTCACCGAGTGGTATCGTCAGAAACGAAAGTGGATTGACCCCGGGTATGGGCGAAGGTCCTTTTGCTCGCACGATAGCCGTTACGGTTCCGATTACAATCATCAGACTCGCAAGCACTCCCCCGGCCACACCCAATCGCATGTGAGTTCGAGTTCGTTTAGTCGCGATCAGCGTCGTCTGCGTAAACAGGAGCACGAGCCATGATGTGAACACAATCCCGTGCAGGATAAGCAGCGGTATCAGCCGCTCAGTATGGAAATACGGTCTCAGATAAAACGTCCGCGAAAAGCCAGCGAAGACGGTTATCACGAAAGCGATCGTCATGCCTGTATAGAAGAGGCGTTCTTGTCTCTTGCTCCGAGATCGCTCACTAAGGATTTCTGCGTGCGTTGCCATACTTCTCTTATCAACCCCCGACGCGTTCTTTCATAACATTACTTCTTGACCTGACTCACATGCGCGGCCACGAGCTGCCATCGCCCCTGCTGCTTTACCCAGACGTGGGTCGCTTGATACTGATCGCTATACTCCTGCGTCCCCGCTTTGCCTTTCCACGTAGAGAGCACCGTCACGACAGCAGTAGTGCCGTAGAGGTGTACCTTGACCTCATCATTTGTGTTGGTCGATTGCGCTGACTCAGCCGAAGGTTTCTGACCGGCCAGGCGCTGTGCTTTGTTCGACACGCGGCCGTTGGGAAACGTGAAAACAAGATCTTTACTCCACAAACGATCAAGGACTGCAGCATCCTGTCTGACCAGCGCCTCAGACATCTGACGCTCCAGTTCTATCAACTCGGCTTCAACAGTGGGCTTTGCTGGCCTCGCTTTCGTTTTAGCCTGGGCTGGAGTGAACGATGGAGTGAACGATGTTCCTAAAATAATTAGCAGAACAATTGACAACATGTGATTCATCGGTCCAACTCCTTTTTGAAACGGCATAGATCGAAGAAGGAGCAAGTTGGGCGCACAGCGCACGAGCGGGGAGAAAGACGAGGAGGAAGCCGATAAACAGCGTGGAATAGGTCACAGCACGAATCAGAACCCACACGTTTGCCTCCTCTTCTCTCAGGACTGGTGTTGCTTCTCCCACGGCTGAGCGTCACCGCCTAACAAACGTCGCGCTAGGCCCCAATGATTTCGTTTAGGCCCTCGATGATATCTGCTAAGTCTTCCGGAGTGGCTCTCCCCAGTTTCTTTCCAAGGCGCTGAACAGATAGCGTCCGGATTTGACTGATCTTTACCCATGACTTTTTGGGCAAGCTTGGATCGGAGAGTTCAAGCGTCAGTGGAAAACCCGCACTCGGTTGCTGGCTAGTCAGAGCAGCAGCGATCACCGTTCCCGAGCGATCATTGAAAACATTTTGGCTCAAGACCAAAACGGGGCGCGAACCAGACTGTTCGTGCCCCACCGTCGGGTCAAGATGCGCCCAGAGGATATCGCCTCTCAGTATTCGAGCCATTCAGCCACCTCAGAAGCTAATCCTTCATCAGCCAGCGCCTGCTCCTGCTTCTTGTTCAGCTTCGCACACTCCTGCGCCAAACGATTGTTATCCAGGTGCGTTACTTTCTCCTGAACCGCGGCCTGAATTGCCTGACTGCGGTTAGAGAAGACCTGCTCCTTGACCAGATGGTCAACTCTTCTGAGAAGGCTCGATTCAATAGAAATGGTGACCTTTGCAACGCTCATAAGCGAGTATTACCATTCATCATACTGGTTGTCAATTTGTGTTAGGCTAACAAAGCGACTCGGGAAGCAGATCATCTCGCACTCTCGACCTCATTCCAGCTAAGCCCAACTGAAGCCGTGCTTCGAAAGCGGCAGGGATCGAATTCTTTTTCCGGTGACCGCGAATATTGCGTTGCACACCGCGGGCAAAACTGGAGGCAGCGCCGGTTCACCCAACCCCGTCGGCGAGAATTCAGTTTTCAGAAAATGAGTTTCGATTTCGGTGGGTGCTTCCGAGATCCGTACGGGAGTGTATTCGTCAAAATTCTTTTGGACCGCGCGACCCTTTTTGATGGTAATTTCATATCCCATCAAATGGCTCAGCCCCTCGATGACTGACCCTTCGACCTGGTTTCGCGCATTGCTGGGATTGATGATCTGACTGCCGATATCCGCGGCTACCCAAACCTTATTGACGCGCACCTTGTTCGCGCTATCGACGCTGACTTCTGCAACTTCCGCAAAGTAGCCGGCATGACTGAAGTGAAAGGCCACACCTACGCCGGTTCCCTTTCGCATCTCGCGCTGGCCCCACTTTGATTTTTCCGCCGCCAACTCCAGCACGCCGCGCATTCGTTTCGCGTTGAATCCGCCGCCCCCACCACCCGGACCGCCAGTCGTCGTCGGCAGGGGGATCGGTGTGCTGTCGAGGATCGAATAGCGGAATTGGATCGGATCTTTGCCGGCAGCCTGGGCGAGTTCGTCGATGAACGATTGCATCACAAAGGCGATGCCGTTACTTCCCGGAGCACGGAGCGCTCCGGTCGGAACTCCCGAGGCCATCACCGATGTATCAAGAGAAAAATTCGGCACGAAGCGCGAGGGAAACTCGGTCGCGTTAATTCCGGCACTGGGATTGAATCTGTCTCCCGAGCCAAAGGTGACAAAGTGATTTCGCCACGCCACCAACTTGCCTGACGCATCGACGCCGCCTTTCAGAAAGTGAAATCCGGCCGGCCGATAAAAATCGTGCGTCATGTCGTCTTCGCGCGTCCACAACAACTTGACCGGAACGCCGATGGTCTTGGCGATCCACGCGGCCTCGGCGACATAGTCATTGCTCAGACGCCGGCCGAAGCCACCGCCAATGCGCGTTAAGTGAAGCTTGATGTCAGCCGGAGCCAGACCTGTTGTCCTGGCCACCAGGTTCAGCCCGCCTTGCGGCGTTTGGGTCGGGGCCCAGATTTCCAGCTTGCCATCTTTGAAGTGCGCGGTGCAGTTCTGCGGCTCCATCGGAGCATGAGCAATAAACGGATAAGAATAAGCAGCCTCGACCACTTTTGCAGCGCTCTTCAGAGCAGCCTCGACGTCTCCATCGCTGCGAAGTGATCGCGCGGGTTTCTCTTTTGAAAGCGCTTCGGCCTGAGTAGCGAATCCCTCGCTGCTCTGGGCAGCGGTCGCGCCTTCGTCCCATTTCACTTCCAATTTCTCGCGCGCGGATTTCGCCTGCCACCAACGATCAGCGACAATCGCCACGCCGCTCAAAAGTCCGCTGAGTTCGGTGCCGCCTTCAACCATAAATGCATGGCGAACACCGGGCAGGGCCTTCACCGTGTCGAGGTTCGCAGAAACCGCCTTGCCGCCAAAAACCGGGCACTTGGCAAACACGGCCCAAAGCATTCCCGGCAAAGTGAAATCGATTCCATAGAGGGGCTTGCCCGTCACGATCGCAAAGTTGTCCACGCCCGGTTGCGGCGTACCGATGATCTTGTAGTCCTTCGGATCTTTGAGTTTCACTTTTTGCAGATCGGGCGGAGTCATGGTCGCAGCTTTCGCGGCGAGCGCGCCGTACGCAAGTGAGCGTTTTGTGGCCGGATGCAAAACCTTGCCGGACGAAGTCGTGCACTCTGATTCCGGTACGCCCCACGTTTGCGCTGCCGCGGCGATAAGCATCGCGCGCGCCGCTGCGCCCACCTGTCGCATCGGGTTCCAACTGTTGGGCGTCGCAGTGCTGCCGCCGGCTGACTGATTCGAATACTTCGTGCCGTCGAGATCAGCCTGCTCGACTCGTACATTCTTCCAATCGACATCGAGTTCGTCGGCGATCACCATCGGCAGGGAAGTCTTGACGCCCTGACCAATCTCCGGATTCTTGGCGATGATCGTAACCGTCCCATCTGCCGCGATGCGAATAAACGAGCTGGGAACTGGGACCAGCGGCGCTGGTTGATTCTGCGCGAAAGCGGATGGCTTGAAGTACAAACCAAGCAGCATGCCGCCGCCGCCGACCGCGGTCACTTGTAAGAATGCGCGCCGACTAATTGATGTGGTTTTCACGGAACCTCCTCGCTGTCTCACTGTGAATTTCATTGCCCGGGTTTCGCAGACGTGTTCGCTTACGCACCTTTTGCCGCTGCTGCCTTATGAATCGCCTCGCGGATCCGCAGGTACGTTCCACAACGACATAAGTTGCCTTCCATTGCGCTATCAATCTGTGCGTCGGTGGGCTTTGGGTGCTGTTTCAGTAACGCGGCCGCGGACATTATCTGGCCCGCCTGACAATAGCCGCACTGCGGCACGTCAACTTCCATCCAGGCTTTCTGGAGTGGGTGGTTGCCGGTGGGCGATAACCCTTCGATCGTCGTGATTTGTTTGCCGGCTGCTTCCGCGATCGATGTCACACAGGATCGCGTGGGCGCGCCATTGACGTGAACCGTGCACGCGCCGCACATAGACATCCCGCATCCGAACTTTGTGCCGGGAAGATTCAGGACTTCTCTGATCACCCACAGCAAAGGCATATCGCCCGGTACATCAACCGTCGCAGGTCGACCATTAACAGTTAGTTTGAACGGCATAGCTTAACAACTCCTTCGAATTGTGTTGGACAGGTTGGTCTTTATTAACTCAGCACGCTGCGGATTGCAAACAAAAATGACAAAGTCCGCGGAGCGAACGGTGGCATAAACGTTTCCCCTCACGGCCGGCCTGACCGAAAGATTGCTCTCAGGGGATGTCCAAATGAAGGAACTCAGAGGAACCAATCTTGTCTACAGCTTCTGCAATCAGAGCGCTCGCAGACTGAATGCGGCGGAGATCGTTTGTTGAGAGTTCGAGAATGGCGATGCGTCTGCCGGCCAGGTTCTGTTGATAACGAATGTTCTGGTCGGAAGTGACGAATAAATCAAACTCGCCCTCGGCTCGTTGCAGCAAGTCGCCATTTCTTATACCGCTCCACCCCTGAGCTTGCACGCTGGTGCACGAGTGACTCGGTAGCAGCCGGTGCATCGGCCAGGGCACGCACTCGTCCATCAGAATCTTCATGCTGCGGGAGAGAGCAAGGCCTGCTCAGAGAGTTCCAATACCTGACAGACCAAGTCGCGGCTTACTGAAGGAAAGCACTCCAGGAATTCTTCCACTGAGTAATCGTTCTCTAAGTATTCGAAAAGAGTCTTCACGGGCACGCGCGTGCCTTTGAAGACCGGCGCGCCGCCGAGAATCTCAGGATCGATCGTGATCAGGTCGCTAGCTTGCATAGCAGCAGTTTAGTCCAGTTGAGGCCGGGTCGTAAATGTCGGCATTGAAGTCTTGCCATCGCTACCGGAGATCACTCCGCGCGCGGCATTCTTGTAAACCACGCCGCCTTTCATTACAAACACAACGCGCCGCACGGCCGTGATGTCTTTCAACGGATCGCCATCGAGCGCAATGATGTCTGCTTCCAGGCCGGGCGCGATTGATCCGATTTGTTCAGACATGCCGAGCGCTTCGGCCCCCAGTGAGTTGGCAGAGACCATCGCTGTCATTGGATCGACTCTGCCGTCGCGCACGCGATCGACGAACTCCTCAGCGTTGCGCCCGTGCGAGCCCGCGACAGCGTCCGTGCCGAAAACGATCTTCAGTCCCGGAATCTTCGATGCACGAGCGACCAAGTCATGATTCAGCGGCAGAATTTTTTGCATTGCCGCAAAACCCTCTTCGGTATAGCCGGGCGTGCCGAGGTACTTTTCCTTATTCAGCAAATAATTCTCGATCACTAAGCCAGCCTGCGGATCAAGATAGGTTCCCTTCGCGGCCATCAATTTCAGATCGTCGTCCGTCGCCATCGTGCCGTGCTCAATCTGTGTGCAGCCGGCGAGAGTCGCCGCGCGCACAGCATCTTTGTAAGCATGCACGACTGCGCGCAGGCCCTGCTTCCTCGCTTCATCGCAGGCTGCGTTCAATTGTTCCTGCGAAAGCGTCATCGCACCGCCCTGACGGATGCTCTGCGACGCGAATATCTTGATCACATCCGCGCCAGCTTCCTTCTGCTTTCGTATGAAGGCGCGGATTTCATCCGGCGTGCCGGTCTGTGCGCCTCTTCCCACGAGCGGCTCAACTGCCGTCAAGATCCGCGGACCTGGGAGCACGCCTTTCGTGATCGCATCGCGCAAGGGCACGTCGAGCGGCGAGCCGATGCTTTGCACCGTCGTGAAACCGGCCATCAAAGTCACCCACGCATTCGAAGCCGATCGATACGCGGCGTCCTGGGTTGTCTCTCCCGGGCCCGCATTTTTTCCGTCACGGCCGAAGCTCCACGTGACGTGCACGTGCGCGTCAATCCACCCTGGTAGCACCGTCAGACCACGCAGGTCGTAGTCCACCGGCCCGGCCTTGGGATCGATTGCGACAATCTTCGATCCCTCGATCACGATGCGCGTGGTGTGCAGCACGTGGCCCTTGCCATCGAGGACCGTGCTCGCGGCGATGACGATGCGTTTCGGCGCAGGAGTTTGGGCGGAGGTTCGTTGCGCCAACGTGCAAGCGGTAAGAATGATGAGGGCGAAGAAAATGATTTTCGAGACTCGCATTATCGGTTTTCCTTTCTGCTCGTATCGTCTCTCTTATCACATTGATATGGGATTAGAGAACCGTTGCGGCAGTGTTAGCGTGCGGAGCAGGCGTCAGTAAGCGCCAATACGCCGAAATCGCGGCGCGCGATCGTTCGTTGAGAACATATGATTTGATTTCAGACGTTAGTTTACAAAACGTCTCAATTGCACGCTGATCGCAAAGCCGATGGCGATGAAAGTGGCGATGAGTGACGCGAGGCCGGCGCTCATCAGCGGCAGCGGTACTCCTACGACCGGCAAGATGCCGAGCGCCATGCCGACGTTAATGAAGACCTGAAAAGCGAGTCCGCCGACCACGGCCATGATCACCAGCATGCCCGGACGATCGGGCGCGCGTCGCGCGCCGCTGATCAGACGCGACAACAGGAGGGCGTACGCCGCCAGCAAAAAAATACAACCGAGGAAGCCCGCGTTTTCGGCCGTCACTGCGAAGATGAAATCGGTGTGCGGCTCAGGCAGATATTTCAAACCGCTCTGCGAATGTTCGGAAGAAGCGCGCGCGCCGAAGACGCCGCCCTCGCCGATGGTCAGAATCGATTGCCAGGTGTGATAACCAAAACCACGCCGGTCGGCGTTCTCGGGATCGAGAATTACGTTGATGCGCTCCTGCTGATAATTTTTTACCAGATGAGTTTTAACACCCACCCAGTAAGCAGCGGGGATTGCCACGACGCTCAAGGCGATCGCCGCAATCACCAGACGCATTCGTATGCCTGACAAAAAAAGAACGACCAGCAGGATCGGAATATAAGTAAGGACGGAACCGGCATCGTGCTCGAGCAGGATTAGACCGATCGGCAAACCGAGGATCAGACCGCCGACCGCGATCTCTTTCAAAGTGAGCGCGGCTTGCCGATGCTTGCCGAAATAGCGCGCCAGCATCATCGCTGTTGTTACCTTCACGAATTCCGAAGGTTGAAATTGGCCCAGACCCGGAACGCGAATCCAGCTCCGGTGCCCGTTGATCTTGAGGCCAACGCCCGGCACCAGCACTATCACCAGCAGCAGCAGTCCGAATAAATAAAATGCCGGCGCGATGTTCAGCAAGCGCCGATAATCCGTGAAGGCGACGGCGAGCATGGCCACCAAGGCAATACCGAGACCGATCAATTGCTTGGCCCAGTAAGTCTCAGTGGGCTGCGCGTTGCGTATCTCTATTGAGCCAAAGACAACGATGCTGATCGCCAGAAAGGCGAGCAGCCAATCAAAGTCTCGCAGGTTTTTCCGTTCGATCGCGACCATTAGTAATCAGAAGTCAGGAGTCTGAAATCTGAAATTTGAAATCTGAAATTTGAATTCACTGCGTTTTTGCTACCGTCGCCGCTTTCGCTAATTTCGTGTCGCCTTTTTTGATCGGCTTCGATTTTTGCGTCTGGGCCACCTGAGCGCCGGGAGGTTCTTCATGACGCGTCTTGCGATAGTAGACGTCGTAAACGCCGCGCACCGCGGGCGCTGCGTGTTGATTGCCGAAGCCGGAGTTTTCAATTAAGGCGACGATTGAGACCTCGGGCTTGAATGCCGGTGCGTAGGAAACAAACCACGAGTGGTCTTTGTTCTTGCCTATATCTTTGCCCAGCCCGACGACCTGCGCGGTTCCCGTCTTGCCCGCGATGTCGAAGCCGGCCATGCGAATGCCGGCGCCGGTGCCGCCATTGTTGACGACGCCCCACATGCCTTCCACTACAAGCTGGTGGTAGTCTTCCCGAATCGGAACGACCTTGGGATTCTGCCGCGACGCATCAAGCGGTTGGAAATTTCGACCGGCGCGGTAACCAGACTGTCCAGGATCGCCGACCGGTTTGATCTCCTTCACCAGGTGAGGAACGTACAGCTTCCCGCCCATGCCAATTCCGGCCACCGCGCGCAGCAACGCGATCGGCGTAATGACGTCATAGACCTGGCCAAACGACGAATAGACGGTGTCGATCTCGCGCCAATCGGGATCGCGCGGTTGCATTCGCTGTTTGAAATCGCGCGACGGCGTCCAACTGACAACTTCATTCGGCAGATCAATTCCCGTCCGCTTGTTAAGATCAAACTCGTCGACCATGGCGGCGATGCCGTCAATGCCCATCCTCAAACCGAGGCGAAAGAAGTAGCCGTCGCACGAATGGACGATCGCCGTGCGCAGATCCGGCGAACCGTGATTGCCCATGCAGCGCGTGAACTTATTGCCGATGGTAATGCCGCCGCCACAAGCCAGGTTGGAATGATCTGTAGTAATTGCTCCCTGCTGTAATCCGCCAATCGACATCGGCACCTTCCAGGTTGAACCCGGCATGTAACGACTCTGAATCGCGCGATTGAGCAGCGGCTTCTCCGGATCTTCGAGAATCGCGGCATATTCGGCCCGGCCTGCTTTGGTGGTGATGCGTTGCGAGAAGAGATTGGGATCGAAAGTGGGCGCCGAAGCCAGCGCCAGCAACTCGCCGTTGTTGGGATCCATGACGACGATCACGCCGCGTTTGGTGCTTGAGTCGCGCAGTTGCTGTTCAGCGGCCACTTGGAGATCGAAATCGATGGTCGTGACAAGATCTTGTCCGGGTTGCGGCGGCACCGTCTCAATCTCGTCCCGAATGCGCCCGCGGCTGTCGACCAACACTTTGCGATAACCGTCCCGACCGCGCAAATAGTCGTCGTAACTTTGTTCGAGCCCACTAAGGCCGATGATGTCGCCTGGCTTGAGACCCTTATCCTTGTAAGACTGCTGCTTCAATTGTTCGGGACTGATCTCGCCAACGTAGCCGAGCACGTGCGCGAGCATTCCGTTTGGCGGATAAGTTCGCTGCGGCTGTTGCTCGACACGCAGTTCTGGAAATTCGAGCTTGTGCGCTTCGACCCACGCAATGTCACCGGGCGTGGCGACTTCTTTTACGGGAATCGATTCGAAGGCGGGCATCGATCGAATCTGGACAAACCGATCGCGCAGGATGTCGGCATCAACACCAAGACCTGCGGCGAGCGGCTCGACCAGCGACAGGATCTCTTTGCCCTTGATGTCTTCTCGCGACAGGATCACTTCATAGATCGGATGCGAGCTGACGAGCGCGTTTCCATTTCGGTCCCAGATCACGCCGCGCGGCGCGGGAATTGGCAACAAGCGGATGCGTTGATTTTCGGCGACCTCCGCATAATATTTGCCGCGGACGATTTGCAGAAGGTAGAGCCTGACGCCGAGAACGGCGAGCAGCAGGACGACGACAACATTGATGATGCTCAGCCGCGCGCGCAGATTTTGTGAAGTGTCCTCAAACTTCATGACTCACATTCATCTCCGCTTCAGCATTCCGCTAGTGCGCCGCGCCACCCGACGTCGAACCGCAAACTGGCGGCGCTGACGTCCCTTGTCGCTGAATATTGTGTTTAGCATGAGCAACGCGAGGGTCCCGACAATCGTGGTTCCGATCAATTCATAAGAGAGCGTCTGCGCAAAAGGAACCGGCAACTGCTGACCGAGCATTCGATGTAAAGCAACATAGATGGTTGCATTCAGAACAGTGGCCACTGCGAGGACGGGAATTCTCAGCAACGGATTTTCCAGATTGATACGCATCGCGGCGGCGTAGATTACGTAAGCCGTCAGCGTCTTCGAAAACCCTCCCGCGCCGATCAAGCCGCCACTCGCGGCGCCAACCACCAGACCGGCGATGCTCGCGGCGATCATGGCCCGCCAGGCATCGCGCTGCAACGCGATATAAACAACGACTACCAGCGGAAAGTCAATATGTACCAACGGCTTCCAAACCGCTGCCAACGAAAGTTGCAGGACGATGGCCAGCGCGAGAACCGCCGCGATCCTAAGCTGAGGCATCTAGAACATTGCCGATTTCCAATTGCCGATTGCCAATTGGCGTCTGATTAGAATTGAACAAGTAGATCGACAAGAGAGAGTTGCGCAGAATCCCAATGGGCAATCGGCAATTGGAAATCGGCAATGACTTAGTCACTTTTTTACTTTGTCGACATTCGGCAGCGTCTGGTCGGGAACCGGCCGCGGTGGCGGATGATAGAGCAGCACTGCCACTTCTTTCAATTGGTCCAGGCGCGCACTCGGTCTGATGTAGATCACGTGCGATTGCGAGCCGCGCTTTACCTCGACCACCTGACCGACGTTCAGGCCCGCTGGATAGATTCCATCCTGGCCAGTCGTCATTACATAGTCTCCGACTGCGACTTTCTCGAGATCGGAGACGTACCGCATCTCGACCAGGCCACTCTGGCCGAGTCCTTTCACCGGGCCCAGCGCACTCGATTGTCCGAGTTGTCCCACGACCGCGCCGGCCGCCGCCTGATCGTCGGTGAGCAGCATCACCTGAGCGGTCCACGGACTGACGGCGATCACCCGCCCGACAATTCCGCCGCCCGTGACCACGGGCATATTAAGCTCGACGCCCGACGAGGTTCCCGCCCCGATCGTGACGGTATTGAACCAGGCAGAAGGATCGCGCGCGATCACTCGCGCGGCGACGAAATCGTAGCCCGTCCTTTCCTTCAGGCCGAGCAAGCCTTTGAGACGCTCGTTGTCGTTTGCTGCTTCACGTGCATTTCTCAGCTCGAGGTCCAGCTTGTCGACACGCTCTCTCAGTTGTTCGTTCTCAGCGGCCGTGCTGCGAAAGTGGAGAATTTTTTGGAAGAGTCCGGTGCTCGTGCCGCCGACGCTTGACGTCGCGCGTTGAAAAGGCGAGGCGAGCGTCTGCGCCCAGACGCGGATCAGCCGCTGCTTGGTTCCGTCCTCGCGCGCATCAACGGCCGTGATGACGAAATTCAACAGCAGCAGGACCAGTAGCCAGATTGGCGCGCGCTGGCGAATTTCTTTCTGGGTGCGAATGGCAGCCATTACCGATTGCGAATTTCGGATTGCGGATTGCGGATTGCGAATCTCATAACCCAGATCTCCAAATCAGAAACCCAACACCTCCAAACCAAAGCTCCAAGAACGTCCAAAGATCACATTCCGGTTGTCATTGTGTTGTCCCACTTCACGCGCTTCAGCAGGTCAAAGTCGGACAGCATCTTTCCGGTGCCCAGCACCACCGACGCGAGCGGGTCGTCGGCCAGCGACACAGGCAGACCAGTTTCGATCGACAGACGCTTGTCGAAATTCTTCAACAGCGCACCACCGCCGGTAAGGACTATGCCGCGCTCGACGATGTCGGCAGAAAGTTCCGGAGGGGTGCGCTCAAGCGCCACGCGAACGGCGTTGATGATCGTCGCGACAGAATCCGCGAGCGCCTCGCGAATCTCTTCGTCCGAAATCGTGATCGTCTTCGGAATGCCTTCGATCAAATTCCGCCCACGGACCTCATATGAAAGCGGCTCTTCGAGAGGAAAGGCCGAGCCGAGCTCAATCTTGATCGCTTCCGCGGTTCTTTCGCCGATGAGCAAATTGTATTTCCGTTTGATGTACTGAATGATTGCCTCGTCCATCTCGTTTCCCGCAACGCGGACCGAGCGAGAATAAACGATGCCGCTCAAACTGATGACGGCCACATCGGTCGTGCCGCCACCGATGTCGACCACCATGTTGCCGTGCGGTTCCGTTATGGGCAGGCCGGCGCCGATTGCCGCGGCCATCGCTTCTTCAACCAAATAAACTTCCGAAGCTTTCGCGCGATACGCGGAGTCTTCAACAGCGCGTCGTTCGACCTGCGTAATCTCGGAAGGGATTCCGATCACCACTCGCGGACTGACCCACGTCTTACCGTTGTGAGCTTTGCGAATGAAGTGTTGCAGCATCTTCTCGGTCACTTCAAAGTTTGCAATCACGCCGTCCTTCATGGGACGGATAGCGACGATGTTGCCGGGCGTGCGTCCCAACATCTCTTTGGCGTCGCGCCCGACTGCTTCGACCTGGTTGGTAATCTTATTGATCGCCACGATGGATGGTTCGGAGACAACAATGCCGCGTCCCTTTGCGTAGACCAGGGTGTTGGCAGTGCCGAGGTCGATAGCAAGGTCGCTGGAAAACAGACTGAAGATAGATTTGAATGCCATCTAAATGGTTCACTTCCCTGCGTGTAGAATGAAAGTGTCGAACGGAGGTGGGCGGTCATTTCAACGCCTCCTACCCAAAAGGAAACCGAAGGCCGATCAAGCAAACAGCACACCGAGCAAGACTAACTTCCTAAGATACACCGAACTGTGGCTTGTACGCTATCGAGAAATAGCGTTTAAGTCTTCCGTCTGCGGCGGCTCGGCTTCGAGGGCGGGCTTGCTCCCTATCCTGGGGCTTTGGGCCAGGTCCGTCGCGAACCTTACGCAATTCTTATTCGACGCCTTTGCTGCATACATCGCCGTGTCGGCGCAGGAGATCAACTGCTGCGGCGATGACGCGTGCTGAGGGAACGCCGCGACGCCGAAACTCGCCGTCAGGGATAGTTTCAATCGGCGCCCGCCGGTGAATTGAAACTGCTCGATCTTTTCGCGAATGCGTCCAGCGACGGCGCCGGCCAGTTCTGTTCCGGTGTCCGGCAACACGATCACATACTCGTCGCCGCCATAACGCGCCACTGCATCTGTGTCGCGAATTGACGAAAGAATTACGGCGGCCATTTCCATCAGCACATGCGAGCCGACCAGATGTCCGTGCGCGTCATTGATGCGTTTGAAATCGTCGAGATCCAAAAACAGCGCGGCTACGCTCGAGCCGTAACGACGCGCGCGCCGGATCTCGTTAAGCAGAAACTGTCTGAGGTAGCGAGCATTGTGCAGCTTGGTAAGATCGTCGGTCTGCGACAGTCGTTCGGCTTCGGCAATGCGCACGGCGTTCGCGAGCGCTGAAGCGATCGGCGACGCCAACACATCAAGCAGAGCAACTTCAGACTTTCTAAAAGCACGCGCGTACTTTCCTTCACGCGTTGCTTCGAGCACGCCGAGGATTCTGTCGCCGCAAACGAGTGGCAATGCCAACACGTATCGGTCACGCTCCTTCTTCCTAACGGTGCCCATCCCCGCGGCGGCCAACTTCGCCGCCTTTGACTCAGTCACACCGGTGATGGTCGCGTCGCCCAGCAACAGTCTGCGCCAGTCGTCATCGATGGTGACGCTTTGATCGCCGCGCTTGCGCACGGCAAGTGGTTCGAGCCCCGAAGCGTCCGCGGGATTCGCGTCCGAGATTAGATAGATGGTCCAGCGATCGGCAGCCACCAAAGAATCAAGGCCGACGAGCGCTGTTTGCGCCGCGCCGGTCTGGTCGCCGATGAAGTGAAGCGAAGAAACCAACTCAAACGCCGCGCGCAGGCTTTTGGAATTCAACTTCTCGGGCAGCGAAAGAGAACCAGGCTCGACCGGCTTTTCAAGTCTCTCCGGCAGTTTCAGCTCGGCGGTTATTCCGTGGCCTTCAATGCCGCTCAGCAGCGCCGGCAGTTGCGCCGCCTTGTCGGCGATGGCGCGAAAGCCCAGGCGCTTCAGCGCAGCGCCGTCCAGACTGCGCAGGTTTAAATGCTGGTAGCCGTTCATTTGACGCCGGCAGGCGATCAACGGCGCGCCCGGCCAAAATGTCTTCGCGTGTTCGATCGCCGCATGCAGTTCGACCGTGTCCGCGCCGGGCACGACTTCGTAAAGCACCGCAAGCGGTGGCGGCCCTTCCGGCTCAGTGGCGCTTAAACTCTCGCGTTTGCGCAGCAAAGCGACTTCAGCCTCAACTTCGCGCAAGCCTTCGACCAGTGTCTTGACACCCGCGGCGCGCAGCGCCTCGATCAATTCGTACGCCGGAGCTTCGTGGGCATCAGTCAATAGAATTACGTATTTTGACATGTCTACTTGCCGCGACCTCCCGGTAGCGCCAGCTTGTACTGGCTGCTGTTGCCCTGCGCGTCCTGCGCGTCGATGGTGATGTCGCGGGCGCCCGCGGCCGCGGTGATCTGAAGCTGAAAAGTTTTTTCCGTAGGCACTATGGTTTCGCGACCCGCGATGCGAATCGTCGTTCCGGGCTCGGCGTGACCGCGCACGAGATAGATATTGCCGCCGAGCAATTCGGCGGAAAGATTCGAAACGGGCACCTGCGAGCCGGTCCCTTTCATCGCCACCATGAACTTTTGCGGTTCGCTCCAGTCGCTCGTCTGTCCGGTACTTGCGGTCGCGCGCACGCGCCAGAAATAAGTTCCGGGGCGAAGGTCGCTCGCGCTGAATTCCGTCGCGACCAACTGATCGCGTTCGATCACTTTGCCGTCGGCGACAAAGAAAGGAGACGTCGCTACCTCGACGCGATAGTAAGCAGGCGTGCCCGATTGCGGCCGCTGCCATTTCAAAGTAATGGTGGCGGCGCCGTTTTGTCCGATGACAACTTTTTGCAGATCGCGCGGCTCGGAAGGCAACGGGACGTCGAGCAACTTTTGCGGCTTCGACACCGTGCCCGCCGGATTCACTGAAGCATATTCGCCGCCGTGCAACGAAGTCTTTTCGCCGGCGCGGTTCGTCGTTTCAATCACGCCGGTGTTGACGCGAATGTCCTCCGTGCCCTCCGGATTCACGCCAAAGCTCGCGCCGGTTTGCTCGCCCATTTTGTTTCTGGTCTTCGGCGTCTCGACGACGTTGTTCGTGCCTTCAGGTTGCTGCTCGGTGCGCACGTACATCTGGCCGCTGTCGACGACGACGTGTACGTTCGTTTTCTTGCCATCGTCGCTGGCCGCGTTGTCGCGCACGATGATCGTGCTGTTCGGGCGCACGACGAGCGTCGAGCCATCAGCCATGCTCAGACGCGCGCGGCCGCTCGCACCCGTTTGCACCGTGTCGCCAGGATATAGTTCAGTGTCGCTGCCGGCGGTTATGGTTTCGCGCGTGGCGGCGCGAATGACGCGCACGTCGCCTTCGAGCGAGCTGAACCTAGCGCCGGCGGGCAATTTCGTTTTCGCGCCGACGTTCTTCAGCGGGTTGCCATACTTCCAGACGTAGAGCGCCGCGCCGCCGGCCAGGCCGCACAACACCAGCACCATGATGATGAGATAGACGCTGCGTTTTTGAATTACCCACCAATCAAAAACGAAGCGACTGGTTTTCTGGAGCATCTTTTCTATCTATGAAGGTATTCCGAGCCGGGGCACCTTGCCGTCAGGGGAGACGATCGCGCTGGCGGGCCACTGATCCCCGCATCTTGCGAAAAGGTGAGAAGTCAGCCGTTTCAGCGGCGGGCGATTGCCGCCAATCCGTCGGGGCAGTGTACAGCTTCCTGCCAGTTTGGAAATCTAACACAGGCGTGAGGTGCGTTCAAGCGAGTTGATTATCAGTTGATTATCAGAGCTCCTGTTTTCGACCACTCAGCGGCGCGAGGATCTAATACTCACGGCGTGGGATTGGCGACATAGTCCGCCAGCAGTTTTTGCGCCTTTGCTCCCGGGCTGATCAGAGCGAGTTTTTGTGACCAGTCGTAGCCGCTTAGCACGCCGACGAGTTCGGCTCTTTCGTTGTAGACCGGGCTGCCGGAAAAGCCGTCGCGCGCGTCAATCTTCACCGACCAGAATTCCTGCCCGCGCATGTTATACGGACCGTAGAAAACTCCGTGAGTGACAATTCGTTCGCCGTGCGGCCGCGCGATCATGAAAAGCTTTTCATCTTTCCTGAGAATGGTTTGAAACGCCGGCGCTTTGGTTTTTGAGAATCCGCAAACGGACAGCAGCGCCAGGTCCGCATCCTTGTCTACCCGGATCACTTTAGCCTGACAATTGTTGACGAATACCTTTACGTTAAGTTCCTCGCCGCGGGCAAAACCCAACGCTACTTTCTTGGAGTCGGTTATCTCTCCGGACACGACATGATAGGCAGTCATGACCAGTCCGTCTCCCACCAGAAAGCCGGTGGCGTAGCCGTTTGGTCCCCAATCCAAAATTGAGATGACGCGTTGCAGCGCGCTGGGAGCTTTTTTGCTGAACTCAAGGTTGAGAGAGATGGTGTAGCGCTCCTGCTGTTTTAGAATTTCGCCCGCGCTGTTCCTGGCGGAACAAACGGGCGCCAGCATCGCGAGTAGTACGGCAACTAGAATAAGGCTGCAAGGTTTTCTTACCATCCGGGCCCTCCTTTAGATTTAGAGAAACGATGGGACGAGACAGCGGAGCGTTACTTCTACCACAGAACACGCATCGGGCAAAAGGATTTTCGCTCGCGTCAGTCCTGTACTTCGATCGCCCTTGCGTCGCGGATCACAAAATAACTCCGCGCATGCGGCGCGTTTGTCGTGTCGAACCAGTATTCGTACTTGTTCCCGGGTTGCAAGGCAGGTGGCGTGGCACCGTTTTCGGGATAGCTTTGCTTGTAGCCCGGTGGCACTACGCCGTACGTAATCGCGCCAATTTCTTCGACCAGACGGCCATTCTGATATCCGCCCACGGGCTCTATTTCCCACATCGCGAAATCCAGAACGTCGCCGTCTTCGCGCCGCGATCGGCAAATCAGCAGGTGCGCCAGCGAGCCGCTGCCCGTGAGAACGAAAACCGGCGGGTTCCCACTCTCCATTCTTATGCGCGTCGCTCGCTGCGATTCCTTGGGCCACAATAATGAAGCGGCAACCGCGGCTACCAACACGCTGGCGACGACGCCGAGTGAGATCGCGATCGGAATCTGCACGCCGGCCATCACGATCAGCATCTTCACGCCGATAAACGTCAACACGATCGCCAGTCCCAGCTTGAGATAGTGAAATCTCTCGACCACGCCGGCCAGCAAAAAGTACATCGAGCGCAAACCGAGAATGGCAAAAACGTTTGACGTATAAACGATGAACGTGTTCGTCGTGACCGCGAAGATCGCCGGAATCGAATCGACCGCAAACACGAGATCGGTAACTTCAACAATCACGAGCACGAGCAGAAGCAGCGTGCCAACGCGACGCCCCGCGGAGCGCGTGAAAAATTTTTCATCTTCATAGTGGCGCGTGATCGGAATGTAGCGCGTCACCAGGCGCACCACCGGATTCTGCTCCGGCTGAATGTTTGTTTCTTCCTGCCGAAACATCTTGAGACCTGTGTAAACCAGAAACGCGCCAAAGATGTAGATGATCCAGTGGAAACGGTTAATCAACGCCCCGCACACAAAGATCATCGTCAAACGCATCACGAGCGCCCCCAGCAGGCCCCAGAACAAAACCCGATGCTGGTATCGCGACGGAACTTTGAAGTAGGAAAAGATGAGCAGAAAGACAAAGAGGTTATCGACCGAAAGTGACAGCTCGATGAGGTAGCCGGTGACAAACTGCAAACCGCGCTCTGTGCCCTGGTCCCAGAACACTATGCCGGCAAAGATCAGCGCCAGCGTGATCCAAACTCCGCTCCATATTGCTGCTTCGCGATAGCGAATGGTGTGGGCTTTGCGATTGAAGAGGCCGAGGTCCAGACTCAGCATTATCAGGATAAAAGCCGCAAAACCGATCCACAGCCAGGTTGAGTTGGCGAACATGTTCATCGAAGCACGTAAAATAGCATTCGCATTCCAAGGCAGGCAAACGGAGGTAATCCACAGATTACGCAGATTACACAGATTACAAACAGCCATGAATGAGTTCAGCGGCCTCTTTATCCCACCCAACGACTCTCGACTTCAAGACCTTCAGGAGCCTCGGATCTCTCTTCTGCTTTTCTCAATTTGTGTAATCTGCGTAATCTGTGGATTGCCAAGTGAAACGGTCTCCTTTACAATCGCGAGTTTCCGAAGAAAGGTACGCTAATGCTCAAACAGCTAAGTCGACTCGAACGCACCCGCAACGTCATCATCCTGGGATTTGCCCTGTTGATGGCCGTCAGCCTCGTAATGTTCTACGCGCCCGGCCGTTCAACGCCGAACGTCGAACCCAGCAAGAACACTGAAGTCGTGGCCAAAGTAAATGGCGAAGAGATCACCGTTGCCGACATCGCGCAGCTCAAAGAACGTTATCAAAGGATGCAGCAGATGTTCGGAAACCAAATGAGTTTGGACAACGAGGGTTTTCTCGACGGCCTGATTCGCAAGCGTGTAGTGGTGCAGGAAGCGGTACGTCTTGGTCTTGGGGCTTCCGATGCGGAACTTGCCGAGATGCTGTATAAAAAGAATAGCACAGCGGGGAAGTTTGATTTCGTTGACGCGTCGGGCAAACCGGACATCAACAAGTATGTGGAATCGGTTAAAGGGCAATACGACGTCGAACGATACGAACGCAACGTTCGCGATGAAATAACGTCCGAGAAGTTGCGGGCCTTCATCACCGCCAGCGTTAACGTATCTGACGAAGAGGTGCAGGCAGATTACAAACGCACAAACACCACCTTCGATGTGACGTATGTAGTAATCAGCGTCGACAAGGTGGCGGAGAAGATTCAACCTGCCGATCAGGACTTGCATGCCTATTACGATGCACACAAGAACGATTATCGCTTCGACGTTCCGCAGAAAAGAATCCGCTACGTTTTTATCAATCAGGATAAGGTAGTTGAGAAACTGCAGATACCGGAAAAGGATCTGCGAGAAGAATTTGACAAGCTGTCGCCCGAACATAAACAGGCAGGCGTCAAAGTGCAGCAGATCGTCTTTAAAGTTGCGCGCCAGGATCTCGATGCGGACCAAAAAAAGAAGGCGGAAGATCTCCTGACGACGTTGCGTGGCACAACCGGGCAAGCGACAGAACAGGCTTTTGCCGATGCAGCTCGAGGACACTCCGAAGACTTCCCTACGTCACGAAACGGCGGGTTCCTGTCACGCCTGATTAAGAAGAACCCCAACAAGCCCGACGCTCTCTATGAACGCGCGGTTGATATGCAGCCGGGCGACGTTTCAGACATTCCGATTAAGTTTGCCGGAAACTGGTACCTCCTGCGCCGCGGCGATTCGGTGCCGAAAACATTTGCAGAAGCGAAACCGGAGTTGTTGGCTTCTTTGCGCAACCGCCGTTCCTATGCAGCCGCCGCCAAGCTTGCCGCGCGCGCGCAGACTCGTTTGAAAGAGACACACGACCCGCAAAAAGTCGCGCAAGAACTTGCTGCCGAAGCAACCATGAAACCCGCTGAGATGGTGCGAGACACGGGCTACATCAAACCTGGTGACGACGTGAAGGATATCGGGAACAATCAGCAGTTCGAGCAGGCGATTGCGTCGTTGAATAATCCGAATGATGTTGGTGGGCCCACTGGTATCAAGAGCGGCTTTGCGATACCGATGTTCGCCGATAAGAAGGACCCGCGCGTTCCGGATTTCGACGAAGTGAAGGACAAAGTGGCGCAGGCGCTCAAGCAACAGCGAGCGAAGGACCAGTTGGAGCAGAAGGCCCGCGACGTCGCCTCATCGGTAAACGCTGCCGCTGATTTGAAAGCGGCTGCGGAAAAGGCCGGCTTCGAAGCGGCGGCCACTAATGAGCCTTACAAACTAGGCGGGACGCTGGGCAATGCAGGAACCAGTCCGGCTCTCGATGACGCGATCTACGCATTAAGAGAAGGCACGATAACGAAGGATCCGATCAAGGTCGGCGATAACTGGATCGTGGCAGGAATTACGGCGCGTAAAGAAGCCGACCTGACGGAGTTTGCCAAACAGCGAAGCCAGTTAACGGACTCAATGATCAGAAATCGCCAGGATCAGGTATTCGGCGACTACATCTCGTCCGTCATCGCTCGGCTGAAGCGCGAAGGGAAGATCAAAATCTATAAGGACGTTTTGGCAAGCATCGAAGAGGAAGAGCCGGCCGCCGTGCCGCAACCACGCCTTCCACGTCTTCCGTTCCCGACGAAGTGAGATGTAGCGCAAGTTGTTGACTTGCGTCTTCGCTTACTTCCCGCCCAGCAACGGCCCAAGATCCGCCTGAGCTACTGCCGTCCTGATCTGAAGTTCATTACCCTCAGTTGTGATCTTCAAATTATCCAGAGCGGTTCGCGCTACGCTTCCTTTTGGAGCAGGCATGCGGCCAACCAAAAACGCGCCGAGCTGCTTTAGACCTTCCAGCGTCGTGCTCAGATTTTTGGCAGAGTCGGCATTGATGGTACGCGCCGCGAGAAACATCTCGACGTCTTTTTCGGTAGTACCGACGCTGCCGTAAACCTGCCGGATCGACGAGATGTCCTGGACGATAGCCTCGTTGCTCAGTTTCAAACTCTGGATTAGCCCCGGCGTGACGTTGCCGCCAAAGCCGATGACTGCATTTGGGTCGCGGGTCGCCAGCGCAATCAATTCCCGATTCACGCTCGCGCGCCCTTTGCTCGCGTCAATCGCGCGACGCACGTCCTCCGGCTTGCCCAGGGCCAACGTGTTCGCATCAAGCGCAGTAACGGCGAGTTCGTGCACTTTCAGGTTCATGAGACCGAACGCCCTCAACTGTCGATCCAGAGTGAAAACGTAAATCGTGCGGTCTTGATACTTCTCTTCGCGATACTTTCCGTCCGACGCCGTGCGGCCCGCGGCCACGATCGCGCTGGTATTGAATTTCCCTCGCGCTACTGCGACCGTATCGACTTTCGTCACGTTGGCTGAAGGATACGTGTAACGCATGCCCAGCGCGATCTGATCGCACGCACGCGGATCGACGCCCGTAGTGGTCTTGAACTTATCCAGTTCGGCGTTTACCTCCGCGAGCTTCGTCGCGTTGTTTGCGAGGATTTTTGGCAGCGCGTCATCCAGCAGACGACGCACCTGCACCAGCGCGACCGCGTCCGATTGAGGCAGCGCGGCAAGCAAACTCGGCTGCGCTTTTGCCGGCGCGGCTGAACGCGTTCTTTGCACCGGGCTGATTGTAGAAAAGCCGATCGCGATCGCTACTAAAAGCGCAAGCGTAAAAAGCAGAAATCTTGTTTTCACCAGCAACAACCTTTCTTAACAACTGAGTAAACTAAAAACCATCTGCGGTTGCACAACAAGCGTTTAGAGTTCAACCTTCAGGTTGGTAGTTGGAGAAAAGAGCCAAACTAAAGTTTGAACTCTGAACACCTGCATACCAGGCTCGGATGCCTTCGAACCCCGGACGAGTTGGCTTCAACGATTCTCGCGATTCGACTTTCTCCGTTTTCATACTTTCAGCGCCTCTTTCTCATAACTTGAATTTCATTGACGCGCGATGGTAGCACACGGTAGAAGATTGTCCGACTGGGCCTGTCAGAACCGCCTGCGGTAGCGGGCGGTTGAACTCTGACACTGACTCACTCTCGATGACGAGAGATCAACCGCCCGCTACCGCAGGCGGTTCTGACTCCAATATGTGGAACGATACTGACATTCCGCTCGCTCTTCTGATCACGTTTCGCTCTTACGGAACGTGGCTGCACGGCGACGAGCGCGGTTCGGTCAATCGTTTTCGCAACCAATACAAATCGCCTCGCTTGCCGGCGGAGAAGCAATGGTTTGAAACAAACACACAGAGACTAAAAGGCGAACCAGTCACCCTGGACGCCGCGCAACGCGGTTGCGTCGAAGCTGCCGCGCGCGAAACCTGCGAGATTCGCCGATGGCACTTGCATGCAATAAATGTGCGGACAAATCACGTCCATTTGGTTGTTTCGATTAGCGAGAAGAAACCGGAAATTGCGCTCAACGCTTTCAAGGCAAACGCGACTCGGAAAATGCGCGAAGCGGGTTGCTGGCAAAGCGACCGGAGTCCCTGGGTTGATAAAGGGAGCAAGCGATGCTTGTGGAATGAGCGCAACATTGCGCTTGCTGTCGATTATGTAATTAACGGGCAAGGTGATGATCTGCCCGACTTTGACTAGGAGTCAGAACCGCCTGCGGTAGCGGGCGGTTGAAGTCTGACATTGACTCACTCTCGATGAGGAGAGATCAACCGCCCGCTACCGCAGGCGGTTCTGACACCATGCTCGAACGCCTCACAAATCCTGATGACGTGGAAAACGCGCGACGGCAGATCTCGGAGCTCGTAGCCGCGCACGCTGAATGGTTCATCACGCAAGCTGACGGCAAGAGCGAAGCGTTGCGCCGAGAAGAAATCGACTTTGATATTTCGCAAGGACGCTTGATGCTTTCGTCCTGGACTGAGAAGGGAACGCGGTCGTGGCGATTGGTTGCGTGGGAGTGGACCGGCGACAAACTGCTGCTGCAGGCGTCGCGGCGAATGGGCGCCGAGCGTCCGCTCCTGGAATTAATTCCGCGCGCTTCAGCGAGCGCTGTAGCGGCGACGGTCAAAGCCGCGCGACAGGTGCGCTGCGATCAGCTCGCGAAATTAGTTTGCTCCGTTCCGGCGGGAGCGAAGATCGAACGCGCGGCGTTGAGCCCCGGCATGCGTCGGGGTCAGCCGGGAAGATACGCGCGCATCATTCTTCGACTGAGACACGAGCGCATCGCAGTGACCGCGACAGTCGCCTCAACTTACGCGAGCGAGACTGACGCGTTTCTTGCGTCGGCGCTGCTTTGGTTCACGCGCACGAGCGATCGCGCGCGCACGCCTTACATTCAAAAGCTTTGGCTCGTTCTCGAAAGCGACGCGGTCAAACCTGTGATGGAAAGGATCGCGCTGTTGCGAGATAGTCTTAAACAGGTCATTAGTGTTTACGAGATCGACGACGCGTGGCAACAACTCAACGAAGTCGCGATTCCTGAACGTCGAGAGCTGTGGAAAAAGCGATTGGCAAAATTCCCTCCCGTAGCTGAACCGCAATCGAGCGATTGGGCGAAGACGATAATGGCCCACGCCCCCGAAGCCATCGATGTCGTCCAGGCGCGACACGGCGAAACGCTGCGTTACTTCGGATTGCCGTTTGCGCGCGTGCGTCGCTTGCTGGGAAGCGAGCGCGTTTGGTTTGGCATCGAAGGATCGCGCCGTCGGATGCTGGACGAACGAGCCGAGCACGAATGGGCAAATCTATTGCGCGATCTGAAGGGGCACCGCTCGGCGGATGCCCTTGATCATCATCACGCCCTCTATCGCAACGCGGCTGAGAGTTGGCTTGAATCGTTGTTGCGGCGCGACATCACGAAACTCGATCCGGGTTTGATCATCGCTCCTTTGCACGCACAGTTTCGCACGGCACGAGGCGGACGTTTGGGCGTGCGTCCGGTCGATCTGTTGGCGCTGCGACAAGACGGGCGTCTGGTAGTGATCGAATTGAAAGTTTCCGAGGATCGCGATCACGTTCTACAGGGCGCAGACTACTGGCGTCGCGTCGAAGCGCATCGCCGTCGCGGCCACATCGCGCGCGCGAAACTTTTTGGCGAGCTGAAAGTCAGCGATGAACCACCACTCGTCTATCTCGTCGCGCCGACACTTCGTTTCCACCCGTCGTTTCAAACCCTGGCCCGCGACATCGCGCCCGACATCGAAATCTATCGCTTCGACATCAACGAAGACTGGCGCGTGGGCGTGCGCGTGATGCGGCGGATGCGAGTAAATTAACTGGTTGTCGGAATCTAATGCTTCACAATGAGTGACCGTTCGTCTTCAGGCGTCGGCGCGCTCTGACGTTTGAGTCTCTCCTCGTCGTCGCCATTGATCGCCTGCCCCGACGAAAGAATGCCGGCGGTGCGCATCCGGAACTCGTCTGCGTTGCTGGCGTTCCGAAGTGCCTCGCCTTCCGAGATCAATCCTGACTGGAAGAGATGGAACAGCGACTGGTCGAACGTCTGCATGCCGTATTGCGAAGTGCCGGCGGCGATGGCTTCGCGAATCATTGAGGACTTCTCTTCGTTGATGATGTAATCGCGGATCAATCCGGTTGACACCATCACCTCGACCGCGGGGACGCGGCCCGCCCCTCGGGCGGCGCGCACCAGACGCATAGAGATCACCGCCTTTAATATTCCTGCGAGCTGAAGGCGCACTGACTTTTGTTGGTGCGAGGGAAACGACGAGACTATGCGCGTTATGGTCTCAGTGGCGTCGAGCGTGTGCAGCGTCGAGAGCACCAGGTGTCCGGTCTCGGCCGCCGTCAGGGCAGTCTCGATCGTTTCGTAGTCGCGCATTTCGCCGACGAGGATTACGTCCGGGTCCTGTCGCAGCGCGCCACGCAGCGCTTCGGCAAACGATCTGGTGTCGACATCAACCTCCCGCTGGGAGACGAAAGCTCTTTTGTCCGAGTGAAGGAATTCAATCGGGTCTTCGATGGTGACGATATGTCCGCTGCGGTTAGCGTTGATGCGATCGAGCATCGCCGCGAGCGTAGTTGACTTACCGGAGCCGGTCGCGCCGGTCACCAGGATCAAGCCGCGCTGCTCGTCCGCGATGCGATCGATGACCGGCGGCAGCCCAAGTTCGCTCGTACCCTTCGGATTATCGGGAATTACGCGCAGAACGATGCTTACTGAGCCCCGCTGCTGAAAAATATTGGCGCGAAATCTGCCGAGGTTTTTTACGCCGTAAGCGATATCGACTTCGGAAGCTTCTTTGAAACGTTGCTTCTGCCGGTTGGACATGATGGCAAAGGCCATGTCGAGCGTGTCTTCGGGCTTCAAGCGCGGCGCATCGAGCACCGGATGCAGCTCACCGCCAAT
>JBGPWL010000155.1:0-6230 GCA_041492185.1 Pyrinomonadaceae bacterium | reverse complement strand
TCGATGTCCACCGGCACGTCCTTCAATTTCTCGAACGCGTTCTTCATTGCCGGACGAACGACCGCATATTTTTCCAAAATCGCTTTAGCTTTCTCATAAGAGCCTTCGGCTTCGATCGTCAGCAGATCATGCGTCAGTTTGCGCACGGCGTCTTTCACCTTTGAGTGATCGATGCTAAACGTGCCGGTTCGCTCGTCGATCCTGATTGCGCCTTCGTCGGTCAGATAGTTGAACTGCATGGCGACGCCGCGGCCATGCGCTTCCGTGATCCCGAACCGCACTGAGCGAAAAGCGCTCGCCAAATAGGTGGTGTAAAGCGTGCTCTCCATCTGTTTATCAACCACGCCTTTGTCGATCAAATACTGCAAGGCCCAAAGCCCGGTGATGTCAGCCTTCGCCTCTTCAATCGCGGAATAGAGTTCCTTGAGCTGTTTGCGCACGGTGGTCGCCTGTCCATCGACGTTGATGTTGTGTGGCCCCAGACCGTGCATCAACTCGTGCGTGAGGATGTGCGTGAAGAACGCGTCGAACGCGAGCAGTCGTTGCTGAGACTGTGCCAGGACAACGCGCGAGATCGGAATCAGCGTCTTGTTGAATTTCGCATCCTGCACGTTCTTCAGCATGATGCGCTTCGATCCCTTCTCTTTCACCACGCGTTCGTCGTTTGGCAAATTGAACGCGGCGGTTTGCACGCCGCTGTTGCCTTCGCCGGAACTAAACACTTCGTTAACGACGCGAATCGGTGACGCCGCGCCGAGCTTTGGATTGCGATACTTCGGATCGATCGGTAGATGATCTTCCAGTTCCTGCAAATACTGGCCGAACTTCGCGAGTTTTGCTGACTCGACCTCATCGCGCAAAGTTACGTACGCCTCGAACGCCGCTTTGTAGCCGAACAATTCGTCTTCGTAAGTCTCGTAGGGACCAATCGTCACGTCGATTGGCGCATCGAGATCCATCCACGCAACGTCGCTCGCGTAGTAATCGTTTGACGCAAACGCGTCGGCGCGTTTGTTAAGAAAGTCTTTGAGTGTTTTGTTGGTCGTGAGCGTGGCCGCTTCGCGCAGAAGCTTTGCGGCAGGATCGAGAAACTCGCGATACTCTTCGCTGTAAGGGACGGTCATCAACTTGCCGCTGGCGTCGCGCCGAATTACATAAAAATAGCCGGTGGCCTTCTCTTTCTCTTCCGCGGGCAAGCCGCTTAGCCACGAATTGAATTCTGCCTTGGTTATGTCGTCGGGATAAAGGTTCGCCTGTGGCGGCCTTGGCGGCACGCCTTCGATGAAAGGCTCGTTGCCGTCGAGCTGCGACCAGGGCCCGGAATTAATCAGAAAGTAATGCAAACGCTGCCGGCCTAAAGCGCTCTTGTCTGCTTCCAGTTTTTGCTGCAGCGCTTCGTTGCCGCTCCAAATCTGGCGCCGGTAAAGCGGATCGAAGTATTTCGCTGCTGCGATGACCTTCATCAATGCCTGGCGATCGTTTGCTGCGAGCCGCGAAGTATTAGCAGTCAGCGCCGTCGGCGCGAACCGGCTGATCTTCCTGGCAAGCGCAGCATCACCAGTCATTGTTTGATGTCGCTTCCTTTGAGCATCGACAACCGTCGCGATAAAACTCAATAACAGCGTTAGGGAAACGACGTTCTTCCAGAGTTTCATTGGTGTCCTCGCTTTCGTCTGCGATCAATCTACTTGTTGCGGTTTTCTTTCTCCGTGTTTCTGTGAAACAAGATCGTCGCTATCCGTTCATTGAGCAAGATTCGCTGTCCCGCAACCAGTCCCGTTAGGGACGGAATATTTATAGACAAAAGCGTGCGTTATTCCGCCAGCTCCGTAGGAGCGACATATTCGGACGAACCAAGCTCGCGAGCCGCAACATGTCGCTCCTGCGGAGCTGGTGATCGGTGTTGCTACCGGGAACTATAAATATCCCGCTCCTACGGAGCTTCAGACACTGTATTGCTTCACAGTGACTCTTACTCTGACCTACTCGTCTTTGGTTGCAGCCGTGCCGCGCAGTGCCCTCCGTGGCTAAGTTCATTTTACAGATTCTGCCGATACTTCAGAATCTTAACAAAAGATCCGGATTGCAGCTCTTCCAATGTGAGGCTGGATAACTTCAGCGCCTCCGCTTCTGTAATTGCGCCGCAGTTGATCGCGCGCAGAAAATAGTTGAGCAATCCCTGTCCCGTTGCCGCATCGTCAAAGACATCGCCGACCAGAGTGGCCTTCGCTGCTTTCTCTACAAAATTTCGCAGGCGCTCAGACGCAGCATCGAGACTCTCGAGAAAGAATGAATACACGGCCGCGTAACGTGACGGGAGTTGCGCCGGATGCAAATCCCAGCCCTGATAGAAAGCGTTCGTCAACGAATGTTGAATGTGATCGTAGTGCAGCTTCCACGCGCGATGCATGACTGTCTGATTCTCTTCGATCTGTTCGGGCGTCAGCGCGGGGCCGCCTTCAACCGCGCGATGCGGCGCGACGGGCATGATGTTGGTGGCGCCATCGGAAAGCCAGATGCCGGTGCCGGCCAGCGAGACCTGCATCATGTGTTTAGCAAAGTCGCACGCCGGATGCATCATGTGCTGATGCGCGGCCGTGATGCTGCAACTCGCCGTGTAGTCGTAAGTGCCAAAGTGCGCCGCCACGCAACGTCCGCGCGTGGCGGCCAGCAACAAAGGAAGATTAATCTCGCCGCGATCGTTGATAATCGACTGCGTGGTTTCAATCATCATTTCCATCTTCAGAGATCCATGGCTGAGGCAGTTCTGCTTCTCGAGTGAATCAAAAAGGTCGGTCAGTAGGCCACACTGTTCGGGTATCGTGATCTTTGGCAACGTGACGACGAAGTTGTCCGGCAGCTTGCCGCCGGTTTTTTCCAGCAACGTCGAAAGAAAAATGTCGAGCGTGCGCACGCTGCGCTGGCGCAGTTCTTCCGTGAAAGGCTTGATGCGAATGCCGATGAATGGCGGCAGCGTTTTGTTTGCCATGCCGGCAGCGACTTCGCTCGCGCCCGAGGCCGCGTGGCCGTCTTCTTCCGTGTCGGGCCGGTTGCCATAGCCGTCTTCGTAATCGAGGCGGAAATCTTCGACCGGCTCGCGCAGCAGTTTTTCGTTCACGCGGTTATAGATCGTGTGCGCCAGCCACGCCGTCTTATCCACTTGCTTCACAGCATCAGGGTTGGACTCCAGTTGTGCTTTTAGATCTGACGTCGCGAACCCGGAAGCGGGCAATGCATCTGCGCCGGGGAGACCAATCGCTTTCGCAAACACAAAACAGTCCGGCGCAAACTGTTCGAGAGCGCGCCGCGCCAGCGCGCCCATTCGTTTTGCAGTGTCTGATTTGAAAAGATGCGCGCCGCCGTAAACTGTATGAACGGGTTGGCGACGACCCGTCTCGCCCGGATACTTTGCGACGAATTCGTTGTTGGCTTGTTGCAGGCGTGCGCTCAGATCACGCACTGAATCGGCAGACAAAGATGTCTTCATCATTGACCTTTTGCGGAATGTCCTCTGGATTACACCAACTTTTTTACACGCTTCCGAAAAATGACGCAACCATCCCTGCCCGCCACGCGCCAAAATGATTGCAACTCCAAGCTGAGCATCGCCGTACGGGTTGGTGATGCGACCGAGACAATCGCGAGAACAAACGTTTGTCTGAGTCTGCCCAGCGCTGGCAGCTAAATTTCTTTGCGAGACCCCAAACTGTCACGATAATATGCTTCCGTTGGTGAACGTCTATGTATTGCCCGCAGTGTGCCACTGAATCTTCCCCCGGCTTGCAGTATTGCCGTTCGTGCGGCGCCAACCTGAAGGTGATTGGCAAAGCGGTCGCGCTCAGTGAAGCGATTGCCCGCAGCGATCGCGGGCTCGTGCCGAAGCTCAAAGAGATGGCTAAGAACCTCCGTGTCGAGCATGTGACCGAAGAGGTCTCGCGTGCGTTGGATCGAGTGAACCAGGAGATCGCGCGCACTCCTCGCGAAAAGAGGCCGAGCAAACCGTGGTGGCTTCAGAAAGAGAAAAAGACGCCACAAGAGCGCCGCGAAGATCAATTTGTTAAGGGGACCATCTCACTGTTTTCCGGGATTGGGCTGATGATCTTCCTTTACTTTTTCGCTGCGTCCGTGGTGCTAAAACTCCCGCCTGACTGGATCGCCAAGATCCCTTTTGAGCTGGAATCGTTGCTTCGTGTTCTCTGGCTGGTAGGCATGGTTCCCACACTGTCCGGCGCTGGACACATCGTTGCCGGGCTTCTGATTCGACGCGCACCTCCGCAAAGCATTGATGCACCGGCGCAGAACGTTGATGGACTTAGTCCTGCACCGCCCGGGAGCATCGACGCACCTGCCCACTCACAACGCCCCGTGTTTGGAAATCCCGCGCAGCAAGCTGTACCGAGCGTTACTGAGCGCACCACAAATCTTCTGGAGCCAACCGGACTCGACGCGCCGAGCCATTCAGATGGAGATACCGTTAGATAGCCGTCGCGTCAAAGCCGCAGACGCGGGTCAGAAGCCCGACCGTGAGGGAGGGCGTTAACCTTGCCCCGGTTCTTTCCACCCACTGCCTACTAATTTCATGTCCGCCATCCAAACAGATTTTGATCGGATGGCATTGCTCGAACGATTCTCGATTTCCGCTCGACTACGTAGCGTCGAAGAGTTTCTTTGCTATTGCCTTCACCACGCCGACATGCACCGCGTTGCCCAGAGCCTTGAACGTCTTTGATCGAGATAAAGGTATCTTGTGCTTATCTGAGAAGCCTTGAAGCCGGAGGCCTTCGGTTCTTGTAAGGAAGCGACGCTTAGGTCCTAACAATGGAATCTGGGTGCTTGTCATCGCAACCAGCGACGGCGATGCTGAATACCGCTTAACTCTGAGCCCAGAAGGCCGGAACTGCAACACATGTTTCCATAGGTCGCGCTCTTCACCCTGGCAGTTCCACTCCAGCTTTCGCAGGGATGGCGGGAAACGTCGAAGTCTTGTTACCCAACGCTTCCCGAAATAACGGCGATGCTCTTCGAACCATTCGCGATTCTGTCGAATGAACTCGACCTTCCAAGTTGGAAACTGCTGCACCTCTGACCGGGCATAGCTTGGTAATAGCTTGATTAGCTCTTGACGAGTGATCCGCGATTGCGGCGCGTGACCATTGACTGCTCTTGCCAGTTCTCTAACAGAAGCTGCGAAGGGTGCGTAAGTCTGAAATGGGTATGTCGCGTCTAATTCATCTCCCCAGATCGGAAAGGATGGGAGCTCTACTTTATCTTCGGGCAGCTTTGAAAGAAGTGAGTTCCAGTGATCGATACATTCTCTTTGCTGACTACTGAGAACGGTCTCCGAACTGTCTTGTTCAGTCAACTCATCGGCATTCTGCACTATGTCATCCAAGCTAGTTACACAAGAACGGTCACCCGTTGGGAAGGGATCAGGTGGCAGGTTTCCTTGACGAGCAACGATATAGAATCGCTCTCGGGAATGAGGAAAGCCAAGATGCTGAGGCGATAACAATCCCACACCCCCGCTCGTTACGTGTTCGGTCCCTCGGACATCGTAGCCGAGCTTTTCTAAGCTTTCCCGAATGATCTTCCATGTACGGCCTTCATCGTGTCTTTCGAAGTTGCCCACGTTTTCAAGAATGACGTATTCAGGTCGATGCCTTTCTAGAATGTATAGGATTTCGTGAAAGAGGGTGCCTTGAGTCTTGTCTTTTAGTCCCTTCTGAGATCCCGACTTAGAAAAAGGTTGACACGGAAATCCTGCGCAGAGAATATCGTGACTCGGCACGTCATTCTTAAACTGACGAATGTCGCCAAGCGTTTTCTTAGAGAGACCTGGAAAGTTGTCGACGTAAATCTCGCGAAGCTCGGTATCGATCTCACAAGCGAAGACGCAGTTGTGGCCTAGGCTCTTCAGTGCCCTATGAAACCCACCGAGGCCGGCAAATAAATCGACAAATTTCATTGTGACGCCTGCACTCGTCGCAGATTCGCCCTACGTTGCGGTTTAGTGCCGCCTCGACTCTTAGAAGCAATAATCCTTTTCACAAGCTTCGCTGCTCCTATTGGATCGCGTGTAATGTCCGTTTCCCAGAACCTGATTACATGCCAACCTGCCCTCTCAAGCAGAACATTATTGAGTGCGTCTCGTTTTCTGTTGCTCGCGATTTTTGCAGTCCAATAGGTAGAGTTTGTGCCAGCGCTTAAGCTTCGCTTCAATGATTTCCAAT
>JBGPWL010000021.1:0-53846 GCA_041492185.1 Pyrinomonadaceae bacterium | reverse complement strand
GATCTCGTCCAGCCGTGCCAGCAGCTCGCTGTGCCGCGTCTCTGTCAGCGGCGGCTTTTTGCCCCGCATGAAAAACGTGCCGCCAGGTTCGAGCGAGCAAGTCTCAACCTCATCGAGACTAGCAAAACCCTGCCGGTGCGCGATGGTCAGCAGCTCGGATCTCGTGATCAACTCTTTCGCCAGCGCTCGCGTTCGCAGGTGGCCGTGCTCAATCAATGTTGTCGGCTCGCCTTCGATGATCTCGTCAAGGCGCCGGTGCCGAAAAAGAAAGCGTACCACAAGATAATTCATAGCGAGCAGCGTCGCGGCGCCGATCATGCCGCCGGTTAAGGAGTTGTCGTCGCCGATGATCGCGTTCTGCACGGTGTTTGAGAGCGACAACAGCACCACCAGGTCAAACGGATTGAGTTGGGCCAACTCGCGTTTTCCCGCCAATCTCAAGCCGACGACAAGAAACGCGTAAATAATGATCGGGCGGAGCATCTTGTCGAGCACCGGAGGGAACTTCAAAAACATGTCGTGCAGATCGGCAAGCGTCGGGATCAGCCAGTGGACCTCCTGCGTGAGTTGATTGTTCAAAAGTTGTGAATACACTTCGTTGTTTTCTCCTTTCACTAAGATCAAATGAGCCGTCGAAAGGAGCACTATAAACCGAGTGGACCGAAAAGCAGCACCCTGGGAGCGCAGGCATCCTACCTGCATACGCGCCCCAGGCGCGTCAGTCTTTCGCGCTTCGCGCTCACTTGCAGACAGGATGTCTGCGCTCCCAGCGAAAACTCCCAGCAAAAAAGGCTGCCCGATATTCGATCGGACAACCTTTGCGGGATAACTGGCGGAGATGACAGGATTCGAACCTGTGAAGGGCTTTTGACCCTTAACGGTTTAGCAAACCGCCGCCTTCAGCCACTCGGCCACATCTCCGCGCCGGTAAGGCGAAAGTTCATTCTAGTCAGGCGTCCCGGGTTGTCAAGACTACAGGGTCCAACGGTTGGGTCCAACGGTAGTGGGTCATTTTCATTGTTGGACATGCGGCTTGGTACGGCCCCAACACAACAGCCCGATAATCAACCATATGCCAATGCTTATCGTTTGGAATGCGTTGTGTTGGCCCAAGTCGGAAAGACCTGTGAGGAGCGCAAGGCCAGCCGCGACGAGTACAGAGCTAAGGATGACCGCAGGAACGCGCGAGACATTGGCGGCTACTAAGCCTCGGAAAAGTCCCCACGTGAGAATACCCGTTAGAGGAATATTGCCGATGGAGGCACGAATGAACTCTCCGATCAGTCGCCGCAATTCCATATTCCGTTAACCCCGTCGCTTAAAAATAAAGGCGGGACTCTCTCCCGCCTTAGCCCTCAAAGCCATCTGTTATTAGTTTATAAGTTTTTGAATCTGCCGAACAGCCTCTTCCGTGTACCACGTATCAGCAAGTCCAGGCGGTTTCGCGTACGAGAAGTTTTTTAGAACGTTTTTCTCATCAGTAAGACTGACCTTCCATAACAGGTCATGATCTCCACAGGGTCCAAAGGGATGGCTGTTCCTCTGCATTCACATCAACAACCGGAGGTAAATAAAAGGGCTACTTGGTGATTCGAAAACTAGCAGGTATACTTGCTGCCGTTAACTGGCTCCCTACCCCCCACATCATCGGATGTCTCGGTAGTCAGTCTCCTTTCGAGTTCCGACTTCATCTTCAAAGGAGGACGTTATGAAGAGACCCGTCCATCGTAACGGTAGAGAGATGGGTATCAATCCACTCCGTTTTCATAGGATTCCCTTCCTGACGGCCATTCTTATCGGCATTTGCGCAACGGTAACCGTGGCCGCTTGGTCGCTGAACGCGCGCTTTGCGCAAGGTGGACAGACACGAGAGAAGGTTAAGGAAAGAGAAGTTAAAATCAAGATATTCAAAAACCAGCCGGTCGAAATAGTTGCAGTAAAAATCAAAGGCGCTTCCGTAGAACCCGATCGAAAATTTGCCGGCGACAGCGATTGGTTCAACGGCCTGACTGTTACCATCAAGAACGTCTGCGACAGACCAATCGTGTTCGCCACCGTTTTAGTGAGTGCTCACCATGAAAAAGATGGGGTGCGCATGCAAACAAGCGATGGCAGGGACTATATCGCCGGGGTTGACTTGATGTACGGCGTGCGGCCACTGATGCCCAGTGAACCTCCTCGATCGTACAGTGCTACGCCGCTGATGCCCGGCCAGACTGCGGACTTGGTGCTTTCGGAAAGGTTGCGCGATAGTCTCTACTTCATGCTTAGGGAGAGAGATTCCTCGACCGACATCCCCGAACTCACCTTGAGGCTCTATCAGGTCTATTTCGAGGGCGACGACGACACGAAGTGGAACCATGGGTTCCTGTTTCGGCGCGACCCGAATGATCCCATGAACTGGCTTGTCATAGACCCTCCACCCCCTTCACGAAACCATGCTGCCCGGAAATCGAAGTTCGCAGCTCGGATGCCTCCCAATCTCACCCCCGTGTCTAACCACCCGCTCGATCCGCTCCCCACCTGCACCTACAGAGACATCGGGGATGTTCCAAAACTTTGCAATGCTCGTGACAATGGGGGACTCTTTTGTGTTTGGCAGGACACCGTGCTCTTAACCAGTGGAACCAAAAACGCCGTCGCGGGGGAGGTGTTTCCTAAACGGTGCGATGGTGCCGATGATCAACACTTCTGTACCGTAATCGAGACACACACAGATACTCTTGGCGATCCGAATTGCACTGCCCCAGCAACTTGCACGAGCTTTTCGTGGGAGGTGGATAAGTGCTTCAACAGAGGCGAGACCTACAGCTGGAACTACGACACTTGCCATTGTGATCTGAGCACTCCAATCTTGCTAGACGTCAACGGCGATGGATTCTCCTTAACTGATGCAGCAGGCGGTGTAAACTTCGATCTAAACAACAATGGCACGGCCGAACGCATTGGGTGGACAGCCGCTGGGTCAGATGATGTTCTTCTCGTGCTTGACCGCAATGGCAATGGCACGATAGATAACGGCACAGAGCTATTCGGCAACTTCACGCCACAGCCTGCGCCGCCTCCAGGTGTGGAGAAGAATGGCTTCCTCGCTCTTGCTGAGTACGACAAACCAGAGAACGGCGGCAATGACGATGGCGCGATTGATAGAAGGGATGCCATCTTCTCCAGTTTGCGTCTCTGGCAGGACATGAATCACAACGGCATCTCTGAACCCAATGAGTTGCACACGCTCCCTGCGCTTGGGGTGGATTCCATTTCACTACACTACAAAGAGTCAAGACGGACTGACCAGTACGGCAATCAATTCCGTTACCGAGCAAAGGTTGACGATGCCCGGCATGCGCACGTTGGCCGGTGGGCATGGGATGTGTTCTTAGTCAGCGGACACTGATGCCGCGCCAATAAGTTCCGCGCCGCGGTTAATCATCGACACCCGCAGGTTCACACGAGCTTGCGGGTGCTCCTCTTTTCCGAGTCAGCCCGTTCTATCATCATCTAGTCCGGCCACTCAGAGTGTTACAATCACTTCCGGAAAATGCTTAGGCTCAATCTAACCCGCCGGGAATTTCTGTCCGGCCTCGCTGCTGCGCCGCTGGTTGCTGTCTCCGCAACCTCTGCCTACGCGAGTTTGATCGCGCCACACAATTACGAAGTCACTAACACTGATATTTTCATTCGTAATCTGCCCGATCGATTCGAGGGCTTTCGCATCACACAGCTCACGGACGTTCATCACAGTCGCATTGTCGATCTAAAGGAGGTCTATCGTACGGTGGAGTTGGCGCAGCAAACCAAACCGGATCTGTTCGCGCTGACGGGCGATTACACAACTTCGTATCGCCGCTTCATCGAACCGTGCGCCGAAGCGCTCGGGTTGTTGAGTGCTCCGGAAGGAACCTGGGCCGTGCTCGGCAATCACGACTATTACACCGATGCGGAGTTGACTACTCGCGCGCTTGAACGACATCACATCGTCGTGATGAACAACGCGAATACGACGATCAGACGCGGTCCGGATGTATTCCAGCTTGCAGGCATCGGCGATTGGAGCTGGAATGCAAACGATTGGGTGCGCGCTTTTTACGGACTCGATCCCAAACCTCCCACCGTTTTGCTGTCACATCAACCAATCGTGCTGGACCAGGATCAGGCACAGAAGGCTGCGGTCATTCTCAGCGGTCACACGCACGGCGGCCAGATTAGACTACCCATCATCGGGGCGCCGGCGCGCTTTGTCACCGCGCACATGAAATATGCAAATGGACTTTTTAGACGCGGGCAGACTCAGTTATACGTCTCGCGAGGCACTGGCGTGATCGGCTTGCCGGTGCGGTTGGGCGTCCGACCTGAGATTGCCGTACTGCGTTTGCGCCGGGCAATAAACTAAGTTTCGAGTCTCGAGTTTCGACTAAATCAGTTAACCGTTCTGACCAGAAACTCGAAACCCTGGATCAAACGCGGTAACCATCTTTTCCTCCTTGTACGCTTGGAAACATTTTTGTGACTTAAGCCGCAACGCTCACTGGACGCGGCGCTCTTTTCAATTGCACCGGCAACCGAGGCGCACAACAGATCTTCGCCAATCGCGCGCGGTCGCCTTGCATCGCCGGGTGACTGGATAGCCAGACGCGCACCTCATGAAATATTCGCGCTGCATGGCTGTCTGTTGGCTCGATAATCCGGTAGTGCATCCATTTGCCTTCGCGCCGCGCTGCTACCACGCCAGCCCGTCGCAGATATGCAAGGTGACGCGAAATCTTTGGCTGACTCGACTTCAACACTTCGACGAGAAAGCACACGCAAATTTCCTGCTCGCCCATCAGATTAATCAATCGCAGACGTGTGCTGCAGGCAAGGGCCTTGAAGAGAAGTTCCGCGCTGTGCTCTGGTGTGTTCATTTACCTCTGCCTCATTTTTGCTCGCTAACGAGATAATAGACGCCCCGCGGCAAATCATCTATCCGAGTCTTGCGATCAAATTTGCACCTTATCATTGCTGCTTTCCCGACTGGTTTATGCGTTAGTTTATTTACGATCCAAGTGACTTGATAGTTCCTCGTTACCGCGCTCAACCGCCCGCTACCCCGACCGGTCGGGGTTCTGACATTCCGACTGTCTTACTGCGGCGTTCGAGTAGCACCGTATCTCGCCAGACTCCTTCAAGCGCCCCAATGCGCTCGCGCACGCCGACCGTGCGAAAGCCGCAACGTTTATGCAACGCGATGCTCGCTTCGTTTTCTGGAAAAATGCCTGCTTGCAAGGTCCATATACCGTGCGCCTCCGACGCCTCAATTAGTTTTTCGAGCAGTCTCCGCCCTACGTCTTGTCCGCGCCACTTCTCTCCAACATACACGCTCACTTCCGCCACTCCTTGATAAACGACGCGCCTGGAGACCGGACTGAGCGCTGCCCAACCACTTACTTCACTGTCGGCGACGGAGACGAGCCGAGCAAAGGGCAGATGATTGGCGTCCCACTGTTCCCACGAAGGCGCCTCGGTCTCGAAAGTCGCCTCGCCGGTCGCGATGCCTTCGAGATAGATTCGCAGCACCTCCTTCCAATCGGCGAGAGCTATATCCCTGATTTCCATTGCCATCGGATCTACCTTAATCACATACGCCTTGACAAATATATCGATCTCAAACTATCCTGCATTCACATTCGCTCGGGCGAATATGAATATAAAGGAGGCCGCGGATGGAAAGCAAGGTAAATCAGGAAGTGAAGGCGTTGAAAGCGCACCTCGCTCTCAACGTAAAGAGTGTGGAGCAAAGTATCGAGTTCTACCGCAAACTGTTTGGTATCGAGCCGAGTAAAGTCCGCACCGGCTACGCCAAGTTTGACGTACAGAATCCACCGCTGAATCTGACGCTGAATGAAGGGCCAGTCGCCCAACGGGGTGCGCTCTCGCATCTCGGTATTCAGCTGGCTGCGACTGAAGACGTGCTATCCACAAAACAGAAATGGATGGCAGCCGGTCTCGTCACTCGCGACGAGATGCAAACAAACTGTTGTTACGCCATTCAGCACAAGACCTGGGTACGCGATCCGGACGGCAACGAGTGGGAAGCCTTCGTTGTGCTCGAAGATAATCTGCCGGAAACAAACAGTTGTTGCGGCGCTGTGATCGAGCCCGTGGCGATCTCGCCAAGCGCATGACGAGTAGCAACGCTAAGGCAACAGGACGGCTCTCTTTTCTCGACCGTTTTCTGACTGCCTGGATCTTCCTGGCGATGGCGGCGGGCGTGCTCATCGGGTACGTCAAGCCCGGCGTCGAAGGTTTCGTCAACCGTTTTCAGGCCGGCACGACGAATATCCCAATAGCGATTGGGTTGATCCTGATGATGTACCCGCCGCTCGCCAAGGTCCGTTATGAAGAACTGGGCGAGGTGTTTCGGAACTGGAAAGTGCTCGCGTTATCGCTCGTGCAGAATTGGTTGATCGGCCCGATTCTGATGTTCGCCCTGGCGATCATTTTCCTGCGCGACTATCCGGAATACATGGTCGGGTTGATCATGATTGGGTTGGCCCGTTGCATTGCGATGGTCATCGTCTGGAACGAGTTGGCCCACGGTGATAACGAGTACGCCGCCGGACTGGTCGCCTTTAACAGCGTGTTTCAGGTGTTCTTTTACAGCATCTACGCCTGGGTCTTCATCACGGTGCTGCCGCCGCTGTTCGGCTTGCGTGGCAGTATCGTGGCAGTCAGCATCGGACAGATAGCTAAGAGCGTGTTCATCTATCTCGGTATTCCTTTCGTGGCAGGTATGCTCACGCGCCTTCTGCTCGTAAGAGCGAAGGGCAAGGATTGGTATCACCGGAAGTTCATTCCCGCGATTAGCCCGATCACGCTCATCGCCCTGCTTTTTACCATCGTGGTGATGTTTAGTCTTAAAGGCAATCTGATTGTGAGATTGCCGCTGGACGTTGTTCGTATCGCTATTCCTCTACTCATTTACTTTGTGTTGATGTTTCTCGTCAGTTTCTATTTGGGGCACAAAGTGGGAGCCGACTACTCGCAGACGGCGACGCTTTCGTTCACGGCGGCGAGTAATAATTTTGAACTGGCGATTGCTGTTGCGGTCGCGGTTTTTGGTATTAACTCCGGAGTCGCTTTTGCGGCCGTGATCGGCCCGTTGGTGGAGGTTCCTGTGCTGATTGGGCTCGTCAACCTGGCCCTGTGGTTTCAGCGGCGCTATTTTGCGGCCGAGGCCACGCGGTGAGTGAACGTTCGATCGTAAGAGAATCGACAGAGTCAGAGAGCTCGGAATCGGAGGCGAACTACCGATGAGCGATAACGAGCGGAAGCGAGTCTTGATCCTTTGCACCGGCAACTCTGCCCGGAGCCAGATGGCTGAGGGTCTGCTGCGCGAGATCGGCGGCGACGCTTTTGAGGTTTTCAGCGCCGGCGTGGAGCCGAGTCATGTTCGCTCGCTCGCTATTGAGGCCATGAGGGAGATCGGAGTCGATATATCGGGCCATCGTTCAAAATCGGTGGACGAATTTCTGGACCAAGAATTCGCGTACGTGATCACGGTTTGCGACAACGCCAACGAACGATGTCCGGTCTTTCCTGGCGCAGTCAAACGGATTCATTGGAGTATCGACGATCCGGCCGCAGCCGATCTACAAAACCAACTGGCGATCTTTCGCCGCGTTCGGAATGAGCTTGAGACCCGGCTCCGAGAGTTCGTTGCGCTCCATCGTCGGCCGGCAAGCGATTACGAAGAGAAATGAGGTTTGACTCGCGGTCGAATTTGGTGTAACAGAGTACTTTGCGTGGCAGAGCAAAGGCGCTTCGCAGCCTTCTTAAGGTGAGAATTTCGTGAGATAGTAAATCGACAGCCGTCGCGCTACAATACGGAACGCAAATTATTTCTGACAAACACCGACCAATGAATCTTCTCCAAAATATCAATTCGCCCGCGGATCTGCGACGGCTGCAACCCGATCAATTGCAAACAGTCGCGGACGAGATCCGCCAGTACATTCTGGAAACAATGTCGCGCGTGGGTGGCCACACGGGCGCTTCACTTGGCGCCGTTGAGTTGGCGGTCGCGCTGCACTACGCATTCGACACGCCTCATGATCGCCTGGTTTGGGACGTGGGCCATCAGGCTTACGCTCATAAGATTTTGACCGGCCGACGCGATCTGTTGGCGACGATAAAACAGTACGGCGGCCTCAGCGGTTTTCTGCGCCGAGACGAATCGGAATATGACGTGTTTGGCGCCGGGCATGCTTCAACTTCGATTTCCGCTGCGCTCGGCATGGCAATCGCACGCGATCGTAAAGGCGAGCACCATCACGTCGTAGCGCTTATCGGCGACGCTTCGCTCGCCGGCGGCATGGCGATGGAAGCGATCAACCAGGCCGGGCATTTGAAGACGCGGCTCATCGTCGTGCTCAACGACAACGAGATGTCGATCGCGCCGGCGGTTGGCGCTCTGACCGGTTATCTGAATCGCATCCGTGAATCGCAGGGCTATCATCGCTTCAAAGACGAGGTCGGCGAAACGCTGCGCGCCATTCCTTCGGTCGGCGAGCGTCTGCACCACGCAGCCAAGACGATGAAGGATGCGATCGCCGCTGCCGTTCTACCGGGCGCGCTTGTCAGCGAACTCGGGTTCAAGTACATCGGCTATGTCGATGGGCACAATCCTCATGCCCTCGTCGCAGCGCTGCGCGAAGCGCAACACGTCAAAGACGGACCCGTGATCGTTCACGCCTTGACGACAAAGGGCAAGGGTTATCCAACTACGGAGATCGACTATTATCGTTGGCACGCGACCGGACCGTTCGATCTTCAAACCGGCACGCCAGTAAAATCTCCGGCAAAGGCTCCCACTTACACTTCCGTTTTTGGCAAGACGCTCTGCCAGTTGATGGAGCGCGATGAAAAGATCGTCGCCTTGACCGCCGCGATGCCGGACGGCACGGGGGTTTGCGACGCGCTGGAAAAATTTCCCGAACGGGCCTTCGATGTGGGCATCGCCGAGCAGCACTGCGTGACCTTTGCCGCCGGCCTGTCGTGCGAAGGTTTGAAGCCGGTCTGTGCTATCTATTCAACGTTTCTACAGCGAGCCTATGATCAACTAATCCATGACGTCTGCATTCAGAATCTGAACGTCAAGTTCTGTTTGGATCGCGGCGGCATTGCCGGTGGCGATGGCCCAACGCATCATGGTCTGCTGGACATTGCTTATCTGCGCGCCGCACCCAACCTGATCCTCATGTCGCCAAAAGACGAAGGCGAAATGCGCGACATGCTCCTGACGATGGTCGAACATGTCGGACCGGCGGCGATGCGTTATCCGCGCGGCAACGGTGTCGGCGCAGACATCACTCGCGCGCCGGAGTTATTGGAAATCGGAAAAGCGGAACTGCTCCGCGACGGCGGCGAGATCGCGATCGTTGCCTACGGCTCGATGGTTCATCCCTCGTTGGAAGCGGCTGAGAATCTCGCGAAGGAAGGCATTGAAGCCACCGTCGTCAATGCCCGTTTTGTCAAACCGCTCGACTCCGAGCTTCTGCTCGCTCTGGCACGCACGAAACGACTGATTGTCACCGTCGAAGAAGCCTACGCCGCCGCCGGTTTTGGTTCGGCCGTACTCGAGTTGCTCGAAGAGAACGGCTTACAGGATCGCGTGCGCGTAGTGCGCATGGCAATCCCAGATCGGTTGATCACCCACGGCGACGCGAAGTTGTTGTTGGCAAAATATGGCCTCGATGCCGATGGAATTTACACGCGGGTGAAAGAGAGCATCGAAGTCCTGGAGGACCGGCGGGCAAAGCGGCAGAAGGTCTAACCACTCGCGAACCGCAAAAACTCCACCGGTCAGGAATCCTCGCTGAGCGTCTTGTACGGAATTTCTCCTCGTAAAACAATTCGCAAACAGACACAGAACTGTTGACTCTTTTTGGCGCCAGTGGCATTATCTGACGCACGGTGACCAGTCTTAGTTAATCGATGGGCCGCCGCCTTGCCCCGGCTTGAACTCTCAAATTTGAAGCGAATCCCGACATTTTGTTGAAGGTTCAGTGTTTTCGCGTGCGGCGAAGGAAATGGTGAATCTCTATGAGTAAGCAAGTTTTTCGGGAGCGTGAGTGCATTCATCGCGATCAGGGCGCGGAAGGCGAATTTTATAACGGGGCATTTTACGTACAGGCTTTGGGGCGTTTGCAGGTGGATGCGGCGCTCGAGCTGGCGAATAAGGTCAGTCCATTCTTTTGGGCGGATGCGCAGCACATCCTGGTATGGCTCTGTCGCGACTGTGCGACGACCCTTCAACTCAACGACACGCCGCGATCGCTTGTGCGGGGGACGCGGCGTCAAGCCTGAAGCGATCGCTTGATCGCAAATATGGTTGGCGGACCCAGCCGTGTTCTGCGATAAAGTGACACCGCGATGAAGCGCGAAAGAATCGACAAGCTCCTCGTCGAGCGTGGGCTGGCGTCGTCACGCACCAAAGCTCAGGCGCTGGTGATGGCTGGGGCGGTGTTGGTTGACGAGCAGCGCGCCGAGAAGCCGTCTGACCTCGTCGCTCCGGACGCGCAGCTTCGAGTGAAAGGCGACGACGATCCAGCATCGCGTTACGTCGGCCGCGGTGGGGTGAAACTCGAAGGCGCATTGCGCGAGTTTGAGATCGATGTTCGAGATTTGGTGTGTCTCGACGTTGGCGCTTCGACCGGAGGGTTCACTGATTGTTTACTACAGCACGGCGCGCGACGAGTGGTCGCCGTTGATGTTGGTCACAATCAGATCGATTGGCGGTTGCGCAACGATCATCGCGTTGAAGTCCGCGAAGGAGTAAACGCGCGTTATCTGCAACCGACAGATTTTGCGGAGCGGTTCGATCTGGCGGTAATGGATCTCTCGTTTATTTCCGCCGCCAAAGTGATGCGCGCGATCGTGCCACTGTTAACTGAGCGTGGATCTTTGATCGTTCTGATAAAACCGCAATTCGAGGTTGGTCGCGGCGAAGTAGGCAAGGGCGGCGTGGTACGCGAGCCAGAAAAACACGCTCGTGTGATCGAAGAGATTAATGAGGCCGCGCGAGAGCTTGGACTGGGAGTTCGAAAGGTGATTGAGTCTCCGCTTCGCGGCGCTGACGGCAATATTGAATTCCTGGCTCTGTACACCCGCGGAACTAAGGCTTGACGAAGGGCCCAAGCCGCTGTCTTAGCTCACCCGGGATCGTGACAGTTTCAAATGTATCCTGCCGCACGGCTGCGAGGACAAAGTGGGCGTCGGCAATAATCTCTGCATCCCCTTTGCGACGAACTTCAAAGTCCAGGCGCATCGACTTGTTGCCGAACCTGCCGACATAAACGGAGACTTCGAGCAGATCGTCCAGTTGCGCCGCCCGATGGAAGTCGCATTCGAGATGCACGCGCGGCAGCCAGATGTGCAATTGATCAAACATCACGCCGTAAGGCAAACCCACGGCGCGGAATAATTCCGTTTCGGCAAATTCAAAGAAGCGGATATAGGCGCCGTAGAAAATAATGCGCGCGGCGTCGACGTCCCCCCAACGCACGCGCTCTTCGATGGTAAATTTCCAGGGTTCTTGCAAAGTTGAATCTCGGTGCAACGTCGCATCGCGCCCAACTAGCGCGCTACGCTGAATAGAATCAGTTCTCGCGAAGGTTCTCAAAATGACAGCCCAACTCCAAGCTCTTCTGCCGAAGGGATTCGTAGAACTCTTCGAACGACGGGTTATTCAGCCATTGCCGGAGCGGAGCATTGCGAACGAAGGCCGCTATCTCAGCTTCCTTTCTATCGTCGCGAGACACACCGAACGCAGCTTCAACGACTCCTTTGGGGTCATCAACTGAGAATAGGTGGCGCGGGCGCGCGAATTGATTTGCGATGTGATCGGCATCTGCCGCTAGCCAACACTCCACGTTGCGCAAGCAAACGCCAAAGACGGTGATGTGCCGATGTTCGGGGCGACATTTATCTTGTTCGACCCTGAGTACGCCGCGCCATGAGGTGACGTTCGAATCAGTTAGAAAGATTATGCAGTCAACACCCTTAGACTCAAGCTCAACGCAAATGCGCGGGATCTCGCGCCGTCTGCTCTGCCCTGTCGTACCACGGAAATGGCCTTCGAGGAGTTGAGCCTGGGGACACCAGCGCTGACGAAGGCCTTCCAGCAACGCCCGGTCCGTGCTTCCTTCAACGGAGTAACCGATCTTCATTTGAGTAAGTTCCGAAAGTGCAACTCACCAAGGGGCATTTCGTCTAGGAGGTGGCTAACACTCTCGATGTTGGGTTGCGACAGGACCGAAGACGGGCTCCCTGCGCTGACAACATGAATACCTGTAAGATTCGCGTCAAAGAGATCAATAAAATATGGGCTATGAGAAGTAAAGATGAATTGGCCGTCTTCGCCCGTCGGGGAGATGCGCTGCATAAGCGGTTTGAGCAGGCCGACGTAAAGTCCATTCTCGGGTTCTTCGATTATAACCAGGGGTGCGAAGCCTTGTGACAGCGTCGCTTGCGCTCCCATCAAAACCACGTAGGCAATTGCTAGGAATCGAAGCGTTCCGTCCGAGGTGCTGCGGGCGCTTACACGATTACCCTTATCATCTTCAAAGAAGATATGGACGTGTTCCGGATCGGGCGCCGAATAGCTCAGAAGATCTAGCTTGGGTTCTACCTGCTTAACTATTCCAATCAGCTGACGCTCCAGTCGAGGCTTCTCGTTGTGTAAATCAAACAAAACTCGACTAAGATTCGCCCCGCTGAATAGCAGCGTGCCATCATCGCGGGCTACGTCAGGTTGACGAAGACTCTCCGGAGAAAAATTGTAGTAGCTCCAGGATTGAAGATATTTTCTGAAGAGAATGGCACGAGGGTTATTCTCTAGCTCGTAGAGTTGCGACAGCATGGTCGCGTTAGTGGGTACTCTCGCTCGGACGCGATATGGGGCTCCAGGAAGATCTCGGACGAAACCTTCTTCGTGGAGCATTTCAACCTGGCCACCATGATTCTCGAGCAGAGTGGTTTCAGCGAACTTGCCCCCACTTGTTTTCAGCGTCTCTTCTACAACCGAAAGCGATTCTGATCCAGCAGCCTCGGCGCGCATGGCCCTAAGCCTAAGAAAGTATGAGAAAGTTAGCGCTTCACCCTTAACCCAAGAGACTGACCCGTTCGATCGGCTCTCGTAGTTAACCATCGCCTGCAGATCGAATTCGATCTCGCGTTTGCCGCTCACGTAAAAATTCGTGAGGTTCCATCTCTCGCCAACTGCTCCCAAAGCAGCGGCATCAAGTGGATGTTTGCTAGTCAGTCCTAGCATTCTTAGAGCTGTACAGAGATTGGTCTTGCCCGCATTGTTTGCACCTACAAGAAGATTCACGCCGGAGGGAACAAACTCGGTGTTGAGGAAAGACTTGAAATTGTTAACGCGGAAACGCCTAAGCATGTAGACTCCAACAGCGATAAAGGATCCCGAGCCGCAGATTATAGCAGGCTAAGGCTCCAGATCTCTCAGAAACTTTGTCAGCGCGCGATTGAAGCTTTCCGGTTGTTCGAGATTCGACACGTGACCTGCACCTTCAATCACTTCCAGACGCGAGCCGTCGATCTCGCGATGCATCACTTCGGCATCCGCCACCGGAGTAATCGCGTCTTCGCTGCCGACGATGATCAGCGTCGGCGCAATGACGCGGGATAGAAAAGCTGTTTGATCGGCGCGCTCAGCCATACCGCGCTGCGCTGATGCCGCACCTTGCGGATTTGTGTTCACTATCATTTCGCGCACGCGTTCGACGACTTCCGAGCGACGCGCCAGTGTTGCGGGCGAAAGCAGCTTCGGCAGCATCGCCTCAGCGATCGCCGTCATTCCTTCGTTCAAAGCCTTCTGGCCTTGCTGTTCGCGGTTGTCTTTCGCTTCCTGAGTATCAGCGTGCGCGCGCGTATCGGCGAGCACCAGCGCGCGAATGCGCGAAGGAAACATTTTGCAGAGCGCCAGCGCCACGTAGCCGCCCATCGATAAACCACACACAGCCGCGCGCGAAATTTCCAGCGCGTCCATTAAAGCGACAACGTCTCGCGCCAGCTCATCCATTGTGGCCGGCGCTTTCGTGACTGTGGTCGCGCCGTGGCCACGGAGGTCGGGCACGATTACGCGAAAACTCGGCGCCAGTGCGGCAATTTGTTCGTTCCACATTGAGCGATTGAAAGGAAATCCGTGCAGCAGCACGACCGCCGCGCCGGATCCCGCTTCATCGTAGACCATTTCGATATCGCGAACCTGGATTTTGCTCATATCAGTGGGAGCCGCACACTACGAGATGCGTCATAGAGGATTGCCGTCTCGCACAGCGGTTTCATTTCGGCCAGCGACTTTCGAGACAATCGCGATCAGCTCAGAAAGCTCGATCGGCTTTGATAGATAATCCTGATAGCCGGATGACAATGCGCGCTGACGATCTTCTTCCCTCGCGTACGCAGTGATCGCAATGGCGGGAATCATTGTCGCGTGGTCGTGGTCAAGGGTTCTGATCTCTTGTAGCAGGTCGTATCCGTCGCCGCCCGGCATTGCGATATCCGAAACAATCACGTCGGGCCTCGACTCCCTAATCCTGGCGATTGCCTCACCGGCAGACAGCGCGGAAGTGACCTTTGCTTCTCGGCTCAGCAGCGCTGCCGCGATCATCTCCAGCGAATCGCGGTCATCGTCAACGACTAAAACGTGCAACCCGGTAAGAACCTGCGGATCGCCTGCTCTCATCTCCGTGCATTCAGTATGCGGCGTGACGTCGCTCGGCTCATTGACGACGACCGGCAACTTCACAGTAAGAGTTGAGCCCGCGTTGTCGCCGGGGCTTTCGGCGCAGACAGTCCCGCCATGAATCTCAACCAGATGTCGGACGATCGCCAGCCCCAATCCCAGGCCGCCGTGTTGTCGCGTCGTGGTGCTATCGGCCTGGCGAAAACGATCGAAGATGAAAGGCAAAAACTCCGGCCTTATACCTTGTCCATTGTCAGCAACCCTTATTTCGACACGCGAATCCAGGTGATGAACCGCGACCGAAACCCGACCACCTGATGGCGTGAACTTGATCGCGTTCGAGAGAAGATTCCAAACCACTTGCTGCAAACGGTTCGCGTCGCCCGTTACAACGGTGGCCTGCGACTCAAACTCCGTGTCGATCTGGATACCCTTCGCATCGGCAGTGGGACGTACGACATTGATTGCCGCCTCAATCACCGGCGTCAATTCAATCGGATGAAGATCGAGATAAAGATTGCCGGTGATAATGCGCGAGACATCAAGTATGTCGTCGATGATCTGAGATTGAGTCTTGGCGTTGCGTCTGATCGTTTCGATGGCGCGCGCCGTCACACTTTCGTCCAGCCCGCCCGACTCGAGCATGCGCGCCCAGCCAAGAATTGCCGTGAGTGGCGTGCGCAGTTCGTGCGAGACGGTGGCGAGGAATTCATCCTTCAAGCGATTTGATTCCTCCGCCGCGGCCCTCGCGCTGCTTTCGCGCTCGAGCAAACGCACGTTTTCAATTGCAACGGCGGTCAGGTTCGCTGCCATGCGCATCGCTGTGACATGTTCTTCCTTGTAGGCCGCCCGCTCGTAGCTTTGCGCTTCGATCGTGCCGATGATGCGTCCCATGACGGCCATCGGCACGGCGAGCGAAGATTGCGGCCGCAAACCATTATCTGGTCCGACAATGACGCCTGGATGACCGCGCGTCGCATTCATGTAATCGTCAGTGATGATTATTTGACCGGTCATCACGGCGCGACTATTCGGTCCGTCGGTAGTGATCGGCATGGGCGGCAGTTCAGATATGTCGATCTCCTGATCGTCGCCCCAGCCGTAGCAGGCTGTGCGTACGTTACGCGCGGGATCGTAGAGAGACACAAAGAATCCATTGCATGGCGTGGAAGCAACGGTAAACTCTCGCAGCCCGCGAAAGATGGTCAACAAGTCGCGCGCGGTCCCCAACACCTGCGCGAGGCTACTAATTCTTTCCAGCAGTCGTTCGTATTCCTTCAGCGCCGGCTGATCGGCGTTTTCCCTAAGGGCCGCTTGCGCGCGCTCAAGAGCGTTACGAGGTCGATCCGGTTTCGAATTTTCTGAAGTCATTTACAAAAAAGCGAAAGACGCGGCACGTTCACTGCATCACTTGACGCGACTGGTGCGCCGGCGCAGAAAGTCTATCAGAACAAATTGCGACAGATTCGCCGGGTTGGCAAAATAAGCTTTGCCGTTGGTCATCGCCGTCATCTGCTTGACGAACTCTACCAGATAATAATCGCTCGCCAGCATGAACGTATTGATCATGATGCCGGCCTTGCGGCAGGCCTGCACTTCCCTGAAGGTCGCTTCCATCACAAACGGATCGCCACCCATCGAGTTCTTATAAAGCCGTCGTCCTGGGAGCGCGGGCATCCTGCCCGCTCGTCTGCCGCTAAACGACCCTGCGATGTTACCTTCAACAAAACACGCCGTTGGTTTTCCATCAGTCACCATCACGATTTGTTTCATCTCTTTGCGCTGCGCCTGGAGTACCCGCCGCGCCAGTCGCAGCCCTTCTGCGGTGTTGGTGTGGTACGGCCCAACCTGTGTCGTCGCCAGTTTCGCCAACGGCAACTCTTCTGCGCTGTCGTGAAAGAGCACGATCTTAAGTGAGTCGCCCGGGTATTGCGTTCTGATCAAATGTGAGAGCGCCAGCGCAACCTTCTTCGCGGGTGTGAATCGATCCTCGCCGTAAAGAATCATCGAATGCGAACAGTCGAGCATCACGACCGTTGCGCACGACGACTGATAGTCGCATTGATGGACGTGAAGGTCACGATATTCGAGATTGATAGGAACTTGCAGGCCCTCGCGCTGAATCGCAGAAAGCAAAGTCGTGTTCACGTCGAGATTGATCGTATCGCCAAACTCGTAAGGCTTGCTGGCCGCTTCGGCTTCGATGCCGGTCGAAAGGTGCGACGTGTCATGACGACCGAATGAACTCTTGCCCACGCTTCCGAGCAGGTTTCTCAGCGTCTTGTAGCCAAGAAAATCGAGACCCTTCTCGGTGACTTCAAACTTGACATTGCGCGGCAAAGGCTCCTCAACCGTCGCCAGACCACCGGCCATTTGTTCGCGGGCTTGTTGCGTCTGTGGTTCTTCATGCAAAGTCAGATAACCTTCGTCAACCAAACGCTCAATCAGTTGATTGAGCATCTCTTCAAGCTGTGAGCCTTTGAACTTTCCATTGTTCTCAGCAAGCATCTCCTGAATCTGCCACTGTTCAAGCAACCCCTGATCGATAAGCGCCTGCAACAGCGCGCGACGCAGGGCATCAAGCGACGTGTCCTGCGGCATGCGCTGACGTGTCCAGTAATAATCATCGTCGTAACCGGAATAAAGGAGCGAATCCGACAGCGCGTCCATCAGATCGCCGAGATTGATTCCGAAGACGTCAAGGCCGTTGAATTTTGAGTAGCGGGTAAACTTCATTGATCCTCACTAACCAATAAAGCGGCCTCAGATAAACGCTGATTTGGGCTCGCCTGGCGACGTCATTTTGGAACGTACGCATGCAGCTCCACAAATTGAACTGCGGAAGTGCAAAGTCTTGCACGTGTCCTGGCATGGCGCAAGGTAAGAACAAGACCTGCGCTCAGCCGTCGCACCGGCCTTCAAATTGGACGCCATGCCTTAAGAAATTCTTGTCCCTGAACTGGCTAATCAAACTCAGACGGTCGACCAGGGGAGACGAAAATGAGAAAGGGGTCCGAAAAGGACCCCTCAAGCCAGGCACCACGAAATGAACGGCGACCTACAAGGGGGCAACATTCAAAGCGACATTCAAATCCTTATACAACTCGTTGAACTCGCGCAGGGAGCGCCCGAGGATATCGGCAATGTCGGGCAGCTCATTGACGTTAACCGTTAGATTCACGTTTTGCAGAAAGGCCACGTGTGTATCCATGGTTCGCGTCGAAGTCGACACCGTAACAAAAAAGAGTCGGCGGCGTTCAGCCGGCCGCAGGACATTGACTTCGCGCATCACAAACGCCGCGCCTTGCTCCACCGGGTCAAAGTCCGGATCCAGAAAAACTATGTCCAGCTGACTCTGGCGCATCCGCTCGACTGCCTGCTGCGTGTCTTCCGCAACGAACACGTCGTAACCGTTTCCCGCAAGTCCGCGAGCAATGGTTTCGCGGTGCATGGGGGCTGTGCACACCAGCACGCGCCGACGATTCCATGCAGGTCTCGTCTTGGAACTGTGACCCTTCTCCAATTTCAAAAGACTGACCAGCGCCATCGCCAGGTCATTCGCCCCACTGGATTGGGCCGCAGGTTCCGCGGAGAGCATCTCATCGCTCGCGCTTGAAGACTTGAAGAGAGGGGCAGGGACTGATCGTTCGTATTTGGTGGCTGATGTTGCCGGGGATTTTCCCTGCGACAAAGCTCCCTTTTCATGAGCCGTCGCGCCGGCATTTGAACTGACCGTCTCGTGACATGTAGGGCAGCGGACACTGAAAGGGCCGGCGGGAACCTTTGCATCGTCGACCTGAAATCGGGAAGCGCAATGTTGGCAGACAATAATCATAGCGGGTTTTTACGTCACGGTTGGTATCAGTTTCTGCTTACTCGATCATGCTCAGCAACGAACCGGATTCAGATACTTGCCCGACGGGAACGCCATCGAGCTCTGCGCGAATGAAATCTTCAGACGAAGCGAGACCTTTCAGCTCAAGCAGCAGATTGTTCTGATTCGTGGCGAACGCTAAACCGTCTTCAATGCTGATGACTCGTCGCTCGATAAAGTCCCTGATCACCGTGTCGAAATTCTGCATGCCGTCAAGTTTTCCGTCCCGCATCGCGTCGAGCAGCGACTTTCCTTCGGCCTCTCCTTCCTCAATGTATTCCCGCGTGCGAGGACTCGATCTGAGAATCTCAACCGCCGCAACTCGACCTCGGCCGTCGGCGCGCGGGATTAGGCGCTGCGAAATTATGTAGCGGAAGGTTTGTGCCAGCCGCGTTCTGATTACCGCCTCTTCGCTTTTGGGATACAAACCGATAATGCGATCGATTGTCTTCGAAGCGTCGATGGTGTGCAAAGTCGAGAGCACAAGATGGCCCGTCTCCGCGGCCTCGAGCGCAATTTCAGTCGTTTCAAAGTCGCGCATCTCGCCGATCAGGATCACTTTCGGCGCCTGCCGCAAAGCGGCGCGCAACGCTGACGGAAAGTCTTTGGTATCGTGGCCGACTTCGCGTTGATTGATTGTTGAATTCTTATGCGTGTGGAGATACTCGATCGGATCTTCGATCGTCACGACGTGGTAATGCTTCTGGTCGTTAATGATGTTGATGATCGCTGCCTGGGTTGAGCTCTTGCCGGAGCCGGTCGGCCCAGTCACCAAAACAAGACCATTGCGAAGCTCGGCGATCTCTGCAAGTTGGAGAGGCAGGTTAAGCGAGTTCAATGTGGGTATGTCGGTGGGAATAACACGCATGACGATTGAATAGACGCCGCGTTGCTGAAAGATGTTGACTCGAAACCGAGCGCGTGAGGGAAGCGAGTAACTGAGATCGGCCGTGCCTTGGTGAGCGAGACGCTCCGCGGCATCCGGATTTCCATGCAACAGCGTCATCGCGATGATCTCAGTCTGATACGGCGTCAGCTTTTGCATGCCGAAAGGCTGCACCGGAGTCAGCTTGCCGTTGATTTCAATTTGTGGCAGCTGACCAACGGAGAAGTTAAGGTCGCTGATCTTGTCAGAGACGAGCAACATGCGCTCGATAATGGGTGGCAGATCGAAGAAGCTCATGCCTGATGGCGCTCCATGCGTTGAAGGTTTTTCAGGAAAGTTCTAAGGCGAGTTAACTCGAAACGGGGGCGGTCACGTATGACAGCGCGAGGCCGCCGGCAAACACTGGCAATTCTGGCTTATTACGGTGATAAACGCAAGCAAAATCTGTTGTGCGCATCGATTCCGGCCATTTAGAGGCGTGATCCCAGTTCCTTCGTGCGATGTTGAATGCCGGAACCCTCGGCGAGTAAGGCGCTGATAATGGCGACTGCATCGGCGCCGGCGGATATGACTGCAGCGGCTTGCTCCAACCCAATACCGCCAATCGCTACCAGCGGGAAGTGTCCTACACTCGCGCGAACACGACGAAGTCCATCCATGCCCACGACGGGATCGGGATTGTTTTTTGTTGCCGTTGAAAAAATGGGACCAATGGCGATGTAATCAATCGGCATGTTTACGGCGGCTTGGGCTTGCTCGATGGTGTGAGTGGAAAAACCGATGACGGCGGCCTCGCCAAGGAGCTTGCGCGCGACTTCGGGAGCGAGATCATTCTGGCCGAGGTGAACGCCATCGGCCTGCAATGCGAGAGCGATGTCAACGCGATCATTGATTACGATTCGCATGCCACGAGAACGAGCCACGCGCAAGGCCTTGTCAGCTTCAGCGAAGAACTCGCGCGGCGACAGATGTTTTTCACGCAATTGAATCAGCGTCGCTCCGCCCGCGCTCAATCGCTCGACTTGCTCCGCGTGCGAAAGCCCTGAAATCCGCACATCGGTGATCGGATAGAGTTTGGTCGCAAATGAAAACGCCTGTCGCGCCACTGGTCACGCCCCTTCCCGTCTTGGACGTTCGTTGGCGCGCAGCACTCGTTTGCGCAGCCGGACGCTTTGCGGTGTGACTTCGACGAGTTCGTCCGCGGCGATGAACTCAAGCGCCTGTTCGAGCGAAAGATCTTTCACCGGCACCAGTCGCATTGCTTCGTCCGCTGATGCCGCGCGCATGTTCGTCAGTTTCTTTTCTTTCACGGCATTCACGTCGAGATCCACGGTGCGGGCATTCTCGCCGATGATCATACCTTCGTATACCTTCGTGCCGGGGCGCGTAAATAGCGTCCCACGTTCCTGCAGATTGTAGAGCGCATAAGTTGTTGTCTCGCCCGTGCGATCCGCGACCAGTGAACCCGTTGAACGACCGCGCATTGGACCCTGCCACCGGCCCCAGCGCAGAAACAAAGTGTTGAGCAGACCCGAACCTTTGGTCTCAGTTAGGAACTCGCTGCGAAATCCGATTAGACCTCGCGAAGGAATCTCGAACTCGAGCCGCACGCGGCCGGTGCCATGATTCACCATCTTCGTCATCTGGCCCTTGCGGCGACCCATCGCTTCCGTGACGACGCCAATGAATTCCTCCGGAGAGTCGATCACTACCGACTCAATTGGTTCGTGCGTCGTCCCGTCAATCTGGCGCGTGATCACTTCGGGTTTTGAAACCTGAAGCTCGTAGCCCTCGCGGCGCATCATCTCGATCAAAATTGCAAGTTGTAATTCTCCGCGACCCGAAACTCTAAACTGATCCGGCGACTGAGTCGGCTCAACCTTAATCGCGACATTGCCGAGCACCTCCTTGTCCAACCGTTCCATTAGTTGACGCGACGTCACAAATCGTCCCTCTTTTCCAGCAAAAGGAGAATTGTTGACGCCGAAGATCATCGAGATCGTCGGTTCGTCAATCGCTATTACGGGCAGCGGCTGCGGGTTATCAATGCTCGTGATCGTTTCGCCAATCTCGATATTTTCTATACCCGCCAGGGCAACGATGTCGCCGCAGCGCGCATTATCGACGGGCTCTCGCTTGAGGCCTTCGAAAACATAGAGCTGCGCCACTTTGGTTTTCTGAAGCGATCCGTCGGGCTTCACAATAGCAACCTGATCACCCACCGCAATTTCACCTGAAAAGATTCGACCAATCGCCAATCGACCAACGTAATCGCTGTAATCAAGATTGGCCACCAAGAGTTGCAAACTGTCGTCCCTTAACGGGCGGGGAGCTGGAATGGTTTCCACGATTTGATCGAACAGCGGGCGGAGGTCGCGGGAATCGTCAGTCAACATTTTCTTCGCGACGCCGTCTCGCGAAACGGAATACAAGATGGGAAATTCAATTTGCTCTTCTGTAGCATCCAGGTCAAGAAATAGTTCGTAGATCTCATTAACCACCTCGGCGGGACGCGAGTCTTGCCGGTCGATCTTGTTGACCACGGCAATTGCCGGCAAGCGCGCCTCGAGCGCTTTGCGAAGGACGAAGCGCGTCTGGGGCAGACAGCCTTCAGCGGCATCTACCAGAAGCATAACGCCGTCGACCATTGTCAGCACCCGCTCGACCTCGCCGCCGAAGTCCGCGTGGCCCGGCGTGTCGACGATGTTGATCTTGATATCGCGATAACGTACGGACGTATTCTTCGCCATGATCGTAATGCCGCGCTCGCGCTCCAGATCCATCGAATCCATAACTCGGTCGCGGACCTGCTCGTTTTCTCTAAATGTTCCCGATTGCCGGAGCATCGCATCGACCAGCGTAGTTTTCCCATGATCGACGTGGGCAATTATCGCTACGTTTCGTATGTCTTTTCGTGCTTCAGTCATAAACACTCCACACAGTACGACCAGGTGCTTTCAAGTCGTTCCTGAGAAACTTTTTATCTTATCATTTGCTCGGCGATAACTCCCGTCGCGGGAGGCAGCCTTGGAGCGAAGGCGACAGCCTTCTACCGCGAAGTCAAAATAACCGATCGCCTCTTTGTAGATCTCTCGGCAGGTTTAGGTCGGTCCAAAAGCCTTTTTCTGTCGGAGCGCCTCATAGACAACAATGCCAACCGAAGTCGCCAGGTTCAGGCTACGGACATTTGGATTGAGCATCGGGATGGTCAAGCACCGATCCCAGTTCGCGCGCAAAACCTCATCGGGCAAACCACGAGTTTCGCGTCCAAACACGAGACAGTCGTTCCCTTCAAAGAGCCAATCGGTGTAGGGTCTTTCGGCCTTGGTTGACAGGTAAATGAATCTGGCTTCAGGAAGAGCAAGATAGAGGGATTCAAGATCGGGATGGCGTTGAAGTGAGACTTCCGGCCAGTAGTCCAGGCCCGCTCGACGCACGGCACGGTCATCGAGCCGAAACCCAGTAGCGCCGACGATGTGCAGAGGCAGGTGGTTGGCCGCGCACAGCCGCGCGACATTGCCGGTGTTCGGTGGTATCTCAGGTTCAACGAGGGCAACGCTGATCATAGACGTGGGCGCGCAATCGATCGAATAATCACAAACTTTTTGCCGCACAGAGAGATTCAGCGGCGCATTGTGAAGGATAACGAAGTCGCGCTTTGTTGTGAAATGTGAGCTAAGGATAAAACAAAAAGGAACGACGAGTTTCGCTTGAAATTCGTCGTTCCTCTTGAAAGGCCCTGCTGGCCTCAGAAGTGTATGTGCGCCAGTGGAAGGTTGCTGTACCCTGCTGGTTCGAACTATCTCTTCTTGGCGGCCTTCTTTGCTCCGCCCTTCTTCTTTGCACCGCCCTTTTTCGCTGCCTTCTTTCCACCCTTCTTAGTTGCCATAGCTATGTGCTCCTTTTTCTAGTTTTGGTTTTCCGTTGTCTGACCACAAGATACTGTGCTTACTTGTCTCTTGTGGGCTAGAGTAAACGGCGCACAACATCTTGCTATATAAACGTAATTCGATCAGATGTCAACAACTTATTACCGATCCGAGAAAAAAGTTTTTGACGACCGAGAGGCTCGCGCACGCTGCGAGCGTCGCAGTTTCGCGTTCCAGAAGCGATCGAGATCGTTTTCACATCACGTTCGCGCGAACTAGTGGTGTCGTGAAATCTGAAATCAGTTTGCATAAATTCTGAGCGATGCGACAAATGAAAAATCAGCGACGAGAAGTTACCTGAAGAGAGGTGTGAAGATCCATTGATCGTGTCGATCGATGCCGTAGTAGGTCATCACTGAATTGCGTTTGCTGCGACTTGCAACACCAACGAAGGGTCCACTTGAACCTTCAGAACTGTCTTCGCCCCCGGGCGCGCTCTTCGTCGATCCAATGTTCAGCAATCCACCGAGAGCCACGGCTGTAAGTGTCTGTAATTCAGCTACTTGCCCGTCCTGTGGGGTTGGCAGAAGATTGCCGGCGTAGAGCATCACCGACTGCTCGAAATCAATCAGCTCGGTTGAGCGTGGTCTGATCAATTTCCACTCGCCAGAACTTGAGAGCGGATCACGAGCGGCGCTCGCGCGCAGTATCTGTACCTTCTTTGTGCCACGCGGTATTCCTTCAAGCAATTGATCGATCGAAGTCGGCAAACCCTGATCGCCGCGAACGCGTCTTGCTTTGTAGTAAACGCGTATCGCGTCCGCGACTTGCTCACCGCGGAAGATTGCTTCCTTCTCGCGCTCGCGACGCGATTGCTGCACAATGCTTGGCGCCGCCCCCGCGGCAAACATCGCCAGCAGCGTCATGAATGCGAGCAGCGCCACCAGCGTGTAGCCAGCCTCGCGAGAGCGAGGCCGACCTCGGCGCTGGCTCAACATCGTCGCACGTCGAGTTTGGGGCATACCGAATATCTTGTGGTTGGCTTTTTTGCTAAGGGTCGTCATCTTCGGACGCTACCTTCGGCTGCGGACGCCCTTGAGGAAATCCTTTGTCGCCTTCACCGGTCAGCGGCAACGTGTGTTTGATCATTAAGTTTGTATCCACCAGCACCAGCTCGCGGTCTGAAATGCTCGTGATGCGGAATCGCCCGCCGAGAACGTCACCGCGTTGTGCGTTCACAATCTCCTTACTGTTCTTATCCTGCAAGAGCGCGGTGTCACCAACGTGACGCGGCTTGCCGATAATTCCAACGTAAGTGTAATTAGGTGTCGGCGGAGCAGTGACGACCAGCGTCGCCGTGTTTGAATAAAGCGTGTTATCACTACTCCTTACGATAACCGACCGCTGGCCAGGATTCGCGATCATTGCAGCCGGCACAGCACCAGAGAGTTGTTGTGGACTCTTAAAACGCGTCGGCAGCTCCCGACCATCAAGAAAAACCCGCACAGCCGGCGTAAATTTGTCACCGGTCACATCCAACGAGAATTCGGCGGTCCGCGCGTAAACGTTTGAAGGCGAAATTGCTGCCAACAACAAAGGCGGAGTTGGCGTCGGCGGCGGTGGTGTCGGCGGTGGACTCTGCACAATAGGAGGCTCGTAGTAGGCGAAGATATTACGGTGCGCTTCCGGAACCGAGGGCGAATCCCATTTGCCAATGATCGGTCGAAGGTCGTCCGGCGTCAGCCCCCCACTATTCTCATCGGCTCTTGCTACCTGAGGCTTTGTGGATCCGGGGGTCGTAGCTGGCGTTGTTACAGCAACTTTTCGTTGCTGCGGCTTGGAGCTGCCGCCAAATCCAAAGAACGTCCACCACAGCGCGATGATTGCCCCCAACCCAAGCGCGATCGCTACGATTAGCTTTTTCTGATCGGTTGATATTCTTGCTTCAACTGCTGCCATGACTAAAACTCCTTAGTGCGCTCCTGAAGTCTGCTCGGAAGCCGCGCTACTCGCATCGCCCGCGCGCTGGAAGTAAGTTGCCAGGTCCAGCCGCAAGCTGACCTGCGTGCTGCCAGGTTTCGGCGCGCCACTGCCCGTCGTTGGCAGAGCGTTCGATTCCGTGGCTCGCTCCAGCTCGACGGCGTTGATGATCAGAAACTGTTTGCTGGCTTCGATGTCCCGCACAAAGTGGCGAAGACTTTGATATGAACCTTCGACCGTTACATTGACCGCGATGCCCGGATAGATGCTCTGCCATCTCGCCGCGGCGGAGTTGCTGCCGGCGCTTGCCTGTTGCGTTTTTGATCCGATTGGCTCGAGGCCAGCGTAAGTTGGGCCCGACGTGTTGCGCAGTCCATTACTGCGAATCAGTTGGTTGAGTTCCTCATAGAGACTCATGCGACCCTCGCTGCGTTCAACCAGACGGTTATCTTCGAAATCGCTAAGACTCTCAGTAATCTTCTGGACAGTGGCCTTCGTACCCATATTTCGACTAAGGTCTTCTTCGGAGAAGCGCATCGTTTTTTGCAACTGATCTCGCTCGGCCAAAAGCAGATCTACGCGCGAACGTGCTGGCAGCAAGAAATAAAAGTAAGCGACGATCACGACCAGTAATATGAAGATACCGCCCGAGAGTCCGACGATTTCGGCAATTCCGAACATGCCACGCCGCTGCGCCTTGCGAAAGCGGTTGAGTTGCACCCGCAGCCGCGGCCGGCTAACCGGAAGATGATTTGTTGCCGGTTGGCTCATTGCGGCCCTCTTGTTGAACTCGTTGTTGCTCGCTCGAGTGATGCGCGAGGGCCGCTATCCACGGAAGTCGTGAAACTTGCTCGCGGACTATACTGAACATTGAGTTCGTATTCAGCGCCGCTCTCGCCCCTACCCTTCTGCAGGCTTTGTAAGCGGAGTTCAGCCTGGAAGATTCCACCGCGATCCATGTCCGCAATCATGTCCGTAACGATCATCGGTGTCTTAGCAATTACTGTCAGCTCCAAATCAGCGACCGTGCGTCCGGCAGAGGTCGCGACATGGCGAACGGCGATGCGTGCAACTCGGACATCCTTCGGCAATACCGTCTCCAGATCTTCCAACAGCCGAGTCCATGAGAAGCGCTTGCGATCGACCAATTCATGAGCGGATTTCAAGACTTGTTGTTGCTCAGGCGTAAGGGCGTTCTTCACTGCCTCGGCGCGCTTACGCAGCAACTGCTCGTCCTGATTCAGCGTCGTAATTTGATTTTGAACCTGGGCGGCTTGCGCATTCGCCGCACTGGTCCGACGCACAATAGGAACCAAAGCTATCAGCGAGAAAGCGACAAGGATCGACGTCAACACCCAGGGCAGCGCGCGATTCGTAAAGGGCTTATTCGCCAGGTTAAGTCTTTTGTTCACTGATTAAGTTCCGCTCTTAACTACGTCTGGAAATGCTTGCGTTCGCAACCGCCTAAGCATACACGCCCCGGATAAACAGGCGCAACTTGCGTTGTTTGAAGCGCCAGCTAAGTCTGGCGGCAATAGATTACACGCTATGGATGCGCGTGCGTTTCACAAAGGTGTACGAGAAGTTTAGGTCAATTCTCAACGACGCAGTCAAAACACCGCCGCGGTAGCTAACAAAGGTCGGTTTCAAGTTCGTCTCGGAGGCAGAGGTTTTTCGGTGGCCGCAAGGGAGGGCCGATAGGCGCAGATCTGATTGCGACCATTGCGCTTCGCGCGATAGAGGGCCGAGTCTGCCAGTTCCACGAGTTCAATCGGATCCCGGGCGTCGTCAGGAAACGAGGCCACCCCGACGCTCATGGTAAGGTGCTGCGTTCGAAGCTCTCCGGTTGATCCTTTGCGCACTGCACGGAATTCGTGGTTCTGGATTGCCGAACGCACACGCTCAGCTGCCACCAGACCTTGAGCATAGTCCGCATCGAGCAGGAAAGCCGCAAACTCTTCGCCGCCAAAGCGAGCAGCAACGTCGCCTGCTCGCAGTGCTCCCTTAATCAGCGCTCCCATCTCCTCCAGTGTCTCGCTGCCGACTATGTGGCCGTAAGTGTCGTTTACCAGTTTGAAATGATCGACGTCCATCATCAGCACGCAGAAAGGGCGCGACTCGTCGGCGGCTCGCCCGGCCTCGCGACGTAATTCCAAGAAGAACGATTTGCTTGTGAGCAATCCGGTAAGCTCGTCGTGCGCGAGTAGCCGGTGGATCTGCTGGTGAAACTCACGATCGATCTCGTCAAGCATGTCGAAACGAAAGAGATGATCGCCAATAATTACCTTGTCGCCGTCATTGAGAATTGCTTCTGTGATGACCTGGCCATTGAGCAGCGTCCCATTTGTTGAACCGAGATCGGTGACCTTGTAGCGCACAACGCCCGTTTGAGAGTCGCGATCGGCGCTGATGCGCGCATGAAGCCGAGAGACGCGATGGTCATTGACTCGCACATCGGCTTCGACGGCCCGACCCAGAACCACTTCGTCGCGTTCGAGCGGGATGGGCACCGCCATCAGTTCCCCTTTTAGAAAGACGAGCGCCGGACGCCGCTCTCGTTGAGTCTGCGCCGCTTCTCCCTGGATTTGCCGAGGCTGCGTCTTGCCGGAATCAGCCTGAGGTTCATTTGCCATTATGTTTTGGGGTCGAGCCTTCTTCCGTTCTGATTGCGCTTCGGTCGCGTATCTTATCGCGCGGCGAATGGGGGAGCAAATGGCATTTAGAGATCTGAACCAGAGTCAGCTTGGCGCGGCTCTATTGTAACGTCGCTTGTCGGCATGCGGTCTTAACTCCTATAATCGCAAACTACTGAGACCAGGTTTTAAGGGGGAGTATTCGATTGGAAGAAGAAACGACAGCCACCTGCGAATCGTCGAGAGAGGGTTTGTCGGTTGAGCGTGTTGCCGTCGCTAGTCTGCCCACGGAATGGGGGGATTTCAAGATCGCCGGCTATCGATCTCGAAACACGGACGAGGAATTTGTGGCACTGTTCAAAGGTGAATTGCGCCCGGATGTCCCCACGCTGGTGCGCATACACTCGCAATGTCTGACGGGCGATGTTTTCGGATCGACAAAATGCGATTGCGGCAAACAACTTCACAACACGATGCAGATGATTCAAAAAGAAGGCCGCGGAGCAATCGTCTACCAGCAGCAGGAGGGCCGGGGCATCGGCATTCTAAATAAGATCCGCGCGTACGCGTTGCAGGACGAGGGAGCAGACACAGTGGAAGCCAACGAGCTACTGGGCCTGGCCGTCGATTCGCGCGAGTACAGACAGTGCGCCGAGATTCTTTATGACCTCGGTTTGTGCCAGGTACGCGTCATTTCGAATAACCCGCTCAAACTGCAAGCGCTCAAGGAAGCTGGACTAAAGATTGTGGAACGGGTTTCAATTCAGGTCGATCCTACCAAGTCAGCCGCAAAGTATTTACGAACGAAGAAAGAGAAGCTGGGCCATCTGCTTGATCTCAAGGTGAGCTAGAGACCTACAACTCAAGAAACGAAAGGTCGCCAACGATCTTATTCGCTCGCGACCTCGCTTTTTGTACTCGATGACGATAAGTCCTTACGGCTTCTTTTCCTGGGTCAGTGCTTTCCTGATTCTTTCAGCCAGGGCTCGCGTCTGCTCAGCCAATTGTCCCTGCGGATCCAAGCGCAGATACTCTTCAAATTCATGTAGTGCATCTTCCGCGCGGCGCACCTTGAACAACAGATTGCCTTTTAACAAATGCGCGGCGGCGAGATTTGGATCCAAAGCCAATGCTTGTTTGACTTCCTCATAGGATTTCTCCAGCGGCGGCCGCCACACTGCTTCGTCTTTCACGCCGGAGACCCTTTCCCAATAAACGCGAGCCAACGTTAAGTGAGATTGCGGAGAGCGTGCCTCAATAGCAATGCCCTCCAACAAAGCCTTTTCGGCCTGGTCATATTTCTTTTGGCGGAGATAAACCTCGCCGAGCGCGAAATACGCGTTGGCTGCCTTCGGATTGATCTCCAAGGCTCTTCTCAAAGCCTTCTCGGCCTTGTCCCATTGCTGCAGATCCATGTAGGTAGTGCCGAGCATCAGGTGAGCCTGAAGATATGTTGGATAAAGGCTGACGGCTTTCTCCAGATGAGCGATTCCTTCCGGCATCCTTTCTTTCTTACCTTCGTTGATTATGGCCGCGCCCTGATCAAACTCCTCGCGCGCTTTGGCGGGGACGGCATTCGGATCTGGCGCGTTGCCAGTGGTCGGCTTAGCACCCGAACCATCATCCTTGAGCCGGAAAGAGATGTACTCGCTTTGTTGTGCCTCGGTCATATCAACCGCTCTCACTTCTTCCTTGTAGCCGGGAACGCGCACCGTAATGGTGTAATGCCCGGGCGAGACGCGAAAGTAAAATTTGCCATTGCGGTCGGTCTGCTGTTCAGAAGTGCCTCCCGTGCCACTGGAGTGAACCAGTATGCCGAACGCCGGTTGACTATTAGCCGCATAACGCACGTCGCCCTGAATCTGTTGGGCCATCGAGGGCGCGGCTGCAAGAGTAAGAATAGCGAAAACGAAGAGTAGCTTAATTAGTGTGCGATGATGCACGGTGATCTTCCTCCATCATGAATTAAGTTGAGAGATATTAATCCTGGCACGTCGTGAGCGCAATTGCGGTATCGGGTCTGCTATTTCTGCTGCTTCAATTTCTCGACCGCAGTCCTGGCTTGCGCCGCAAACTCGCCTTTCGGCGCAAGCCGCAAATACTCCTGAAACTCCACCAGCGCATCTTCGCGTTTATTCACGCGCAGCAAGATGTTACCGGCAAGCAAGTGAGCTTCGGCGAAATTCGGATTTAGCTGAATTGCAATCCCCACCTGCGGGCCAGCCTTGGAAAAGTCACCTTTGCTCCAGTAAACGCGACCCAGCGTGAAATGACCCCGCCAAGAACGATCCTCGATGCCCAGGCCCTCTCGCAAGATCTTTTCAGCCTCCGAGTATTTTTTCTGGCGCCAATAGATCTCACCGAGAGCGAAATACGCGTTTGCGGTGCGTGGGTTGATTTCCAGCGCGCGCCGCAGCGCCTGTTCAGCTTTGTCCCACTCGTGCAGATCCATGTAAGCCGCACCGAGCCGAAGTTGCGCCTCGAGAAAGTTGGGATAGAGACTAATTGCCTTTTCCAAATGGCGAATGCCTTCTTCAATTCTCTCTTTCTTACCGGTGGCCAGGGCTTCATCGGCTTTCTCAAACTCTCTGCGCGCTTCAGAGGGCACGCTGGCATCAAGCACCAATCTGCTGGAAGACGGAGGCGCGGCCCGGTACGAGATGTCGGGAACGAGTTGTAACTGCAAATACTCTTGCGCAATCATCACCAGATTTACTTCGCGCTGAATCTCTTGAAAGCCGGGGTGGCGGATGACGAGATGATATTGAAGCGGTTGCAGTCCCTGGAAGCGAAACTTGCCCGAACGGTCGGTTCTCACCTCACCAACGACTCCGCCGGTAAAACTCTCCAGCCGCACGATAATCTCATTGGCCGGCGCGCCACCGGCGTAGCGCAACTGTCCCGTAACCTGAATCGGTTCGGTGGATGAGTGCGCTGGCTGGGTGAACTGCGCCAGCACCGGTCCGGCAGCCAGAACCAGGAGCAGAATTGCCTGCGGAAACTTTGATTGAAGCATTGCGGCCTCCGTCAATAAATGGAGAGCGGCTCCAGCGAAGCCGGGGAGGTAATGATTCTCACTTATTGTGTCTGGAAAAACAAATAGGGAGGGGACACAAGCGGCCCCCTCCCTATTAGAAGTTGATCCGTACCGAATCAATTAGAAGTCAAGCCGCAAACCGAGCCTCATATAGAATGGCGCTCGGAAAGAAGCCGGCTTGTTGAAGTCCAGGTTAAGCACACCCGCTTGGACCTCAAAGTTCTGGTCGATGAGCCTGATCGGACGTCTGTTGAAGACGTTAAAGAAGTCGCCGATGAAGCTCAGCTTCATCCGCTCGCTGACCTGCCACGGATAATCTGCGTGGAAATCAAACTGAGCGAAGAAGGGAGAGCGTCCCAGCGAACCGCGTCCACCAATCGGAACTTCGCCCGCGTTGAGATAGGCCGGGTGCGCGCCAAACTTGCTGAGCGGCACGCCCGACTCCATGTGCAGACCTGCGCCAAGGTTGAGGCCGTTAACACCCTTGAAGCCTCGCTCCTTGGTAAACATGTAGCTGCCATAGATGTTCGACACAACACGGCGATCGGTATTGAGATACCCAGTAGCAAACTGGTCGCCCAACAGGTTGAACTCACCCGCCGTAAAGTCGAACAGCGAGCTGATGGCCGGGTCGGTCTGGCCGTTGTCGTTGCGGAAGTGACCCTCGAAGTTGCCACGCAGGCTCGAAATACGGACGTTGCTAAGCAACTGCCAGCCGTCCGAGAAGCGTTTGTTCAACTCGATCTCGAAACCCTTGTAGATGTGCACTGCATTAGGAAAGCCGTCTGCCAAGCCATCCGCTCCGGGATCGCCGGAACCGTTCCCGTAACAAATAGCTCCCAGGACGTTGCTAAAGGTGTCAGTGACGGGATCAACAACATTACCATTTATCGGGTTGGTCGCAGCGTTGAACGGCAAGGCAGGATTTACCCTGCAGCCTGCCGGCTTAAGCGCATCCGAAGTTCCCGGCGTAAATTTGAATCCCACCAGATTGTGCGCCGCGTCGAGACTCGCCCTGACGTTGCCGATGAAGTAAGTCTGACCGAAGAGGCTAATGGACTCAGGCGAGACCACCGCGGCGTCTTCGACGATCCTCTTCAAGCGACGATCCTGATAACGAATTGCCAACACGAAGTTGTGCGGCAACTGTTGTTCAAATCCAATCACGTGCTCCTGCGCAAAGCCGAGCTTGGTGCCGGGCAGGATCGGATTTGTCGGATCTTGTGCAGAGATCCCGAGGCCGTTCGAAACGCCGCCCGCAGCGCCGCTAAGGAAGCTGGCGTTGCTGACAACTGGATTGACGGTACCAAACGCGTTGATAACGGCAATCCGTTGACCGTTTCTTGGTCCACCCACCTGAATAAAGAAATCAGGAGCGAAACGACCACCCGTGAAGTCTTTCTCTGACGAGAGCGAGCGCTCAGCCAGATCCAGTGGAATGTATTCGAAGAAGCGAGAGAAGTTGTAGAAAGCCTTCGTCTTGCCCTTACCTGTGGGATCGACTGTCACGCCCAAACGCGGCGCCCACTGATCCGTAAAGCTATAGCTGAGGCGCTTTCCGCTGACAGGGCCGGGGTTTCCGACGATCCGCTCTTGCTCTCCGCGGAGGCCAAGGAGCGCGGTGATGTACTTGTTTATGCGCCAGGTATCCTGCCCGTAATAGGCGTGATAGTTGTTGAAGGTGTCGAAAGCCGGAATGCCGAATTCGCCGCGAGTTTGCTGGAGCGAAACACGTCTCCAACCCGCACCGAAACCGATATCGGTCGTATCACCGGGGATCAACATCAGTGGGCAGAGCGTACAGGACCCGCCCTGCAAGCGAAGCGCCCACGCGGCGTTCAGCGGTTGACCCGCTGCACTGGCTGGGATCGGAAGCGTCCCGTCGTTGTTGTTCGACGGAACCGTGTAGTGCGGACCACTGCGGTCACGCGTTCCCGAATAAAGACCTTTCTGGTACTGGTAACCGATTGACAGGGTGTGCGTGCCCCACATCGAAACCTGCTTCGAAAGGTCATAGGTCGTGCGGTAGGTCTTGCCATTTGTAGGCTCGATGAATCCGCGACCGATAGAAATGAAGCTTTGGCGCTGCGTGGCAAACGTGGTCTGGGTGCGGTCATTGATCTGGTTAAAGTTGTCAAAGCCCGTCTCGTTGAAGTGGTTCACGCCCTGACTGAACGTAGCACTAAGCGTGAAGGGTGAAGCACTGTTGCCAAAGCTGCCATTGTAACGCAACGAAAGACTGCGCGTACCGAAATCCAGAACGCTTTGGGCCGTTGTGTTATCGATGTTCAGCGAAGCGAACGAAGACTTGTTAGTCTGGGATGGATCGCCAAAGATCGAAAAGTTGAGGGAGTGGTTGGAGTTGATGTTCCAATCAACCTTGGCATTATAGTTATACGTCCGCGTGCGACGGGCATGGTCACCCAAAAGAGTGAACAGCGTGGAATTCTTCGCGCCCCTCACAATGTCACGCGCGACGGTCGGATTAAACGAACCGAAGAAGAACAGTTTGTTCTTCGCGATCGGACCGCCGATTTCCGCTCCCGCGTCGTAATTCTCTACATGCAGAAGTTTTCCGCCCTGGCCGATGCGAAAATCATCGGGCTGCAAGCGCGTGGCCTCGAACGATTTGGGTCGGGCATAAGCAAACACGCCGCCATGAAACTCGTTCGAGCCGGACTTGGTGATGATGTTAACGATTCCGCCTTCCGACTGGCCGTACTGTGGTTCGAACGCGCCAGTCTTCACGACCACTTCTTTAATAAACGTGGTGTTGATGCCGGTGCCGAGCGATCCATAGCTTCGCGAGAAAGTACCAAGGCCGCCGAAAGCTGAGTCGGTGATGTTCACGCCATCAGCAACGTAGAGGTTGTCTAGCGCTGAACCACCCGCGATGGACGGGTTAGCGCGACCGCCGCCGAGACTGTCGGTTGTGCCCGGACCGATGTAGAACAAGCTGGTGACGCTGCGCGCCACAGGAACGTTCGAATAGAGCTGGTCGTTCAAGTTCTGGTTGACCGCCGTGCTCGATTGGTCAATCTCAGCACCTGCCACAACGTTAACGGTTTCGTTAACCTGGCCAGCCTCAAGCGTGACGTTCGTTGTCGAACTCCTGCCCACAAAAACCGTGATGTTTGAAACCTCGGTTGCCTTAAAGCCGGCGCTCTCGACCCTAACTTTATAGCTACCGGGCAGGAGGTTGTCGACAGAGTAAACTCCCTGATCGTTGGCGGTGGCTGTGCGCTCACCTTCCGGACCAGTAATTTTGACGGTCGCATTTGGTATCGCTGCGCCGTTCTTGTCGACGACGGTGCCGGAGATTGACCCCTTCGTCTGGATATCCTGTGCAAAGACCGCCGTCGAGGCCAGGGCCATACACAGGACCATAAATAACTTAAAAGCAGTTTTCATCTTGTCATTTCCTTTCTTGAAGTAGAATGCCGCTTCGGGAGCTACTAACTCACTGTTCATTCTCCCCAAAGCGGCATCAAAAAATTCCATATAGCCTCTAGAGACAAAAGCTCGTGACTACGTACTCGCAGTATTCGCAAGTCTTATGCCCGCAGGGGGGCGGGAAGGCAATCGCATAAGGTTCAAGTACTTAACCCACGGGCGTGCTTTTTTCAGAGCCTGCAAAAATCCAAAAAAATGGGAACAATCCATAAATTAGAAAAGGTCAAACCAATCCAGCTCCCGCCCGGAATGGTTCCTGGTCAGCCATCTGAGTTAACCAAGCCTGTTCCCGCTTCCGGATGAGTCGAGTATGAGTGCCAGAACCCAATTCCGCGCCAGCCATGACGTGATAAACTGCTCCAACCGATGATCCTTAACGATTGAGGGAGTTGCGACCACCTGAGCGAACGTATCTATCGCGATCCTGTTCACAACATCATCCGCCTTCGTACCGACAGCAACGAGGGCGCGTTAATGATGCGCTTGATTGATGCCCCCGAGTTTCAGCGGCTACGCCGCATCAAGCAGCTTGGGCTGGGCCTCTACACTTATCAGGGCGCTGAGCATTCGCGCTTCACACACTCGCTTGGCGCGTTCCACTTGATGACGAGGGTGCTGGATCGTCTCGGCGAGAAACACAAGATCGCTGATGACGACCGGACGGCGGCGCGCGCTGCGGCCCTGCTCCACGACGTCGGCCACGGATCGTATTCGCACGTCATGGAAAAGGTGCTCGGTTTTCATCACGAGTCGTGGACAGTGAAAGTAGTTCTGAGCGAAGACACCGAAATCGGAAAGCTGCTGGCTTCTTATTCGCCGGCATTGCCGCGAAAGGTCGCTGCGATCATTGAAGGAAAGTTCCGGCCTGCGGCACTCGCTCAACTCGTTTCTTCGCAGCTCGATGTCGATCGCATGGATTATCTGCTGCGCGACTCGCTGATGACCGGCGCAAAGTATGGCATCTACGATCTCGAATGGATTATCAACGCGCTTTCCATCGACGAAGAGGGCGATCGCATTTATGTCACCGCGCGCGGCCTTTATGCAGTTGAAGAATACCTCCAGGCCCGTTACTACATGTTTCGTCAGGTTTATTTCCATCGGACGCTCCGATCCGCGGAAGCGGTGCTGCGCTCTATTCTTCGCCGCGCGCTGCGACTCCTGGAAACTGGTGAAATAGTTTGGCGTGCTCCCGACACGGCTTTTGAGAACGTGCTGCGTCTGAAGTCGCTGACGCTGTCGGAACATCTTGAGATGGATGACTCTGACGTGATCTTCCACGTCAAGCAGTGGCAGCGTTCAACCGATCCGATCCTGAGCGATCTCAGCCGCCGTTTCGTCGGCCGCCGTTTGTTCAAAGCCGTCGATCTTGATATGCCCGAAGCGGAGCGAGCCGATTTTCTCTCCGCGGCGCGTGAATGCGTCGAGCGCGCCGGTTTCGATCCTGACTACTACTTCATCGAAGACCGCGCGAGTGACGTTCCGTATTACAACTACTACACCGCCGAGGGCGTTGAGCCGAAGGCACGCATCTACGTCGAAGATGGATACGCCCGCCCACAGATACGCGAGATCAGCGAGGTCAGCGAAGTAGTCCGCGGACTGCAGCAAGGTTACGAATTGCATCGCGTCTGTTTTCCTTCCGAGGTCAAAGAGGAAGTCTATGCTCTCTACCATAGGGTCGCGCCGCGGCCGCGTTCCGCTGCGAGCACACAAGTTCAGGGTTCCGGAGATTAAAACGTCGTGAGAATTGAAGCGGTTAACTCCAACGAAGTGGAAAGCTACATCGCGAAGGTCCTCGAAGCGCAGGCGAAAAAATGGGGCGCGCCGCTGCTCAATCACCTCGTCTATGCTCGCCGGCCCTCCATCTTTCGCGGTGCGCGCGGGATGTGGGCCGGCATCGATGCCTCCGGATTGGTTGACGAAAAGCTGCGGGCGCTGATCAACCGCCGCGTCGCTGCGCTCAACGGCTGCGAGTTTTGACAGGACATCAACGCTGCGGTCGGCAGCCAGTTGGGATTAGCGGACGAAAAGATCGAAGCGTTGCCCGCATACGCGACGAGCCCCCTCTACGCTGAAGCTGAACGCGTCGGGCTCGAATACGCCGACGCGATGACCATCAGCGGCCGCGACGTGAGCGATGAACTTTTTGCGCGGCTGCGCGGATTCTACGACGACGACGCAATCGTTGAACTAACCGCCGTCATCGCCTGGGAGAACGCGTCCAGCAAGTTTAATCGCGCCTTGCGCGTTCCTTCGCAGAAGCTATGGAAGCGAAACAACCCCGTAAGATGAAATTACGACGCGCAATTCTCGCGGTGTTGCTTACATGCAGTTGGACCGTCGCGACTGGACAATCTGACCAACGGCGCGCGCGCATCGCGGTACTCGATTTCGGTGATACGAAGACAGGCCGGGTCGCTGCCGAAAAATTTGCAGCCTCCTTAGCTGTCGCAACCGAACTATTAGTTGTCGATCGCGACTGGAGCCGCGCAGCTGCGCACGGCGCCGGTTATGCAGGCTCATTGAATCTGTCGCTGCAAGAGGCGCGTGATCTCGGCGCGGCAATCGACTGCGACTTTTACATAATTGGGGAATCGCAAACGATTCGGCGCTCGCCTTCCACTGGCCCTGTCTATTTCGAATCGTACGCTTCCCTGTTTCTCGTCAGCGCGCGCACGGGCAGATTGCTCTCGTGGGAACGGCCGAGCTTTCAAGGCGCCAGTTCTGAAGCCGCGGAGAAACTCCTGTTGGCCGAATTGCTCACCAGGGACCTTCTTTACCGTTATGTAATTGCGATACGACGAGCTCAAGAAGACGAGCGCCACGAACGCGAAGTCGCGCTGGAGCGCAACACTCCCGTAATTGAAGAAGCCCCAGACGATGCTAACCCGGAGACAAACGGTTTGAGGTTGCCGCGGCCTTATCGTCGTTTGCGGCCTTCCTATCCCGACTCGGCGGCGCGCGCGGACGCTGAAGGGACCGTTGACGTCCTGGCTGATCTCGACAAGGAAGGCGAGGTTACGCGTGTTGCAGTTGCGCGCTGGGCGGGATTTGGTTTGGACCAGGCCGCCATGGACACCGCCCGGCAGTTACATTTCTTTCCTGCGATGCGTGATGGGATCGCGATTCCAATGCGCGTCTTGCTCAGATACAACTTTCGCCGGCCACAGAAGTAGGCGAAAGGAAAAATGAAGGAGTTCCGGCACGCTCTTCCTCTCGCCAATAAACGCAATCAGTGATAAAAGACTAGGTACTCTGGAGCGCGAGTTCCTGTCCGCATCTGCTTAACACGTGAAGCACCAACGATTCAGAAACAGACTCATACTATTCGTGCTGGTAGCGGCACTGGTGATGCTGTCGCTTTACCTGCTGGAAGCATTTGAGACTCAATTCAAAGCGTACCTTGAAGTGCACATGAAGGGGCTCGCGTCGGGAGACAGCGTGTTCCGCATTTTCACGTTGCTCCTCAAGGGTATCCTCGCCTACTTATTTGTTCGAGCCGTCAACGTGCTGATTTTCGATCTCGTGTTTCGGCTTCGCCGCGGGTATGAGGCACCCGCGCTGGTGCGCAATATCTTCTCCATCGTCGCTTTTGCGATTCTCTTTGTCATCATTTTCACTCGCCTCTATCCAACCGTTAATCTCGGCGCGCTCTTCACAACCTCAGCGATCTTTGGCGTCATTCTCGGTCTCGCGCTGCAGGACACGCTGGGAAACTTTTTCGCGGGCATCTCTCTTCATGCGGATCGCCCGTTTCAAGTCGGCGACGTGATCACTGTCGGGCAACAAAAGCACACGGGAGTCGTCGAGAGTATTTCGTGGCGGGCGATCAAGATCAGGACGTTCCAAAACCACATCGTGCTGGTGAGCAATAGCAGCGCAGCGAAAGAGGCGATCGAAGTTTGTCCGCGAAATAATCTGAATGCTCGGCTCGTCTACTTCGGCACGCTGTACACTGATTCGCCGGCGAAAACAATTCACGTCGTGCGTGAGGCTGTGCGCGAAGCAGATAACGTCTCGCAAAAGATCACGCCCATCGTGCGCATCAGAAACCTCGGCGAGAGCGGCGTCGAATATGAAGTTAAGTACTGGCTCGACGACTATGCTCGATACAATGACACGGACGCGCTCGTCCGCCAGCGAATCTGGTACGCATTTCGTCGCGCCGGACTGGCCTTTAACTTCCCGACGCGCACAATAGAACTTGAGCGCAAAACCCGAAAGCCTCCAGGCGAACCTGACTCCAGCGCCCTAATCGAACGCCTCTCGGCGGTCGATATCTTCGCGCCTCTGTCCGTCGACGAGACAGCGACACTCGCGCAAGCCGCAGTCCGCCACGTCTTCGCGCCAGGCGAAACCGTCATTCGCGCCGGCGACGCGGGTTCCTCGATGTTCGTCCTCCACAACGGGCGAGTGCAGATCCAAGTCTCGGAGAATGGCGTTGCGCGCACCGTTGCGGTTCTTAACGAGGGTGACTTCTTTGGCGAGATGGCTCTTTTTACCGGAGAGCCCAGAACGGCCAATGTCGTGGCCCTTGAGGAGACAGAGGTGCTGGAAATCGGACACGACGCCATGAAGCGCCTCTTCAACACGAATCCCGATCTGGTCGAAGCTCTGAGCCACATAATTGCTGAACGCCGCCAGGCGCTGGCCGACCATGCCGAGTCGCGGCCGAGTCCGATCGACGAATCTGAAGGGCTCATTGCCTCCATCAAACGCTTCTTTCGCCTCTGATAAATAGTCACCGCCCTCCTCCCAAGGTCCATGCTTTTCAAGGACAAAGGCCCAATCCAAGCGACTATTTCAGGGACTTGACAAGAACACACTCAATATTTATTATTACGTCGTGCTCAGCGATTCTAAAGCCAAATCCAGAATCGCGCCTCCCCTTCGATCTTGGGGAGAAAGAGATATTTCAGTCAAGGAGGATTTTTTCAAATGACCGTAGTTCGCTACGACCCATTTCGTGATTTGCGCACTCTCCAGGAGGAGGTTAACCGGCTGTTCTCAAGCAGCCTAACCCCGTCTTTTGGTGACGAGGGCATCGGTCGCGGGGCTTGGAACCCAACTGTCGACATCTATGAAAACAAGGACCAAATCGTCCTCGAAGCGGAATTGCCAGGAATGAACCGCGAGGACTTTGAGCTGACCATTGAGAACAACGTCATCACCCTTCGTGGCGAGCGACGCTTTGAGAAGAAGGACGAGGCGGACAATTATCATCGCGTTGAACGATCCTATGGTTCGTTCACCCGTTCTTTCACTCTGCCTCAGATGGTTTCCGGCGATGGCGCCACAGCCGAATATCGAAACGGCGTCTTGCGCGTTACGCTCCCAAAGCGCGAAGAGGCCAAAGCTCGTCGGATAGAAATCGCGGCGGATACCGGCACGCGCGGCAAAACAATCCAGGCGAAAGCTGAGAACGTGACTACTGCTGACAAGGCAAAGGGAGCTGCCGGAGCAAGTTAATTCCGGGGGCGCGAAGTAAGAGAGCGGGGCCGGCTCGAAGCATGATCGAGCTGAATGGCCCCGCTCTTGTCCACTAAGCGTTCTTATGCAAGAGTCGAATTTCAAATGCGATTAGATCGATTTACATTACGCGCGCAGGAAGCCGTCCAGGCGGCAATCGAGCTGGCTGAGCGAAATCAGAATCAGCAGGTTGAGCCTGAACATCTGCTCGCGGCAATGCTCGAGCAGCCGGAAGGGATCGTCCGGCCCATTCTGGGCAAACTCTCGGTGAATGTAACAGTCCTGGCGAACGACATTCAGGCGGCGGTGGCGCGATTTCCGCGCGTACAAGGGGGCCAGCAGTATTTCAGTCCGCGGCTCAGCCAGATTTTCACTGCCGCGCAAAAGCAAGCGGAGAAAATGAAGGACGAGTTTATCTCGACCGAGCATCTTCTCCTTACGCTCGTTGAAGAGAAGGACGGCGAAGCCGGAAAGATCCTTCGGCAGCTCGGCCTGAAGCGGGACGATCTGCTAAAGGTGATCGAACAAATGCGCGGCGGTTCGCGCATTACGGATCAAAATGCCGAAGAAAACTATCAAGCGCTCTCAAAGTATGCACGGGATCTGACTGATCTAGCGCGTCGGGGAAAACTCGATCCGGTGATCGGACGCGACGAAGAGATCCGGCGCACGATCCAGGTTCTTTCGCGACGAACGAAAAACAATCCCGTATTGATCGGCGAGCCGGGTGTTGGTAAGACAGCCATTGTCGAAGGTCTCGCGCAGCGAATCGTTTCCGGAGACGTTCCCGAAACGCTGCGCAACAAGCGGCTGGTGGGTCTCGATCTTGGATCGATGCTGGCCGGCGCGAAATATCGTGGTGAGTTTGAAGATCGTCTGAAAGCCGTGCTGAAAGAAATTGAAAATGCCAAGGGTCAGATTATTCTCTTCATTGACGAGCTTCATACTCTGGTCGGAGCCGGCGCCGCCGAGGGCGCGATCGACGCCTCGAACATGTTGAAGCCGGCGCTGTCGCGAGGCGAGCTGCGTTGTGTTGGCGCCACCACGCTGAACGAATACAAAAAATACATTGAAAAGGATGCCGCACTCGAGCGTCGCTTCCAGCAGATCTATGTCGGCGAACCAAGCGTCGAAGATACGATTGCGATTCTGCGAGGTTTGAAGGAACGCTACGAGAAGCATCACAACGTAGACATCAAAGACTCGGCGATCGTGGCCGCCGCAACTCTCTCGCATCGGTACATCTCGGATCGCTTTCTGCCGGACAAGGCGATTGACTTGATCGATGAAGCGGCCTCGCGTTTGCGAATCGAGATCGATTCGCTGCCGGTCGAGATCGATCAGATCGAACGCGAGATCATGCAATTGGAAATCGAGCGCCTGGCGCTGCAACGCGAAGAGGACGAGCCTTCGCGGCTGCGCCTGAAAGAGATTGAAAAGCGCATGGCGGATCTCAAGGAGAAATCCGCCGGCATGAAAGCAAAATGGCAATCCGAAAAGGAAGCCATCAAGCACATGGAGGAGGTGCGCGGCAAGCTGGATGAATTGAAATTAGAGTTGGAACGAGCGCGCAATGCCGGTGATCTGACTCGCGCTTCGGAACTTCAGTATGGCGAGATTCCCGAGCTGGAAAGAAGACTCGCAGCCGAGCAGGCCAAGCTTGGCGATATCCAAAAAGACGGCGTGATGCTGAAACAAAAGGTCGACGAGGAGGATATCGCACAGGTCGTTTCGAAGTGGACCGGCATTCCGGTATCGAAGATGCTGGAAGGCGAAATGCACAAGCTTGTGACGATGGAAGCGCGGCTCGGCGAGCGCGTGATTGGCCAGGACGAAGCGTTGACCGCCGTTGCCAACGCGGTGCGTCGCGCGCGCGCCGGTTTGCAGGATCCCAACCGGCCGGTGGGCTCTTTCATTTTTCTGGGACCAACGGGCGTTGGTAAAACTGAGACCGCGCGTGCACTCGCGGAATTTTTGTTTGATGACGAACGAGCGATGATTCGTCTTGACATGTCAGAGTACATGGAGAAGCACGCGGTCGCGCGCATGATCGGCGCGCCGCCGGGCTACATCGGCTACGAGGAAGGCGGTCAACTTACCGAAGCCGTGCGCCGCCGACCTTACTCCGTAATTCTCTTCGATGAGATCGAGAAGGCTCATCCGGATGTCTTCAATGTGCTGCTGCAGATTCTCGACGACGGCAGATTGACTGACGCCAAGGGCCGCACTGTTGATTTCAAGAATACGGTTTTGATCATGACGTCGAACCTGGGCTCGCGAGAAATTCAGGCCGCAGAGGGTGACGAGAGCCAGGTGCGCGACGCCGTGATGCAAGAGTTGCGGGTAAATTTCAAACCGGAGTTTCTGAATCGCATCGACGACATCGTCATCTTTAATCAACTCTCGCGCGAGCAGATCGCTCAGATCGTCGAGGTGCAGCTTGAGCGTCTGCGCCAAATGCTTTCAGAGCGTGATGTCACTCTGGTGCTTGACGATTCAGCGAAAGGACTGCTGGCGCGCGATGGCTATGACCCGAACTACGGCGCTCGTCCGTTGAAGCGCGCGATACAGACGCTGATCCAGAATCCGCTCGCGGTCAAGCTCTTGCGCGGCGAGATTCTGCCAGGCCAGACGGTGCGAGTTTCAGCGACGGGTGACCAAATGGAGTTCAAGGCCGAAGCGGCAGCTGCAGTAGCATAGACCGTAAAGGGATGAATTGTTCGCATGTATGGTAAGCGCAAAATCGGTTGGCTGGATACGAGCGGCGAAGCTGAGCCCGAGAAGATTCGCGTTACAGATCGACGACGCATTCATTTGGAGGGCGACGAACCCAACGGGCCGCAGGTTTCAGAGCCAAGTCTTAAGCCCAGGTACGTCGAGGAACTCGAAGCACGCGTAAAGGCCGCGGAGCAAAAACTGTTCGAAGTTCAGTCGCGCTTTGAAGAATTGCGCGCGCAACTGCAACGCGAGACTGATGAGACGCGCCAACGACTGAACCGCGCTGCCGATGAACGCGCTCAGCGCGAAAAGGCGACCTTCATCGCTGGTCTGTTGCCGGTGCTGGACAATCTGCAAAGAGCGATCGAAGCTGCTGAGAGCGGGAGTTCACGAGCAGCAATCATCGACGGCCTCAAGAGCACAACCAGTAGCTTTGATTCCGCGTTGACTGCGGCAAGCATTGTGCCCGTTGATTCAATCGGCGAACCGTTCGATCCGGAGTTGCATGATGCCGTTGACACGATCACGGTTGAGCCCGAACATGAAGGCCGCGTGACCGCAGAATACGCTCGCGGTTATAGGATCGGCGAAAGGTTGCTGCGTCCCGCGCGCGTTCAGGTTGGTCGCGCCAAGGCGGAGGCAAGAAGCGCGAACGAATAAGTTCACAGTGCGAATTGATTTTTTGGCGCCTTCATTGAAGAATTTACGGTTTCAAATCGGAAATCATCGGAGGAGAAAATAAAGTGCCGGCGAAAGAGTTGAAATTCAGCGAAGAAGCTCGTCACGCAATGTTGAAAGGCGTGAACACTCTGGCGAACGTTGTGCGGGTGACGCTCGGACCAAAAGGACGAAACGTCATCCTGGGCAAAAAGTACGGCTCGCCCGTGATTACGAAAGACGGCGTCACCGTGGCGCGCGAGATCGATTTGAAAGACAAGTACGAAAACATGGGCGCTCAGATGGTGCGCGAAGTGGCCGTGAAGACCAACGATACCGCCGGTGATGGCACAACCACGGCGACGGTGCTCGCGCAGGCGATATTTCGCGAAGGCCTGAAGAACGTTACCGCCGGCGCGAATCCGATGGACTTGCAACGCGGCATTCAAATGGCGACCGAAGCAGTCGTGGCCGAGCTGGAACGAATGTCGAAAAAAGTCAAAAGCAAAGAAGAGCTTGCGAATGTCGCAACGGTGTCGGCGAATAACGATCGCGAGATCGGTAATTTGATCTCTGAGGCTATGGACAAAGTCGGAAAGGACGGCGTCGTAACCGTCGAAGAATCGCGGACCCTGCAAACCGAACTCGAGTTTGTGGAAGGAATGCAGTTCGATCGCGGGTATCTGTCTCCTTATTTCATCACCAATCCCGATCGCATGGAAGCAGTGCTCGAAGAACCGTTGATTCTCCTGCATGAGAAGAAAATCGCGGCGATGCGCGACCTGCTGCCGATACTTGAACAGGCTGCGGGCAGCGGCCGCTCGCTACTAATTATCGCCGAAGACATCGAGGGTGACGCGTTGGCTACTCTGGTGGTTAACAGGTTACGCGGCACGATCAAGGCATGCGCGGTCAAAGCTCCCGCGTTCGGCGATCGCCGCAAGGGGATCCTCGAAGACATCGCGACTCTCACGGGCGGCAGCGTGATCAGCGAGGAGTTGGGAATAAAGCTCGAGAGTATTCAAATAGAGGATCTGGGATCGGCGAAGCGCGTCATCGTGGATAAGGACAAAACGATCATCGTCGAAGGCGCGGGCGATCGCAACAGTATCCATGGACGCCTGGCCACGATTCGCCGGCAGATTGAAGAAACGAAATCAGAGTACGATCGCGAAAGGTTGCAGGAGCGTCTGGCGAAGCTGACTGGCGGCGTCGCTGTCGTAAAAGTAGGCGCGCCAACTGAGATGGCAATGAAAGAGATCAAGACGCGCGTCGAGGACGCTCTGAACGCGACGAAAGCAGCGGCGCAGGAAGGGATCGTGGCGGGCGGCGGTGTGGCCTTGATGCGCGCTGCCAGGGTGCTCGACAATCTCGCCGACGATGAGCCCGACGTGCTAACAGGAATCAGAATCGTCAGGCGAGCTTTGGAAGAACCGCTGCGCCGCATCGCTGAGAATGCAGGAGTTGACGGCGCCATCGTTGTCGGTAAGGTTGAAAACGCAAAAGGCGCGAAAGGTTTCAATGCCGTCACCGGCAACTTTGAGGATCTGATTGCCGCGGGAATCATCGATCCGACCAAAGTGGTGCGGACGGCACTGCAAAACGCTGCATCGATTGCCGGATTGATGCTGACAACCGACGCAGCCGTAATCGATGCGCCCGAGCCAAAGAAAGCGGCGCCGATGCCCGGTGGCGGCGAAGACTACGATTACTGATCGAGTTGTTAGGTTCCAGTGATGTTGCTGGCAGCAAATTTGCAAGTGATAAGGCGTGAGCATTTGTTGTTGCATTAGAACGCAACGGTGCATATGCTGAGAACATCTAATCTCCGGTTAGGCTGGAGAGCTTTGAAAAAGTTGGTTTAGAACAATGGTTGATCTCGGAGCATACAAAGACAAGTTCGGCGATAGCGGTCAGCGCGTTCTCGAATATGCCTTAAGCGAGTCGCGGCGCCGCGACCAGAACTATGTCTCGGTCGAACATATTCTCGAGGCTCTAATTAATGAAGAGCCGGATATGTTCAACTCGACGATGCGGGAGCTTTCTCTCGATCCGGTGGCTGTTAAAGTCGCGATCGAGCGACGTCTCCAGGGCAGTCGACAACAGCATGTTGGGAAAGGTTTCCGTATCGCTCCCGACACGACGGATCTTTTTAAGCGCGCAATGGAGAGAGCGCGAGCGCAGGGTCGCAAGACGATCGAGGCCACCGACATCTTTGAAGCGCTCACCGGCTATGACAGTTTGTTTGTCGAGGTGCTGGAAGGTCTGGGAGCAAGTCCGGAAGCCGTAGCGGAAAACGTTCGCGTCCAGGTGCGAAAACGTGAGCACGAGGAAGAGCAGTACCGCAAAAAATTCGATCTGCCGCCTTATCTCAAACACTTCGGAGTCTCTTTGAACCGGCTGGCGCGACAAGACAAGATTCCGCCAACTATTGGCCGCGAGCTTGAGATTCAACAGATCATCGAAATTCTCTGCCATCGTGAGCGCGCGAATTCTCCGATGCTTGTGGGTGAGCCCGGGGTGGGCAAGACCGCGGTCGTCGAGGGCCTGGCTCGTCTGATTGAACTCGAGCCGGAAAAAGTTCCGGCGCGTCTGCGTGGTTCGCACGTTGTTCAGCTACAGATGGGCGGCATTGTCGCCGGCACCATGCTGCGCGGAATGTTTGAAGAGCGAATCAAAGGCATCATTGATGAGATCAAAGAGCGCGACAACCTGATTCTTTTCATCGACGAGGCGCACACAATCATCGGCGCGGGAGCGGCGCTCGGCACTTCGTCGGACGCGGCAAACATGTTCAAGGGCGCCTTGTCACGCGGCGATTTGCGCATCATCGGCGCGACCACACTTTCGGAATACAAAGAGTCGATCGGAGAAGACGAAGCACTGGCGCGTCGCTTCCGCCTGGTTAAGGTGCAAGAGCCTTCAATCAGCGAGACGCGCGAGATCCTGCTCGGTGTGCGCCCGCGTTTGGAGAAAAATTATTCGGTAAGAATCTCGGACGAAGCGATCAGCATGGCGCTCGAAATGGCGCCGAAGTACATTCGCAATCTTCATCTGCCGGACAAGGCGATCGGCTGGCTCGATACGGCTGCGGTGAAAGTTGAAATCAACGAGCCGCAGACGATGATCGTCAAACCCGAGCATGTGATCGACGTGATCTCGCAGGAGTCGCGCATTCCGCGCGACATGATTTTCCGCGATACCACCGATCGGTTCCTGATGACCGAAGGAATGCTCGGTCGCCGGGTTATCGGCCAGAAGGAAGCAATCAAAGCCGTGGCGCAGCGCCTGCGCCTGAATAAGGGCCCGCTGAAGGAGTCGCACTACAAACCTGACGGCGTGCTGCTCTTCCTCGGCCCGACCGGTGTCGGCAAAACGGAGTTGGCCAAGGCTGTCGCGGAATTTATGTTCGGTGATGATCGCAAAATGGTTCGCATCGATATGTCCGAATACAGCGAAGGCACCATCGGCATTGAAAAGTTGATCGGCATGCCGCGCGGCATCGTCGGTTCGGAACGCGGCGGCATCTTGACTGAACAGTTGCGCGAGAATCCCTACACGGTCCTCCTGCTCGACGAAGTTGAGAAGGCTTCGCCTTACCTGATGAATCTTTTTCTCCAGGCCTTTGACGAAGGCTGGCTGACCGACGGTCGCGGCAAGAAGGTCTATTTGTCGGACGCGATCGTCATCATGACTTCGAATCTCGGATCGGAGAGTTTCAAAAAGTATGAGCGGCCGCTCGGCTTTGGCTCGAAGACGGCCGGTGACTTTCGCGCGGTGAAGAACGAGATCATGAAGGCGGCTGAGACGCGCTTCTCGCCGGAGTTCCGCAATCGCATCGACGAAATTGTTGTCTTCGCGCCATTGACGATGGACGAAGTGAGACAAATCGCGGTGCTCTATGTAGAAAAGTTGGCACGCCAAATGGAGCGGCAGGGCAAAACCATTCACGTCACCGATTCGGCAATCAATCTGCTTACGGAAAAAGGCTTCAGCGAAAAGTACGGCGCGCGCTTCCTGAAGCGACATATCGACGAACGAGTCAAGCTGCCGATCACTTCGATGTGGAAGACGGCTTCGAAGTTCCTGGTTGATGTAGAAGCCGGCGAGGTTGTAGTCAAGCCCGATGCCGGCGCCAACGTAGAATTGAATTAATCGAACACGGGACTTGTTCCGCCCGGGGTTTCAGTGAGGCCAGGCCTTCATTGAGACCCTTTGTTTTTGTTCCGCTCCCCTCGCAGACTCCGTGTTCTCAGTGACTCCGTGGTAAATTCTTCCTGATGAAAAAACACTCGGCGATTGCGTTGTTTGTCACCTCGCTAATTCTTCTTGCGGGCGTTTCTTCAAATGCCGGGGCCCAAAACAACCAGCCTTCTCCTTCGCCCGATCAGAAAGCCGAACAGATCGTCAATCGAGCAATCGAAGTCCTTGGTGGCAGCAACTACTTGAACGTCCGCACGCTCATCGGGCGCGGCTTCTTTACACAATACCGGGACGGGATGTCGCAGTTGCCCGCCAAGTTTGTCGATTACATCGTCTACCCCGACAAGGAACGCACGGAGTTTACGGGCGGCGGCACGCACGTCATCCAGAGCAATGTCGGCAATCAGGGATGGATCTTCGACGGCGCAACTAAGACCTTGAATGATCAGAAGCCGGAGCAGATCGACGATTTCAAATTTGGTGTGAAGACCAGCCTTGAAAACCTGCTACGCGGAGCGTGGCGCAAAGAAGGCGCGAAACTCAGCTACGTCGGCCGGCGCGAAGCCGGTCTGGCAAAACGTAACGAGACCATCCGGCTAACTTATCCGGACGGCTTCTGGATCGAATATGAATTCGGCGCCAAAGACGGCGTGCCCGCCAAAATTATTTACGTGCGTAAACATAAGAACTTCGACAGCGGCGAGATGGAAGAAATGCCCGAAGAAGATCGACTGCTAAAGTTCATTACAGTTGACGGCGTCACCGCTCCCTGGGTCATCGATCACTACATCGCCGGCAAGCAATCGAGCCGCATCACCTACGAATCGATCGAATACAACCACCCTGTGCCGGATTCACTCTTCACGAAACCCGCAACCATCAAGGGATTGAAATAGCCGGGCGCGGAGTACCGGGCTACCCCGTATTATTGCCACATCAAAGAACCTCTATTGGAAGAGGCAGAGTATTCTCTATCCGTTTAGTAGGCTTCCAGTTCAACGATGCGACTGCGACTGGCAAGAGCGTTGTTGACAAACACTCGGATCCGGTTGGTTGTAATAGCTGGGAAGGTAAACTTCCGCCAGACGTTGTTGTTGCCGGTAACACTGCCTCCGGGCACAGTAACCCAACTTGATCCATTCCAGAACTGCACATCGAAGGCGGTGATACCGTAGAGATTGAAAGTCATGCCCGCCGTCGGCTCAGCCGGGTTCGTGTAGTTGTCCTGCAGCGTGTAAACATCGATCTCGCTGATCGTCTTGCTGCCGGCAAAGTCCACTTGCAACCAATCGGGATAAGTGTCGGCGGTGCCGTCGCGCCAGAACGAAATGTTCAGTCCCTTGTGATCCCCGTCGTTAGCCACGCTCGGGAAAAATGTACCGGTGCCGTCTGGTGGTGTTGTCGATGAAGCACTAGCTACGGCGCCGTTGGACTGGAGAGCAACGTTAACCTTTGGAGGCGTTGCTGCATCTACGCCGTAAGCCTCCAATTCAACGATGCGACTCCGACTCGCGAGAGCGTTGTTCACGAGCACCCTGATCTTACTCGTGGTGATGTCCGCGAATGTGAACTGTCTCCACACTTTATTGTTGCCGATGACGCTGCCACCGGGTACAGTCACCCAGCCGAAGACGTCATTCCAAGCCTGCACATCGAACGCCGTGACGCCGTAGAGATTGAACGTCATACTTGGCGTCGGTTCTACGGGACTGGTGTAGTTGTCTTGCAAAGTGTAGACATCGATCTCATGAATGGTTTTGTACCCCGCAAAATCTACCTGCAGCCAATCGGGATAGCTGTCCCCTGTGCCGTCGCGCCAGAACGAAGTGTTCAGTCCCTTATGTTCTCCGTCTATAGCCACACTCGGGAAGAATATTCCAGTACCATCGGGTGGTGTCGTCGATGAAGCACTTGCTACTCCGCCATTCGATGCCAGCGCTACATTTACTGAAGGGGGCGCCGGAAGACCATAAGCCTCCAGTTCAACTATGCGACTGCGACTGGCGAGCGCATTGTTCACGAGCACCCTGATCTTACTCGTGGTGATGTCTGCGAAAGTAAACTTCCGCCATACATTGTTATTGCCTACAACACTGCCACCAGGAACTGTCACCCAGCTCGAGCCATTCCAATACTGCACATCAAACGCAGTGATGCCATAAAGACCAAACGTCATCCCGGCATTCGGGTCTAATGGATTTGTATAGTTGTCCTGCAAAGTGTACACATCGATCTCGTTCACAGTCTTTGTGCCCGCGAAGTCCACTTGCAACCAGTCGGGATAAACATCGCCGGTTCCATCGCGCCAGAACGAAGTATTCAGTCCTTTACGATCTCCGTCAATCGCCACGCTTGGGAAGAATGTCCCCGTGCCATCGGCTGGCGTCGTCGACGAGGCGCTCGCTACTCCACCGTTCGATGCCAGCGCGAAGTTCACGCTACCTGTCGGCGCGGTTAGGGTCAGAGACACCGAGGTGGAGTGAGTTGTCGAGCCGCTGCCCGTTATTGTTAAGGTATAACCACCTGTAGGAGTGGTTGAGGCAGTGTTAATTGTTAGCGTTGATGATCCGCCTGACGTCACCGACGACGGATTAAATGAGAAGGTCGCCCCTGAAGGTAAACCGCTGGCGCTCAAGTTGATGATTTGTGCGTTGCCGCTGGTAGTGCTGGTATTGACTGTGTAGCTTGTCGATTGACCCGCAGTGATTGTTTGTGTTGATGGGGTTGCCGAAATCGAAAAGTCATTCGCCGGGTTGATCGTGAAATTAGCTACCAAGGTGCGGTTGGCGTTGAGTGTGAAGGTGTAGCTGGCCGACGAACTGACTACGCTCCCGTTCTCTGTCCAGTTCACGAACGTGTAGTTGGTGTTGGCCGTTGCGGTCACCGTGCGCGAACTGCCCGCCGCAAATGTTCCACCGCCACTGACCGTGCCACCAGCACTCGGTGATGCACTCACTGTGATGGTGTAGTTCACCTGGATGGGCGTGAAGTTAGCAACCAGGTTGCGATTGCTATTGAGTGTGAAGGTGTAGCTGGACGATGAACTAACCACGCTTCCGTTCTCCATCCAGTTGGCGAACGCGTAACCGCTGTTGGCCGTTGCGGTCACCGTTTGCGAACTCCCCGCCACAAAAGTTCCACCACCACTGACTGCGCCACCGGCAGTGGGCGACGCGCTCAGCGAGATCGTGTAGTTCGGTAGGGCAACAAAATTTCCTGTTTGGTTGCTGGCAAGATTGTTGAAAGTCAAGCTTGATGGGTTGAACGTGTAACTGGGGTGCGACGGTGTGACCGTGTAGTTGCCACCAAGTGGGAGATTAAGGAATGAATAGTTGCCGTTGCTGAGAGTATGCGTAGTCGCTGTTTGTGATCCGGTTAAGGAGATTGTCACGCAGTTAAGACCTTGATTATTGCTATCGGTCACCTGCCCCGCGATGTAGGGTGAACTGCTTGACCTCGCAATCTCGGTTTTAGCAACGGCATTCTGGTCCAACGTTGGTGGTAGAGTTTGACCTCCGGACATTGGCGGCGGGCTGAACGTCTTGGGCACCAAATAGGCGACGATCTGTGTCGCTAAAGGATCGTTTCCCCCCGTAGTGATGTCGCATTCCCAACTGCCATCGAGTCCGATGTTCGTTAGGGGATTTGCGAACGTCGGCTTGGTCCACCATCCGCCAACATAGATGTAGACGGCGACCTTATAATCGTCGGTGTTGACATGGAACACCTGGCCGAAGAGATTGTTTGAGGAGCCGTACGGCGGAACGTAGGCGAATTCCATGCTCGGAGTGCCGGGTCCGCCCGGAACACCGGCGTTGGTCCAATTATCCGCCATTGTCTGCCCGTCAAAGACGTCCTGCATGCCTGGTTTCAAAACGCCGTCCTTGTCCCAAACACCCCAATGCGCCCCCTGTGGGCCTTCGTAGTTGGACTTCCAGGCCTCATCGAGCGAAGTAAAATAAAAGTAGGACACGTTGTTAGCCCGGGCCCAGGAAACGAAATTCAGAAAATAAAAACTGGCGTTCGCGGGTGACGGCACCGCATTGCAGATCACATTGCCGGCACTGGGCCAACCAGTCTCAGACACGATCACTGGTTTCCCCTGGGCTGCCGCCACCACCAGCTGATGCTGCCGGTGCAGAGTTGCGATGCTGGTGTTAATCGAAACACCCTCCCAGTACGGATAATAATTTGGGAGTACAACATCGCAGGCCGCAATCACGGCCGGGTGCTCCAGCAGCTTTCCATAGACATCGGCAGTAGCTACAGGAATATTGGCAGGAATTTGTTGCCTGACCTGATTTATGTAGGCAATCAGGTCACCCTCGGGCATGTTGTTACGCAGCAGAACCTCGCTGCCGACAATGGCCAGATCGACCTGACCGGCGTTTGCGGCGGTGATTAGATTGGCAATCTCCTGATTGTTTGCCGTGGTATTAGAACTCAACCAGGCGCCGACGGCCGCCTTAAGACCCAAACTGTGAGCCACCATTCCGAACTTTTCCAAACCGTGGGTACAGCCAAATGAGCGCGCCCAAACGGTGTTGTTTGCGATGATCTGCAGCCGCGCCGTCAGTTGAGCCTCACTGATCTCCGAGCCGAGATTGGGATCCTGGCCATCAACGTAAGGACTAAAGTCCATTCCGTAAGTCTTATAGACCACCGTGGGCCGGGCCGCCACTCGCCCGCCTGAGAAGGCTACAGGCATGGTCAGACTCAGCCCGATTGCGGACACCAATGCGGTGATAATTAACGATCGAAGCCAAGCTTGTTTAGAGTTTCTGCAATGCATGAGAATTCTCCTTTCGGATACTGGTGGTACTGGAATCATGACAATCTGGTTGTCAGAAAGATGCGGCTGCCTCCCTTTGGAGAATCCAATCGAACCGGCCCGCATATTCCCGCATGTAACGCTACCGATTCGGCTGAAGCCGGGGGGCTAATTCCAAAGGGAGGCCAGCCTAAACCAATCCGGTTCGCCCCGTACTTTTTTTCTGAAAGTGATTTCGAGCTGAAAGTGTTCTTGTCAGATTTTGATTATTGGGGAGAATTGTCAGAGGATTCTTTTGAGATGCTTTGTGAGAAAGGGATGCATAGCATGGGGGTTACCTTCCAGTAATCAGCGAAGGAAAGATCGATTGGTCGATCGGGAAGCTCAGAGAGAAGGACCTCGGCCATTACGAATTGATAAGAGTCAACCCATTCCCGAAATCGAGTTCTCAGAAGATAGTTCCAGGCGAGTGTCTCTGTCCCGGCCATGCCAAAGGCGGCCAGTAACCCCGGACCGCCTGGCCACATAGCCGGAATCTGGATCAGGTAGACTGCTGTTCGCTTTTCATCGGCAGGGGCCTTCTGCCAGAAATTACCGTTGTACGCTCGATACCTCAGATAGGAACTGTCATGAGAGGAATGAAACTGGATATCGGCTTTCTCTCTGAAGGCGCTATACAGTTGTCCGGCAATTGCTTCTGGCAAGATAATCTGTGACCTGGCACACCACTTAAGATACTTCGGCTTCAGGGCGTCGAAGATTAAATCTTCCAATTTGGTATAACTACGCCGTACAGGATGTCTGTTATAGGCTCTTTTATCGTCAATCGGCGGTCTGGTGTTGAGGACCACCAGGTCCGAAGACGTTAGAAAAGAGACATCAACGTGTGGTGCCTGCTCTCTAGATTCCGAGGGTAGGTTCAGCAACAACCCACCATACTCATATCCTCTTGAATAGAGGACCGTGGATAATTGTGCAAAGGCATCACCATCGCGCAGTTGATGTATTCGAAATCTTGGATCGCTGCGTTGCGATGAATGATAGGCTATTCTGAAGATGCGTTTGGGGGACATAGAAACGCTCCATTAGCTCATGGATCTTATGCGTAACGGCGGACTGTGAGTCGTGAGTCACGCAGGCTCGTCTTAACCGTGACTGCAATTTATAACATGCAGTTCAGGAAGTCGAGCGTAAGCGCGGGAATGCAGGATTATGAAACTGAAATGCGAGCAGGTTCCTTGCGTGTCCCGTCAACCACGGGCTCTTCAGGCTGACGGAACGGCAACCCCGCCATCTCGGCGAAGAGTTGTTCGTATTCATCGACGACGCGTTCCCAGTCGTAATATTTCTGCACGCGAGTCTGGGCGCGGTTGCGGAAGGCGTGGACCAGTGAGCCATCGCGCAAGACGCGCTGGAGTTTGTCAACGAGATCCTTTTCGTCCGTGTACAAGATACCAGCGTCGCCCACTGCTTCGATGTTTTCCGCCGCGGCGAGCGTGAGCACACAGTTGCCGAAACCCATTGCTTCCAGCAGAGCCGGATGCGTG
>JBGPWL010000024.1:0-51973 GCA_041492185.1 Pyrinomonadaceae bacterium | reverse complement strand
TTCCAGGAGAGTGGTTGGTTGCAACACTAAACAAGATTTCGGACGACCGCAACTCTTCGGATGCGTCGGGCACACTTTCGGTTCGCCCTGAACAATGTAGCGCAAGTCGCGATATGGCACAAACAGTCCGACAAACTTCAGTTTGTCGTTGATCTGAGAGAGGCAATAAACGATGAAGCCGGCGACAAACGGAAGTTTTGTCGGACAACAAAAAAGCGACCGGCTCGTAATAAGCCGGCCGCTTGTCCTTTTCATCCCAAAAACCCGACTACCTAGAAGTTCAGCTTGAGACCAAACTGAAACTGCCGTGGATCAAACGACGCGGTCGGACGGCTGTAGTAGCGGCCATTGGTTGCGCGTTGTTTGAAGTCATTGACGTCGTTGATAAATGGCGACGCTGACCCTTCGTTGAAGCGATTGAGAAGGTTGAAGCCCTCGGCGATCAAGTTGAGCTGCACCCGTTCGCCGATTCTGATCGTGCGCATCAGTCGCATATCAAACGAGGCAAAGCGGTGCGTGACACCGGCGTTGCGTCCGAGGCTGCCCGCGGTGAAAGGCGCCGGCACCAGCAGTGTGCCATCTGACGCGACGTTCGGGCGGTCTGTCTGGTTCGACTGGTCATTGTTCGTATCCTGATTGCTCAGAATATTGAACGGCCGGCCGGATGACATCTCGATGATCGGCGCTACGGTAAAGTCTGCCAGGAACTTATGCAGACCATCTCCTGAGCGCCACTTCGCGGGCGACACGGCCAAGCCGCTGAAGACAAACCGGTGCCGCTGATCAAAAAGCGAATCCGCACGCTCCGCGCGGAAGTTGCGATTGTCCTGCGGCAGCAACAAGGTCTGCAGGTCAGAAGAATCGTCGATCGAATGCGACCAGGTGTAAGAGGCCAGGAACTGAAAACTATTCGAAAAGCGTTTCTTCAGATCGAAACTCAAAGCATGATAAGTAGAGTTGCCATCCGAACTCTGCGCGTTAATAGATCCAAACGGCGAGATGACGCCCGGTGTGCGCAGCGATCCGGCCATCGCTCCGTTTAGAACCGCAGGCGACACCAACCCGCCAGACAGCGCCTGGGCCAGGAAGTAGTTGGGCGCATTCGGGCGGAAGAAGTTTGCGATGCCCGCATTGACTACCCTGTTCGCTAGATTTGTAAGCGGCGCAGTGATCATTCCGGGAACGATAATGGCAAACGTCTGGCCGGCGTTGGGGTAAGCCACAGCCCCTGTCGGAGTTGCCAGAGTGAAGCATTGCAGCGGCACGCCGCCGGGACAGGCGGCACCGGCGGTGGGTATCGAGAAGGCAACTGCTTCAGTGGTATTGACAGGATTGCGTCCCGCCAGGCGTGCGAAATTCGCGATCTGCAAATCAATTCGCGGCGCGTTGACATCGAGCGGATGCGGCAAGTGGTGCGCGCCGACGAAGAGGTAGCTTGCTGACAGCGACATGTCTTTCGTTAATTGTTGTTCGATCGCCAGATTGCCCTGATTGGCATACGCGTAGACGAAGTTCTTGTTGACATGAAGCGTGAACGGCAACACCGGCCCGAAACCCGGGAAGGTCTGATCGTTAAAGCGCTGGCGTCCAAACTGATACTGAGAGCCCGCGGCCACGCCCGGGGTAACAAAACTGGCGGGTAGCCCGGCCCCTAAACAAACCGGGTTCGCCGCGCCAGTCGCTGTGCCGCTACAAACTGTGCCCTGAAACACTTGCACGGCGTTTACCAAAGCCGTGGGTGAGGGACTGCCGGGAATCAAAATTCCCTGCTGCTGTTGTACTGCGTCGGCGATGTCTGAATTGAAAGCGATCGCCTGTAATGGATGGTCATAGAAAAGGCCAAAGGCGGCACGGACCACGGTCTTCGCGTTGTTTCGTACATCCCAGGCCACGGCAAGACGTGGCGCCCAATTGTTCTTGTCACGCGGAATGCCCTGCTGCACGTTCATTGCATCCTGCGCCGCGAGAATATCGCTGGCTGAAAGATTGATTCCGGAGAGCGGGTCGACGAATCCTATCGGTGCAATCTGTTGCGTCAGTTCAACGTCGTAGCGCACGCCGTAATTGAGAGTCACGTTGCGCCTTATCTTCCAGGAGTCCTGGGCGAAAAAGGCAATTGGTTTGTTTGTGAGTCTGCTGACCGGATTCCCAAAACCCTGAATGAAGTTTGCGGGAAAGCCGAGCCCGTATTGCTGCACGGGCGTAAAGTCAGGTGGCGCGGTGGTAATCGTGGGAAACGCAGCCAGCGTAGTTGCCGACAGGCCACCGAAATTGAATAGCCCGGCAAAGTTTAACTCGAACACAGCCGACGGAATTCGTAAAAAGGCCACATCGCCGCCAAATTTGAAGTTGTGATTACCGGTGACGAGATTAAGGCTGTCCGTAAACTCGTAGCGCGTCTCCGTACGAATCACCGGCGAAAACAACTCGCGTCCGATGAACGCGGTACCTGAAATATTGAAAGCCACCGCGTCACCGTTCTGCGATCTGAAAGTCGCGCGTCGCTCGCCAAAGTTGAAACGAGCTTCGTTGACCGCGCGGTCGGAGAGGGTCGAAGTCAGCGTCGTGACAGCCGAATAGTCCTTCAGTCTCTGAATGCCTGTACGCGAGAAATCGTTTTGGCCCAACGATTGATTCTGAGACTCGACTTGAATGCCGGTGATCGTGCTCGGATTGTAACCGAAGCGGAGCGACAACTGGTTGCTCTTGGTAATCAGATGATCCAAACGAATGGAATTAAAGGTCGTGCGATCCGTTATGGGAAACACCTTCTGCAAATTCAGCAGCGGCCGGAAGGCAATGAACTGGCCGGCTGCGTTTGTGGTCGCGGAAGGCACCGGAGCGCCACTAAGAAAAAATCGCGGTCCAATCGTTGCGCCCAGGCCCACGCCTGGGACACTGCCCGGATTCGGCAACGGATTACTGCCGGTAAGGCCGGTGGTGCCGCCACTGGACGCTAGATAGGCATATTGCACTGCCGCATTGATAAGCGCGGCATTTCCGGTTCCCAGTAGACCGTTGATATATCCAACCTGCGCCGCGGTTATGTTCGGGAAGACGACGTTGCCAAGTCCGGGAATGGGAATTGTCGCTGAAGCGCCTAATCCTTGCGACACGTTGGTGGTAAAGAATCCCGATTCATCGCGACGACGCTGCTCGAACGCGAAGAAAAAGAACGTGCGATCTTTATCAAGTCGACCGCCTAGCGTGACGCCATACTGCTTGCGATTGAATGGCGGATCGGTGACAGGCGCGAACGGATTGCGCGCCTGAAAGCGCCGGTCGCGCAGAAAGCCGAACACGTTTCCGTGGAAATCGTTGGTCCCGCTCTTCGTTACCACATTGACTACGCCGCCGGCCGATCTGCCAAACTCCGGCGCGAATGAATTCGTGACTACCTGAAACTCCTGCACCGCTTCCTGTGACACGGTTGAGCGCGAAGCGTTAACTGAATTGTCAGTGTTGTCTGCGCCGTCAACCTGCACCAGATTCGATCGGCCGCGTTGGCCGCCGAAGTTCAGGCCCGTAGTGGGCGCTGGTCCAATCGGGCGCCCGTTGTCGCGGCCCACCGTTGAAGTTGTGAGCGCGAACGAAAGATAGTTGCGCTCGTTGATCGGAAGATTATCGATGCGCTGCTGATCCACGGTGGTCGCGACGGCGGTCTTTGAAGTCTCAACCAGTTCCGTAGTGGCGCCCGTAATCGTTACCGTCGCATCGATCGATCCCGGCTCGAGCACAATGTCCAGATCCGCGCGCTGGCCGATGGTCAATTTCACATTCTGAAGCACAGCTCGCTTGAAATTGCCCGCCTCGACCGTCACTTCATATTCACCCGGTTTCAGATTCACTATCTGATAGAACCCTTCATCGTTCGTTTGCGCGGTGCTCGTAGTGTTGGTCGCCGGATTGCGCGCGGTCACTTTTGCATTCGCGACCACGGCCGCCTGTTGATCGCGAACGTAGCCGCGCAGATCAGCCGCGTCAGACTGAGCCTGACCGAAGGCAAGACCAGCGCAAACCAATGTCGTCGCAAACAAAAAAGTCAGTCGCACAAAATTCCTGAGCGCGTGGGTAAGGGAAGCAGACATCGTCGTATTCTCCTTAAGCTTAAGATAAGAGCCGGTCTACGGGCGGACTCCCGCGTCACCTCGATTGCGGAGTATTGTTCTCCTACGGACAACACCTTTTGCGAAACAGAATCGTTGCACGCTAAAGTTATCTTACGGCGTGTTTGGGGAGTGATCGGCCGCCGCTGTACTAAAAGCAACGCCCCCTTGAGAAGGCACCGGGTGCACTCGAACGAAAAAACCGCTCCGCCTTTTTACTCCAAAAGCGGCGTTGTGGCAAGCTTTTTAAAGGAATGGACTTCCATTAAACGCTCATCCTTTTCTCGTTGCGCGCGCGAGTCTCCGCCGCACGCGATCGCTCGTGCCAAGTAGCAGAATCGCTGCCTCGGCAATACGCGGCATGAAGGCCGCGCGGCGCAGCCATGCACACACTCGCAAACGCGACTCGAAACGCCGGCGGTAAGCAGTACGATACTCGCGCGCGAGCCCGTCAAACGGTGCCCCGGTTTTCAAGCTCTGCAGGTGCGCGATGATGGCGCCGGCCGCAGCCTCTCCACTTTCCAGAGCCATCAGCATCCCGCTGCCAGTGAACGGATCGATGAAGGCCGCGGCGTCTCCGATTGTCAGCAGCCCATCCGCGGGAACCGGTTCACGGCGACCGAAGCTTTCGAGCGACACGCCCAGCCATTCGCTGCGCGTTTGCGCGCTACCGAGCGTGTAGGCGGCGCGCGAATTTCTGGTGACCACTTCGCGCATCACTCTTTCCGCATCAGACTCGCAAGCGCGCACATCCCTTGCAGAAGCAATGAAGCAAAGATTGCTGAGTCCGTTTTCGACGCTGCTCAAGCCACCGTAGCCGCCCGGGTAGAAATAAATCTCGCAAGCTCCCGGCGCGACCTGCGCGTTTTCAAGATGCGCCTTGAAAGCGACGAATGGCGGTCGCTGCGTTCGCGGTTTCTTCTTTCCTTGATCTCCGTTAAGACGCCGAGCCAGCGCGCGCGTTCTGCCGGTCGCATCGATCGTCACCGGCGCGGTCGCATCGCTAAGAACGTTGTCGGATTTGAAGCGCACGCCGCTCATGCGTTGCCCCTCGATTATTAAACCGCACACTTGCGTATCTTCCAGCACCTCGGCGCCGGCTTCGCGTGCACGTTCCAACAATCTGTTGTCCATTTCGGCGCGGCTGAGACCGAGCGCGCCGGCCTGGCTGCTGAACCATTCGCTGGGCACATTCACGCTGCGACCGCCGCGCGAATAGAACACAGTCTGCGTCAAACGCGCGCCGCCCGCCGCCGCCATACGATCGCTGACGCCGAGACGCTCGAAATGATGCAGGCACTCAGGCGAAATGAACTCGCCGCAGAGTTTCGCGCGCGGAAACTTTTTCTGTTCGGCGAGCAACACTCGCGCGCCGCTCGTTGCCAGTCGGATCGCGGCGCTGGAGCCCGCAGGGCCTCCACCCGCGACGATCACGTCATAGTCGAACGAACTACTCATGCTCTCAGAGCGCTCAAAACCAAACGCGAGGGAAAATATTTCCTAACGGTTACGCCGACGAGACCTGCCTGTCGCCCAATTTCTTCCATTTCATCCGGCTTGAAACTCTTCAAAATCGAAAGCGCGCCGTCTTCGCGCAGCAATCGATTGTGTAGAAACAAACGGCCGACGGTCGTGTAGAAAAGGTATGCCATCGGGTTGCGATGCAAGTCGATTACGAAAATCCCACGCGCAGCAACGCGGCCCATTTCGCGAATCACCCTGACCGCGCCTTCGTCATCAAAGTGATGCAGAGTCAGCGACGAGATGACGTAATCGACGGAATCGTCAGAAAAAGGAAGCGCGAATCCATCGGCCCGCACTGCCGAAATTTCAGGAAATTCGCACGATTCCTCGAGGATCGCGGTCGCTGATCGTTCATTCAGCTCCAAGCCGACCAATCTCGCGCTGCGATTCGTTTCACGCGACCATTTTGCCGCAACCCTAAGCAGCTCTCCGGAGCCAGCGCCGACATCCAGAACCGAAAACGATCGCAACCCGGCACGCTCGATTTCTTTCAACAGCGTGTCACGCAACGCACTCGCGTCGCCCAACCATTGGTTCACGCGCTGCAGCTCAACGATGCAGCCTTCGTACTCGGCCGGCGTGTAGGTGCCCTTGTCTATGTTCTCGAGTTCGTAGCTGCGTTGGCGAAAGCGAGCAAACATGATTGTAGGGGCAGGGCTCGTCCCTGCCCGATTATCAGAGATGGGCGGGCAGGGACAAGCCCTGCCCCTACACTTTCTGGATCACCAGCGCGCTGTTCTTCGATCCAAAACCAATGCAGTTGCACAATGCGACGTTAACGTTCGCTTCGCGCGCTTCGTTGGGGACGTAATCGAGGTCGCAATCGGGATCCGGTTCATCGAGATTTATGGTCGGAGGAATCACACCTGTTTGCATCGCGCACAGCGCGGCGCCCAGACCGGCAGCTCCGCTTGCGCCTTGCGGATGACCAATCTGCGACTTTGTTGCCGACATAGGAATCCGATGTGAGTTGCAGTTCAGCGCGATCTTGAGCGCGTTCGTTTCAATGCGATCGTTGAGCAGCGTCGAGGTGCCGTGCAGGTTGACGTAGTCTATTTCGTCGGGCGCGATCCCGGCGTCTGCCATCGCCAGGGCCATCGCGCGCGCCGGCTCGTCGCCGCCCTCCTGTAGACGCACCCGATGATATGCGTCGCAGGTCGATCCATAACCTGTGATCTCGGCGTAAATTTTCGCGCCGCGTTTCTGCGCACGTTCGAAGTCTTCCAGAACGTAGATCCAGGCGCCTTCGCCCAGCACCATGCCGGAACGATTGCGCGTGAACGGACGCGATGCGCGCTGCGGCTCGTCGTTCCATTCAGTCGTCAGCACGGTCAGCAGATTGAAGCCCGCCAGAATTCCCGGCGCCAGCGGCGCATCCACCCCGCCGGTGATCATCGCATCCTGACGCCCAAGTGCTATGTGCTGAGCCGCATAAGCAATTGCATCAGTCGAACTGGTGCAGCCGGTCGAGATTACGTGCGACAGGCCGCGCAGCTCAAAGGCCATCGAAAGCTCGCTCGACAACGTGCCGTGCGTCGCGGCAGGTATGATGTAAACGCTGGCCTTGGAATGGGAGCCTCCCTGGTACCAAATTGCGTAATGGTCCTCGACGAAAGGCAGGCCGCCGCCGCCGGTTCCAAGCTGAACACCGATCCGTTGTCGTTCTTCAATTGAAAGACTCTCGGGAGAAATCCCCGCGTCCGCAAACGCCTCGCGCGCCGCAGCCAACGCCAGGGGCACCGTGCGCGGGACGTGCTTGCGATCCTTTACAGTAAGCTGCGCCTGCCAATCGAAATCGCGCACCTGCGCGGCAATCTTCACCGGCGAGTTGGAAACATCGAATGACTCGATTCGGCGCACGCCGCTTTCGCCACGTTGCAACGCAGACCAGAACGCTTCGCGTCCGATCCCGATCGGCGTGACACACCCCATGCCGGTAATGACGACTCGGCGCAGACTTTTGAAATTGCTTAGCATTAGACCTGGTCAGGGATTAAGAGACGGCCAAGCATACCATCGCGCCGTGCGCGAGGGCCAATAAAAGGGGAGGGCTTCGGCCAGCTCAACAAAAGAGGCCGAACGTCTTAGCGTCCGGCCTGCTTTTTTGAGATTCTACCTGTCCGCTTCGGTTATGCGACCTTAGTTCCGCACTCGTCGCAGAACTTCGCGCCGGGCTTTAGCTCGTGCTGACAGTTTGAGCACTTAGCCGGAGCTTGTGAAGACCCGCATTCGCTGCAAAACTTCGAACCCGCCGGCAACGCGGCGCCGCACTTCACGCATTTAGCCGTAGCCGCGCCGGCACCGCCTGACGTTGCGGGCGTCGATGGTTCTGAACTGCGTTTCATCGCGTCTGTCATCGCGCCGGCCATCGCATTTCCGATCGCGAAACCAGCGCCGAGTCCTGCTCCGGTTCCCGCGCCGCCGCCGGGATTCTGCGCTGCATCGCGCATCGCATCGGCGGCCTGAAATTGCGCATAGCGACCGACGTCTCCAATGACTCCCATCGAAGTGCGTTTGTCCATCGCTGCTTCGACCTCTGGCGGCAGGGAAATATTTTCAATGACGAACTTCGGCAACTCGAGACCGAACGACTTGAATTCGTCGGTGAGTTTGTCGCGCATCGTGCGGCTCAGCTCATCGTAGTGTGAAGCGAGATCAAGTGCGGCAATCTTCGACTCTGCCAGCGCGTCGCTGAAACCGCTCACGAGCGTGCGTCGTAACTGCCCTTCAATGTCTTCGGTTTCAAAGCGCGCATTTGTGCCCGCAATCTCTTTGATGAAGGCGCGCGGATCGACCACGCGCATTGTATAAATCCCAAAAGCGCGCAGACGTACCATGCCGAAATCGGCGTCGCGCATCATCACCGGATTCGGCGTGCCCCATTTCAGATCGGTAAACTGCTTTGTGTTGACGAAATAAACTTCCGCCTTGAACGGCGAAGTGAAGCCGTACTTCCACGCTCCAAGCTTCGTAAGAATCGGCGTGTTGCCACCGTCAATTGTGTACAAGCCTGGGGGAAAAACGTCGGCAATCTGTCCCTGAAAAACGAAGACCGCCGTTTGCGACTCGCGAACTGTCAACCGCGCCCCGTTCTTGATCTCCTGATCGTGAACCGGAAAGCGATAGAGCATCGTGTTGCCCGAATCGTCGAGCCACTCAATAACCTCGATGAATTGCGTGCGGATAGCGTCAAGTATTCCCATTCTCAAATTCTCCTTTTGCGCGGCTTTGCGGAACCGCGTTCACATTATACGGGCAAAGCCGATGGGATGTTCAAGGAAGGGGCCCGGAGTGCGACTTTGCTTCAGCCATTGCGGTAGGCGCACGTTTGGACATGCCGGGTCGTGATCGCGCTTTGCGAGCCCGGTCACTCCATATTCGGGACCCTTCGGTGCCACCACATTGCCAACACCAGGGCGGTCAGTCCGCCGGCCACGTCAATGAAGCTGTCATAGATAGATGCCGTGCGTGCCGGCACGAAACTCTGGTGATACTCATCTGTCAGAGCGTAAACGCTAACAAGAATGAAAACAGCAAGGAACCAATGGCGACGCAGGTTAAGGTGGGATGAAGCAATGAAAGCACGAACGGCGAGCAAACCAAGAATCGCATATTCCGTGAAGTGTCCGGCCTTTCGCACCAGAGAGTGAAAGAGCGCGATTCGCTCGTCGCTGATATGAGGAAAGAGCCAGCGAAGGAACGGTCGGATTATTAGAGCAGTGTTTGAAGCGGAGAACTTGCTGGTCGACGCGAAGAAGATAACCGCCATCCAAAGCACCAGCGGAGCGTAGCGCCAGATACGACTCTGCAACAATCGCGGGGCAACCTCGCTGCTTTTCATAAGAATCGTCGATCAACAATAAAGGGAAGCCGCGATTCGCTGCTTCCCTGTCCGTCTACGCGTGTCGCGTGATTGCGTGAACCTACAAAGCCGCTGCGCCGGAGACTATTTCGATAATCTCATTCGTGATCGCGGCTTGCCGCACGCGATTCATGTTTAGCGTCAGCGTATCGATTAATTCTTTCGCGTTCTTCGATGCGGAATCCATCGCCGTCATGCGCGCTCCGTGTTCTGAAGCGATGGATTCGAGCAGTGCACGAAAAACCTGGGTCTCGACCATCCGCGGAAGTAGTCGACTGAAAATGTCCGCAGGCGGTTGCTCATAAATGTAGTCAACCAGGTTCGTAGGTGAGGCAGTAGCCGCTTCGGCTTCGCTCAACGCCGCCACGCGACTGACCGGCAGAAGCTGCTCGATCACCACGCGTTGCTGAAGCACCGATTTGAATTCATTGTAGATGATGAATACCTTGTCGATCTCTTCGTCTTCAGTGAAGCGCTTGATCACGTCGCGAGAAACTTCCAAGGCTTCGGAAAATTCGACGTGACCTTTTCCGGTTAGTCCGACGTACTCGCCGGTCACAGTGAAATGCCTGCGCCGAAAGAAATCTCTTCCTTTTCGACCAATCGCCAGTAACTCAATCTTCCTGGTCGAGCTGTCGCGCATGAAGGCCTGAGACCCTTTGATCAAATTCGTATTGAACGCCCCGCATAGCCCTTTGTCTGCTGTAATGAGAACGATCAGATAGCGATTGTCGCCGCGCGCATCGAGCAAAGGATCATGAAAACTCTCGTCCGCCCGGCTCGCGAGCTCGCTCAGCACTTCCATCATCTTGTTGGCAAACGGCCGTGCTGAGACAACGCGATCCTGCGCGCGTTTCAGCCGCGCCGCGGACATCATCTTCATCGCCTTCGTGATCTGTTGCGTATTCTTGACCGACTTGATGCGGCGGCGAATGTCTAAAAGGTTGGGCATAGAAGCCGACAAAAACTATGGGCCGAAATTCGATTCTTCTCCGGTGAAGACGATTCCTAGGCACCGACCCTAACTGGAGCAGAACTGCCCGCCGCAACGATTGGAACAGCGGTGTCTCGCGCTGCGCTCTCGGTCTTTTCTTTCCAAAGTTGCTTGAAATCTCGGAGCGCTTGATCCAAGTCCGATGTAATCTCGTCGGTCAGCGCCTTTTTCTCGCGAATGCTCTCCAACAGAGCGGGATGCGAATTCTCAACGAAGTGCAGGAGTTCCGCTTCAAAGCGGCGCACATCTTCGATGGCAATATCGTCAACGTGCCCCTTGGTCGCAGCCCAGATGACCAGAACCTGTTTCTCGACGCCCATCGGCTGATATTGCGGCTGTTTCAGAATCTCTGTCAGCCGCTGACCGCGCGCGAGCTGCGATTGCGTTGCCTTGTCCAGGTCGGAACCAAATTGAGCGAAGGCCTGCAGCTCACGAAATTGCGCGAGATCCAGTCGCAGTGACCCAGCCACTTGCTTCATTGCTTTGATCTGAGCCGAACCACCAACGCGCGAGACACTGTTGCCGACATTGATGCCCGGGCGGATGCCCGAATTGAAGAGATCCGCCTCCAGGAATATCTGGCCGTCAGTAATCGAAATCACGTTAGTAGGAATATATGCAGAGATGTCCCCTGCCTGCGTTTCAATAATCGGAAGACTGGTTAACGAACCGCCGCCTTTCGCATCCGACAGCTTCGCGGCTCGTTCCAGCAAACGCGAGTGGAGATAGAACACGTCGCCCGGATACGCTTCGCGGCCCGGCGGACGACGAAGGAGCAGTGAGATTTCACGATACGCAGCCGCTTGTTTGGATAGATCGTCGTAGATAGTTAGTGCATGCCGGCCGCTGTCGCGGAAATATTCGCCCATCGCCGCGCCGGAGTAAGGCGCCAGAAACTGCATTGCCGCGGGGTCGGATGCTGTGGCTTTCACTACGATCGTGTAATCCATTGCACCATGATCCTGCAAAGTCTTCACAACCTGAGCGACGGTCGATGCCTTCTGTCCGATTGCGACGTAGATGCAAATTACATCCTTGCCTTTTTGATTAATTATGGTGTCGACTGCGACCGCAGTTTTTCCGGTCTGCCGATCGCCAATGATCAACTCACGCTGCCCGCGGCCAATCGGCACCATCGCATCGATTGCCTTGAGTCCCGTTTGCAGCGGCTCCTTCACCGGCTGTCGATCAACTACGCCAGGAGCAATGCGCTCCACTGCGTTGAAGCTGTCTGTAATGATCGGGCCGCCATCGTCGATCGCGTTACCGAGCGCATCAACCACTCGCCCGATCAACGCTTCACCAACCGGTACCTGCATAATGCGCCCGGTCCGCTTAACCAAATCAGCTTCTTTGATCGCCTGGAAGTCACCGAACAGTACCGCGCCAACCTTGTCTTCTTCCAGGTTCAATGCCAGGCCCCGAACATCATGTGGGAACTCGAGCAACTCCCCGGCCATCACCTTCTCTAGCCCGTGGATCTCCGCAATTCCATCCCCCACCTTGATCACCGTGCCAACCTCGCTAACGGTGACGCCAACTTCAAACTTCTCGATCTGCTTTCTAATAATCTCGTTGATCTCGCTTGCTCTAATAGGCTCCATAATGATCCTCGTCCGCCCTTCCTATTCGCCCGCAAGTGCCCGTTCTATCTCGCGAAGCTGATTCCGAACAGATCCGTCGTAGACCGTCGAGCCGATCCTCGTCACGATTCCGCCGATCAACTTCTCGTCAACCGCAAATGTCACTCGGACACGCTTGCCGGTCAATTCGACCAGCCTCTTAATCAGCGCCTCTTTAGACGTCTCCGGTACTTGCCTAGCCACTGTGACTTGCGCGGCGATAACGCCCGCCCGCTCGTTCAACACGTCTGCGAACTTCTTGTTGATCTCAGCTAATGCTGCCATTCGTTCGTTCTTCAACAATACTTGAAGGAAATTCGCGGTCGTCTCACGCGGTTGAGTTCGCGCGATGATTTGTGTGAGTACGTTCCTCTTCTGGTCGTACGGGATGGTGGGGTCTTTGAACGCGCCTTCCAACTCGCGATTCGCCTGCATCAAAGACTCCCACTGCAACAACTCCGTTTGGATCGCTTCCGCTTCGCCCGGGCTACTTGCCGCATCCGCCAGAGCCACCGCGTAACGCCGCGCGATCTTTTCCAAACTCAACTGCCGCTCCTTCCCAATTCCTCGACGCCCAACAAAATCAATCGAGCATCGTCCTCCGGCTCTAGCCCGCTTCGCAGCATTTCCTCAGCAAGCCTCACACAGTCCCGCGCGGCAGCTCTCTGCGTCTCGCGTCTGGCAGCCTTCGCAACTCTTTCTACGTCCCGTTCCGCTCTCTGCCAAAAGCGCTTTGCCTCCGCCTCCGTCTCCTGCACGATTCGATCACGTTCCGCCGCCGCCTCGGCTCTGGACTGCAACTTAATCGCTCCCATTTCAGAGTCTAATCGCGCAAGCCGCGAGTCAATTATGTCCAGCTTCACCAGCGCTACATCCATTTGCTCCTTAGACTCTAAGAATGTTCGACGAATTCGCTCCCGCCGCGATACGAACCCATCTGTGAGCGGTCGGCGGATCACGTAAATGCCCGCAGCAAGGAAGACTACCAAATTCAAAAACTTCCAGAGCTCCAGTCCGGGATAATTCCACCAGGAGCCCTCCGCATTGGCTGTTAAGAAATCCGCGAGAAATATGAGCCCCATCTTCCTCACTCCTCAAAGTCATACTCAGCAACCCCTGAGGAGTTCCGCCGCATAATCTCAGAGCAAATCCGCACCGCGCTCTTTCCAGACTCAGCTCGAAGTGTCGTCCCCGCTTCCGCAACCTGACGCTCGATCTCCCGCAGTTGTGCTAATGTCCAGCCGCTCGTTTGTTCCTTGACCGCGCCTAATTCCTGCTCTCTCCACCTAAGCGCGTCTTGCCTCTCTAGTTCCAAAAACCGGTATCCCTCAATACGTGCTTCACGCAAAGCTTCTTCGTACTGGGACGCCTTCGCTTCGACCCGCGTCAAAACGGCGCTGGCCGCCTCTAATCCGTGTTTCCCTAGCCTCTCACGCTCCTCCAAAATGAGACTGATCGGGGCATAAAGCGTTATCTTCAACACTCCCACCATTACCAACACCAATACCACATGCAACACCAGACTTCCGTCCGGCACTAGCTGAATCGTGTTTTCCGCGAAACCCAGGATTACCATCGCAGCCCAACTACAAGGTCCCTATGCCTACCGGGACTCACCTTCCTCGCAAAAGCGCGGGAGTCTAGCACGCGCCTCCTAGAGGCGTCAACGACGAGCGCAATTGTATCTTCTACAATGCCGGCCTCTCTATCGTACAATCTCCGTTCCTAACTCCCTTGAGCTTGGCCGCCTAAGAGAAGACTAAACAAGCGATCGAGGTCCTGCTCGTCGTAATAACCTAACTCGATTCGGCCGCCGATACTTCTTGCGTTTCGGACTATTCGCACATGCGTTCCCAGTTTTCGCCGAAGGGCTGATTCCGCAGCGCGCGTGTTCGCGTCGTTAGACGTCGCTTCAGCCTGGCTCCCGGCCTGCTTAACTTCACTCAAACGCTTGACGACCCGCTCCGTATCCCGAACTGACATACCTCGCTCGATGATCTTTCTAGCTATCCGCCGCTGCACACCTGCGTCGTTCACGCCCAGTATTGTTCGGGCGTGTCCCGTAGACAACTTGCCTTCCTGTACAAGCTGTTGTAGATCTTCAGGAAGCCGCAAGAGTCTCAGGTAGTTCGTAATGTAGGAACGGTCGCGACCCACGCGCTGTGCCACTGATTCTTGAGTGAGCCCGATTTGCTCAATAAGGTTCCTGTAAGCTTGCGCCTCCTCAATGGCGTTGAGATCCTCGCGCTGCACATTCTCGATCAACGCAAGCTCCAACAGTTTCTCATCAGCGACTTCGCGCACAACAACCGGCACTCTTTCAAGCCCAATAGCCTTTGCGGCGCGCCATCGTCGCTCACCAGCAATTAGCTCGAACCTGCCGCCGTTTCGTCTAACAAGCAACGGCTGAACAATGCCGTTCGCCCGTATTGATAGCGATAGGTTCTGCAGGCTGTCTTTGTCGAAATGAACTCGTGGTTGAACCGGGCTTGGGTCAATGAGGCCAACGTCCACTTCAAGGCCCTCATCCGCGACAGCCCTATCAGCCAACAACAGCGCGTTCAAGCCCCGGCCCAGTGCCTTTCGTGTCATGGGCAAGAATCTCCTTAGCCAATTGAAAGTAAGCCTCCGCGCCTTTGGAGTGGACGTCGTAGGTGATGATCGGCTTGCCGTAGCTGGGAGCTTCGGCCAACCGAACGTTCCGAGGAATGACAGTATCAAAGACCTGTCGACCGTAGAAGTCCCGAAGGTCGGCAGCCACCGCAGCGGAAAGATTCGTGCGCTCGTCGTACATAGTAAGAAGAAGGCCGTCCACAGTCAGCTCTGGGTTGTGAAGACGACGAATTCTTGCAAGTGTATCGAAAAGTTCAGTAACGCCCTCCAGGGCATAGTATTCACACTGGATTGGAACGACGAGGGACTTGGCCGCCGTCAGTGCGTTAAGTGTCAACAACCCCAGCGAAGGCGGGCAGTCAATAATAATAAACTCATAATCCTTCTCCACTGTCTGTATCGCTCGCCGTAGCCTGAGCTCCCGTTGGTCCATATCAACCAATTCGACCTCTGCGCCGCTAAGATCCTTGTTCGCGGGCAGGATTTGCAAGTATGGGATTTCGGTTGGGAGAATGATCTCGCTGACCTGTTCGCTGAGTACCAAAGCGTGATAGATGTTCTTTCGAAGGCTCCCAGGCTGAATACCAACCCCAGAGGTGGCATTTCCTTGGGGATCCGAGTCAACCAGGAGGACCGGGATTTGAGCGCTGGCGATTACGGCCGCTAGGTTAACCGCCGTTGTGGTCTTCCCAACCCCTCCCTTTTGGTTTGCTACGGCTATGATCTTGGCCATTATGCCTGGGCCAGGTCCTCCCTGCATGGCGTAAATTGGATAATCAAATTAGCACAGGAATGGGCCGGGGCGCTATGGGGTTCTTGGGTATTGGGATAGAAAAACTCCTGCCTCTTCGGATGTTTCACGTGTCCCGTTTCAGCTAAGACGCGGATCTTCGCCGGCCCTTCTAACCGATCTTTTCCTTCATATTCATGTGAACCAGAAGGATCGAGAGAGCCGCCGCCGTTAACCCTCGAATACGCCTCGCCTGACCAAACGACAGCGGACGTGTTCGCTCTAGACGCTCAACCATCTCACGCGACAGTCCGGATATGTGACGATAGTCGGTACCTACTGGGATTTGAAGCGCGTCATGCTGGTGTAGCCGTCCCATTGCCGTTTCATTCGCCCCAATGTAGCCAGCATACAGAGTGTCAGCAAGTGCACATTCCAAATCGCCCTTGCTGATCCTTCCGCGGACTTCCGCCGGCATTAGTTCCTCAATGACACGCACCGACACATTGGGCCGCTGCGACAGTTGTGCAAGCGAAACCTTGTCGCCCAAATCACATCCCAACCGCGAACTCACTGCCGCATACGTCGCATCCGACCGTCTCAACACCGTGCTGCGGAGCGCGGACTGCCCTAGGGCAATTCGGTCCCGTCTGGCATTGAACCGCTGCCAATCCATATCTCCGACAAGCCCTAATTCCCGTCCGTAGGGAGCTAGACGCGAGTCGGCGTTGTCATATCGCAAGGCCAGTCTGTTCTCAGCTCTTGACGTAAAAACTCTGTATGGCTCGTCTACGCCATGCGTCACGACGTCGTCGATCACGACACCAATATAGGATTCCGCCCGGGACAACCGAAAACTCCCGTGACCGTTAACAAAATGTGCGGCATTGATGCCTGCCATCAACCCCTGACATGCTGCCTCTTCATAGCCCGTAGTGCCGTTTATTTGACCGGCGTGGAACAGCCCCCTGATCCTATTTGTCTGAAGATCCGGCCCCAACTCCCGCGGATCCACATAATCGTATTCAATAGCGTAACCCGGCCGGACAATTTGAGCTTCCTCAAGCCCCGGAATCATCTGAACCAGCTTGCGCTGCAAGTCCGGAGGCAATGAGGTTGAAAAGCCGTTCAAGTAAACCTCGTTCGTATTCAGCCCTTCCGGCTCAAGGAACAGTTGATGGCGATCCTTATCCGCGAATTTGACTACCTTGTCTTCAATCGAAGGGCAATACCTGGGGCCGATACCGCGTATCTTGCCTGAGTACAATGGAGATTCTTGTAAGTTTGCCCTTATGGACTCATGCAGCGCTCTGGTCGTGTATCCGATGAAGCAATTAATCTGTCGTTGCTCAATTCGCTCCGTAGCAAATGAGAATGGCACCGGCTCTTCATCTGGGGGTTGCGGATCGAAGACACCCCAATCTATCGTCCTTCCGTCCAGTCGTGGCGGTGTACCTGTCTTGAGCCTACCTACTTGGAAGCCGAATCGCTTTAGGGCTTCGCCTAATTCTATCGAGGCTGGTTCCCCTGCTCGGCCGGCGACGTAGCTTCGGCGTCCCGTATGGATAAGTCCATTCAAAAATGTCCCCGTCGCTACAACTACAGCCTTCGCACCCACGCAGCGTGTGTCCTCCATCTCTACGCCGACGACGCTTTCATTCCGCAGCAATAGATCAACTACGGAACCTTGCAATAAGTGTAGATTGGGCGTCGCTTCCAAGGTGCGCCGCATTTCTTGCCGATACAGCGAACGATCCGCTTGCGCCCTTGGAGATTGAACAGCAGGGCCACGAGAACGGTTCAACAAACGAAACTGGATTCCAGTCCGATCGATTATCCGCCCCATGATCCCGCCTAGCGCATCGATCTCTCTGACTAAGTGACCCTTGGCGATGCCCCCTATCGCGGGATTGCATGACATCTGCCCAATGAGATCAAGGTTCAAGGTTACTAGTGCGGTTCGCGCCCCCATCCGTGCAGCTGCCGAAGCGGCTTCACATCCTGCGTGGCCACCACCTATGACAATCACATCAAACTCTTCGTCAAAAACCATTTTCACTTTCCTATGCAGAAGGTTGAAAAAATTTTCGCCAGGATCTCCTCGGTCGTGGTCTCGCCTGTGATCTCTCCCAAAAGGCGTAGCCCGTTATACAAATGCGTCAGGATGAATTCTTCACTCGCTCTCTCCGAAAGGAGTTTCAACGCACGTTCCAGCTCAGCCTCAGTACGACAAAGCAGATCATAATGCCGCGCGTCGGTAATCAGCAACTGGTCGCCACTCGCGTACGATACACCAAAGGCTTCCAGTATCGCTTGTTGTAATTCCGGAAATCCGGCGCCCGTCTTCGCTGCAACTCGAAATACGTTCTCGCCCCCGTTCACTTTCCCTACAAGAGGATCCTCGAAACCCGGCAGGTCCTCTTTGTTCAGGGCGATCACTCTCTTTCTTTCACTTGTACGCTCCAAGAACTCGAAGTCCTCAGCCGAGAGTTTCGCGGTGCCATCTACGACAACTATGAGAAGATCTGCCTCAGCCATCGCGCGCTTTGTCCGTTCGACTCCCATCATCTCGATCGGATCATTCGAGTGACGAACGCCAGCCGTATCAGTTAGCAATACCGGTATGCCGTCTATCGCGATCTGTTCTTGGACAGTGTCTCTGGTAGTGCCCGGGATCTCTGTTACAATGGCGCGGTCGATTCCAAGTAACCTGTTGAATAGACTGGACTTACCAACGTTAGGGCGTCCCACGATTGTCACCTTAACTCCATCACGAAGCAGGTGTCCGGATTCAAAGGTTGCTGCGAGTCTGGTGACCTCACAAAGAATATCAACGAGCTCCCTTTTCATCTCTTCGAGTTGCATAGCTGGTAGATCGTCTTCGACAAACTCCAAAGCTGACTCAAGTGGGACAATCAATCGCACCAGTCTCTCTTTTATCGGCCGCACGCTATTCGACACTTCGCCATTCATTTGCCGGATAGCTTGGTTGGCCGCGGCATCAGTTTGGGCGTTGATTAGATCGCGGATCGCCTCGGCCTGGCTCAAATTCAATTTGCCGTTGCTCAGGGCTCGCAGACTGAATTCTCCTGGCCCAGCGAGGCGTCCGTCAAGCTTCAGGAGGATATCCGTGACGCGACGTAAGACCAGGGGTGAACCGTGACAACTAATCTCAACTACATCTTCCCCGGTGAAGGAATGCGGCGCCTGAAAGTACGTCACCAGTGCACGATCCACCGGCTCGTTAGTGAGCGGGTCTTTTATTTTCTTCAGCAACACCTTACCGGGTTCCGGCGTGAATTCGGCTTCACCGAGAAGCAAACGAGTGATTGCCAGAGCGCCTGCACCACTCATGCGTATGACCCCGATAGCGCTCCGCCCTGACGGCGTTGCCAATGCAACGATCGTATCCATTGCTCTTGTTAGAAGTCGTGAATCTCGGGCACGGCTGCGAAAGCGGTAGCAGCTACGGCGCAGTCTTTCTTAAGCTAACCCGCAGCTTCCGCGCTGATCCTTCCCCGATGGATTCAGTGTAAAGGTCCCCGCTCGCAGCAAGAGTGAGGTGAATTATGCGCCTTTCGTTTGGGCTCATGGGACTAAAGCTAAATGTGGTTCCGGTCGAGCGCACCTGAGCGGCGGCATGCAGAGCCATCGCGCGCAACTCGGCTTCGCGTGAAGCGCGAAACCCCTGCACGTCGCAAACGATCCGGTGACCTTCCGGAAGCCTGCGGCCATGCACTTGATTAAGAAGGTGCTGAAGAGCATCAAGCAGATCAGCACCTTGAGCCAACAGTAGCTCAGCGTCGGCGCCGTCGATTGTTAGTAGACAACCATCCGACGCGTCCGTGGCTACAACCTCAAGACGCAGCCCTGTGCCTTCCAGGATTGACACCAGAAAGTCCGCCGCCTGTTCGCAAGTCTCTTTCATTTTTTCTGCCGCGAAATATAGCGAGCAATTATCTACGCTGCCGTTGTCGAAGTCGAATCACGCCTGTCGCGCCCGTGGAACACTGGAAACCTTTTTGCCGGTATGTTCAGCGGGTCTCTTTTCACTTGGGTCATCATCTTCGGATTGAGTCCACCTATTAATCAGGAATTGCTGACTAAAACCTACGATATTTCCAACCAACCAGTAAACCAACAATCCGGACGGCGCGCCCCATAACACATACAACATAAACAGCGGCATACCTATGGCCATTAGTTTTCGCTGTAGCGGATCGGTCGAAGGGGCGGGCGTTATCAATTGGAGAACAATCATGGTGCCGGCCATCAAGACTTCCAGAATATGTAAGTGATCACCTGCCGAAAGATCAGGAAGCCATAGAAAACTCGCCTGTCGGAAATCCAAAGAGATGGTTATCGCGCGATACAGGGCAAAGAGAAATGGCATTTGAATCAGCAACGGCAAGCAGCCGCCGAGCGGATTTCCTTCCTTCATCAGCCGCAGTTGCTCCATCTGCAACTCTTTGAGCCTCGGATCGCTCTGCTTCATCCCCTTGATCTTCTCCTGGAGCTCCTTCATCCGCGGCGCAAGTTTCTGCGCCTTCTTCATTGCCTTGGAGGAACGCCACTTAAGCGGGAAGAAGGCGGAATAGATAATGATGGTAAAAAGAATGATTGCAACGCCGTAACTATTTGTAAGCTCATGCAGCTTTTTGATGGACCAGAGTATAGGTTCAGCAATGGGGCGTGAGATCGAGCCAAGCCAGCCATAATTGATTAGGCCCTCAAGATCGAGCTTGCGAGCGACTTGTGCTCCCAAGTCTGCGCTCGCCTTGTTCAGCAGATAATGGTCCTTTGGGCCGACGTAAAGAATCGTTCGCGAGCCGTCACCCCCTACGGGCACGAGCGCTGTGGTCAGGTAACGCTTCTCCTTCTTGCCGTTCAAAGAGTGGTCATAGACAATCGTCCGGTATTCAAGACCTTCTGTTTTCTTCGAAGGGATCGCCACCATGGCGAAATAGGTGTCACCCACGCCTGCCCAGTCGACGGGGCCGCCTAGAACCAGGTGGTCAGGGTTGCCCTTGTTCTCATTGATCGACGACGACGCGTGCCGTTCAATCTTGTCCGCCACGGCAGCCACTGCCTCGGGAGCGACTGAATAGAACGTATAGTTCTTTATGCCCTGATCTCCGATGCTCGGACCAATCTTGAGCCTCACTTGAGGTACTACCTGGCCGGCTCGTTTGAGATTCACGTCAAGGTCGAAACTATAGCTATTTCCGTCAAGCTCAAGTGTCTTGACGACGTCTATTCCGGTTCCATCGTCGTGAAGTGAAAGTGTGAGTTGCTTCTTCTCGTCGGCTGCCAAACTGATCTCGCCCTCGCCACTACTGCTGGCCAAGCCCTGAATAACATAATTTGAGTTAGCGAGTACATCATCGACAGCGCGATCACCGGTCACCAGTTGGAGCGGGGCTTCTCTCGGTTGACGTTCCAGACCCTCGCGCGAAATCAATTCAAGCCGGGTTCCGGCAACCGAACTCAATTGCTTGTTGTTCTCTTTGTTCTTGACCAGGATCCAACTAATTACGACTGCCCCGCGACTATCGAGCGTCCCTTCGTAAAGTGGTGTCTTGATTACGATGGTTCTATGCGGTGCACCGGGGGTGGCGGTCGTTGTTGGTGCTGGCTGATGAGCTGGTGCAGCAGCACTGGGCGTTGGTTGTATCGTACCTGTCGGTTGCGGACTGGCCGACGAGCTTGGTTTTTCCGGTTGTGGCTGGGTAGGTTTGATGGGAAAAAGATAGTTCCAGCCAAGCAGGATCGCGGTGGAAACCAAAAGAGCTAGCAATAACCTTTTCTGTTGCATTTGAGTTGGCGAACGAGTCTCGAGTCACTTAACAGGGTCATATCCGCCGGCGTGGAAGGGATGGCAACGCAATAACCGCCGCACGGCGAGTGTGCTCCCGCGCAAAGTCCCGTAACGATTGATCGCTTCCAGGGCATATTCAGAACAAGAAGGAACGAATCTGCAAGAAGGCGGAATTAGCGGAGAGAGAACTATTTTGTACAATCGAAGAAGTGTAATCAGAATTGTCTTCACGAGATTCTCAACTCGACTTCACTGAAATGTTTGTTCGTCGCTCTCCACCCTTCTGATGATCCGCTCTAACTCTTCAATCGTGTCCATGATCTGGACCGACAAAAGTTTCTTCCTCGCATTAAGCACCCAGTCGTACTTTCGCCGGAGACGGCTAAGCGTACGCACGTGCAAACGAAATGACTCCCTCAAAAGACGCTTTGCTCGGTTACGCTCAAAAGCCTTAACCGACAACTTGCGCGACGCTGTTAATCCCAGTCTGTGATGCGGCTGATCGCTTCCAAGAACAAAAGCCGTCATCAACAAGCCGTCATATCGCTTGCCCTTTTGATATACGTTCCTAAAATCTCCGCTGTCGCGCAGCTTTGTTTTCACTGCCGCCTAATAATGAGAGGGAGTAAGCCGCTTGCGTCCCTTGGCCCGTCGTCGCTTAAGCACAAGCCTCCCATTTTTCGTGGCCATGCGCGCACGAAAACCGTGGGTCTTCGCCCGACGTCGGTTATTTGGCTGAAACGTCCTCTTCGACATAACCTAAACCTCTTTTCCTGTTAAGCGAAAACGATAAGACTAGCCGTCACCAGTATGACGTGTCAAGAAACCGACTGACATCAACGCCTCATTTTGTTTTTCCCATCTAACTTCTCACACAAAATATTACAACCCTTGCGACCGATTTCAGCGAAGGCTGCGCTGACGCCGCGAGCCGGCCGCGAGCACGTTCTGTGTTTTATTCCGAGATCCTCTTGATAAGCTATTAGCACTGTGTTAGTCTCCGCCATCAAGCAGAGGCTTCCCGTAACTAGTTGATACCTATAAGGTTAAAGCTTTACTTTAAGGCCGGGCTGTTTTCCACAACGCTGTGGAAAACCTTGTGGAAAAGCGATGGTGTGTTTCAATTGAGCTGAGATTGTTCGTGGTTCTTACGAAACCCAGCAGCCTTCTCGCCCAGGTTAGTAACTTCTTTTCTACAAACTAGCTTCGAGCGCGGAACGGACGATGTGCAATGAGTAATGGTGTTGATTCTGAGGTTTGGAGAGGCCTTCTTCACTCAATCAAGGCGAAACTTAGCGACGAGAGTTTCGATACCTGGTTCCAGCCGATTCTGTTTGATGGACTTGACGAGTCTGAGCGTCTGATTCGACTTCGCGTGCCAAACCAAATCGTGAAGGATTGGATCAATACAAACTATGCCTCGTTGATGAATGAATCTCTAAATGACATCAGCTTGGGAGATTACCGGTTTAGTTGGGTAACCGGCTCCTCCGATGATCTGCCAAGAACAACGCCAACCGCACTGGTCGCCGATCAACTGCAGCAGCTCTCGATGCCCTCTGGTTCCACCTCGTCGCCGCATCACCAATCAAGCATTGCTTCTGCTGCGGCCGCGGTCCAAATGCAGATAGCTGAGCCCTCGCTAAACGCAAAATACACGTATGACACGTTCGTTGTCGGGTCGTGCAACCAGTTTGCTCATGCGGCCTCATTGGCTGTTGCTGAAGCTCCGGGAAAAACTTACAACCCTTTATATCTATACGGCGGTGTGGGGCTCGGTAAGACTCACCTGATGCACGCGTGTGGCCATGCAATAAAACTTCGTAATCGCCACTTGCGTCTTTGTTACCTTTCGTCCGAGAAATTCATGAACGAATTGATCAACGCGATTCGTTATGACCGCACTCAGAGCTTCAGAGAGAAATACCGCTCCGTCGATGTCTTGCTGATCGATGACATCCAATTCATGGCCGGCAAGGAGCGCACCCAGGAAGAATTTTTCCACACGTTCAATTCGCTTTACGAGCAACAAAAGCAACTGGTCATCACCTCTGATTGTCCGCCGCGCGAAATCCCGACTCTTGAGGAGAGACTACATTCTCGCTTCGAGTGGGGATTGATTGCCGATATTGAGCCGCCTGACCTGGAAACGAAAGTTGCGATTCTTAAGCGCAAGGCGGAAATTATGGGTGTTGCCATCCCCGATGAAGTCGCCTTATACATCGCCGGCAGAGTAAAGAATAACATTCGGGAATTGGAGGGTTCGTTGGTTCGGCTCGTGGCTATTTCGTCGCTCCGTGGCATCCCAATATCCAGGAGCCTTGCTCAAGACGCGATTAGAAACATAGCGGGCGAAGAAGAATCCGACGTAATAACTATCTTACAGATCCAAAAGGCCGTCGCGTCCAGCCACCGAATGAATGTTGAGGAATTGCTCTCCAAGAGCAATGCCAGAAGTTTTTCTCTCCCTCGACAAATCGCTATGTATTTGTGTAAGAAGTTGACTAAGCAAAGTTACCCTGAGATTGGTAGAGCGTTCGGCGGCAAACATCACACGACAGTCATTCATTCCGTCGCAAAGATTGAGTCGCTAGTCACTAGAGACCCGGGAACTCAGAAACTTGTGCACAAGATTACTGAAAGCCTTCACCGGTAATATGGTTCGTTCCGTTCGTTTCGCTCGTTGGTCTGTGGCTAGCTCGGTGAGTTTTCCACGTTTCCACAACCGAGGTCTGAAGGCTATGATTAGGATTGTTCGCAAATTGTTACCTGGAGACTTTCAACTCACTTTTGATATAGTTCTTAGTATCAATTCCACAGCGGGCTGTTGAACTTACTGGTCTGTAGCTTAATAACTTAAGAGGCTTTTCCACTTTTCAACAATCACTACTACGACTACTGGAAATATATAAACTAGTATTTATAATTAGCAGTAGTTCAAAAGCGCACACTTGAAATCCAAAGGAGAATTGAATGCAGTTTGTAGTCAGTAAGCAAAACCTGCAAAAGGAATTGGGATTCGTTCAGGGAATAGTCGAACGGAAGAATACTATTCCGGTTCTTTCCAATATTCTGATTGAATCGGTTGGTGATAATACGATTCGTCTTACCGGCACCGACCTCGACGTAACGATACGTTGCGATATGGATGCCGACGAAATAGGCGCCCCGGGATCGATCTGCGTTCAAGCGCGAAAGCTATTTGAAATAGCCAGGTTGTTGCCGGACGCGCCGGTCAGTTTTCAAAAGGAAGAGAACGAATGGGTGACGGTCAAGTGTGATCGAACTAAGTTCAAGATGGTCGGCGTTGCCCGTGATGCGTTTCCAGAAGTACCCAGTTTCAAATCAGCCCCAACGAAGGTGCCCGCCGAAGTTCTCAAATCGCTGATCGACCGGACGATCTTCGCCATAACACAGGAAGAGTCGCGCTACACGCTCTCGGGAGCGAAGTTCATTCTCGACAAGAGCGGCGCCACCATGGTTACGACCGACGGGCACAGGCTGGCTTACGTAGCGCGAAAGAACGTAACGAAGAATGAAACGAAGGAGACGATCGATACTTTGATCCCGCGCAAGACCCTGGCCGAATTGACGAAGATCACCGCCGGTTACGAAGGAGACATCAGTCTCGGAATGGACGAGAATCACATCTACTTTGAGGTTGGCCCGAGGTTGTTGATTTCTAGAATGCTTTATGGCCAGTTCCCTAATTACGAAATGGTAATGCCGAAGAACAATGATAAGTCGGTGGAATTTGACGGCGCGCTCTTGAATCAGGCGATCCGCCGGGTCTCACTGATGGCCGACGAACGTTCGCACTCGATCCGTTTTCATCTTGAGCCGAACCAGTTAGTCATCAGCGCGCAGAATGCCGAGGAAGGAGAGGCGCGCGAGACGGTGCAGGCCGAGTATAGCGGAGAAGAGACTGATATTGGTTTTAACGCGCAGTACTTGCAGGATTTCCTAAACGTCATCAGTGAAGGAAAGATCGTGTTTGAATTCAAGGACGGCAACTCGCAGACACAACTGCGTCCGCAAGATGGCGGTGATTATGATTACAAGTACATCGTCATGCCGATGCGTATTTGAGATCCAGCCGTCAGTGATCTTGAGAACAATTGGGAAGTGCTTTTTCCCGACGGGGAAGAGCACTTCTTTTTTTGATAGAAACAGATTCTGTCACGCGGCCCCAGTCAAAGCCCAAGCCGTGTGTTAGAATTGTCACATGATCCTCGATTGTATTGAGGTCCACAACTTCCGAAATCTGACTGGCAGGGTTTTTTGTGGATCGGGGCTTAACATAATCTACGGCAACAACGGACAGGGGAAAACGAATTGGCTTGAAGCTATTCATACTCTCGGCAGAACAAAATCATTCCGCACCCAACATCTTCACGAGTCAGTCAAATTCGGCGCAGAGTTTGCCACCATAACGGGTCGAGTTGCGCACGGCGCCGACATTCATCGGGAACTGCAAATAACCCTGAACGGGAACACAAAATCAATCTCGATCAACGGTAAGCGCGAACCACTGACGCGCTACCTCGCCGAGCTTCACGTGGTGGCGCTTACTGCCGACGAACTGGAAATCGTTCGTGGAATGCCAGAGGCTCGCAGGAGGTTTATTGATCGCGGCGCGGCCTCGCTGCTGCCGTCGTACGCGCAGACCCTCCTGGACTACAACAAGGTGATCAGGCAGAAGAACCGAATCTTGCAGGACTCCTCTGATAAGGAATTCAGCCTGGCTGAAACGGATGATTTGGTCGCGCCCTGGAACAAGCAGCTCGTGGGGCTGGCGCACCAGGTTCATCGATCGCGACTGGATTACGTTGAAAGGCTGAACCATGTTCTTGAGCGCCGCGTCTTCGCACAAGAGGAAGTTTTCCTTCGCTACGTTTCGTCACTCGAGGGCAAAGGCGATCTGAATGATTACGAACAATTGCTGGCAGAGCGACTACGGCTTCGTCTGCCGGCCGAAATCGCAGCCGGGCGCTCGTTGATCGGTCCGCATCGCGACGAACTGGCGATCCTTTTTGACGGTCGCGAGATGAGGGTTTACGGTAGCGCGGGCCAGCAACGTAGCACATTGTTATTATTAGACTTAGCAGCGATTTCGTTGTATAATTCAACTCACGATGATTACCCCCTTTTCCTCATCGACGATGTCGATGCCGAGCTTGACGAAAAGAGGATTAACAGTCTCCTGGAATACCTGGAAGGGCGCACGCAAACCTTCATTACAACTTCCAAACGGAACCATGTTGGAGAGTTTGTATCCGGGGCGAAGCTTTTCAATATTGAGAACGGCGCCGTAGTAGCTTCGAGGAGCGAAGCGCAAATTATTCCAGCGCTCGTGGCGACAGCCGAAGGGGCGTGAAAACAGCGATCACGATTTATTTAAGGAGACACGATTGGCAACAGCAGGTACAACAGTAACGAGCAAGAAGGGCGCGGCTTACGACTCATCTTCGATTACGATCCTCGAAGGAAGAGACGCGGTTCGCAAGCGCCCCGCCATGTACATAGGGTCGACCGGAGAACTAGGCCTTCATCATTTAGTTTACGAAGTAGTTGACAACTCTATAGACGAAGCACTCGCCGGATATTGCGACACAATCGACGTCGCGATCCACCTTGATAACTCGGTTACCGTGATCGACAACGGACGCGGCATTCCGGTTGATGAAATAAAAAAGGAAAGAAAATCAGCGGCGGAAGTGGTGATGACCAAACTTCACGCCGGCGGCAAGTTTGATACAAACGCCTACAAGGTCTCCGGCGGTTTGCACGGCGTCGGCGTATCAGTCGTCAATTTTCTTTCAGAGTCTCTGCATCTGGAAATCTGGCGAGAGGGTAAGACTTACGAGCAGGAGTTTGTTCGCGGCGTTGCGTCGGGCGGTTCGCTGAAGCAGACCGGGAAGACCAGAAAGCGCGGGACCAAGATTACTTTCAGGCCTGATGCTCAGATCTTCGATCTGGTCGAGTTTAGTTTTGACAAACTATCAGAGCGTCTCCGCGAGAAGGCGTTCTTGAATAAGGGCATCCGCATCACGATCAAGGACGAACGCGAGGAGCCGGAAAAGTCGCACGAGTTTTACTACAAAGGCGGCATTGCCGAATTCGTCAAACATCTCAACAAGAACAAGGCCACGATTCACGACAAGCCGCTCTATTTCGAGCGCGAGAACGAAGCACTCTCGATCGAGGTTGCTATTCAGTACAACGACGGCTACGACGAGAAGGTCTATTCGTTCGCCAACAACATCAACACCGTTGACGGCGGCACGCACCTGTCTGGATTTCGCTCGGCGTTTACGCGCACTATTAACGCTTATGCGCAATCGTCCGGGCTGGCAAAGAATTTCAAGACCTCGCTGACCGGAGACGATGTGCGCGAAGGCCTGGTAGCGGTCATTTCAGTGAAGCTGCCGCAGCCTCAGTTCGAGGGCCAGACAAAAGGCAAGCTGAATTCGGATGTGAAGGGCGCGGTTGAATCGTTCCTGAACGAAAGGCTTACCGAATATCTCGAACAGAACCCGAGCGTGGCGAAGCGAATCGTGGGCAAGGCTCTGGACGCAGCGCGAGCCCGCGACGCGGCGCGCAAGGCGCGCGAGATCGTGCGCAAAGGCGCAATGGGTTCGACCATGTTGCCGGGAAAACTTGCCGATTGTCAGGAGCGCGACCCGGCGAAGTCGGAAATCTACATCGTTGAGGGCGATTCCGCCGGCGGCTCAGCCAAGCAGGGTCGCGATCGTAAGAACCAGGCCATCCTTCCGCTCAAGGGAAAAATCCTGAACGTCGAAAAAGCGCGCTTCGACAAGATGCTCGGTCATAGCGAGATTAAATCGCTCATCACCGCGCTCGGCACCGGCATAGGCAAAGAAGATTTCGATATCAGCAAGTTGCGCTATCACAAGATCATCCTGATGACCGACGCCGACGTCGACGGCTCGCACATTCGCACGCTGTTGCTGACTTTCTTCTACCGGCAGATGGCCGCCCTTGTCGAACAAGGCCACGTCTTTATCGCTCAGCCACCGCTCTTCAAGGTTAAGCGCGGCAAGAAAGAAGAGTACATCAAGGACGAAGGCTCGATGACGCGCTACCTGATGCGCATGGCCACGGCTGATATGAAGGTGAAGCCCGCGGGCGCCAAGCAGGAAATCGAAGGCCAGGAACTGGCGCGCGTGCTGGAGCGAATGGTCGAGTTGAAACACTACTGCGAGCGCGCCGCACGCCGCGTAGTCGGCGACGCAAAATTGCTGACCATTCTCCTCGAAGCATTTGGTGGGAAGAAAGGAGTGCTTCGCAAAGAGGGCGCCACGCTCCGCAAGGTCTTCCAGGACGGCGAGCTGATGGGTAAGGTCGAGTCAGGACTGGCCAAGGCGGGTTACGAAACCGAACTCTCAACTGACGAAGAGCACGGCCTGTGGGAAATCCAAACGACGACTACCTCTGGCAACAGCGTCAAGATCGACTGGAACTTTGCCAGCTATGTCGAGTTTCAAAAAGCCCTTGAGTTATACACCGGGCTCGAGGATCAACTGGCCGCCCCATTTACTGTCGGCGAGAATGGCACAAAGCAAGAGGTCGCGACTCGTGAAGAATTACTCGAGCGCGTGCTGGCCGCGGCGAAAAAGGATTTGACCATTCAACGTTACAAGGGTCTCGGCGAGATGAATCCGGAGCAGCTTTGGGAAACCACGATGAATCCCGAGAAACGCACGCTCCTGCAAGTAAGAATCGATGACGCAGTTGAGACCGATGAGATCTTCACCGTGCTGATGGGCGACGCTGTCGAACCGCGCCGCAAGTTCATCGAGGACAACGCGCTCGACGTGCGGAACCTCGACGTCTAATCGCCGGGGCAGAAGCCCGACCGTTAGGGAGGGCGCAACGGGTTAATCAAAGCCCTCACGAAATCGCTCTACGCGAAAACGAAAAAGCTTAACCGGCGTTCCCGGAGCGATGCCGGCTTTGCGTGAAGCAATCCCCACCTGCTTGTCGGCCGTCTCAACTCCTTCGATGTCTGGCAGCAGCAACCCGCGTCGCCGACCCTCTTCAGCTTCAACAATCACTCCATAGACCGCAGGATCGAGTTCTTCAAACGTGGCGGGCTCAGGCGCCGACAGGATGTCGACGGAATAGCGCAAGTGCGGAAGTTCATCTTCACACACCGGCGTAAACCGCGGATCGCGCGTCGCTGCGCAGATCGCATTCGCGATCAATTCTTCGGCGAGAGTGTCGCAGGAAGGTTCGATCGTTCCGATGCACCCGCGCAGATCTCCGTCCTTCGTCTTTATTGAAACAAAACACGCCGCGCGCTCAGCCAGCAGGCCTGAGGGATTCTCAGGCGCCTTCATTTGCGAGCCAGTGCGCACGAACGTCTCGACAACCTCGCGCGCCAGCGCCGGCAAACTCTTTCCGTCGTCTTCCTTCACTTTGATTTCCGTTGCAGCGAATTGCTGATCGGTTTTCTGAATTTGCGCCGCCGACTTTTGATTCGTTAGCTGGGCCACCAGATAGCCAACGCCAAAGGGCGCTTCGTAACTTAATACTTCGCACGACAGAGGCAACTCTTTCGTCACACCAAAAGCGACGAGCATCGAACGATAACCACACTCGCCCGCAAGGGCACGCAGACCCTGATCCACGTTGATGATCCGATCGGGATCGTTTGCTCGTAGGGCAGCTACGACTTCTTCGTCAAACAAATGAGCCGACGCGTTGTAGCCGGCCGGCGCTTCGGGTTTGAGACGATGACTTAGATCACCGCTGGCAACAAAAGCTACCGGACGGTTCGAGTTTTCCGCGGCCCTTCTGATGCACGCGCCAAATTGCAGGTGGTCGTTATTTGTAAGAAAGCTGTACCCGAGCGCCACAACGCGCCCATTCCAACCGTTGCGCTGTAGAAAATAGAGCGGCACTGCGGTGCCGTGGTCCAGGTCGTGAGCGCGGAGCGGAACGACCTCGTAACTTTGTGCTTCGGCCTCTTTCGCAATCGCGTTGAGAAGTTCTGCGTCAAGCTCGGCCTCCACAGTTGCTTCCGGCGCGCGAAAGTTTGCAAAGTCGCCATAAAGGTCTGGGCCTTGATATGCGACGAAGGCCTTAGGATCCAGCGGCGCGTGAGGCGAGATTAGTACAAGTGTTTCGGCGCCGCTCTCGATCAGCCGGCGCGTTAATTCCGCCATCGCTTCGATTGAGCCGCGCACTTCGGCAATCGATTCATGGCCGACTTCCGGGACCATGATCGGCGGATGCGGCGCGATCCCGGAAAAAACTATGGAGCCGGTGTTTCCCATCGTGGTACCTCAACTACGGAAAACCGAAGCGTCTTATCTCAGCGAAAAGCGACAGTGAAGGAATCGAAACCAATACCTCAGCCCACGCCTCTCCTGATGAGCCGTGGTCGCAGACGAAACGTGTCAGGAAACGGCGCTATTCTATCACCAACGCGCGCGCCAAATGAACGGTAATTGCTCTCGCGTAATCAAAGACCTTATCATGAGCGTGCAGCAAAATAATTATGATGGAAAGATTTGAGGTACTAATCGTGGGCGCTGGTCCCGCCGGATCGTTTGCCGCGGAGCGCCTCGCCGCAGGCGGCACACGCGTGGCATTGTTTGATGGCCGGCCCGAAGGTGAGCCGAAGGCCTGCGGCGGCGGCGTCACAGCCAAGGCACTCAAGGCCTGGCCACATCTGCTCAACGCCGTGGGCCGCAGCGTAGTCGAGCTTGAGATGTACGCGCCTTCGGGTCGTGGGCTGCATCTGAAACTCGACGAACCGTTCGCTATCTATTCGCGCCGCGCGTTTGATTCATACTTGCTCGAACGCGCGCGCGCCGCCGGCGCTTACATCTTCAAAGAAAAGATCTCGAGCCGGCGAATTTCGAAAACAGACAATGGCTGGATCATGAAAGGAGCGAACGGCGCCGGGTGGATCGGCAGCAGAATTCTTGTTGGTGCGGACGGCGCGAATAGTGCGATCGCCAAAAGGCTCGCTGGTCCGTTGCCGCCTTCAGAAATGGAAGTCGCGTTCGGCTATCGCGCTCCTTTGCCGGCCAATGATGACGCGCCCACCGTCGTTGCTTTTCTTCCCGGCTGGGTTGGATACGCCTGGGCCTTTCCGCGGCTTGATCACATCTCGTTCGGCATCGCGACTGCGCAGGATGCGTTTGAGCACGAGCCGCTCGATCAGTTGCTCTGGAATTTCATGCTCGGGTACTACCGCATGCGCGAAGACCGGAAAGCGAAACTTTGGACCAGTAGAAAAACAGATCGTGAGAGAGATGCACGCCTCCGAGAGTTTCTGCAAACTACAGCCGAACGTTACGCCGCACGCATTCCAGGCCTTGCGCCGAAAACGTGGGACACACGCCGCGCCTGCGGTGAAGGATGGGCGTTGCTCGGCGACGCCGCTGGTTTTGCGGATCCGGTAACGGGCGAAGGAATTTACTATGCCCTTCGCTCGGCAGAAGTCTTCGCCGACTGTTATCTCGCAGGCGCGCCGTTGGAATATGAAAAGCGCTGGCGCGAAGATTTTGGCGGCGAGCTGCAGCGCGCTTCACAAATGCGCCAGCGCTTCTACGGCAACTTCTGGGGCGCGCCGTTCACTGAAAGAATGATCGAGTTCGCGTGGGGTCATCGTGGCATCAAGAAAGTCCTCGGCGACCTGGTCGCCGGCCACCAGGGCTACGTGGATCTAAAAAAGAAACTCGCGCGCAGTGCGCTGCGACCGATTTAAGGCCGGCAGCTTATGAAAAGAGATTTCAAAACAATCATTAGCACGCTGTTCCGCTGTCTGAAACTTCGCTGCCCGGCTTGCGGCCAAGCGTCAATCGTTAAGCGTCCATTCAAAATAAAAGATCAGTGCTCTTCGTGTGGGGTGATGTTCAACCGCGAGGAAGGCTTTTTTGTGGGCGCGATTCTGGTTAATGTGGTTACGACGGAGGTTGTAATTCTAACTTTCTATCTTATTTCTCTGCCGGTAATCAGCGGCAATGATCAACTCGTGCTGACGATCCTCTTCATTGTCGCGCTCGTGTTTCCCGTCGCCTTTTATCATCATAGCTGGAGCATTTGGTTGGGCTTCGATCATCTGGTGGAGTCGTTGCCGAAACCCTCGGCCGGTTCGCGCTTCCGATGAGCTGTAGTGCAGCCTAGGAGGATGGTTACTTCGAAGATAAAACCGCCCGCTACCCCGACAGGTCGGGGTTCTGACAGGAATTAAGGCGCGAGACGCTTGATTCTCCAACTTCCGTCGGGTTGGAGTTCATAAAGCAGCCGGTCGTGAAGGCGGCCGGGACGACCCTGCCAAAATTCTATCCGCTCAGGTTTCAATCGATAGCCGCCCCAATGTTCCGGGCGCTCAACTTCTCGATCGCGATACTCTGCTTCCAGCTCCGCAAAACGCTGCTCCAATACATCGCGGCTTGAAATCGCTTCGCTCTGTGGCGATGCGAGCGCGCCAATCTGGCTGTCGCGCGGACGCGATCGAAAATACTCGTCCGCCTCCGCCGCTGAAGTGCGGGTCACCGTTCCTTCGACTCGCACCTGTCGCTCCAATTGCGGCCAGTAGAAGACCAGGGAAGCAAAAGGATTTGACTCCAGCTCGCGCGCCTTGCTGCTACGGAAATTTGTGTAGAAGACGAATCCCTGCGCGTCCACTTGCTTCAGCAGGATCAATCTCGCCGAAGGCTTCCCGTCTGGCGTTGCCGTGGCCAGCGTCATTGCTTCCGGCAACAGCGGGACCGCACCGCGCGCCTCGTCAAACCAGCGCTGAAACTGTTTGACAGCGTCAGGGTCGACGGTCTTCTCGTCCAATCCCCGGCTGGCATGGTTGTCTTTGCTCTCGTCCATAGTTTCAGTTTTGGAAGATACAGCGTTTGATGATTTCATTCAACGCCGGGGATTTCCGCGAAGGCGCTGTTGCTGAATGCTTGCCTCATGTCGTTTTATCCTTTGTGCTCTTTGTGTCTTTGTGGTTAATTATTACCCCCGTTACACCATGGCCACGATCAAGCGCATTGGCATTGTCGTCAAACCGCATCAACCGGATGCGTTGAAGACGCTTTGCGAGTTAGTGGAGTGGCTCAATCAGCGCGGTATCACGCTGGTCGGTGGCCCGGAGATCGAACGCGAGTCTATCGAGCACGCAACCGGCTGCGCGGTGGAAATTGTAGAGCCAGACAAGCTGTCCGCTAACGTCGATTTGATGCTGGTGCTGGGTGGTGACGGCACGATGATCTCCACCGCGCGCATGATTGCAGATACGGAAGTGCCGGTGCTCGGTGTCAACTACGGCGGGCTGGGCTATCTCGCCGAGTTTCGCATTGAAGAACTCTACTCCGCGCTGGAGTCGATTCTCGCCGGCAGCTATCGGCTCGACCGGCGCGTGATGCTGGCGGTTGAACTCCTGCGCGGTTCCGAGCAGGTAACCCATAGTCGCGTTTTGAACGACGTCGTAATAAACAAGTCTGCGCTCGCCCGGATCATCGAGATCGAAGCTTACTTGAATCAGCAGTTCGTAAATTCGTTTCGCGCGGACGGTTTAATTGTCTCGACGCCCACAGGCTCGACGGCTTATAACCTCTCAGCCGGTGGTCCCGTGATCTATCCTTCGATGAACGCTGTAGTGATCACGCCGATCTGCCCGTTCACGCTCTCGAATCGTCCCATCGTCGTACCCGACGAGTCGATGATCGAATTACGTTTGAAGACTCGGAACGAAGAAGTGGCGCTTACGCTCGACGGCCAGGTTGGATTTCCGCTCCAGGCGGAAGACGTCGTAGTGATCAGGAAGAGCAAAACAACTTTCAATTTAGTGCAGCCTGCGAATCGAAATTACTTCGACGTGTTGCGGGACAAACTGCGTTGGGGAAGATGAGTCGTTACCGAAACCACGATCGGTAGCGAGCAGGTGGTTTCACGCAAAGCCGCAAAGGAGCAAAGACGCAGAGTCGGCTGGCTAACAGAGATGACAACCCGAGCTGAATTGAGAACGAAGCGTCCCTGGTACAGGCCGTCGCTGACAACGCAGATCATGATCGGTCTGGTGCTGGGCGGCGTGCTCGGTTACCTAAGCCCGAACTGGGGCAACAAGATTTACTTTCTCCGCGACATCTTTCTCAACCTCATCAAGTCGATCATTGCGCCGCTCATTTTCTCAACCCTGGTCGTCGGCATTGCCGGTGGCGGCGATCTGAAAAAAGTTGGGCGCATGGGTGCGAAGGCACTGCTTTACTTTGAAATCGTTACGACGATTGCGCTGTTCATCGGCCTCGGCATCGTGAACCTGACGAAGCCAGGCGCGGGCGTTGCGCTTACCGGCGGCGGCGACATTACTCAACTCGTCAAGACTCAGCCCCAAGGCTTTCGCGATCTGCTGGTGCACATTTTTCCCGCGAGCGTGATCGATTCGATGGTGCGCGGCGATGTCTTGCAGATCGTCGCGTTCTCAGTTTTGTTCGCGATGGCGGTTTCGGCGATGGGCCAGCGCGCGGCGCCGATTCTCCGCGGCTGCGATGCGCTGTCGCAGGTGATGTTCAAGTTCACGAATTACGTGATGATGTTTGCACCCATCGGCGTCGGCGCGGCGATGGCGCACACGATCGCCACCAACGGCCTGACTGTGCTTTGGAATCTCGGTAAGTTGATCGGTTCGCTTTATCTCGCGCTCTTCATTTTTGTATTTGTGGTGCTGGGCTCAGTGATGATGATCGCGCGCGTTCCGATCAAGCAGTTCTTCAAAGCCATACGCGAACCGTTCACGATCGCGTTTGCAACAACGAGCAGTGAATCCGCTTTGCCGAAAGCGATGGAGAACATGGAGCGGCTCGGCGTGCCAAGACGCATAGTCGGGTTTGTCATGCCGACCGGATACAGCTTCAATCTCGACGGCACGACGCTTTATCTCGCGATGGCTTCAGTATTCGTGGCGCAGGCTGCGGAGCCAACGATCGGCCACATGAGTTTTGGCCGGCAGCTCTTCATGATGCTGACGCTGATGATCACTTCGAAAGGCGTCGCCGGCGTGCCGCGCGCGGCGCTCGTGATTCTGCTCGCCACGCTGAACAGTTTCATGCCCGGCAACCTGGGCCCGATTGGCGTCGCGGTCATCTTCGGCGTGGACGAATTGATGGACATGGGCCGCACGTCAGTCAACGTTCTAGGGAATTGTCTGGCGACCGTTGTGGTGGCGCGTTGGGAAGGCGAGTTTGACGATGAAAAGGCGCGCGTCTTTGGCACGCCGGAGGAGATCAAGTCGGAAATCGCGGCTGGAGACCTGGCGCTGGCCGACGCTGCGGCCGATGGAGACTGAATCAACAAGGAATAAGTAGTTTTCTGTCATTACGCTTGCGACGGATGAAAGATAGTTTGCGGCTTTCGACCTTCTCAACTTCGGAACTCGATCTACTGAAATGGTTTTTCCGCTCTACGACGACAACTCCGATCGCTTGACGACGCCGGTCGTCAACTACGTATTGATCGCGGTCAACATCCTCGTCTTTGTTTTTCTGCAGGGGCTCGGATCAAACGACAAGTTCACTTACGCCTACTCGACCGTGCCCGAAGAGATCGTCAGTGGCAAGGACGTCGTCACGCGCGATCGGGTGCTGGTACAGCCACTCACGGGCCAGCAGCTCGTAGTGCCGGGTCTCCAACCGACGCCGGTGTCGGTTTACCTGACGCTTATCACCTCGATGTTCATGCACGGCGGCATCGCTCACATTCTGGGCAACATGTTGTTTCTTTGGATCTTTGGCGACAACGTCGAGGACCGCATGGGCCACGTGCGGTATCTGATCTTTTATCTCGTTTGCGGCATCCTTGCGTCGCTCTCGCATGTCTTCGCGACTGTTGCGCTGAGCGCTGATCAGCAGAGCTTGTACATTCCGAGCCTGGGCGCTTCCGGCGCGATCTCGGGAGTGCTCGGTGGCTACCTGTTGATGTTTCCCACTCGCCGAGTCACCGTGATCTTGTTTCGCTTTTTGACAGACGTGCCGGCTTACGTTGCCATCGGCATCTGGTTCGCGTTTCAATTGATCAGCGGCCTCGGCATGCTCGGCGGCGGCACACAAACCGGCGGTGTCGCCTACGCCGCGCACATCGGCGGTTTTGTAGCGGGCCTGGTGCTGGTCAAGATCTTTACGCTCGGGCGCGAACGTAGCCGCTTTGCGTAGGACGAGCAGGCAGGTAAGATCACTTAGCACTTCAGGAGCAGGGAAAGAAATGACACTGCCGCTCGTCAACCAACAGAACCTCGACATTCGCTCGACGCCGCGCGCGGAGATGAACCTTTGCCCGCTCGATACTTTCCCTTACGAATTTCCCGGACGCGAGATCAAGATCAACTTTGAGATGCCGGAATTCACCGCCATCTGTCCATTCTCGGACTTTCCGGATTTTGCGACTATCCGGATCGAATATGTTCCCAATGAGCGCTGTGTCGAGCTGAAGAGTTTGAAGCTGTACATCAATTCCTTTCGCGACGTGAAGATTTTTCACGAGCACGTGATCAATGTGATTCTTGAAGACTTTGTGCGCGCCTGCGATCCGCTGAGCGTCGAGATCGAAGGCGATTTTAACGTGCGCGGCAACATCAAGACGACGGTGCGAGCGAGCTATACAAAGCCGTAAGCTAGACCATCGCTGATCCAATGGAATTCAACATCACGTTTGTAGTCATCACGGTCATCGCCGTCGTGTTGCTGTTCCTCATTGCGAAGTTTGTGATTCGAATGGTCATCCGTTTGCTGCTTTCCGGAATCGTGATCGCGACTCTCTTGATCGTTGCGGCATTTGGCTGGTGGAACGGCTGGTTCACTTCATCCTCGTCGCACAAGACACCGCGGCCTGCCGCCAGCCGGCGCGCGAATTCCCGCTGAGCGGCGCACATCATCATGGGCACACCAGACGCTGACGACGCCGATCAGGCAGCATCAAACTTTCAGATCAAAACACCAGGACTATGGCAACGTTACCGCGCCCTGCCGCGCAACGTCTTCGCCATCGGTTTGGTTAGTCTGTTGAACGACGCCTCCAGCGAAATCATTTATCCGCTGCTGCCCGTCTTTCTTTCTTTGACCCTCGGTGCTTCGCCGGCCGTGATCGGTTTGATCGAAGGCGCCGCGGAATCGCTTTCGAGTCTGCTGAAACTGTTCGCCGGTTACTTTAGTGATCGGTTTGGCAAGCGCAAGCCAATTGTCGTTCTCGGATATGCGCTGGCCAATTTCATGCGCCCGCTGCTGGCGTTTGCCACAACCTGGCATCAGGTGCTGGCGATCCGTCTTGCCGACCGGGCCGGCAAAGGGATACGCACGGCGCCGCGCGACGCAATGATTGCCGACACGGTCGCAATCGAACAGCGTGGAATTGCCTTTGGCTTTCACCGCGCGATGGATCACGCGGGCGCGATGATCGGACCAGTGATTGGTTTTCTGCTGGTGATGCTGATTGCGGTAAATCGAAACGCGCCGACGGCCCACGACTACACCAGGATCTTTCTTGTAGCTTCGATACCCGCGCTGGCTGCGGTGCTGGTCGCCGCGTTTTTCATGCGCGAATCGCCGCACAAAAAAAGAGCGAGTCACGAATTGCCATCGCTGAGTTTTTCGCTCTCGGGCTTTGACGGAAATTTCAAACGCTTTCTTTTTCTGGTGGCGCTCTTTACTCTTTCCAATTCTTCCGACGCTTTTCTTCTGTTGCGCGCGCAAACGGCGGGCGTATCGGTTCTGATGCTTCCGCTTTTGTGGGCGGCATTGCATGCGAGCAAGGTTGTAAGCTCGCTGTTGGGCGGCGACCTTTCGGATCGAGTCGGCAGACGAAGTTTGATCGTTTCGGGCTGGTTGCTATACGCAGCGGTCTACGCGGGCTTTGCGTTTGTCAGCAAGGGAGTGTCCGTTTGGATATTGTTTTTGATTTACGGCATCTATTTCGGTTTGGCTGAAGGCGCGGAGAAAGCGCTGGTCGCCGATTTGGTTCGCCCCGAGCAGCGCGGCACGGCGTACGGGTTGTATAATCTGGCATTCAGCATCACAGTTTTGCCGGCGTCGCTTTTGATGGGCGCCGTCTGGAAGTGGCGCGGCCCGGCAACCGCGTTCTTAATGAGCGCCGCGCTGGGCGGAACGGCCGCGCTGTTAATGTTGACACTCGTAAAGCCAGGGGACGTGCAAAAGGAGGCCAACGGATGAAACTTTTCTCAGCGCTGCTCGCGTTGATTTTTCTTGCCGGCGGATTAATCAGTGGCACTTCAGCTCAGAGCGCGAAGTCGCCGCTCAGAATCGTTCCGTCAAACATCATTGATGCCTTGCAAAAGAAGCTGGAGGCTGAGCCGAATATTGAGCCGACGGTTTTAGCGAAATACGCGAATGACTTATTGGCTAAGAAGGGTTTCGATTTTCAGTTTGACCTGTGCGAGTTCATTAACCAGTACAATCCGACTCCTAGAGGTCGCGGCGCGCAAACAAAGACGCGCACGTACAAGCTACCGATGAAACAAACGGACGGCGTCCAGCTTACGTTCGAGACAGGCCGCAATATTGAAGAAGAAGGAGAAGGAGGAGGAATGTGCGGCGAATGTTTCGTCAGCATTCCGGCCACCAAAGTAACCGCGCAGCAAATCGAGTTACTTGCCGGCGGCAAGAAATACCTTCTGGTGCGACCTCGCTCATTCCATCTCGACGAGATGAGTCTTGTTGACCAAACAATGAGAAAAGTCTTGCGCACCTGGCAGGTTCCCAGTCAAGGCGAGCCGCTTGGCGTTTCGAGCGATGGCACGAAGCTTTATCTCGATACGGGAATTGAAAGCCTGATTCTGGAAATATCAGAAACTTCTGCGTTGCGTTTTGTCGCGCGGGAGGAAATCAAGCTGCCCAAAGGCGAGGAGGTCGCGAAACATCCCACCGATCCGAAAAACGCCTATCTGTCATTCATGCGGTTTCGGTTTGGCGGAAAAAGCTTAGTGCTTCGCTACAGCGAACCTTGCACGTAGCGTTTATTTCAACACAGCGCGTTAGACTTTTCATAAGATCATGTCAATCAAGAAAAAAGTTCTGTTACCCGCGGGCGGAGTTCCTACGGCAATAAATTTCTATGCCGCCGGCATGGACGAAGTCCGCGAGCAGCTGCGCGAAGCCGTCGGCGGAATGTCTGATGAAGAAATTGGCCGCCACGCGGTGCCCGGCGCACATTCTGTCGGCGCGCTTGTGCTGCACATTGGCGAGGCCGAGTGGTTTTGGATGCAATGCGTGGTCTCAGGCCATAAGCTCAACGACGAAGATCGTCGCGCGCCTTTTTGGGACGCGCTAAAAGAGCCCGATCGCGTCGCCAACCATGCCTACTCAGCCGAGTTTTGTTTGCATCAGGCCGACGCGGTTCGCGAGCAGACTCGCAGCGTGCTTGCGTCATTTAACGATGGCGATCTCAACCGTATCTTTACCTTTGATTGGCACGACAAGACTCAGGAGCAGGACCTGCGCTGGATTCTGCATCACTTGATCGATCACGAAGCGCAGCACAAGGGACAGATATTGATGCTGAAGCGTTTGCTCGGACTGAAGAACGAAGGGCCGTTCAGTTAATGAGTAGACCGCGCGAACATTTCGAGACATCGTTTGCGTAAGAAAATGAAAAGATCTGAAGTCCCGTAGGGACGGCATATTTATAGCTCGCGGTGTCGTCCTTAGTATTGTTAAGCCCCAGCGGGGCGGCATATGCCGCTCCTGACGGAGCTCGTTCACTAAATTTTGCGGGTCTCTATAAATATTCCGCTCCTGACGGAGCTGCCAGAAGTAATTGATGACCACAACCAAATATCAGGTAATAAAAACAGCAGATGAAATTCGTCAGACGGTTGAGTATCTTGAGACGCAATCCGCAATCGGCCTCGACACGGAAACCACTGAACTCGATCCCTACAACGCGCGCCTGCGTCTGATCCAACTCGCTGCTCCGGAGGGCGTGCGCATTGTCGACCTCGGCGCATTCCCGAACGGCGACTTCGCAAAAAACGAAGCACTCGCTCCGCTCAAACGATTGCTCGCTGCGCCGCGGCCCATCAAGATCGCGCATAACGCAAAGTTCGACGCGAAGTTCATCAAGCACAATCTCGGAGTCGATCTCGGCGGGCTGTTTGATACTTTGCTGGCGAGTCAGTTGGTCAGCGCCGGCGACATCGAAGAACGGCACGGCCTGGAAGTTGTCGCGTCGCGTTATCTGAACGAATCGGTTGATAAAACCGAGCGGCTGAGCAATTGGGAATTCGAATTATCCGAAGCGCAACTGGAATACGCCGCCCGCGACGCCGCGATCCTCTTGCCATTGCGTGAAAAGCTGATCGAACGACTGAAATCCGATTCGCTCGTGAAGTGCGCGCAACTGGAATTTGAATGCGTGATCCCTGTAGCCAACATCGAGCTGGCCGGCTTTTACCTGCACAAGGATCGCTGGCTCGAGCAGTTAGCGATCATCGAGAAGAGACGCGCCGAACTGGCTGACGATCTGCAGGAGGTTCTTGGCAAGGATGCCGCGCAACAATCGCTCTTTGGTCCGCCGCGCGCAAACATCAATCTGGATTCGCAGCAACAGGTAACTGAGGCGCTCAATCGTATGGGCATTCCGTTGCCTGATTCGACGCGCAACTGGAAACTGCAGCCGCTCGCGGCGCAGTATCCGGTAGTCGCAAAGCTGCTCGACTATCGGACTGTGCAGAAGGCGCTCACGAGTTACGGCCAGAACATCATCGAGATGATCAATCCCGTGACGGGAAGATTGCATGCGGACTTTCGTCAGATTGGCGCGCCGACTGGAAGATTCTCGTGCACGAATCCAAACATTCAACAAGTACCGCATGCGACTGAGTATCGCCGCTGCTTCAGTGGCTATCCCGCGGACCGCAAGCTGGTCATCGCTGATTATTCGCAGATTGAGCTGCGCATTCTCGCGGAGTTCTCGGGTGATCGGGGATTCATTGAAGCATTCAACTCGGGCGCCGATCTGCATCGCGTCACTGCTGCTGAAGTCTTTAATGCGCCGCTCGATCAAGTCACGAAAGAGCAGCGCGACTTTGCGAAGCGTTTGAACTTTGGCGTGGTCTACGGCATCGGCGCGCAGCGCTTCTCGATGCTGACCGGCTTGACGGTGCCGGAGGCCGAAAACGTCTTGCGAAAATACTTCGCGACCTATCGCCAGCTCGATAACTATTTGCGTGATGCGGCCAGTCGCGCAGTACGCGAGCGTCAGGCGCGCACGGCGTCAGGACGTCTGGTTCGTTTCCGTTACGATGAAAACGATCGGCAGCAGATTTCAATGACGCAGCGCAACGGCAAGAACACGCCCATCCAGGGCACCAGCGCCGACATCCTGAAACGGGCGTTGCGTCTGCTGGAGGATGATTTGCGCGGTACTTCGGCGAAGATCGTGAACATCATTCACGACGAAATCGTCGTCGAGGTTGACGCCGGTGAAGCAGAAGAGGTTGCGCGGAAAGTTGAACGCGCGATGTGCGTCGCCGGTGAAGAGTATTTGAAAACCGTGCCGGTGAAAGTGGAAACCGAGATCGCCGACGAGTGGGTGAAATAGGGCATGGGCTGCGTGTGGCTTGGTAGGTGAACCCACGGGGAGTACGCGGTTATGTCGATTTAATGTTATTGGCCCGTTGACACCAACGCTGCCGCTGGTTAGAGTCTCAAGTTGAGAGTGGTGGTGAAGGAACGCGATGCCGACTGTCTCGCGAATTGGACCCTATAGGTTCTATTTCTACGCTGGTGATCGCGACGAACCCGAACATATTCACATGGAACGCGACAACCAGGTAGCCAAATTCTGGCTCGATCCAGTGAGGTTGCAACGCAGCGGCGGGTTCGGCAGTAGCGAAATCAATCGCATCCAAAAACTCGTAGAAGAGCACAGAGAAGAGTTGGTGATAAGTTGGAATGAGTACTTTAGTCGCTGAAACCAAGGCCCAGAACGTCGTCGTCACAGAGGACAACTTGATTGTCGACTTAAGCGACGCTCGGTCGATCTCAGTCCCCCTGGCGTGGTATCCGCGGCTGGTTAACGGAACGCCCGAGGAGAGAAACAATTGGAGATGGATCGGAGACAGAGAGGGAATTCACTGGCCCGATCTGGACGAAGATATCAGTGTCGAGAATCTGTTGCTTGGCAAACCATCAGGCGAAAGTCAAGAGTCGTTCCGCCGGTGGCTTGGAAATCGGGCGGCCAGCTCGTGATTAAATTAATTGAACGGTGACGAGAGCGCGCAACTCAAAGACCTGACCTACTGGTTGTGTCGTAACGACCATGCCAAGCGCCGTGCTCTCTTCCTTGACAGCGCGCGCGATGCGCAAATAGTCTTACTTCGATTGAATGTTGAAATCGCAAGCCACTCCTGCCCGTCGTATTGACCCAAGCACAACTCTTGAAGTCCGCTAAATGATCAAAGAACAACTTATTAAACGGATCACTGAAAAGAGCGCGCGTGTCGGCGTGGTTGGGCTTGGCTACGTCGGTCTGCCGCTGGTGGTCGAGTTTGCGCGCGGCGGTTTCGCTTCCGTCGGATTCGAAGTAGATCAAACTAAAGCCGCAACGATCAATGCGGGAGAGTCTTACGTCGGTGACATCGAGTCGGCCATCGTCAAGGAGTTGGTTGAAGGCGGGCGGCTGCAGGCCACAACTGACTTCGATCATTTGAAAGAGTGCGACGCGATAATCATCTGCGTTCCCACACCGCTGCGAAAGACAAAGGAGCCGGACATTTCCTACATCATGGCTGCGGCAGAAGAGATCAAGCAGCGCCTGCGTCGCGGACAGTTGATCATTCTGGAGTCAACGACCTATCCCGGCACTACTAATGAAGTGCTGCTGCCAATGTTTGAAGAAACTGGGCTAAAGCTCGACGAAGATTTTCTGCTGGCGTTTTCTCCCGAGCGAGTCGATCCCGGCAACCCGCAATATCAAACTCACAACATTCCGAAGGTCGTCGGCGGTGTGACTGCAGATTCAACTGAGGCCGCGGCCCATCTTTATTCGCAGATTGTAAAAGACGTTCATGCGGTAAGTTCCGCGCGCGTTGCCGAGGCGGCGAAGTTACTCGAGAACACATTTCGCGCCGTAAACATCGGCATGGCAAACGAGATGGCGCGGCTGTGTTACGCGCTGAACATTGACACCTGGGAAGTGATTCGCGCCGCGGCCACAAAGCCGTTTGGTTTCATGCCGTTCTACCCTGGACCCGGAATTGGCGGCCACTGCATCCCGCTCGATCCGCATTATCTCTCGTGGAAAGCACGGCAGCATGGGTTCGATTCGCGCTTCATCGGTTTGGCGGAAGAAGTGAATTCGCGCATGCCGGAACATGTGGTGCAACTTGTTTCAGATGGTCTGAACAACGAGCGCAAGGCGATGAAGGGATCGCGCATTCTGTTGCTCGGCGTGGCCTACAAAAAAGACATTGACGACGTCCGCGAGAGCCCGGCGCTTTCGATCATCGATCGTTTGCGCGCCAAGGGCGCCGACGTGCGCTATCACGATCCGTTTGTCAAGGAATTGAACTTTGACGATGCGCATACGGAAGGAAGCGGCGAACCCTTGCAGTCGGCGCCGCTGACTGACGACGAGTTGCGCGCCGCCGATTGCGTCGTCATCGTCACCGACCACAGCGAGATCGATTACCAACGCGTGTGCCAATTGACGTCGCTCATTGTCGACACACGCAATGCGCTGAATGGCGAATTGCGTCGCAACAGCAGTGCGCGAATAATCCGATTGTAGAGCGTCGGGTCTATAGTTTTGAGTTGGAGCAGAGACTAGAGACTCGGACACGCGGCATGCGATGTCCCTCCGTTTTTGGATTTTCCCAATAACACATGTGCGGAATCGCCGGCATAGTCGGCATAGATCCAGAAAGACTTATCCCAGCGATGCTGCAAAGCATCGAGCATCGCGGCCGCGACGATGAGGGCGTCTGGACGTCGAACGTTATCAACGAGGCCGGCCAGCGCGCGTGCCTGGGTCATCGTCGGCTTTCGATCATCGACACGAGCAGCGCCGGCCACCAACCAATGCTCTCGGGCGACGGCCGATTCGTAATCTCACTCAACGGCGAGATCTACAATTACCGCGAGCTGCGCGAGCAACTCAAATCCGAAGGCCATAACTTTCGCACTCAAAGTGACACTGAAGTTCTGCTCGCTGCCTGGGCTCACTGGGGCGCTGATTGTCTGTCGCGCTTGAACGGCATGTTTGCGTTTGCGCTTTGGGATGATAAAGAGCGGACGCTTACCTTGGCTCGAGACCGCGTCGGCATTAAGCCGCTCTATTACACCCAGGTTGATGGGCCTCGAAACAGCAGACCGGATGTCTGCGCTCCCAGCTTTGTCTTTGCTTCGGAAGTCAAAGCGATCCTCGCCAGTGGTCTACTCAAACCTGAATTGAACGTCGAGGCGCTGCATCAGTTTCTGACATTCCTGTGGGCGCCCGATCCGAACACATTGTTTCAGAACATCAAGACCGTGCCACCGGGTCACGTGCTGACGGTACGCGAAAACGAAGTAAGCGTGCGCGAGTGGTGGGACATTTCATTTGACGAGATTGACGAAGGAAGAAGCGAAGCGTGGTGGCAGGAGCGCGTGCTCGAAACACTCGATCGCGTGGTCAAGCTCGAGATGGTGGCAGACGTCCCACTCGGATCGTTTCTTTCCGGCGGCATCGATTCGTCGGCGATCGTCGCGATGATGAAACATCACAGCGACGGACGTCAGGTAGGCACCTACACGATCGGTATTGAAGCTGAGGATCTGCGCTACGACATTATTCCTGACGACGTCCAGTGGGCGCGCCGCGTGAGTCAGCATCTCGATACTGACTATCACGAGATCATGTTGAAGCCGCAGGTCGCTGAGTTACTATCCAAACTTACCTATCACCTGGACGAGCCGCCAATCGAAATGGCCATTCCCAGTTATCTCGTTTCGCGTGCGGCGCGCGAGCAGCTCCGCGTGATGCTTTCCGGAATGGGTGGCGATGAAGTGTTCGCGGGTTACCCACGCCAACTGGCGATGAAGATCGCGGGCGCGTTCGATCCGGTGCCGCAACTCCTCAGACGACCGCTAATGAAAGCGATCGACTTCGCGCTACCCGGGGGCCGGCCGGGAAGACTGACGGCCCCATTGCGCAACGCAAAAAAGTTTGCGCGCAGTGCGGCGCTCGATTTCGAGAATCGTTACCTGGGCTATGGCACTTACTTCACTGACGCAGCCAAGCAACGCCTCTACTCGGATGAACTGCGCGCGGCGACAATCGGCATTGATGCTTACGCCGCGCACCGACGTTACTTTGCGCGCGCCAAAAATGCCGCGCCGCTAAATCAACTGCTTTACGTCGATCTAAAAACGTTTCTTCCGTGTCTCAATTTGATTACGACCGACAAGACGTCTATGGCCGCCAACCTCGAAGTGCGCGTGCCTTTTTTGAATTACGAAATGATCGAGATGGCGGCGCGCATGCCGCCCAATTTGAAACTGCGCGGCTTCAAACGCAAATACATTCTGAAGCGCGCTTTCGAAAAGCTTTTGCCGCGCGAAGTCGTCTGGCGAAAAAAAGCCGGCTTTGGCGCGCCGTTACGCTCGTGGCTGCGCGGCGCGCTGCGCCCAATGGTTGACGATCTGCTTTCGGAAGATACCGTGAAACGACGAGGGCTTTTCGATTCCAAAGAAGTGCGACGAATTGTCGCGGCCAACCTCTCGGGTCGCGAAGACTACAACTTGCAGGTCTTCCAATTGTTAATGCTCGAGTTCTGGAACCGCGCGTTTATTGATCGTTGAAGCACCGTTCTACCCTTCCGCCAAACAAATGGAGAACATTGACAATCAAGTCTCCTAAACGATAATCTGTTTACAGTTGGCAGGATTGCCAGACGCCCCGAAGCCACTCACCGAGCCCCAGAAAGATTCCGCTCCCGATGTTCATTCACGAAGAGTTTACGGCACGAGAATCAGGTAATGCGCCGATCCCGGCGCAGAAGCCCGTAGACGAACCATGCGTTTTGCTGGCCGAGGATGATCGTTCGCTGCGGCGCTATCTTGAAGTGGTCTTGCGGCGTGCGGGTTACGATGTGGTCGTCGCCGCAGATGGACTCGAAGCCATGCGCGTGACGCTGACAACGAAAGTGGACGTTGTGGTGACCGATGCCATCATGCCGAACCTGAATGGCCACGAACTGTCACGATTCTTGAGGAGTACATCTCACCTCTCGCACATCCCGATTGTGTTACTCAGCGCGTTGGAGCAAAAGGAATCGCTGCTGGAAGATCGACAGGCAGACGCTTATCTCGCCAAACCAATCTCACCGGAAGATCTAATCGCTTGTCTGGACAGTCTGTTGCTCAAGTCGGTGTGAAAACCTACAGCGCTAGACTCCTGCCCACTCTCTAATCAATCGACATTCCTGGTTAAGCCGTTTTCGCAGTGCTGCTGCGGATTAGATCGTCAAGAGAAGTGTATTCGCGTTCCTGGGCGACGGCGACAGCTTCGTAGGTCAAGCCGCCCGCGTAAGTATTGACGCCTGCCTTCAACCCAATGTCGTTTGCGATCGCATCGAGGAATCCGTGGTTGGCAAGCTTCAGCGCATACGGCAGCGTCGCATTCGTGAGCGCGAAGGTTGAAGTGCGCGGGACGGCGCCCGGCATGTTGGCGACGCAATAGTGGAGCACGCCTTCGACGTAGAAGGTTGGATTCGAATGCTCGGATGCGTGGTCTCGATGCAGCCACCCTGGTCCACGGCCACGTCAACAATCACCGCGCCGTTGGGCACGTCTTTCAGCATGGTGCGTGTAACCAATCTTGGAACGGCGGCGCCGGGAGCAGACCCTAGGCGCTATGCGCTGTGGGTCTCTCAACACGGCGCTGGGCGGAGGAGTTTCATCGAGGCTGTTTCGGCGCTTGCGCGAACGGCAAGCTCTGGTATATTCGGTGGGCAGTTTTGCCGAGCAGTACTCGGATTAGGAGTTACTCGGTGTCCGCTCTCAGAAGACGTTGTACGCCAGACGCGTGACGCCTAAGATTCCGGGCGTCAGGCGTGAGGCCTAGAGCGAACGTGAGAGGAGTCGCATTGAGCAAAGTCAGACTTTCCAGCCGGGCAAATGAGATGCCGGCTTCTCCGATTCGACGGCTGGCGCCGTATGCCGACCGGGCCAAGGCCCGCGGCATCAAGGTCTATCATCTGAACATCGGCCAACCGGATATCGAGACCCCGGCCGAAATGATGAACGGATATCGAAACGTCGATATCAAGGTGCTTTCGTACGGGCCGTCGCAAGGCTTGAAAGATTACATTGACGCGCTGGTCCAGTATTACGAGCACGTGGGAATGAAGGTGCGGGCCGAGGACATTCTCATTACGACGGGCGGCAGCGAGGCAATCTCGTTCGCGCTGAACGCGGTGGCCGACGCGGGCGACGAAGTCATCGTGCCGGAACCGTTCTATACGAACTATTCCGGATTTGCGGCAACCGCCTGCGTCAAGCTCGTCCCAGTGACCTGTTTGGCCGAGACCGGTTTTGCCCTGCCGCCCAGAGTTGAGTTCGAACGGGCAATCACCAGCAGAACCAGGGCCATCATCTATTCCAACCCAGGCAACCCGACCGGCGCGGTTTACACTCGACCGGAACTTGAGATGCTTGCAGGTTTGTGCCTCGAGCACGAACTCTACCTCATCGGCGACGAGGCGTATCGCGAGTTCATCTACGACGACGATACTGAACACACTAGCGTCCTCAATCTGGCCGGAGTCGAAGACCTGGCGATACTGGTGGACAGCGTGTCCAAACGGTACAGCGCGTGTGGGGCGCGGGTGGGCTGCCTGGTCAGCCGGAACGCCGAGCTGATCGCGGCGGTACTGAAATTCGGTCAGGCCCGTCTTTGTCCGCCAACCGTTGACCAGTTGGCGGCGATGGCGGCGGTAAAAGTGCCGGACAGCTACTTCACCGAAGTGCGGCGCGAGTATAAGCGCCGGAGAGATCTGGTATGCGATGCAATCGCGAAGATACCGGGCGCGGTGTGCCGCAAGCCCGGAGGCGCATTCTACGTTGTTGCCAGGTTGCCGATTCGCGACGGCGAGGAATTCGCCACCTTCATGCTTGAAGAGTTCCAGCTCGACAATGAGACCCTGATGGTGGCGCCCGCAGACGGATTCTACGCGACCCCGGGCAAGGGCAAGGACGAGGTCCGCATCGCCTACGTACTCAACTGCGATGATCTGGCACGGGCAATGAAGATTCTCGCGGCCGGGATTGAAGCGTACAACCGGAAGATCACTGTTTCTGCTCCCGCTGGTTTCTAGACTTCAACTTCATCGATCTGCGCACGCTGGAGTTTCCCGCTGTAGTCCACATAGATCGACTTCCATTCCGAAAAAACATCCAGCACCTGCGTGCCTGCTTCTCGATGGCCGTTGCCGGTTCCTTTCGTGCCGCCAAATGGCAGATGCACTTCAGCGCCGATGGTCGAAGCGTTGACGTAAAAGATGCCCGTGTATGACTCGTTCATTGCGTGGAACGCGCGGTTCACGTCCTGCGTGTAGATCGACGCAGACAATCCATAGCGTACGCCATTCGCGATCTCGACCGCGTCGTCAAGTGAGTTTGCCGGAATAACCGCGGTGACAGGTCCGAAGATCTCCTCCTGCGCGATGCGCATGTCCGGAGCGACGTCGGTGAACACAGTCGGCTCGATGAAGTAGCCGTGCGCGTAATCGCCGCGGGTCAAACGCTTGCCGCCGCAAGCGAGCGTCGCGCCATCTTCGTGCTCGCCGATATCGATGTATTCCATGATCTTCTCGACGGCGTCGCCATTGACCACTGGCCCCATGTCAGTCTTCGGGTCTGCGCCATTGCCGACACGTAAGCCTTCGGTGCGCTCGACCAATTTCTTTGCGAAGCGTTTGTAAACTTTCTTATGGACCACCAGTCGCGACGCCGCCGTGCAGCGTTGTCCGGAAGTGCCAAACGCACCCCAGAGTGCTCCTTCGATCGCCAGATCGATATCGGCGTCTTCCATCACCATGATGACGTTCTTGCCACCCATCTCCAGCGAGCAGATGCCGTTGCGTTCCGCACATGCTGATGCAACCAGCCGACCTGTCTCCGTTGATCCGGTGAACGAGATCAACCGCAGCGCCGGATGATTTGTGATCGCCGGGCCGATGTTCGAACCGTGACCCGTCACAAGGTTTACGACGCCGGGTGGAATTCCAGCTTCTTCGCACGCCTTGACGAGGTTGTATGTTGAAAGCGGAGTAAGTTCGGCGGGCTTGATGACGACGGTGTTGCCGCACACCAGCGCGGGGATCAGTTTCCACGACGGGATCGCCATTGGAAAGTTCCACGGCGTGATCAATCCGCACAAGCCCACTGGCTGACGCACGCACATTGCGAACTTGTCGGGCATCTCCGCCGGCGTGGTGAAGCCGTGCAGGCGCCGGCCCTCTCCGGCAGTGTAATAGGTGCAGTCGATCGCTTCCTGAACATCGCCGCCGGTCTCCTTGAGAATCTTTCCCATCTCGCGCGTCATGTCGGCCGCGAAACTTTCCTTGTTGCGGATCAGGATCTCGCCGAGCCGAAACAGAATCTCGGCGCGACGTGGCGCGGGCGTGCGACGCCAGCGATTGAACGCTTCCTGTGCGGCGTTGACTGCGGCGTAGATATCTTCTCGAGTTGAAAGTGGAAACCGGCCGACAACATCGCGCGTGTCGGCCGGATTGACGTTCTCAAACGTTTCACCCGAGGCGCTCTCGACCCACTTGCCGCCGATGTAATTGTGATAGGTCTTCACCGTCGAGCGTGGTGCGCTCTTTTGTGTCGACCTGCTCGCTACCGAGCGTGGCGCTGTTTGCCTCCTTCGGGTTTTGCTTAGCGCTCTTTTTGCCTGGGCCATATGGGTTTCGAGTTTCGAGTTTCCGAGTTTCAGGGTCTGAATTAACTCGAAACCCGGAACTCGAAACCCGAAACAGTCCTTACTGGTAAGTAAACTGCACGATTAACTGCTGGACGCGATCTGCTGGTGGTCTAACATAACGCGAGACGTGCAGGACCACTGGGTCGCCGGCTTTCAGTCCACCCAGCACGCGCTGGAAATCCGCCAATGTCGTCACGGGCACACGATTGATTCGCGTAATCACATCGCCTTCAAACAGCGCTTGTTGTCCATTCGATCGGACCTCAGCGGCGACTCCGTTCGGATCGAGATCCTTCAGATATAATCCGCGCACGCCCGTCAGATGTTTTTCGTTCACGAGTTGGGGCGTCAGCTCTGCCAGCGTCATTCCCAACTTCAATACGTTGACCTTCCCGGGTGATTCTTTTTCCTTCGGCGCTTCAGACTCGCGCGCGGTTTGCGGCGGCCGCTCGGCCAACACGACATTCGCAGTTTGCTTTTCCAGTTTGCCGTCCGTCTCACGCAGGAATGTCAACGTCACTGACTGGCCCACCGGCGTGCCCGCGACTTTCAAAATCAGGTCCTGCGAACTGAGCACCTGCTGCCCGTTGAATTCGGTGATGATGTCGCCGGTCTGCAAACCCGCCTTCGCCGCGGGCGTTGGCTGGCCGTCGCGCACAGGCTGGACCTCCATCACGATCGCGCCCTTGGCTTCCGCCATTCCGTAAACTTTCGCGAACTCTTCTTTGACGGATTCGAGCGTTATTCCGAGAAAGCCGCGGCGCACTTTGCCCGCCGCCACAATCTGTTTGTAGACGTAGTCCGTCTCGTTTGCCGGCAGCGCGAAACCAATGCCGTTATAGTCTCCGGTCGAAGTGGCAATCTGCGAGTTCATGCCGATCGCTTCGCCGTGCATGTTCACCAGCGGGCCGCCGCTGTTGCCGCGATTGATGGCCGCGTCGGTCTGGAGAAATCGTTGGAAGGCGTTGAAGAACGGCGTGTCGCGTTCCTTCTTGGAAATGATGCCGGCGGTCACCGTCTGCTCGAGTCCAAATGGCGATCCGATCGCCAGCACCCAATCGCCAACCTGCGCCGCGTTCGAGTCGCCGAGTTTCAGTGTCGGCAGATCGTGTGGCGCATCAATCTTGACGACTGCAACGTCAGTCTCTTCATCGACGCCGACGACCTTGCCGCGATACTTCTCGCCGGACAATAACCCGACGGTAATGCGTGTCGCGCCGCCAACGACGTGATAGTTGGTGAGAATGTAACCCTTCGGATCGACGATGAAGCCGCTGCCGATACCGTGCGACGGACGACGCGGTTGCCGGCGAAACATGTCGAACAAGGGATTGGAAGGCGGGACCGTGTCCCCGTCCTCTTTATCCGCGATCTCGGGCGCGGCCTGGGTTGTTTCGATGTTGACGACTGCCGGCTCGACGCGTTTGGCAATCTCGGCAAACGATGCCGATAAAGCCTCAGGCGTGCGGGCAATCTGTTCGTTCTGCGCGACTGTCGGCCGGCCGGCAAGTATCGCGCCTATGCCGACGCCCGCCGCCAGACATGCGAGCGCCAGCGCGACAATCCAGATGCGCAACCGTCGCAAAATCGCTCGCTCGTCAAGCGTTGTCTTACTTTCGGGAAGCTCGAACATAACTCACCACCTTTGAAAAAAAGTAACCCTCTTGGACCCTGGCTCTTTGCCTCTTGGCTCTTTGCGCTTTGCCCTTAGCGCTTTATTTGCAAGAGAGGATTCAGAGTATAACGGAACGTCC
>JBGPWL010000140.1:0-8655 GCA_041492185.1 Pyrinomonadaceae bacterium | reverse complement strand
TATTACGTCAATCATCCGGTCGTGCCGCTCGCGAACACCGTGGCGATGATCAATATGGACATGATCGGCCGGATGAAAGAGAACAAGTTGATTGTCGGAGGCGTGGGCACGGCGCAGGAGTGGCGGCAGGAAATCGATAAGGCAAACTCGGTCGATGAGATGAAAGTTACGGCAGGCACTTCCGGATCACCGGTGCAGGCAACTATTCCATCCATCGCCGGCATTACTCCAGCGATCGTGGTGACGGCCAATGGCGCTCCCGTTGTCAACGTCGAATACTCCCGTCCCTTCGCGTTGACACTCAACGAAGACGGCTATGGGCCCAGCGATCATTCATCGTTCTACGCCAAGCAGGTTCCGGTGCTCTTTCTGTGGACCGGCACGCACGACGATTATCACAAACCAACTGATACCGCCGACAAGATCAACTACGGAGACGAAGCGCGCGTGGTCGCGTTTGCCGGCCGCATCATCGAGGACATCGATCGTGGCGACAAGCGGCCGGCTTACACAGTTGCGAAGAGCGACTCGACTGGTCGCTCGACAGGTTTCCGCGTCTATCTCGGCACGATTCCAAACTACGCGGATTCGAATGACGGATTGAAGCTCGACGGAGTGCGTGATGGTTCGCCGGCGGCAAAAGCAGGATTGAAAGCCGGCGATAAAATTGTGAAGCTGGCCGGGCGCGACGTGAAAAACGTTTACGATTACACTTACGCGCTGGGCGAGATGAAAGCCGGGCAGGAATACGAAGTTGAAGTGCTGCGCGGAACGGAGCGCCTCACGTTGAAGATCACGCCCGAGGCTAGAAAGTAAGTCAGAACCGCCTGCGGTAGCGGGCGGTTCAAGCAAACCCTGGAACACGATGTAACGGAACGATCAACCGCCCGCTACCGCAGGCGGTTCTGACGGTTCACCACCGCGGTTCGCGGTCGTAACCACCATCGCGATCGCGTCCACCGCCCCCCCCGCCACGATAACCGCCGCCGCCGCCACCGCCGCGATCGGCTCTCGGCTTGGCCTCGTTGACGGTCAGGTTACGGCCGCCAAACTCTTTGCCATTAAATTGTTCGATCGCTGCCGCGGCTTCTTCCGGCGTGGCCATCTCGACAAACCCGAAGCCGCGCGAGCGTCCGGTGTCGCGATCTTCGATCACGGTTGCTGATTCGACTGTCCCTATCGTTGCGAACGCCTCGCGCAGGTCTTCACTCGTCGTTCGAAACGAAAGATTACCAACATAAAGTTTCGTAGCCATGCTTAACTCTGTTCTTCTTATTCCAAAGGAAGCGCGGGCTGATTTCCAATCGCGGATTTTCGGCGGGGAGCCTGACTGAACTTCTGCGAAACGCGACGCGCCCGGTGCTCTCATACTGCAAGAGCGGCTTCTACCAAGTTGACAACATGCCTCACTCTCTGCTCAGCCGAACGTCGTCGCTTTCCACGGCACGGACAGGCGCAATCACCATCGTTGCGCGAGAGCAGGAACTCAAACGCCCCAAGTATAAGGAAATTTCCGATAAGCGCAAGACGGAAACTACACTAGCAAAAGAATGGACCGCTGTTCGATTGCCTGGTCGTGGCTTTTGACATATATTGCTCGCTTCTCAAGTCTACTAATCAAAGATTGGTCGGAAAGGCACAACAGCAATCATGTCAAAATCTGTCTCTATTACCGTCGCGCACGGCGACGGCATCGGCCCGGAGATCATGGCGGCCACGCTGCACATTCTGAAAGAATCCGGCGCGGCGCTGGAGATTGAAACCATCGACATCGGCGAGAAAGTTTACCTCGCGGGTAATACGTCAGGAATCGAGCCCAGCTCGTGGGAGTCGTTGCGACGCACGAAAGTTTTTTTGAAGGCGCCGATCACCACGCCTCAAGGCGGCAACGTTGCGGGCGGTGGTTATAAGAGCCTCAACGTCACGGTCCGCAAGACGCTTGGCCTCTACGCCAATGTTCGCCCCTGCGTTTCTTATCATCCTTTCGTGGAAACAAAACATCCGGGAATGGACGTGGTCATCGTCCGTGAAAACGAAGAAGACCTTTACGCCGGCATCGAGTACCGTCAGACGGATCAAGTGGTGGAATGTCTGAAGCTCATCTCGCGGCCGGGCTCGGAAAAGATCGTGCGGTACGCTTTTGAGTACGCGCGGCGCAACAATCGGAAGAAGGTCACCTGCTTCACCAAAGACAACATCATGAAGCTGACCGACGGTCTGTTTCATAATGTCTTCAACGAGATCGCCAGGGAATACACCGACATTGAAAACGAACACTGGATCGTCGACATCGGCGCGGCGAAGCTGGCAGACACGCCGAAGACTTTCGATGTGCTGGTAATGCCGAATCTGTACGGCGATGTGCTGTCCGACGTAGCCGCACAGATCGCCGGATCGGTGGGCTTGGCGGGCTCGGCAAATATCGGCGAGCACGTCGCGATGTTCGAAGCGATTCATGGTTCCGCGCCGCGCCGCGCCGGAAAGAACCTCGCGAATCCTTCCGGCCTATTGCTCGGCGCGGTGATGATGCTGGTGCACATCGGCCAAACCAACAACGCCGAGCGCGTTCATAATGCCTGGCTGCGCACGCTCGAAGATGGCATTCACACGTACGACGTCTATAAGGAAGGCGTGAGTCGCGAGAAGGTCGGCACCAAAGAATTTTCCGAAGCAGTCGTGAGTCGATTGGGGAAAGTGCCGCAAATACTAAAACCCGCCAAGTACAAGGCGCTCGACAACGAAGACCTTGGCCGCGAGACCGTCGTGAGCGAACGGTCCGGATCAAAGAAAGAACTGGTGGGCGTTGATGTCTTTCTCGACTGGCTAAAAGGTTCGGCCGATGATCTGGGCGGAGCGGTAAGTCAATTGAGTGGTGATGGCCTGAAGCTGGGGATGATAAGTAACCGCGGCGTCAAAGTTTGGCCGGGTGGACATGCGGAAACGTTCTGCTCCGATCATTGGCGTTGCCGCTTCATGTCCCAGACAGATGGCGGCGTCGTAACGCACGCGCAGATCATTTCGCTGCTTCAGCGCTTTGCCACAGCCGGTTACGATTCTATCAAGACCGAGAATCTCTACAACTTTGACGGTCAGCGAGGGTATTCGCTGGATCAGGGGGAGTGAAAAACAAGGATGAGGGATGAAGTATGAAGGATGAAAAAAAGAAAAGAGCAACGAAAAGCCGTTCACGCGTATCTGCGAAAGACAAGGTGAAGAATGCTGCTTCATCCTTCCGCCTTCATCCTTCATCCTTGCCCTTGGTCGCTGTCGTCATGGGCAGCAAATCAGATTGGGAAACGATGCGTCATGCGGACCAAACGCTGACTGATTTTGGCGTGCCGCATGAATGCCGCGTGATGTCGGCGCATCGCACGCCCAAACTTGCTGCTGAATTTGCCTCGAATGCGGAAGCGCGCGGCGTTGAAGTAATGATCGCGGCGGCCGGCGGCGCGGCGCATCTCGCGGGCGTCGTGGCCGCGCACACACTTTTGCCGGTGCTGGGCGTGCCGATGAAAAGTGACGCGCTCAACGGACTCGATTCGCTGCTCTCAACCGTGCAAATGCCGGCCGGCATTCCTGTCGGCACGCTCGCCATCGGCAAAGCGGGCGCAGTAAACGCTGCTCTTCTCGCCATCGCGATCCTCGCCAACACTCGCCCTGAGCTGCGGAAGAAATTGCACGCCTTTCGCCAAGAGCAAGAGCGAAAGATCCGGCAGACGACGCTTGAATAATCCGATAATCAGTTCAATAACTCTCTAACGCAGGCCTCATGCTTTTTGGTTGGAACCGACTGCGGAATCCCGATGAGCCTTCACAATCAATCCAACAGGAACGAGTCGGACCGTGCCCGTTTGCCATACTCGTCGAAAATGATATAAAGAGTGACGATGAGTTCACCTGCAGACAGAGAAAGAATGCTTTCCGAGATGACGCGGGCGGAAAAGGCAGAACTGCTCCGATGGATCGTTCGAGATCTGGGTGACGACTTTCCAGGGATAGAAAGCAGACCGGACGTTATGGGTGGCGTGCCTTGCATTACTCGCACTCGGATACCCGTCTGGCTGCTGGAACAAGCGCGGCGTCTTGGCACCAGCGAAGCTGATCTGCTCAGAGACTATCCCGCGTTGACCGTTCAGGATCTAGCCAACGCCTGGAACTTTGTCCGCTCTCACCGCGCGGAGATTGACGCGCAGATTGAAGCTAACGAGAAAGACGATGATTGATGGCGCTTTATGCGGACGAAAACTTTCCTTTACGCGTAGTTGAGGAGTTGCGTCGGCTTGGCCATGATGTACTCACAGCGCTCGAAGACAGCAGAGCGAATCAATCCATCACTGATAGAGATCTGCTTGCGAGAGCGACCGAACTAGATCGAGCACTGCTGACCCTCAATCGCCTGGACTTCAAACGGCTACACCGGCAGATGCCAGACCATACTGGCATCATTATTTGCACCGAAGACCCTGATCGCGTTGGTCAGGCGCAACGCATCGCCGCGTCCATTGCCAACGCTGGCGAACTGAGAGGACAGTTGATTCGTATCTATCGCCCATCGTGAGACATTCCAAACCTACGCCGCTTTTTGTTTACTGAAGTCTTGTCGAGCTAGTCTTACTCTTCTTTAGCTTGAATTCCCCGACGCTTTGGCGGACAATGCGTTCATCATTAACGCCGTTCCCGGAGTTAACCATTGCTGCGATGTAAGTTTGCTCCGTTAGTCGTTTCTTCCCATCTCGCATTCTAAGGAAGCCCAGCACATGATTGGCCAGACAGTCTCGCATTATCGGATTCTCGAGCACTTGGGCGAAGGCGGCATGGGCGTAGTCTATCTGGCCGAAGACACTCACCTGGGGAGACGTGTTGCGCTCAAGTTTCTGACTTCGACCGATCATCATTACCGCGCCAGATTTCTGCGTGAAGCGCGCGCCGTCTCTGCCCTGAGCCATCCAAATATTGCCGCGGTCTTTGACTATGGCGAGACTGACGACAAACAGCCTTACATCGTGATGGAGTTGGTCAAAGGAAAGACCCTTAACAAACTTCTTCGCAAGGGTGGGCCCACGCTCGCGCAGGCCGTCGAGATTACCGCCTCTGTTGCCGAAGCGCTGGGCGAGGCGCACCGCGAGGGCATTGTTCACCGCGATATCAAGCCGTCCAACGTCATCGTCACGGAACGCGGCCAGGTCAAGGTACTCGACTTTGGCCTGGTGAAGCACTTGACTGACGAGCGAGCGCGCGTTTCTGATCCAGAGGCGCAGACGCTCTTTGCGACGCAGACGCGAAGCGACGTCATCGTCGGCACGCCGCTCTATCTTTCGCCGGAGCAGGCGTCGGGCAGACCGGTTGACGGTCGCAGCGATCTTTTTAGTCTCGGCGCTCTGCTCTATGAGTGCATCGCCGGCCAGTCGGCGTTTTCCGGTTCGAGCGTGATCGAGATCGGCGCGCAGGTCATTCACGTTAATCCGCCACCGCCATCAACAATTAATCCGCGTGTTCCACCGGAACTTGATCGGATCACCATGAAGGCGCTCGAAAAGAGTCCAGACGCGCGTTATCAATCAGCCGAGGAGCTGGTCAAAGACCTTCGCTCTGTGCTGGCGACATTGAGTAGCGATAGCCAGCGGACGTTGATACTTTCATCTCGCGCAACACCGTCTTCGACCGCAGCGCCCAGCGGCACTTTCAACACGTTGACGCAAACGCTTCGGCGGCCGCGTGTTTCGTTGGCTGCCTTCGTGGTCGCGATTGCGTTTACCGGACTTGCGATTTGGGCGGTCATTTATTGGTGGCCCCGCTCGGTTCACAAACCCTCGGCGGTGGCCAAGGAGTGGTATGACAAAGGAACCGACGCGTTGCGCAATGGAGCTTACTATCAAGCCAGCAAGGAGTTGGAGCAGGCCATTGCCGCCGACGACAAGTTTGCGCTGGCCCACGCGCGTCTGGCTGAGGCCTGGACGGAACTCGATTACACCGAAAAAGCAAAAGACGAGCTGTTGCGCGTTTCTTCACTCGTGCCTGACCGTTCCGCGTTACCGCGCGTTGACGCGCTTTATCTTGAAGCGATCACGGCCATCAGTTCGGGTGACTATGCCACTGCGATCAAGTCTTATGGCGAGATTGCGAAACTCTCGGCGGACGATCCGCAAGTGTACGTTGACCTCGGCCGCGCTTACGAGAAGAACAATCAGAATGAAAAGGCCCTTGAAAACTTCCTCAAGGCAACCAGTCTAAATAGTCAGTACGCCACTGGCTATCTGCGTGCCGGCAGTTGTCACGCCCGAAAGTCCGACAACGCCAGCGCGCTCGCGGCGTTCGAGAAAGCGGAGACGCTCTACCGCGCGTTGAGCAACGTTGAAGGCGTTGACGAAGTGCTGCGACAACGCGGGGTTCTGTATCGCACCATGGGCAAGTATCCCGAAGCGCACGCACAGCTTCAGCAAGCGCTCGATACGGCGCGCGCGGCCGGCAACGATTCGCAACAGATCAGCGCGCTTCTCGAGTTGAGTAACCTGTCGTACGGCGAAGGAAAAATCAGTCAGGCTCAGGAGTACGCGAAGCAGGCGATGGAGTTTGCCCAACAAAAACACCTCGAGAACCTTGCGACCGGCGGTCTCATTGAGCTGGGCAACTCGGCCGATGCGCGCGGAGATTTCGCGGAGGCGGAGAAATACTTCAAGCAAGCGTTGGAATTTGCGCGCGCCAATAAGGGCAGACGTCGGGAAGCGGCCAGCCTCATGAATCTTGGCAGTTTGTACATCAGACAATTGCGCACGGATGAAGGTCTCTCTCTTGTAGAACAAGCGCTTAGCTTTTTTCAGCAAGGTAATTATCAAAGACAAGTCTCGATCTGCCTTAACCATATCGCGCGCGCAAACCGGCGCAAGGGTAACTACGAAACCGCGCTGAAAGCGTTGCAACAAAAGCTCCAGGTGGCCCAGCAGATGGGCGACCAGCCACAGATCGGATCCTCTTACACTGAACTCGGCGCGGTGTTGTTCGAGCAGGAGCGATATCCCGAATCGCTCGATTACTATGACAAGGCCTACGCAATCAGCAAAGCGATTGGTAACCAACTCTACATGGCCTACAATCAGGCCAATCGCGGAGACATTTTGTGGCGGTTGGGCCAATACGACGACGCGCAACGGGCACTAAGCGACGCGCTGGCTATTGCCAGCCAGCCGGGTAGCGACTATAAGCAGCTAATCTGCGACATCGAACGCGCTTATGGGGAGATGGCGCTGAGCCAGCGGCGCTTTCCGGATGCCAGGTCGAGATCAGAACGGGCGCTGGCCATGGCCGGAAATCAGTATAAGGATGTTACAATCAAGGCACAGTACACGCTTGGGCTGTTGAAGGCGTTCGCAGGCTCTGCCGCCGAAGGAAAGAGGCTGTGCGAGGACGCCGTTAAGATGGCCACTGATGCCGCCGACGCGGCACTCGTGGCGCACGCGACGTTGGCGCTCGCAGAGGCGTTACTCCAAAGCGGCGATGCGAAGAGCGCTTCGGAAATGGCAAAACAGGTGCAGGAAAAACTTGCTAAAAGCGGGCAGCAGGAATCCGAATGGCGCGCATGGACTATTGCCGGGCTCGCCAGTCAACGCCTTGGCGACAGGACCGCGGCCCAAGAGCAACTAGCACGCGGAAAAGCAGTCCTCTCCCAGCTCGAACAAAAATGGGGCACGGAGGTTTTCAACCGCTACCTCGCGAGGCCTGATGTTCAGGTCTCTTACAAACAACTCGGCTGAAATATCCGCCGGGTCCTATTAACTCCCAAACCATGGAGGTAACCGAAGATGTTAGAAGATAGAGAAAACAACCTTGAACCAGCGGCAGAAGCCATCGATCCGCCAGCTAATGACGGCGGCGGAGGTGCAAGGCTAGAGGCGCCGGAAGGCAGCACCGCCATCGATCCGCCCTCGAACGACGGCAGTGCTGCCATCGACCCGCCTTCGAACGACGGCGGCGGCGGCTAAGCGAAACATTTCTCAGGCAGGTGGCCGAAAGCCTCCCGGGTCCACGGCACCTGCCTGTCTAATTATCAGGTGATCCTTCATCGCGAATCGCGACGGCGAGTCAGCAGCGAAATCACGGCAACGAACAATGCAGAACCGATGATCGACCAGACGATCGGAAAGTTTGTATTGCCGATGTGTACCTTTAGTAGTTCCGGTAGACCGAGCTTGGGCGCGAGCCACATTCCGATCACCGCGCCGACAAACCCAAGCGCAATTGAAACCAGACAGCCCCCATGTGAATAACCACTGATTGCCCGGCCGATCGACCCACACACTCCCGCGACGATTAACAGAATTATCCAGTCAGTTGGTTGCATAGACGTTTCTCCCTCCTCGTCAAAAACTACGGCTTCAGCGAAGCTCCTTCGCCGACGTAAACCTGTCCGCCTTTCATCACAAACTGCACGCGCTCGAGTTCTGTAATGTCCTTCAGCGGATCGCCGCTCACCGCGATGATGTCGGCAAACTTACCCGGCTCGATCACGCCGAGATCGTTTCCGCGCTCGAGCAGATCCGCGGCGGCAATCGTCGCTGATTGAATCGCCTGCATCGGCGTCATGCCATAGCGCACCATGTACGTAAACTCTTTCGCCTGATTTATGGTCCACGCATAGCCGCCCGCGTCGGTGCCGTAAGC
>JBGPWL010000040.1:0-38979 GCA_041492185.1 Pyrinomonadaceae bacterium | reverse complement strand
GTGCGCCGACCGGGCGGCGCTTTCGATTCCTGCTCGGCCTGATCCAAAGCGGCGTCGCGCTACGCTTGCCGCCGCACTCCAAAGTTCATGGCTCCTGCTCTCGCACTTGATCCACTTCGCTCAGCAAATTTGACCACGCCTGCTGCTCGCGCACCGGATCGAAGAGCCGCGCAAGTTTTCGGCAGCGTGTACTCAGATAAGCATGAAACGCGGCGTCCGTTTCAGCGCGCTTTAAAAGGCGGGCGAGATCACGCGTGTCGCTAAACGTAAAATAGCCGGGATAATCTTCGCGCAAGAGACCTTCGTTTCCCGGAATGCGCGAGGCGAGCACAGGCACGGAAGCGACGAGCGACTCTGACAGAACGTTGGCGCCGCCCTCGATCCTCGAAGACAGCACGGTGAGTTGGCTGCGCGAGAGGATTCGGCGCACGCGCCAGCGCGGTTGCTCGCCCAGCCAACAGTAGCGCTTGTTTCTTTTCATCTCAGCGCGGGCTCTTCGCGCCATCGCTTTCGTCATTGCCCCGCCAATGTGCAGAATGCGAATTCGCGATGAAGCGGGCAGCAACCGCGCCGCCATCGCCGCGCGAAAAGGGTCCTTCACTGGTCGCAGATGTCCGATTACACAAACGTCAAAATGTCGTGGCTGGCCATCTCGCATCGCGAATGAGAAATGCGTGGAGGGATGAATGACGCGGCGTGTCTCGACAGACTGGTAGATGACGACGGTCCTCTCGCGCAGCGCTGGTTCAAGCTCATCCTGTGCCTTCGGCTGCAACGCGACGATGCGCGTGGCGAGTTCAAGCGATTCCTGTACTGATCGATTTTCTCGCAGATCGCGATAGAGATCAGTGCCAGTGAGCGCAACGATGATTGGCGATTGCGGGTGCCGCTCATGAAATTGCTTTATGGCCTCATGACTGCGGCGCGCGTGAAGAGCGACGAGCAAGTCGTAATGTTTTCCGTCGTATTCCTGCGCGATTGTGACGCGATGGCCAAGCTTTCTCAGAATCCGTGCCCAGCGCAGTGCCGTCACGCGGTTGCCGTATCTCGATCGCGGAGGCGCGGGTGTGATGATTCCGATTCGCATTAGGCCGGGCCACGAAGCTAGTCAAGATTGGGCGCGCAGGTGCGAAAGCCAGCCCAGACATCGCGTCGGTCAGGCGTGTAAAAGTTTCTGTAGTTATTCCGAATCAGTCGCGAGCGGGTCGCCCAACAGCCGCCGCGTAAGACTTTGTGATCGCCGAACCACGGCTGCGAATATTCTTTGTAAGGACCGGGAGTAAAACCCGGATATGGACCAAACGTCGTGGCGGTCCATTCCCAGACGTTGCCGATCATCTGTCGGCACCCAAGGGCACTGTCGCCCGCGGACAACGCATCAACCGGAACGCAGCCCCCTTCCATAATGGCCCGCCAGTCGAGATTTGCGCGATCCGGTGTTGGCGGATCATCGCCCCAGGGATAACGGCGTTTATGCATTGTAATGCCTAGACGATCCGCAGTTGGTTCGGCGCAGGCGGCTAGTTCCCACTCAGCCTCTGTCGGCAAACGCCGCCTGGCCCAACGACAGTAAGCATCAGCTTCATACCAATTGACGTGGATCACCGGTAAACGATCTTCAAGCGGGCGCCAGTGATCAAAGTTGCGACCCGACCAACGGCTGTCTGCTTCGCGTTTCCAGTAGACGGGATGTTCGGCGCTCAAACTTTCGCGCCACTGCCAGCCCTCTGCGGACCACAACTCTTGCTTCTCATAACCGCCGTCTTCGACGAAGCTCAGAAACTCACCATTCGTGACGGCCGTTTTCGAGATAGCAAACGGCGCAACTTCCACTTCATGGGCCCACTGTTCGTTATCAAAGGCGAAGGCTTCATCAGGTCTGCTTCCCAACATGAACCTGCCGCCCGCGATCTCCGCGTCACCTCCAAGTTCGCATGAGCCATCTGCCTGAGACAGACAAACGTCAGCCACTGCCTCACCCGATTGGATCTCAGAAACCGCAAACCGTGGCGGCGTATAGGCGAGTGTCTGCCGAGTGTAAGTGAATGCCTCATCGTGCATCTGTTCGTGAAGCAAAACAAGCTGTAGGAAGTACGATTCATCGTACCCGTCTGCGCCGCCGAGGCGCCCGCGCGGGTGCGTGGTCTGTTCGATCAGGCGATTGAGCACCTGCTGCATGTAACGAAGAGTTTCTTCACCCGTTGGCAGCGGCAGTTCCCAGCGAGTGTCATGGTCCACGCGCGCTGAATCATAAAGCGAGTCACCGTGCGCGAGAATCGGCCGCTGCCCACCCAGATGACGCAACACCCAGAACTCCTGGAACCAGGCGACGTGTCCGATTTCCCACCGCAGGGGGTTAACGATGCTGAGGCGTGGGCCCATCAATTGTTCGTCCGTGAGGTCGGCAACCAGATCGAGCGTTCGCGCGCGCGTTTCTCGCAACGCTTCAATCAGTTCTGCGGTCGATGACTTTCTCTGTGGCGCGCTCATGCGATTCAGATGTCTTTCGCGCAGCGAAAACCGGCGATCATCCAGCGCTCGTGCACGTGAAAGAAGTTACGATACGTTGAACGGATATGGAGCTGCGGCGTGGCGAACGAACCGCCGCGCAGCACCTTTTGATTAACGAACCATTTGTCGTTGTATTCGTCGAACTCCGATTTGAATCCCGGATAGGGAACGTAGTCGGAAGTCGTCCACTCCCACACGTCGCCGATCATCTGGTGACAACCGTGTGCGTTCTGGCCGCCGGGAAAAGCGCCAATCGGCACGACGCTCCAGAGTTGATTCTCAAAAAGATTCGCTCGCGTGGTATCGGCGGCTTCGCTACCCCACGGAAAATTTTGACGCGTGGTGTTTCCGGGGGCAAAGCACGCCGCTTGCTCCCATTCAGCCTCAGTCGGCAGACGCTTGCCGGCCCATTTCGCAAACGCGGAAGCTTCGTAATAACTAACGTGCGCCACTGGTTCGTCTGCTTTGATTTCGACAGGATGCAGCCCGCTGAAATCGCGAATCATCCACTGGCCATCGTGCAGTTCCCAATAGAGCGGTGCTTGCCAATGCTCGCGCGTGACCGTTTCCCATCCTTCAGAAAACCACCAGCGAAAGTTTTGGTAACCGCCATCACGAATGAACTCGAGAAAGTCGCCGTTGCTGACGAGGGCGCGATCGATGGCGAAGTCCTGCAGGAACACTTGATGCGCCGGCTTCTCGTTGTCGAAAGCGAAGTCGTTACAGAACCCCGAGCGGTAGCGAGGGGCCTGCACGCCGGCGTTACCTGCGGGCCGGTCGCTACCGCTCCCGGTTCTGATAGCGCCCTCCCTTACGGTCGGGCTTCCGCCCCGGGCTGCGTATCCCAACCAGAACAATCCGCCTTCAATCTCAGCCATGCCTTCAACTTTTATGGACGAAGCAGGCGCGGGCTGCATCGGCGCCTCAAACTGATCGCAGAGCAAATGCTTGATGTCGTAAACGAGCAATTCCTGATGCTGCATCTCGTGTTCGAGGCCGAGTCTCAGTAGCGACCAAACAGTTTCCGAATTTTGTTGGTCGTCGAGTGAGTCCAGAAACCGCAGCATGTGTTCGTCGACGTGATTGCGATACGCAACTGTTTCCCTGACCGTCGGACGCGATCGGGTGCCGCGCTTGGGCCGCGCTATCCGTTCACCGAACCCCTCATAGTACGAGTTGAAGTAATAGAGATATTCTTCAGAGTAAACTTTGTAGCCCGGCTGGTGCGCCCGCAAGACTGTCTCAAAGAACCACGACGTGTGCCCGATGTGCCAGCGCGGTGGACTCATAAACTCCGCCGTCTGAATCACGTAGTCTTCGATCTCGAGCGGCGCGACGATCTGCATCGTGCGGGTGCGAACCTGTTGATAGAGATCTCTGATCGATTGAGTTTCGGCGACTGCGGCGACTCTGGCTTCGGATGTCATGACTGTGTCTGTAAAGAAAACCTAGCACAAAGCGCCGAAGGCGCGAAATATAATAGCCAGGGGCAAGCGCGAAGCGCGCCGCCCCTGGTAAAGTTAATTAAAGAATTCCACGCGCCCTGAAAGAGCGCGAAGATTTTGCGATCCACTAAGCGAGTCGGTCGATGTCTCTCGCCCACTAAAGTGGGCTCAGAATCTCTCATCCGATTGGGTCGTCCGAACTATGTAAATTCCTTTCAGCATGGGTGCGCCGACGCGGATCCACGCGTGATCACTTATCGACTTCCAACGGGTCTACCCATCCATCGCCATAAACAAATTATTCAGCGACTCGGCCAGCGTTGGATGCGCGAAGATGGCGTCTTTCAAAACGGTGTAAGGCAGCTTACCCATCATCGCGATTTCAAACATCGACATCAACTCGCCGCCTTCGACGCCGAGGATCGCGCAACCGAGGATCTGTTTTGAATTCGCGTCGACCACGGCTTTCATGAACCCACGCGTTTCGCTCATCTCGATGGCGCGAGCGACGCTGGTCATCGCGAGTTTCGCCACGCGGATATTTAAGCCTTGCTGCCGTGCTTCGGTTTCACTCAACCCAACGCGGCCAAGTTGCGGATCGATAAAGACAGTATAAGGCACCAAACGGTCATTCACTGTTGCATCGCCGCCCTCAAGCAGGTTCGTGCGGATGATTCGGAAATCGTCGTAAGAGATGTGCGTAAAGGCCGGCCCGCCTTTGACATCGCCGAGTGCGTAGACGCCCGGCACGTTCGTCTCGAGCCGCGCATTCACTTTCACGAACGCCTGCTTGTCAGTTTCGATTCCAGCGGCCGGCAGATTCAGTTCATCCGTATTCGGTCGACGGCCAACGGCAACCAGCAAGTGCGAGCCGGTCACGCTCCGCTCGCCTTCGGGAGACTTGACTGCCAACCGAATTGACTCGCCAGCCATTTCAGCGCGGACTACTTCCGCGTTGAGCAATACGTCGATGCCGTCCTCTTTGAGAATCTTGGCGACTTCGTCAGCGACGTCCCGGTCTTCGCGGCCCAGCAGACGATCGCCGCGCTGCACAACCGTCACCCGGCTGCCAAAGCGGCGAAACATCTGGCCGAATTCCAAACCGATGTAGCCGCCGCCCATTACCAGTAAGTGATCGGGCAGCGCGTCGAGCTCCATGATCGACGTGGAGTCGAGCGTGGGTACCTGGTTCAATCCTTCGACTGGCGGACTGGCCGGGCGGCCACCAGTGTTGATGAAGATCTTTTCGGCGGTGAGTGTGCGCGTGCTGCCGTCGCTCAAGTGAACTTCGATCTCATGCGGACCGGCAAAACTCGCATCGCCGGTGAGCAAATCGAGGTTCTTCGTCTTTTCGATTCCCTTAAGACCACTCTCGCGAAAGTTCTCGACCACTGCTTGTTTGCGAGCGCGAACTTCGATCATGTTTACTGAGACATCACCGTGGTGCACTCCATAATCGGCAGCGCGACCGGCGAGATACGCAACGCGCGCGCTATTGAACATCGTCTTGGTCGGGGTGCAACCGTAATTGATGCAAGTGCCGCCGATGTATGCGCGCTCGATGATGGCAGTTTTCCAGCCGGCTTTAGCGAGAGTTATGGCCAGCGGCTTGCCCGCCTGGCCTGAGCCAATCACGATTGCGTCGAATCTTTCTGTGGTCATAAAAGTCTCCGTCGACGCGATGCTTCAGACCGGTAAGAGAATTCTCTGCGGCTTTGCGGCTTTGCGGGAAATGTCTTTGTCTCATTCCAGAGCCGCGCCATCAAGCATGAAGTTTCCCGCAGAGGCGCAAAGACGCAAAGGAGGGGGAAACTCATCTCGTGTTATTTCGTGGATCGTGCGCTCCTAACTTTGGTCAGCTTACAACTAAGGCGCGCGCGCTGCGTTCGCTCACGCGACCAATCACTGCCGCGCGCAGATAATCTTTGCGCAAGCGCCTGAGCAACTCAACGGCCCGATCAGCCGGCAGCGAAATCAACATGCCGCCAGCCGTTTGCGGATCAAAAAGCAAGTGACGCAGCTCTTTGCTGACGCTCTCGGCTATCTCAACATCGTCGCCGACGTATTCGCGATTGGTTTTATCTCCACTCGTGAGCAGGCCCTGGGCTGCCAACTCCAACGCGCCGTCAAGCAACGGAACGCTGGCTGAATTTATTTCGATTGTTACCTTACTCGCGCGGGCCAATTCCCACGCGTGACCGAGTAGCGCAAAGCCGGTCACGTCCGTTGCGCCCTTCACGTCAAACTCGCGCATCGCTTCGGCGGCAAATTTCCCCGGTGTAAGCATCGTCGCAACAGAAGCCACCACCGCGTCTTTGCCGGCCTTCTCAAACTTTATCCCGGTGGAAATGACTCCGGTGCCAATCGGTTTTGTGAGAATTATTGCGTCGCCTGATCGCGCGCCGGCGTTGGTCGCTATCTTGTTGGGATCGATTACACCCGTCACGGAGTACCCAAACATGATTTGTTCACTATCGACGCTGTGGCCGCCGATCAACGTGACTCCGTACTTGTTCAGCGTCTCGAGCCCACCGCGCATGATCTCGCCGAGTATCGCGACATCGACGCCCTTCTTGGGAAAACAGGTAATCGCCATCGCGGTGATCGGCGTTCCAGCCATCGCCCAAACGTCATTGATCGAGTTGAGTGCCGCGATTTGACCGTAAACAAATGGGTCGTCGACAATGGGCGTGAAAAAATCGAGCGTTTGCACGATCGCGAGGTCGTCGCGCAGTCGATACACTCCGGCGTCGTCGGCCGTGTCAAAGCCAACCAGGAGATTTTCGTCTTTGGGCTGTTGTGGTAGCCCGCTCAACACCTGAGCGAGTAAGCTCGGTGACAGCTTAGCCGCTCAACCAGAGCACGAAACCATTTCGGTCAGACGCATGGTTCTCCTTTCTGCAGTTGAAATAGTTGAGGTTATGAGCGTCGCACCGAGTATATGCTATTGTCAATCAGAACCAATTGCAGTAAAGAGAGTGGTAAGAGGTTGAGGAGTAAACCGATTATGAGAATCCTATCTCGCTTAATTTTGTTTCTCTTATTGATCGGAATTCTTCTGATCAACGCCTCGTCGTTGGTCGCGCAGGATGCTGAACTGGTCCGCCACTTTGATTACGATCGTACTGTCTCGCTCGATTTCCGAGAAATCGGAATTGAGCATCGCGGCGCCACGGCCATCCACGATATCACTTACGCCAGTCCGAGAGGTGGCGTGGTGCCGGCTTACCTGGTGGTGCCGAAAGGCAAGGGTCCGTTTGCCGCGGTTATCTGGGGACACTGGTACTGGGACAACTCTCCGATGCGCAATCGCAAGCAGTTTCTCGACGAAGCGGTGGCGCTGGCGCGAGCTGGTGTCGTTTCTCTGTTGCCCGACGGCCCGGTGTCGCGCCCGGGGCACGTTCAGAACAGAGAACCGTTGAACGAGCAGCAGGTGGTGGATCTGGTTCAGGCGGTAGTCGATATGCGGCGCGGCGTGGACCTTTTGCTGGCGCGCAAGGACGTCGACCCGAAGCGCCTTGCCTTTGTTGGCCACAGCTATAACGCGATGGTTGGGGCGTTCCTGAGCGGGCTTGATCGAAGGTTCAAGGCTTTTGTGCTGATGGCCGGCTCGATGTCGGATGAGGTTAATATGAAAACAAAGGAGTACCAGGAGTATCGCCAGAAGATCGGGCCGGAAAAATTCGATGCGTTTGTAGCGAAGTACTCGTGGACGGATCAGGGCAAATACGTTTCGCACGCTGCGCCCGCCGTAGTTTTTCTTCAGTTTGCCACGCAGGAAAAGTTTTTAACCGCCGAACGCGCCAAACAACACGCGGCTGTCGTGAGCGAGCCGAAACGCTTCAAGCTCTATGAAGCGCCTCACGCGTTGAATGCCGACGCGCGCCGCGATCGCATTGCTTTCCTGACCAAACAACTCAAACTCAAGCGATTGCCTGCCGCGGTCGTCGCGAGCATTCCCGATCTTTTCCAACCGCCCGACCCGAATGAATAATTTGGAGTGCGGTGGCAAGCGCAGCGCGACACCGCTTTGGATCAGCCCAGCAAAGCAAATCCAGAGCGCCGCCGCTGTCGGCGCACTCCACAAAAAGCGCAAAGGTCGCAATGGCAACGAGTCGAAACATCAAGATCGGTCCCGCCGGCTGGTCGTACAAAGACTGGGAAGGAATTGTCTATCCGCCCAAGCCGGGTGTGAAGTTCGATCCGCTCGCTTATCTCGCTGGATTTTTCGACACGATCGAGATCAACAGCAGTTTCTACCGACCGCCGACGGCGCAAACTACTCGTGCATGGGCAAAGCGGGTGGCAGAGAATCCAAATTTCACCTTTACCGCCAAATTGCACCAGGTTTTCACCCATAAACGCGGACAAGCCAGTGCAGAGGACGAAAAAGAATTTCGTGAGGGAATCGATCCACTGGCGAATGAGGGCAAACTGGGAGCGCTGTTGATTCAGTTTCCGTGGTCTTTCAAGAACGAGAGCCGCGAGCGAGAGTATTTGTTCACCCTGCTCGACAGATTCAAGGACTATCCGCTGGTGATCGAGGTGCGGCACGCGTCCTGGAACCAGCTCGCCATTTATGAATTGCTTGAAGAAATGGGCGTCGGGATCTGTAACATCGATCAACCGCTTTTTGCGAAATCAATCAAACCGTCCGCACTGACGACGTCTTCAATCGGCTACGTGCGACTGCACGGCAGGAATTATCAGAACTGGTTCCGAGAAAAAGCGCCGCGAGACGATCGTTACAATTATCTGTATTCATCTGACGAGCTTGAGCCCTGGATCGCGAGGATTAAGGAAGTTGCCGCTCAAACTAAGGAGACTTACGTCATTACCAACAATCATTTTCGCGGCAAGGCAGTGGTTAACGCCGTGGAGCTTAAGGCCACGCTTGAAGAACGACACGTAGAAGCGCCGGAAAGTCTGTTGACGGCATATCCGCAATTGAAACTCTTTGCGGCTACACCGTCGGACTCCACAGCAAAGAGCGAGCTGAGGCTGTTTGAGTAGCGAGTCTTTTGTCCGACAAACTTCTAGTTTGTCGTCATTCTCCTTGGACATCAGCGGGCAGAGGACAAAAAAAACGCCCGCGACAAACTTTGGTTCGTCGGACCTTTAGCGCTCAGGAAGTCGCACTCTGCGCAATCATTTGTGCAAAAGAGATTGGCAGTCCATCCGGATCGACGCACACCGTTAGCTTGATTCCCTCGCCTTCGCGTTGTGTCGGTGGCATAACGAAGAAAATGCCCTTCGCTTTTAGTTCTTCGTAAGTCTTATCGACATCGTCAACATTGAAGCCGATCGAACAAGTGCCGGCATTCTTGCTCTGATCGCCGGCAGCCGAGGGATCTTGCTTGACACCCCCGCCGTGCAACGCGAGCGTCGTGGCGCCGGTTTGAAATTCCGTCCAATCTGGCGATTGAAACTTCAAAGGGATGCCGAGCTTGTCGCGATAAAACTCCACCGAGCGATTCATGTCAGAGACAATCACCATCGTGTAGTCAATTTGATTGAACATTTTCCTTAAACCTCCTCGGAAAGATCACTTCTTTCGATTCTTACCGCTGCCCATCGAGAGAATTGCGTCGAATTCATCTTTGGTGAGCGGCATTACCGAAAGTTGCGATTGCCTAATCAGCGGCAACGCGCTCAGACGCTTGTCATAGCGGATCGCTGCCAGCAGAACCGGTGTGGCGAGCGGTTTGACCGGCTTGAGATCTACTGCCACCCACTGCGGATCGTCGGCAGTGGGGTCAGCATAAGCCGCCTTTGACACCTCTGCGATGCCGACCACTGCTTTGTCTTTGCCCGAATGATAAAACAACACCTGGTCGCCTGTCTTCATCTGGCGCAGATTGTTGCGCGCTTGAAAATTCCGCACGCCGGTCCAGTCCGTCTTCCCATCTTTTACCAAATCGTCCCAGGAATAAGTCTCAGGCTCTGACTTGGCCATCCAATAGTTCGTTTTGTTCTTCATCTGTTTACCTTATTTGCCAGGTTTCAACCGCGTGCCTACAATAAACGAAGTTTGCAGTAATAACATCGCGAACGGAGACGATCATGCTCAAAGAAGGAAACACCGCGCCGGCATTCAAGACTACCGACGCCGAAGGCAACACCGTAAAACTATCAGACTTTCGCGGCCAGAAGGTCGTGCTGTACTTTTATCCCAAAGACGACACGCCCGGCTGCACAAAAGAGGCGTGCTCGTTTCGCGACGCGTTCGCGGATTTCAAGAAGCACAAAATCAAAGTGCTCGGAATTTCCACCGACAACGAAGTTTCCCATCAGAAGTTTGCCAAAAAGTACAAACTGCCGTTCACTTTGCTGACCGACACGGATCACTCGATTTCAGACACTTACGGCACCTATGGCCAGAAGAAGTTCATGGGCCGCACTTACATGGGAGTACTTCGCAAGACTTTCCTGATTGACGAGAAAGGCAAGATCAAAAAGATCTTCGAGAAAGTTAAGCCGGACGAGCACGCTTGTGAGGTGCTCGCGGCTTTCAGCGAGTAAGAAAGTGCGCCACTGCCTTAGGCTGCGACCCAACCGCCAATCTTTTCCGGTTCGCCTTCCGGGTTCTTGCCGGGCATCAAGACTTGCAGGGAGCTGAAACTACTGGGCACGTCGCGTTTTCGAGCCGGCACTGGCGGAACTGGGCTTTCTGCTTCTCCAAACATCGGCTCAGAATCGTTGATGAAATACATCCTCTTGTTTTCAATCACTTCCGTCCTGATTTCGCGCGTCCAGAGCAGCAGATTTGCCAACGCATCGCCGATCTCATCCTTTCCCAGCTTGGTTCCCTGAGCTATTTCTGTCTGAGTTCTGGCCCCACTTCTGATTGCCTCGCGAACGCGTTCGACAGGTGTCATCTTGCTGACCTGCCGCGCTACATATTGCCGCGAGGCGGAAGATGGTTCTTCGGCAACTAACAATTCCGCGCCCGTTTCCAGAACTCTCTGCGTCGCGTACCGCTGCCGTACAGTCTTGTAAGCTCTTAACGCCCTGCGGCTTTCAGTCACTTTTTGGCGGATGCAGCCCTTGCAATAAAGATTGCGTCCGTCTTTGCGGGCGCGACAAACTCCAAACTCCGACAAAGGCATGACGTGAGTACAAATAGGGCACTGCTTCGCACCAGGGATGAACTCGACCTGTTCCGTCATTTCCGCACTCCTCAAACTCAAATACCGGGGGCATTTGAGTGCAGTCTTTCACGCAGAGACACTTTCACTCGGGCCGGGCATCGCTACCCTCCGGTCCGCACTGCTGCAATAAGATGATTGTTTGGCGAAGGTCCCTGAGGTTAATCAGGGAAACCGCCTAAGATTGCCGCGTGCATCTTTTCAACCTGGGACGCGACACGCGATTAACCTGAATGCGAATTCACCTGGTGGGCTTTATGGCCTTACACAAAAAATAATGAGAGCTTCAACCATCCAGGGGGAACCAAACATGCAGGTCAATGCTTTCCTTTCACTCTAGCAATCATCACTGTTCAGCGAGGGAGTGCGATTATAATTATCGGCGAAGTTTTTGCAACACCTTTTTGCGTGCGAGGTGGTCCAACTTTTTCTGCGCGCAATTTTGTTGTGAGTTGCTCGCAGCGATCACTTTCATGCAGACGCAAGTAACTCTATCGCGAGAGGATAAGAATGATCGGCATCATGTGAAGAAATTTTTTCGCGCATCGAATTTGCGATGACTACTCTTTTCAACGATCAAAATTCTCCTGCAAAAACGCAAACTTTTCGACACCGAAGAAACCGTTCGCCTCATGTTTGACGCAACAGATGCGACGCGTGTGTGTGTGGTCCTACAATTAGTGGCCTTTGCGTTTTTCTGATCACAGATCATCCATTCACGAATCGACGTTGCGCGTTCATCGAGAGTGGCGCTTCACGGAATTTTGATCGACTCAACGACGTTGAGTGATCGTTTTTGTTGGTATCAGATGTCTGAGTTTGAGACGCAAGAAAAGTTTCGCTGCGAGATCTTATCAAGAGAGTTTCTTGCGATCCCGCAAGCGATAGACGAACTTCAGTCCTGACCAAACATCGTTGATAGCGCAGACCTTCACATCAACAAGTCCGGCATCGAGGCCGATCCGCTGAACACTATTGAACGATAGATCAGTTGAGACGCCCGAACTCTTCTTCGGCCAGACGATCCAGAGAGTTCCGTTGGGAGCAATCTTCGCCGCCAGCTTCGCAAACTCGTTGTTCAATGCTGACTGGGATCTTGCAAAGAGCAAGATGAGGTCAACTGCTTTACTCGCACGAGTAACAAACCGAACCTCCGATGGCAGCAAACTAAGTTCCGACTCAAAATTCTTCGGCGCATTCAACAAGAGAACTTGCGAACCTTCTTTGATCCCAAGCTTCTTTGTCAGTGACGTGTTTGAATAGCCAGCCATCTTTGATCTATTCGGTTGAACAATGAAAAATTGTTTCTCAAACTTGCTTGCGCGGATTCTTCAAGCCAGTCTGGAGTTTATTTTGAACTTCTCTGATTACTCGCGGCGCGAGCGCAGCCTGTTGTTTTCGGATAAATGCTCGAACAGCCTTTGGATCACGCTTTGCCAACTCTCGCAGTGCCCACGACATGGCTTTGACTACCATGTCATCGCGATCGTGAACCAGCATTTCGCAGATCTGAAGTGTTCGCGCCGCGTCGCCCTTACCGCCACGCGCTTTGTTGTTGAGCGGCACGGTACTAACGAGCGCCGTGCGCCGCCACCAACGATCCTTTGAACGCGCCCAGCGAGCAACCAGGGCGTCGGAAACCTGACGTTCGCGCCAAACAGGGCCTGACAGGTAACAAGCGAACGTATCAACCGCAGCCCAATTACTAATTCCTTCACCCAGCAGTTTGAGTCTTCCGGAATTCAGAATGCGCAGTGCTTCGCGATGATGTTGAACTATTTCGTAAGTAAAAAAGCGCGGCACTCTTTCTTTTTGCCTCAACAATTGCAGGGACAGGCGGAAAACGAAGTCAGCTCGCGCTTTTGCGAGGCGCTTCGAGAACTCGCGCCGCAAAGCCCGGACGTTTTCTGTGTTCTTTTCAGACAAAAGAGAGAGCCGATTCGCGATTTCGGCAACGAGCTTGTCAATCTCTTCAGATTTCATTCGGGCAGAGACTCGATGGTAGTGTCGGACGGGCCAGCTCCGCCGCCAAATTGAATTCCGCGCTTCTCGCGGCCGACGGCGGTAATAATAATCGCGCCTGCAAACACAGTGAGGGCGGTCAAAGCCATCGCTTTCGGATATTTCATCCTTTCAGCAAATACCGCTTCAATGTAAGCAACCGATCCTGCAAGCAAGACGCCGCATTGATAAGCAAATCCCGGCAGGAATCCACGCACCGAATCAGGAGAAAGCTCTGTGAGGTGGGCCGGTATAACGCCCCAGGCTCCCTGAACCATGAACTGCATCAGGAACCCACCAGCCACGAGCAGTCCCAGCGAGGGCGAGAACGCCCACAAGGGAATCACAGCCAGCGCGCAGAGGAGTGCCGCGATCATTGAACGTCGACGGCCGAAACGATCCGACAAAAACCCAAACAGCAATCCGCCCGCAATCGCGCCCACCATCGAAAACGCCGTTACCGCTGCTACCTTCTGCGGACTAAACTTCCAGTGTTCAGTGAGCAGCGTTGGGTACATGTCCTGGGTGCCGTGCGAGACGAAGTTCATCATCATCATCAGAAGCACGATGTAAATAAACAACTTCCAATGCGAAGCAATGCCGCGGCCAAGTTGTTCCCAACTTTCGTGGCGTGTCTTTTTCCAGACCTCAGACTCTTTCACGTGCAGGCGAACATAAATCGCGAGCAAGGCCGGCAGTCCACCGATAAAGAACATCGGTCGCCAACCCCAGCGGGGATAGACGAAGAAGTAGCAGCCTGCTGCGAGCAAATAACCCGCCGCGTAACCCTCCTGGAGCAGTCCCGATAGCACACCTCGTAATCGCGGCGGCACTTTTTCCATTGCCAACGACGCGCCGACGCCCCATTCACCGCCCATCCCTATGCCGAATAGCGCGCGTAGAACCATAAATGTGGTGTAGTTTGGCGCCAGCCCGGACAGCACTTCAACAACTGAATAGAAAATGAGATCGATAATCAGCGGCAGCCGCCGGCCGTAACGGTCCGCCAGCAAACCAAAGATGAACGCGCCTACTGGCCGAAAAGCAAGGGTTACTGCGAGCGTAAGCGCGATGTCTTTCTTTGGCCGGTGGAAGGTCTCCGCGATTTTGGTGAGGCACATCACCACCAGAAAAAAATCAAAAGCGTCCAACGTCCAGCCAAGGAAACCGGCAAACAGGGCTGCGCGATGATCTTCTGCTACTGGAGTTTGTTCGTGCTGTGTCTCAGCCGGTGCGATTTCCATTTCTAAGTCCAAACATTCGAAAACTATGACAAAGCGACCGGATACTATTATTTTGTGCTCAGTTACTCAAGATTATTGTGCGAAGTGTACGGTCTACGCCCGTGGCAGCGGTAAGGAGTTGAGCCGGCGAGCGACTAATTCATGCATGCGCTACAATGATTGAGAGGTCAGCACAGCCGCAAACCTTTCAAGCAGCCAAGCTCGTACTTATCCTTAGGAAACCTTTTGCTGAAGATGGCGGCTCTAAGATTAAAATGCTGATTAAGAAGACCGGCGACATAAAGCCGAGCGAAATCACAGACCAGAAGGTCTATCTCAACCGGCGCTTGTTCATGCGTGGCGCGGTAATGGCCGGCACCGTGGCGGCCACGGGCCTGCTTTATCGGAAGCTCAATTCGCCTCCGACAGAGATTCCCAAAGGCGACCGGCTGCCCGGCGTCGTAAAGTCTGGTCCCGATGCTGCTGCCAGCCGTGGTTACCCGGCAAACGAGAAACTGACTTCCTTCGAAGACATCACTAATTACAACAACTTTTACGAGTTTTCGACTAACAAGCAGCAAGTGGCGTCGGAAGCGAAAGGGTTTATCACGCGGCCCTGGAGTGTTTCCGTTGAAGGACTAGTCAACAAGCCAAAGGTTTTTGATCTCGATGAGCTGTTAAAGTTTCAGCAAGAGGAACGCATTTACCGCTTACGCTGCGTTGAGGCATGGTCGATGGTGATTCCTTGGATTGGTTTTCCCTTATCAAAGCTGTTGGAAAAGGTTGAGCCGTCATCGCAAGCAAAGTATGTCGCGTTTCAATCGTTTTTCGATCCTAAGCGTATGCCGAACGCGGACCCAGGCCTTGATTGGCCTTATGTCGAGGGTTTGCGTCTTGATGAAGCCATGCATCCGCTGACAATCCTGGCCACCGGACTCTATGACCAGACGCTGCCGCCGCAGGACGGCGCGCCGATTCGTTTGGTTGTGCCCTGGAAATACGGTTACAAGAGCATCAAGTCAATGGTCAAGATCAAACTTGTTGCCGAGCAACCGCCAACAACGTGGAACATTCAGGTCCCCAGCTATTATGGTTTCTATTCAAACGTCAACCCGCAGGTCGATCGCACGCGCTGGAGCCAGGCAACGGAAGAACGCCTTGGCGAATATCGCAGGCGCAACACGCTGATGTTCAATGGTTACGCCGAGCAGGTGGCGCATTTATATGACGGGATGGATTTGAGCGTGAATTACTGACGCTGGGAGCGCGGACATCCCCGGGGTCCCCAGCGGGGCAGTCTCGCTGGGGTGGCATGTTGTCCGCAAAACGCGCAACACTGTTTGCACAAATGAAAGACGCACGCTTCGCTAAATTCGTTATCTTCATCAACAGCCTGGTGCCTTTGGCGCTGCTGCTGTGGGACTGGTATCACGAGCACGTTGGCGCGAACCCGCTCGAGTTTGTTACGCGCACGACTGGAATGCTGACACTTGTTTTCCTCATGATCACGATCGCAGTCTCTCCGGTGCGAAAGCTCACCGGCGCGAATTGGTTGATAAAGTTTCGTCGGATGCTCGGGCTTTATGCTTTCTTCTATGGTTTCCTTCACCTGCTGACCTACATCTGGTACGACCGCGGCTTCAAACTCGGCACCGTGCCGACTGATATCGTCAAGCGCCCGTTCATCACCATCGGCATGACCGCGTTTTTTCTCATGATTCCCCTGGCGATCACTTCCACCAACAAGATGCTCAAACGGCTGGGCGGAAAACGTTGGAATCGATTGCACAAGGTGGTTTATCTTGCGGGCATCGCCGGCGTGCTCCACTTCTGGCTGCTGGTTAAGTCAGACACGCGCTTGCCGCTAACGTTTGCGTTCGTGCTGGCGCTGTTGCTCGGCTACCGACTATTGGTCAAATACACTCCGCCGGCAAGTCCGCAGTCAGGCGCGTCTCTCTTTCCGCGTTAGCAGACTCATGGGTTACTCTTTAAGTCGCCTATGCCCGATTCGATCGACCGTTTCTCAAGCAGAGTCGACAATTACGTCAAGTATCGGCCCGGTTATCCGCGCGAGATTATTGACCTGCTCGTTGCGGAGTGCGGTTTGACGCCCGAATCAGTTGTCGCCGACATTGGATCCGGTACGGGAATCGTAGCTGAACTGTTCTTGCGTCACGGGAACAAAGTTTACGGCGTCGAGCCCAACCGAGAAATGCGTGAAGCCGCTGAAAGGCTTCTCAAAGCCCATGCAAATTTCAAAAGCATCGACGGAAAAGCGGAAGCAACCACGCTCGATGGCCAAAGCGTGGACTTTGTTACTGCCGGCCAGGCGTTTCACTGGTTCGATCAAGAGAAAGCGCGTAAAGAATTCACTCGGATTTTGCAGCCGCAAGGCTGGGCCGTGTTGATCTGGAACGAGCGTCGCCTGGACTCGACACCATTTTTGCGTGCGTACGAGGACCTGTTACTGAAATATGGAACGGACTACGAACGAGTGAGACATGAGAACGTCTATGAAGATATTAGATCATTCTTCGCGCCGGAAAGCTTCAAGTTCGCGGACTTCGATAATCTTCAGACGTTCGACTTCGAAGGCTTGAAAGGCCGCATTTTTTCAGCTTCTTACACGCCCGAACCTGGACACCCGAGTTTCGACCCGATGCTTGAACAACTGCTCGCGATTTTCTCGACGCACCAGAAAAGCGGTAAAGTGACCATCGAATACGATACCAGGGTTTACTACGGTCAACTCGGCAAGTAACCGAACCAATGAAGCTTACAAGAGTCGCTCTCGAATATTTGCGGGAACTCGATTTCAAGCTGCATCGCGCGCGACTGTCGGCCAGACGCGGCGGCTTTTCAAATTCGCGCGAAGAACAAATCCTGGCGCAATACATCGCGGAACTTTTGCCGCCTGATCATAACCGCACGGCTGTCGACATTGGCGCAGGTGATGGGATGCGCTGGTCAAATACCTATGCGCTCTTCGCCGGTGGCTGGAAAGGCGTCGGGATCGAGTTTGATCCGCGCAAGTTTGTAAAACTTGCGCGGGCGTACAAGCACTACCCGCAGGTCTACGCCACGCGGAATCGCGCCGCGCCCGAAAATATCGTGCCTTTGTTGAAGTCATACGAGGTTGAGAAGGATTTCAGCGTGCTGAGCCTGGACATCGACGGGAATGACTACTGGGTATTGCGCGCGATCCTTTCCGAGTTTCGGCCGCAGTTGATCGTTACCGAAATAAACGAAAAGATCCCGCCACCGATCAGGTTCGTCGTCAAATATGATCCTGACTTTCAGTTGCGTCATCATTTCTTTGGCTACTCCATCGCCATGCTCGCGGATCTTTGTAAGGAATACGGCTACAGCATTCTTCAGTTGGAGTACAACAATGCATTCCTGGCGCCAAAAGAGTTGGCCGCCGAGCGGGCGCTCGATGCTGAGACGGCGTACGCCCGAGGATACCGCGACCGACGCGACAGAAAAGAAAAGTTTAGGCTAAACTTCGATATGGAAGCCGTGCACTCGTTGAGTCCCGAGAAAGCGATTGAGTTTCTGCGCGATTTCTATGCAAAATTTGCAGGACAGTTTTATCTGGGACTTGACGAGGCTTCGATCGCGAACGAGCTAAATAGGGGAATACGAAATGAGCGACGAACGACGGACCGATGAACGCGTGGCACTGAACATCCCGGCACGATGGGACGGGCTCTCGGGCGAGATAGCGGCTCGGGTCGAAGACCTCAGTCTCGGCGGATGCTTCATCAATACGCGCGGCGTGGTCAGTTCGGGGGAATTGATAACGCTGGAGATCAAGCTGCCGTCGGGCGAATGGCTGCCGCTCCGAGGCGAAGTCACTTCTTACCAACCGGCCATTGGCTTTGGCCTGGTGTTTCCTTTTCTTACCGGCGAAGAAGAGGATGAGCTGAGGCAGTTACTCGCGCTGTAGGAATCCGGCTTCAGCGGGTGGCAAGCCTTCCCATACTATCGCCCGCACCAGTTCAGCCCGTGTCGCACCCAAATTCCTTGCTCCCGCCGCGATAACATTCTATGCTGACGCACGATCTTCCGGTGATTTTTCCAGGTGACGAATCGGCTGCCGACGGATTAGTCATAGCAGCTTGAAGCACAGCCGGTATGTCTTGATCACGAAGTCATCAACTCCAAGGAGCCAGAGAAATGATCACGAAATTCCTAATCGCGGCAGCACTGCTTGTGGTGCTCGGCATAACCGCTATCGCCCAGCAACCCACGCCGCCAAAAACCAACCTGAAGGTCGGCGATGCGGCGCCCGACTTCACACTGCGCGCCACCGACGGCAAGACTTACAAACTCAGCGACTTCAAAGGCAAGAAGAATGTAGTGCTCGCTTTCTACGTGCTCGCCTTTACCGGTGGTTGAACGAAGGAGATGAAGGCGTATCAGGCTGATATCGCCAAATTCGAAGCGAATGAAACGCAGATTTTCGGCATTAGCGTCGACAGCGTCCCCGCCAACCGCGAGTTTGCCAAACAGATCGGTGTTACCTTTCCGCTACTCAGCGATTTCAAACGAACCGTCGTGAAGGATTACGGCATCTTCTGGGAGGACCAGGGATTTGGTAATCGCGCCACGTTTGTGATCGACAAGGAAGGGAAAATTCAACACATCAAGGAAGGCAATGAAGCCGTCGATCCGACGAGCGCAGAGGACGCGTGCAACGTGCTGATGCATAAGAAGGCGACGCCGTAAATCCTTTTCTAAAACGTAGGCTGCTTAAAGACCTCAACGGCCGCCGGCCTTCGAAAGCGCTTTATCGATCGCGGCGCGCAATCCTTCGGCGCTCAAGTTTGTTAGCATCACCCCGTTGACGAAGATCGTTGGCGTGCTGTTGATGCCGTAAATCTCGCCGTCGTCAGTGTCGTGCTTAACCACCCCAGCGTACGTGCCGCCATCGAGCGCGGCATCAAAGCGTGCGCGATCCAAGCCCAGTTCGGTCGCGTATTTTTTTAACGAAAGAACATCAAGCGCGCTTTGCCGTTTGAAAAGCAGCGCCGTGTACTCGAAAAACTTTCCCTGCGCATTGGCTGCCTGCGCGGCTTCGGCGGCTTTCCGCGCGTGCTGGTGTTTTGACAACGGAAAGTTTCGCACCACAAATCGCACGCGGGCTCCGTAAGACTTCAAAACCTCCTCCAGCACCGGATGCATGGCGGCGCATGACGGGCATTCGAAATCAGTAAACTCCACGACCGTCACGGGAGCGTTTACCTCACCACGCGAGGACCCGCCTTCAGTGCTGATAATCTGGACCGGCGCCTCAGGCTCAGTCAGCAGGAAGCGAATGTTCGCGCCTTTGCGCAGTCGATCGGAGAGCGCGCGTTCAAGACGCGCCACATCCTGCTGTTCAAGATACTCGGCAATCTGATTGCGCACCGATGCGAGATCGCCGGTGATGCGTGCTTTGTTATCCGCATAAAACCTGGCTACTTCCGCGTCGGTGGCGTGATGGATCTTGTTCGTAATCTCGGAGCGCACTATCTCTTCCGGCGGCATGTTGCGCTTATTCGCATCGGCGAGCAGCAGGAGATCGTCGACGGTCCGTTCCAACGCTGCCCTTTCGAGCTCGTATGTGTTCGACCTCAATCTGTAGATTATTGGTTTGAGTCTTTCATTCACGATCCCCGCCGTAATGGGCTGGCCCGCGACGGTGGCAACTACGGCCGTTGGTTCCAAACCTGGCGCATTTATGTCCTTACCCATCACGACTGCGTTCGTGGTACGCAACCTTTTCACAAACTCATCGGTGAGATTCTGTTCGCGCGTCCCTCGAATAAACGCGATTACATCACCACGAAGACTCTGAAGATCGCCCTCGCCGAGTTGGTCTCGATTGGCTTCAAAGAACTGCTTGATTTCAGCCTCAGTCGGATCGCTTACTTTCTTTGCAACTTCCACGTCGTACAACTGCTGCGTGGTCACCCGGCGTTTTTTCGCCTCCATATCAAGGAGGACAGTGTTGATCTGAAGATCCAGAACCTGACGCCTGGCCTGGACAATCTGATCGTTGAGTCCTTCGACCTCCTGGCGCACCGCCGGATCGAGATCCGCCACCGTAATCGTCTGACCATTAATAATCGCGAGCGAAGCCGGCGTGCCGCTGTTCGTGCGCGCCGGCGGAGCGGGTGTGGCCGCGGGCGTTGGCGTCGCGACTGGAGTCGCGGGCTTAGTTGCTGTCTGGCCGCCAACCCGGCGTCCGGGGGTTTGCGCCGCAAGGCTGTCGGCCACCATCAAGCAAAACGACGCAACCACTAACATCATTAGATATTTCATGCAGACTACTTTTTTCCTTTGGGAAAGGGGATTCGAAATCAATTGTGCTGATGATATTTGATGCGGCGGTTAGAGCACAAAGAGCGATGAAGAAGTTGCCTTGTTATCTCCAGCCAGCGCGAGGTCATTGGCGCGCCAACCAGAGCCAGAAGCTCCGGTCTCTCTTGGAGGGGTATGTTCGCTGCCAAAGTCAGTGGGAGCGAAAAACACTTCGTCGCCGCGACCTAACCGGCGTTCTTGCGCTGAGCAAGCTCTTGTGACGCCCATTCAGAATAAAAGCCAGACCCTGGTGGGTGACGCCAAGCAGCCGGGCCGCGCGGGTTACGCTTCCACCTGATGCTTCCAGCGCTCGCCTGATCAGATCACCTTCGTAGCGCAACACCTCCTGCTCAAGCGAGCAGCCGGCCCAGGCTGATATTGACTCCGCTTGCGTCTCAGTCGCCTCAACTCGATGTTTTCCATTCCCGCCATTGCTTGACGGGCCGTGACCTGAATCCGCACCAACGAACAAATGGTCTAACGACACGCCCATCCGTTCGCTGCTCGAATCCTCTGCCGCCAATATTTGTCGAGCAGCTCTTCCCAGCCTGGCATAAATACCAGAGTGCTGGCAGTGAGCGAGCGACGACTCTGCGCGTCTGAAGTGTTCGCGCAATTGCGCAGACGACATGCGTTCCGATAACTCTTCAATGGTGGCCAGTGCCGCCAGACCGCTGGTTTCAGGATCGCCGGCTTGCTCCGCTATATCCATCGCACGTTTGAACTCTGCAAACGCGTTCTGCTGGCGACCGAGGCGGGCCAAAGCGGTTGCGTGGGTCGTCAGTGCTTCTGAAAGCAAGGATCGTTCATCCCCCTGCTCCAGGGTCCGAACCGCCGTGCGCCCGATCATTTCCGCCTTTTGATAATGGCCCCCAGCGATAAACGCGCGCGCGCGCGTGTCATCAACCTGAGCCACACTGCCCTTGTCTCTGAGCCGCACGAACAGCGCGCGGGCACGATTCAACCGTTGATGGGCCTCAACTAACTTCCCGGCTTCAAGCAACAAGAGTCCCAAATTGTTATCGACCCGCGCCAAATACCTTGTGTGTCCGGCCTGCTCAAAGTGATAACTGGCCGCGGCATATTCAATAAACGCCTGATCGACGTAGTCCGATCGCGCTTCGGCCAGGCCCACTCTTTTCAAGACACTCCCAAATTCATTGTGAAAATTTCCTCTTAGCGCGTGGTTGTCGCTGCTGTCGAATCGAGGCGCGCTTTCGATGTGAATCCGCAATGCATCTGCGTGACGATTGGATCTCTTCTCCACAATCGCACTGTTGAGCAGCGCCCTGAGACTCTGTTCACTTTCATGCCCAGCCAATTGCTCCAGAACCTGCTGCAAAGTCACGCGCGCCTCATCAAAGGCTCCTTCGCGCCAGTAACAGATTCCCAAATCGACGCGGGCTTCAGCGACTCTCTCGACCAATCCCAGCTGCTCGAAGATCCTCGAACTTTCCGTGATCAGATCCTTCGCCTGCTCTTGGGCACCCTCGATCTGTCTGGCGCTCCCCAGCCAGCCTGTCACGGTTCCCGCGCGCAGCAACAGTTCTGCTTCGGCTGCCCGGGTCAACCCATCGGTCTTTGGCCGATAACCGATTCCGGCCCACATCTCTCCGAACGCCTCGAGCGCGGATTCGTAATCGCCACGTTCTTCGCGTTCCTTAATTAACGTGAAGCGGACCTCAATCGACTCGTCTGATCCCAGCTCGCGCGTTTCTACTTGCTCAATTTTTGGAAGTTGTAAACCCATGTGAGGGCCACCTTTCTTCTGGTTAGTAAGATCTCTTGCGCTCTGACGTGTTGGCGGATATGATGCGCAAGTCTTGCGCTTTTTCAGTTGTTTCCCGACCTTTCGAGCTCAACTGACTAAAACAAAAACCCAAACAGCTATCTAGGAGGCAACCGTGAAACATTTCAAACATTTCCTGGCGATTGCGCTGCTTGCTTTAACCCTTGGCATCCCGGCATACGCTGGCGAGATGGATACTCCGGGCTATAAGCCCCCGCCGCCGCCGCCGATTGCCACTCCGGGCGACATGGAAACGCCAACTGTTGCTCCGGCTGAAATCGGAACGCAGACCCTGACAGAAATCGCGATTGATTCAATCCTTAGTGCGCTCGCGTTTTTCTAAACAGCCAAGCAAAGCAATTCAAATACCTTGGGTGCCGCTGCGGCGGCCTGTCAGTTGTGTGTCCGGATATTACGGACAAGAACGACAGGTTTGCGTCTGAGAGCTACGCTTTTACAGGCGGCATCGTACCCACTTCCGGTCGTTAAAGCAATAGGGAAAACCGCTTTTCGGCGGACGCGTGGACGCTATTCTTGACCCCAAAAGCCCCGTCGGCCAAACTCGGCGACCGCTGGAAATAATTCTTCAGTTTCGCTCAACCAATCTTCTAACTGTCTCCAGGGTATCGACTTCAGTCGCCGTCTTGTCGCGGCGCAACCGGAGAATGCGGGGAAAACGCAGCGCATACCCACTCTTGTGGCGCTTTGATTCCTGAATCCGATCGAAGGTAACCTCGATCACGATTTTCGGCTCGACCGTGCGCACCCTGCCATGAGCAACCTGTTGTATCGTGTGCGCCTTGAACCACTCCGTCAACTCGGTTAACTCGGCGTCCGTCAGACCCGAATAAGCCTTGCCGATGTTTAGCAGTTCGCCGTCCTCTTCGGCGCGACGAACGGCGAACGTGTAGTCCGAGAGCAGGTTGCGTCGCTTTCCATGCCCGACCTCCACCGCCGTGACGACAACGTCGAGCGTGGCGATCGCTCGTTTCAATTTCAGCCACTCCCGTCCACGCCGGCCAGGCTTATAAAGCGAACTCGGACTCTTAATCATTAGCCCCTCGTTACCGCGCGCGCGCGCGGCGTCAAACTCGTTGTCCAGCGCGCTCACATCGCGGAAACGTTTGGCCACGGATAATCTAATCGTCCCTTGCTTCGCAATCATCTGCTCCAACACAAACCTTCGCTCTTCAAGCGGTTCGTTTATTAGCACTCGGCCTTCGGCATACAGCAGGTCGTAGGCAACCAGAATCACTGGAACCTCCGCCCGCAGTTCTTCACTGACCGTCTTGCGTCCCAGTCGCTTTTGCAACTCGCTGAACGGTAGGATCAAATCGCCGCGTGCGGGAACGATCTCGCCATCGATGATCACGTCGGTCGGCAAATTCCCGAGCGGCTCGATGAGTTCCGGAAACCGATGGGTGATTTCATCCATCGTGCGCGAGTAGAGCGCAACGCGCTGGCCTTCGCCGTGGGCCTGCGCGCGAATGCCGTCAAACTTGTCTTCCACAAAGAATTCATCGGGCATCGTGCGAGCGATGTCGGCCAGATCGGCAGCCGGAGTAGCAAGCATGAATTTGATCGGATGAAACAGACGCATGCCGATCTCTTTCAAATCGTTAGCTCTGGCGCGCACCGCGGTTTCGCCTACATCGCCCAGCAACATATTCGCGTGGGCCACTTCGGCAAGAGGCTGGTCGAAGGCGCGCGCGAGGGCATCCTCGACTAGTCCCTCCTTCAAACCGATGCGCAAATCGCTAACCAGCAACTTCACGAGGTATTTCGCTTCCAGCGGCGTCGCGTGATGCAGCGTTGTGGTCAGCAGACCGATCTTGTTCTTTGTGCCACGAGTCTCGCTCAGGCGACTAATCAAACTTTCGGTTTCGGCGAGTGTGATTGTCGCTGCCTGGTAATCGCGTCGCGCTTCCTTGACTGCCTCGTACGCCGCCTCGCCGGCGTCGCCGAGCCTCACGTAGCGCGGCAGGAGATCTTCGATGCTGAAGCCTGTGGCCTGGCTGAGCGCGTCGCTGATGATGCTGCCACCAACGTTTGTCGTTCGCGCATCGCTTAAAGCGAACTGGTGGCCGGCAAAATAACGCGCCGCCCGCGCGAGATCGGCATCGTTCAGCGTTTGCAAATAGGCGCCAAGCAGGGCGGCCTTTTCGAGCTTTTTGGTGGTGGCCGCAACCGCTTCCGCAACTTCCGCAAAGCGTTGCAGAGATGCGGCCGGAGCCGCGCTGTCTTTTTTGACTGGCTCGGACATTTCAAAAAGGGATCACGGATTCACGACACCGTTAGCGCAAAAACCTTCTCGCTGTCAAGAAACGTCTCGTGCTTTTGCTTTCCGAGTTGACGCGCTACAATCTTGACGGCTCTAATTTGGCGAATTCACTAAGAGGAAACAGTGATTGCTCCGCTATTGATTCTTGATTCTCTCGGCACCAGTGAGCTTCTGCTCATTCTGGTGGTGGCTTTGATCTTCTTCGGTCCGCGCAAGCTACCGCAGATCAGCCGCCAGATTGGCAAAAGTCTGGCTGAGTTCAGAAAGGCTTCGGAAGATTTCAAACGAACCTGGGAACGCGAAGTCGCGCTCGAAACCACCGAGACGAAACCGGAAGTTGATCACACGATCTTGCCTCGCGACAACTCGATCATCGATACAACCGTCGAGCGCAGCCAGGCGATTCACGGTTCCATTGCGGAAGGAGAATCTTCCGGAATACAAAGCACGCTGGAGCCGGCCTCGATCGCCAGCGCTCCAGACAACGCCGCTGTCACCACTACAAACGAATCTGCCCCGCTTGAACCAACGCGCAAGCGAGACTGGCTATAACTTCTTCTCGCGAGAACATGGCAACTTTTTTCACAGCGCGTTCAGCCAATAAGCCAGGAGACGAAGAAATCGGCGGCCAGATGTCTTTTCTCGAGCATCTCGACGAACTGCGCAGTCGTCTGATGCGCTCGATCGTATTTGTGATCCTGGCGGCGATGGTTTGCTGGTTCGCTTCGGCACGCATCTACCGGTTTCTGGCAATTCCGGTTGAGAACGCATTGGCGCAGGCACAACAAAAACGAATCGACATCGCGGGAATTAGCGGCAAGGAGACGATAACTTCACTGAGCTCGCTCCAAAAGGATAATACCGGGCGTTATGTGTTCATTGAAGAGACCAAGATAGGCGCGGTTTCGATTCCCGCCGGGGCTTCGGTAATGGCGCGATACACCGAGGATGCTGCAGGCCACCCTGGTCTCTTTACGGACGAACCAATCTACGCAGCCAATCAAATCCTTCCCAAAGGGGTCCGCCTCCCGGTCGATTTCAAAGCTCCCGCCCAGACCGGAGGCAGGCTGATCGTAACCACGGCGATCGAACCCTTTTCGCTTTACGTAAAGGTCTCGCTCTACGCCGCACTCGGCATCTCGATTCCATTTCTCCTCTGGCAGATTTGGGGCTTTGTTTCGCCGGGGCTCTATCCGCACGAACGCTCATACGTGTTTCCTTTTATCGGACTATCGTCCGTGTCGTTTGTGCTCGGAGCAATCTTTGCTTACAAGATCATCTTCCCTCCAGCCGCAAAATATTTGTTGGGTTTGGGCAGCGATTTTCGGCTAATGTTAAAGGCGGACGATTATTTCGATTTTATAATTATGATCATGCTCGGCATGGGCCTGATCTTCCAGATGCCCGCTGTCACTTACGTGCTGGCGCGCATCGGCCTTGTATCCGCCCGTTTTCTGATACGCATTTGGAAGACAGCCGTGATCGTCATCCTGATCGTGGCCGCGATAGTTTCGCCGACCAACGATATCCCGAATATGTTGCTGTTTGCGGCGCCGATGCTGGCCTTGTACGTCGTCTCAATTTTGGTCGCCTGGATTTTCGGCCAGGCGCGAACGACAACCTGAACAATCCGCCAAACTTCAGTCTCTCGCAACGCGGGGCAGGGGACGCCTTTTCGGCATTGACACTCTGGTTTTGCGGGAGTAACGTGCCCTCAGTGTTTGAGAGTAACGGCTAACCCACGAGCCTCGACTCCGACTCGCCCGTTAGCTTCCCAATCAACCGTCAAACTCGAAAGGCGGTGCTTCATGCGTTTAAGCTCAAGCTTCAAGAAATCAGCAAAAGAGCGTTTCGGTTTTGTTCTGCTCGCTATGTTGATCGGAACCTTCGCTTGGTTAACTCACGCAAGCGCTTCAAAGTTTTCAGAAGCAAATAGCGAGGTCACTGTACTCGGCGACCGCGCACCACAGACGGCAAAGAAGGATAAAGGGCGGCCCTCATGTCCGCATTGCGCTCCGGCCGGGAATCAGGAAATCTATATTCCGCTGATCGATCTGCCCGAGGCACAAGGAAGCGAAATAGTGTTCAATTCGCGCAGTCCTCAAGCTATGAACGTGACGCCGACATTTTATAAGCGAGACGGCACGGTCGTTGTTGGCGATCCCGTAACCGTGCAGTCAGCAGAGATTCGGTACGTCGATATCAGGCAATTGCTCCCGGAACATTATCGTCACCAAAGAGATTGGGGAGGCTTTTCACTTTCTTATTACGGATTCAATCGCGAGATGTGGTCGCAGTTTAGATTCATCGGCGTCAACGGCGGCAGCAACGTTGATGAGTTCTTCACCGTCAGGGATGAATCACATTCTGACGAGCTCGAGGCTGCATGGTGGATGCCGAAACATAGCGAAGCAATTCTTGCTCTCGGTAACCTCACGGATAACTCTACGACCGCCACGATAAGTTTCGGCGACGACCACGACCGTAGCGTCCACCTGGCGCCTCACGCCACGGAGATTCTTCGCTACAAGTCTGAGAAGGGAGAAAGGGCCGAATCCGCGGTGATTAATGTCACCGGCGCAGCCGGAAGTATCGTTTCCACCGGCGTCATCACGTCCAAAGACGGGACCTTCAATAGCGTGATCCGGTTCTATAGTCCAAAACTGACGAAGCAATCGAACCTCTACGCTAATGGCTTTCGCGTAACCGGCAACACACCGCACATGGTCCTAAAGAATACAACTTCTTCGTCGATCGCGGTGGTACCAAAGTTTATTCCCCTCGCGGGTGAAGGGTCGTCGCCTTTCATTTTGTCGCAGGTGGCTCTCGCGCCAAATGAAACGACTGAAGTCGATCTGAAACCGTTGTTGCGCGCAGCAAAGAGGAGGCCTGATTTTGATCTGGTTAGCGTTGAGGTAACGAACTGGGCCGGCCCAGGTTCCATCATTGGTTCGCTCTATGGAATTAACGAGAGAACTGGAGTCAATTACGATATACCGCTGCGAGACTCCGGCTTGGTGCGCACGATGACCGGCTCGTATCCGTGGAAGATCTCGGACGACTTTACTACGCTTGTTTACATCACAAACATCAGTGATCAAAAGGCTGAGTTCATTGGTCAGATCAACTATGACGGCGGACATTTTGTGATCGATCCGCGCAAGCTGGCGCCGGGCGAGACGGCAATGTTTGATCTGGAAAAGATTCGTGATGACCAGGCGGCAGACAATGCCGGCGCTAAAATCCCGCGCGGCGCATCAATCGGACAGTTCAAGTGGGCTATTCACGGCGTGACGAACGGAAAGTTGCTCTTGATCGGCCGTGCTGAGATGGTGAGCCGATCGCAAAATATCAGTTCGAGCTATAGCTGCAACGATCCGTGTCCGCCATATTACTTCGGTTGGATGGATCCGCTCCAACCGATCCTTATCATCTACAATCATGTCAATACATCAGCTTGGGAGACCGCTACCTATGACAGCGGTTACAGCATGGGACCGTACTCGGTGCCCGCAAGCTGGTCCGCTGACAGTTCGGCGATCAGTGTCAACCCATCCGGGAGCCATACGACAACAGTCGGTGCTGAGGAACCTGGCGACGGCTGCGTGACGGCCGATATGGGTTCGCAGGAGCGTTACTCATGGGATGGACAGAATTGTTATGACAATGGTTTCGCTGATCCAATTGGCGATACCGGTTGTACGGAGGTAGCGGTCAACATACGCAGAATGCAATACATAAGTGCGACTTCCGGCAATCAGGACATCTCAGGAACCCTTTATGTCCTGAAAGGCACGGCTGTCACCTTCAACGTTTTGCCCGATCCACCGGGAGCGACGTTTCCAAGCAGCCAACCTCACTGGAGCGGATCTTCGGGAATCTCTGGAACGGGCCAATCAAAGGCCGTCACCTTCAACACATCATCTTCAAGCTCAACTGATTTCAAGACGGTTACCGCCACGGCTGGCAATAGCGTCACCGCGAACGTGATTGTTTACGACCTTACGGGTGTCTTCACGCCGGAAAACAATTTTCCCGGAAGAAGCCATGAACGATTCGGGATAGAGGAGAGCATGAGCTTGAGTTTTACTGTTACGCCCTCCTTAAGCGCCTCGCAGTTAGGTGGGTTGAGGTGGAGCATTACCAGCAGTGGCAGCGGGAATGGAACGATTACCGCCTCCGATGAGGGAACCGGTACCTACGTTGCTCCGGATGCAGGCAAGAGTATTTCCCTGGCCCTAAAGGTGTTGGACGGACCTTCCAAGGACGGCGGACCGACTGTCAACATCGCTATAATCGAGCCAAGTAGTGGATATGCTTCCAGAGATTTCAGTGGTATAAGACATACCGTAGATACCTGGTCAGTCGGTTTTCTTGGAGATATCCATGTCGGGCCATCGGATGTGTCCTTCCGGAACCTTTTCTTTTATGAGGGTGCGGCACCGGTGCATTTGTCGGGTTGGCTCAATACGAATCAGTTCAACAACCCTCACGCACAAAGCGCTCGTTCGGTGGCAATTGACTCCCGTAATGTCGTTAGTGAGCAGGATGAAATCTGGTCGGGGCAAAGGGAAGGGCCGTACGGAGAGGGTTACTGGTACTGGGACATACCGTGGCACATAATCACGAATTCGGGAAGGAACATTACTTTCACCACGGTTAGAGAAATTGCCACGTCAGATGCTAATGGCACAGCAGTAATCTCCAAGGGTGGGCCAGCCGTGTCAAGAGTGCCGTCCAATGTAACATCATTTTGGTAAGCGAAAAGAGTATGGCTAAAAGAGTCAAGCAAGTGGCTGTGTCGATGAACCTCTTTTTCGCCCTTCTCCTCATCTCTGTCTGCGTGATGACCAGCAGTGGAGTTGATTCGTCCAAGGGCTCATCCCGGGCCGACAAGTCAATGTTGAGCACCCGTGAAATAGCGTTTGGGCAGCAGGAACGGCCGAATCCGAGTTCGTTCGCCCGAGGGCAATACGAACGCACCTTGGCTCTGCTTGACGATTTAGTTAGAAGGAACGATCGCCCCGGAGTTGTTAAGCTTGGCGATGAGTTAGAGGAACAATGGGGACGAACCGGTGGTGAGCTATACGGCCTAGCAATGCTTGAGGTTGCGAACTTACTGGCCAATAACTTTGCAGATTTTCAGAACAGCGAAAAATACTGCTTTCAAGCCCTTGCCCACTCCCAGACTTTTTCCTTGCGATTGGAAACCCAGTTCTTGGGATTCTTAGAAAGGGATCTCGCTCCAACTGCCTCAGCATGGAGCAAGGAGCGAAGCGCAAAGGCCAAGGTGTGGCTACGGGCTTGGGGACGCTTAGAAAGGCTCATCAATAGAAACTTTGATTTTAGTAAACGTCCATTCTTAAACATCGCTCCCCCTGCAGAAACTGGGCTTCCGGCTGGTGTGGCAGCGAGTGCAATCAAAGACCCAAGACTGCGCGCGCAGTATGCGATCGCTTTGGCTGCCAATGAGAAAAAAGTCGAGGAGTACGATCGGCAAATGCTTCTGAAATCTATCGACCGATCTCTTCCAAAGAGCGCCGAGGCATACTTGGTCAGGGTTTACTCCCGCACTCCTTACAATTCGCAAGAATTGAACCGCTATCTAGTCATGTACGGATTAAGCGGGGAAGTTCGCCAGCGAATATTGAGTCAGATACTAAAGAATACGTCCCAATCCAGGAAGTAGCCTGTGTATACGATCTTTGTCGAGCGTCAGATCGCAACCGAGAATGGCAAAGGGATCGAGAAAGCCCAATCCAAGCGCATTAAGTTTAAGGTTTAACTCGACGACGTACCAACATCATGAAGAGCGAGTTCAGGGGGACACGTCTCGCATTCTGGCACCCGACCGTTGGCTTTCCGTAAGTATTCTGAGTTTGGCTTTCTTTGGTGGAGTCATTGATGGCTTCTTTCCGCTCGCGCCCAGAGGTTTCGCTGTACGCGCTAACAGTGTTATTTGTAGCGATGATTCCCTCCGAACGGTAGAGCCAACCGTAGTTGCTCCGGATGACTACCAGAATGATGTCGATCGGCTGGTAGCGATGCGGTCTCATCCGCTAGATGATTTGCTCGCGCTAGCCAACAAGTTGGAGATGAAGTGGCGCCGAATAAATTGGAATCAATACGCGCTGATCATGATGCACGTCTGTAGTGAAATCTCGAACCGTAGGGTAAATGATGCGCGCTTGCGCCAACAAAGCGAACGCTTCGCGATGGTAACCTTATCTCACTCGAAGATGTTTGCATGGGAGTACCAATCGGATCTTGTGGAGGCCCTTGGGTACCAACGATCGTCCGCTACCACTGGCGGGTGGTTGCGTGAGCGCCATGACAAGGCCGGGCTTTGGCTTCAAACCTGGCGGAGATTGGAAATAGAAACTGATCCGAGCTTTGATATTAAGGACCCAAAGAACCGTCCAGTCTCAAGGGTCATTCCACCTGAGCCACGATTGCCACCCGGCAGTCCGCCCTCCGCAGTTAAAGATCCAAAGCTACGAGCTCAGTATGCGGCGGCAATTGCGGATAATGAGAGGAAATCTGAAAAGATGTTGAAACAATTCCCGCTTCAGACTCACGGACAATTTTTTAAGGCACGCGCTGAGCTAGTCCTGATTCAGTTGTACTCCCAGCCACCGTTTCGAACTACCGAATTGAGGCAATACTTAGAAACGTATCTAAGAGATACACCAGCGCGAAAGAGAATCTTGGACGCCGTTAAGAAGAATACTAAGTGACCAATCGAAAGGCATGTCTTGAAGCAATATCGGCTACGAATCGCTTCTCGCTCATGGTTAACCTCATCCCAACCTCCGTTTGCGGCGCCGATGCTGGCCTTGTACGTCGTCTCAATTTTGGTCGCCTGGATTTTCGGCCAGGCGCGAACGACAACTTAACAATCCGCCAAACTTCAGTCTGTCGCAACGCGGGGCATGGGCAACGAATTTACTCTTTTTCGGCATCTTGACTGTGCTCTGGGCAAGCCTTTAGAATCCAAATTCTTCTTGGGAGTCGGGGGGCCAACACTTCGGGGTTTTAACAACCGGCGGCTGGTGTTAAGGACCAATTTTGACTAGACTGAAGACCGCCGAGTTGAACACGCTTAACTTTGTCGGATCGTTTTTGAAGACTGAATAGGAGTTCTGCAATGTCTCGCCAAAAATTCTCTTTTCGGTTGGCACTCATCTTTTTTGCTTTGTTATCGATTGGCCCTGTTGGGTTAGCGCAAAACAAGCAGAAAGAGAAAGAGCAAGGACAGGATCCCCTGGACCGACCGCGCAACGTCAAGCCCGAACTGAAAAAGGCTTACAAGGACTGGCTGGAGAAAGACGTCACTTACATAATCACGGACGAAGAGCGCAAAGCCTTCAAGAAACTCGCGACCGATGACGAGCGCGAGCGGTTCATCGAAGAATTCTGGCGCCGGCGCGATCCGGATCCCGACACGGACGAGAACGAATTCAAAGAGGAATACTACGAGCGCATTGCCTACGCGAACGAACATTTCAGCTCCGGCATTCCCGGCTGGAAGAGCGATCGCGGCCGCATCTGGGTCATGTATGGCAAACCCGACGAGCGCGAGACGCACCCGATGGGCGGCCAGTACGAGCGCGAGCCATATGAAGGTGGCGGCTCAACCACAACGTATCCATTTGAGAAATGGTTCTATCGTTACATCGCCGGAGTCGGCTCAGGCGTCGAGATCGAGTTTGTCGATCCCACCGGCAGCGGCGAATACCGGATTTCTCGCAATCCGGATGAAAAGGACGCGATGCTGATGATTCCCGGCGCCGGCCTGACGCTCTCCGAGCAGCTCGGACTTTCCAGCAAGACTGACCGTGTGTCGAACATCGGCGGCTTTGGCATGGCCGGCTACCAGCGCGAGCAAGACAGTCCGTTTTCACGGTTACAGTTGATTGCGGATCTCAGCCGGGCACCGCAGGTGAAGTTCAACGACCTCGCCGGCATGACCAATACACCGGCAATTGAAGACAACCCGCTTAACTTCGATGTGCAGATTGATTTTTATCGTCAGTCGGACGAACGCGTGATCACCGCGTTTACAATTCAAACTGAGAATCGCGAACTGACCTTCACTGACAGTGGCGGACTCCAAAGCGCGCGCATGAATATCTTTGGCAAGATTACGTCGGTTGCGGGACGGCGCGTCGGCATCTTTGAAGATCCAGTTGTGACCACCGCGACAGTCGAGGAGCTGACCGAAGCGAAGGGACGCAAGTCTGCTTATCAGAAGGCCGTGCCACTGGCGCCGGGCACTTACAAGGTAGACGTGATTGTGCGCGATGTCGGATCTGGCGCAACTGGTATTCGTCACCTCGGGTTTACGGTCCCGAAGTATGACCCGCAGAAACTTTCAACTTCCACGCTGGTGCTGGCGGCGAAGCTCGAGAATCTTACAAATCAACCTGCGGTTGGCCAATTTGTTATCGGCCAAACGAAAGTGATTCCCAACATTTCCGGCATTTATCATCGCGGCTCCCCGGTTGGCGTTTACCTTCAAATCTATAATGCCGGCGTCGATCAAACCACGCTGCGCCCGTCCGTTGACGTTGAGTACACGCTCTTGAAAGACAGCAAGGAAGTGGGCAAGCAAGCCGAAGATTGGCGCGGCATGAGCGACGCTGGTCAGCGCCTGACGCTGGCGCGTCTGATTGATACGAACACTCTGCCGCCGGGTGAATACGAGATTCAGATTCGCATCCGCGATCACGTCAGCGGCCAGCAACTAACTCCAACGGCGAAGTTCACTGTGCAGTAAGAGTCCGGCTTTCTGAGTTTCTTTTCAGTCTCCCCGCATTCGCTTCGTCAGCGAAGTCTCTCGGCCTGTCCCTTTTAGACAAAGGAGCGCCCGTATGTCACGCAGCAGACTCGTTCTGGGCCTCGCAGCCCTGCTCGCATCACTGACTTTCATCACGCTCAAAACTTCAGCGCAACCGAGGCAACAGGCGCAGTCGCCCGATCAGCAGCCGCGGAGAGTTAAAGCAGAACCCAATAAGGTTTTCAGAGAATGGCCAAAAGAGGTCGAGCCAATAATGACCGACGCCGAGCGAAAGGCGTACCCGAAGCTGCAAACCGACGAAGAGCGTGCGCAGTTCATCGATAACTTCTGGCGCACGCGCGATCCGGATCCCGACACGGAAGAGAACGAATACAAGGACGAATACTACGAGCGCATTCAGTATGCGAACGAACATTTCAGTTCCGGCAAGCCCGGCTGGCTGACTGATCGTGGTCGCATCTACGTCAAGTTCGGCAAGCCGGACGACGTCGAATCGCATCCTGCGGGCGGCCAATATGAAAGAGCCTATTACGAAGGCACGGGCTCGGCGGCGGTCTATCCTTTTGAGCGATGGTTCTATCGCAATCTGCCGGGTGTCCGCAGCGGCGTCGAGATCGAGTTCGTCGATCCCAGCGGCACCGGCGAATATCGAATCGCGCGGAATCCGTTTGAGAAGGAAGTGATTGGCCTTAATAACGGACGGTCACCCGACGAAGTCAGCATGATCGGCGTACGCGACTACAAACGTGATCAGGATTCACCCTTTGAATGGCTTAAGTTGCTCAGGGACCTCGACGCGCCGCCCACCTTCATCAAACAAGATTCGGGGATGACAAAGAACCACGGGCCCGTAACCGACGACAGCACTCTCAACCTTGAGATCGTCGACCATTACTTTTTTCAAACTGACGGTCGCGTGATTACCGCCTTTACTATTCAGGCCGACAACCGCGAACTTGTTTTTCAAGACAGCGGTGGTTTGCAGACAGCCCGGCTAAACATCTTCGGACGCATTACATCTGTGGCAGAACGTAGGATCGGCGCATTTGAGGACTCAGTCACGACAACCGCGACGGTCGAGGAACTCGCTGAGGCCAAAGAGCGCAAGTCCGCCTACGGCAAGGCCCTGATCCTGGCCCCGGGCCGTTATCGACTGGATGTTTATGTGCGCGATATCGGTTCGGGCGCGCTGGGTGTGGCGCATCATTCTTTCATCGTGCCGACATTGGATCCGGCAAAGCTAACGAATTCGTCGCTCGTCCTTTGTGCAAAGTTGGAGAGCCTGAACGATCGACCCGGCGGCGGTCAGTTCACAATCGGCCTGACGAAAGTGGTGCCAAACATCTCCGGCGTCTATCATCACGGACAACCGGTAGGCATTTACATGCAGGTCTACAACGTCGGCGTAGATCAAACTACGCTGCGGCCCGCGGTTGATGTCGAGTACGTCTTGTTGAAGGACGGAAGAGAACTCAGCAAGCAGGCCGAAGATTGGCGCGGTATGAGCGATGCCGGTCTGCGGCTGACATTGGCGCGTTTGATCGACACGAGCGGTCTGGCGCCCGGCACATACGAGATTCAGATTCGCATCCGCGATCACGTCAGCGGTCAGGAGTTGGCACCGGCGACGGTGTTCAAGTTGGTGCCGTAAGCAAATCTCCATCAAGGTTACCGAATCGTGAACGGATTCGAATGGTCCGTTCACGATTTGTTTTTGATTAATGGTCTCAGTTTGGCGCTCTTCCAATCACGCGGTTAGAATGAAGCAGCAATGAATTATGTAACTCATCTTCTCGGTCTAACGCAGGCGGAATTAGTTTCTTTCATCAAGGAGTTGGGCGAGCCGGCCTATCGCGGAAAGCAGATCTTTGCCGCGCTTCATCATCGGCGGCTGCGGTCGTTCGCTGAAATATCCGACCTGCCAAAGGATCTACGCGCCAAATTGAACGAACGCGCGACGGCGTCAACGCTGACGCTCGAATCGCGCTATCTTTCGGCAGACGGCACGCGTCGATACCTGCTGAAGACGCACGATAATCTGCCGGTTGAGACGGTTTTCATTCCCGATGAGCGACGCGACACGATCTGTTTCTCGTCACAGTCCGGCTGTCCGCTGCAATGCACTTTCTGTCTCACGGCGCAGTTGGGTCTGCTAAGATCTTTGACCGCGGGCGAGATCGTCGAACAGATCATCATCGCACTCAATGACGCTTATGGTGTTGGCATGAAAGCGCCGCGCGCCACCAACCTGGTCGGCATGGGCGCAGGCGAACCGTTTCTGAATTTTGAGTCGTTGATGAAAGCGCTCGGCATCATGGCTGAACCAAAGGGACTGCACATCGTTCCGCGACGCGTCACGGTCTCGACCGCGGGCATAGTGCCGCGCATTCGCGAGCTGGCCATGATTCCCGATCGACCGCATCTGGCGATCTCGCTGGCCGCGCCAACCGATGAGCTGCGCAACGAGCTGATGCCGATCAATGAGAAATGGCCGCTGGAAGATCTGCTCGCTGCCTGCAAAGAGTTTGAGAAATCTTTAAAGCCGGGAGAGCGTTTCACGTTTGAGTACGTCATGCTCGCCGGTGTTAATGATTCCGACGAGCAAGCGCGCCAACTGGCGAATCTTTTGAATCGTCACGGCTTGCATGCGAAGGTAAATCTCATTCCGCACAACCCAGCCGATCCGCTTCCCTATCATCCATCTTCTGAGGAAAGGATTGTCAGCTTCAAAGCGATTCTCGAATCAAAAGGCATTCACGCCTTTGTGCGTCGCCCGCGCGGACGTGATATCTTCGCCGCCTGCGGCCAACTCGCGGCGCGCCGCGAGACAATTCAGGTTCGGCCGAGGACGCACCGATTGGTTGTGGCAACCCCTTAGACCGTAAGACCATCTGGAAGGTAACTCATGACTAAGCTATCAATAATCGTCAAGGCTTTGGTGGTCCTAACGCTCGTTAACATCGGGACGATTGTAGGTTCCCCGGCTCAAACGATTCCTGCATCGTCCACGTCAATCTTTAGGGGGATAATTACCGATCAACAAAGCAAAGAAATCTCCGGCGCATCTATTCTAATTGAGACCAACGATCGGAGGTGGACGGTTAGTTCTGACGAGAACGGTGAGTTCAAGATCGCTTTGCCTGCTGGAACCTTTAGTTTCCTGGTTGCCAAGGATAGTTTCAAGAAACTGCACTTGATCGGTGTGGTAATCAAGGAAGGGGAACAGGTCAATCTCAGGTTTCCAGAACTTGAGCGTTGTGGTGAGTGCTTGTCGGGGGATCCTGGCCTCGCTGGTGACAACGAACCAATCAAATTCGACCCTGCAACTGCGTTAATAAACAATCTACCGATTCTTAGACTGGTCCCGCAATCCGCGCCAAACATCGGCGTCAACGGAAGTCTATCAGCCAGCAACGTTAAGCGCGGGCGCAGCGTGCAAGGAACAATCACCATGGACATCCCCGCTGGCTATCACGTTAATTCCAGCCGTCCGCTGGAGAAATTTCTCGTCGCGACGCAGTTGCAGATTGAGGGGCCAAATGGAATTCGCGTTGGGCCGGTGATTTATCCGCGCGCCGTACTGCGCACGTTCAAGTTTTCTAAAAGCAAAGTGTCGGTGTACGAAGGCCGCGCGGTCATGCGCTTCAATATCAGCGTGCCGGCCGGTGCCGCAACGGGCGCGTCAGTGTTGAAGGCGCGCTTGCGATATCAAAGCTGTAACAATGAACTCTGCTTCCCGCCGCAAAGCCGCGAGGTAAATTTGTCGCTGACGATTAACTAAGAGGGCAAAGCGCAGAGCACCAAGCAGAAGCCGAGAGTAGGTGGGAGTTTCTGGCTCTTAGCCTCTTAGCTCTTTGCCCTTAGCTCTTAGCTCTTTGCCCTTTGCCCTTTGCTCTCTGCCCGCCCAATCACGGCCATCAATCGACCGACCCTTCCGTGCACACTCTTCTCGCGGCGATACGAAAAGAAAAGATCCGTCCGGCACATTGTGCAGAGTGGGCTGGTGTGAATGCGATCCGCGTCGACGCCCAGCGACACTAACTGATCGCGATTTGCTTTCAGGAGATCTACGCGCGCGTGACCATCGCGCGTTGGTGTGAAAAGTTCGTTGCTGTCCGGAAAGTGTTTTCTAAAAGCATCGATGACTTCCGTACCAACTTCGTAGCAACACGCACCCGCCGCGGGTCCAATCGCGACGCGCACCTCCTGGGCGCGCGTTCCGTACAAAGCAGACATACGCTCCAACGCTTGAGTAGCGACCGACGCCAGCGTCCCTCGCCAACCGGCATGAACCGCCGCGAACGCGCCCGTCTTCGGATCGCCAATCAGAATCGGCACGCAGTCGGCAGTCTTAATAACTGCCAGAACATTTTCAGTTTTGCTGATGACGGCATCGCAGTGATCGTCGTCTCCACTGGCATAGGGCGGAGGTTGTGCTTCGCTCGCCTCATTGACTATGCGAATATCGCGACCGTGAACTTGCCAGCAGCCGGCCAGCGACCACTGGCCCGCGAAAAGCTTGAGAAAGCGCCGACGATTCTCCACAATGTTGTCCGCCGCATCTTCGTTAAAGCCGGCGAGGTTGAGCGCGCTACCCGGATTGGGTGGCATCGGACTGACGCCGCCGACGCGCGTTGAAAAGCCATTGGTAAATCCATCGTGTTCGAGTGGCGCGCAAATGAGCGCTCGCACGCCATCAATTTCGCGCCAATAAAAACCGGCGCTTTGGAGTGCGGCAACTTGTTGCCGGTTTTGTTTTGAATCGTCTGTGATCATTTCCATCGGCATAGACATTATCGAAGTTCAACGCGTTCGCGAAGTGCTCGCGCGCACGCCGCGTTTTGCCGAGCGCGTCTTCACCGCCGCTGAACGCGCTTACTGCGAATCGCGTGGCGCCGTGGCCGCGCAACATTATGCCGCGCGCTTCGCCGCAAAAGAAGCGGCGCTGAAGGCTTTGCAAACCGGTTGGCGTGGCGGGATTAGCTGGCAGGATGTGGAGATTACCTCACGCGACAGCGGCGCGCCGTTTTTGATCTTCCATGGTCCGGTGCAGGAACTGTTTGAAAAATCAGGCTCGACTGCGGCGCATCTCTCGATGTCGCACACAAGCGAACATGCAATCGCGGAAGTGATACTCGAGAGCTGACGTTCCCGGTCGCCGTGGGTCCACGGCCCGGCAATGAGTGGTGATGGCCGCATCGGGGAGACAAGCCAGAGTCACCGGGTATATCGTCCTGCGCGGTGCTCGCTCGGCGCGACCGGGCGAGGCGTTAGACGGCCTCGGTCTCACGCATATCATCCTCTTGACTCGTGGTCTTACTCGGCGCCAGTGATTTTTGCCTGGATCGAGGGACGCGTAATTATTACCGATGTAGCGAGCGAGGGTGGAAATGGTCTGCAGCCTGGTGACCTCGTCCTCGCAATCGATGGTCT
>JBGPWL010000027.1:0-50215 GCA_041492185.1 Pyrinomonadaceae bacterium | reverse complement strand
GGATCCCGAGACTCAAAGAGTTCTCCGTCCTCATTCTCGCAATATGCGTAAATTGTCATTAGATGTGGATGTTTTAGCTTCGCTCCGCGCTCTCCTTCTCTCTTGAAGCGGCCCGCGACATCACCAAAAACTTCCTCATTGATGTATTTTGGGTCTGGAGCCAAGAACTTCACGGCTCGTCGCGCGCTGTCGCTACTTCGTGTAGCCTTCCGGACTAGTCCGACCGCGCCATCACCAAGCGCTCCGCCCAAAACATATTCCTCGCCACCAACTACGAACCGCTGCCCCGCAATGGGGCGACACCATTCTCGATTCAGCTCATGTGCCATTGCTTTCACCATTTATGAGGGGTCATCATTTCCCTATAGTCTGAAAGGGTCACTGGCGCCGCAAAAACAGAAACTCAAAATCAAAAGGTAGCGCGCTTCAGCGTGCTTACTCGAACCGGCTTTAGCCATCGTCTTCATCATCATTCGTAATCTTCTCCAGGCGAGCGACTGTTGTTCCCTTGCGGTGATGCTCTTTCTGATTGCGAATGTAGTTTATCACCCATTGCAGGTCCTTTGTTCCGAAACTCACGACGCCATAACCGCGCTGCCAGTCCAAGAGCTTGCGATTGACCAGTTCGTGATTAACGTAGTGAGAGCTAGCACCCTTCAGTTTGCCAATCCACTCGCTAATCGGCAGCGTCGGCGGAATCGTTACTGCGATGTGCACATGCGTTTCAGTACCGCCAACGTCGTGGACGATCAGGCCTTTCGATTGGAGCGCGTAGTGCTTGAGATAGTGATACAGACGGGGTTCGATTATCTCAGTAATGATTGGCAAGCTCTCCTTTACATGCCATGTGATGTGAAGATTGATTTCGGAATATGCGCGAGTGGACATCGGCTGAAGCCTTTCGTGGAGAAGCCCGCTGAAGCGGGCTGGAGAATTTTTTGGAAACGGGACGCCCCCAGCCGTAAAACGGCTGGTCTAGTAACCCTTCGGGAAAGCCGCGTGAACGCGGCTAAAAACCGAGAGCCAAGACTGCTCAATCCGCGCCGATCGCCTCAGATCCCGTCTGCCGCTTCAATCGTTTCGCATACAGCGGAAATCGCGCGGTCAGATCGGCGACTCCTTGTTGCACTTTGCCACGCACGTCTTCTGATTCGGGAGCGTGAATTACTTCAGCAATCAGTCGGCCGATTTCGCGCATCTCCGGCTCTTTCATGCCGCGCGTCGTGACAGCGGGCGTGCCAATGCGGAGGCCCGAGGCGACGAACGGCTTGTTCTGATCAAATGGGATCGTGTTTTTGTTGACGGTGATGCGCGCGGCTTCGAGGGCTTTTTCCGCTTCTTTGCCGGTGATTCCCTTCCCGTTCATCCAAACATCGACCAGCATCAGGTGGTTGTCGGTGCCGCCGGAGACGAGACGCAGACCCTCCTCCTGCAATTCTGAAGCGAGCGCCTTCGCGTTAGCGAGAATTTGACGCTGATATTCTTTGAAGTCATCACGCAACGCTTCACCAAACGCGACGGCCTTGGCCGCGATGATGTGAACCAGCGGGCCGCCCTGGACGCCGGGGAAAAGCTTCCGATCGATCTCTTTCGCGTGTTCTTCTTTGCAAAGAATCAAACCGCCGCGCGGTCCACGAAGGGTCTTGTGCGTTGTCGTCGTTACATAATCAGCGCACGGCACGGGTGAAGGATGCAGACCAGCGGCAATCGGACCTGCGATGTGCGCGATGTCGGCAAACATGCGCGCGCCGATACTCTTTGCGATCTGGCTGATGCGATCAAAATCGATAATGCGCGGATACGCGGACGCTCCGCAGACGATCAGTTTGGGCTTGTGCTCTTCTGCGACGCGTTGCAACTCGTCGTAATCGATCGTCTCCGTCTCGCGCGAGACGCCGTAGTCGGCGACCTTGTAACTAAGGCCGGAGAAATTCATCGGATGACCGTGCGTGAGATGGCCGCCGTGGGAAAGACTCATTCCCAAAATCTGGTCCCCATATTGAATCGCCGCGAGATAGACGGTCATGTTGGCCTGCGCGCCGCTGTGCGGCTGGACGTTCGCGTGGTCCGCGCCGAACAATTCTTTCGCGCGATCGATCGCCGCCTGCTCCACGACGTCGGTCCACTCGCAGCCGCCGTAATAACGCTTCTTCGGATAACCTTCAGCATACTTGTTGGTGAAGACTGAACCTGCCGCTTCGAGCACGGCTTCGCTGACAAAATTCTCCGACGCGATTAACTCGAGGCCGTTGGCCTGCCGCGCGACTTCGCTGTCGATGGCGCCAGCGATCAGGGGATCGACATCGGCAAGTGGCGCATTCTTTAGATCAGACACTGCGTTTTCCTTTTCTTAGAATCAGCCACAGAGGCACAGAGACACAGAGCAACCTACAAGCAAGAGAGATGAGAGAGCATCAACATGATTGCGAATCCGGTATCTCTTGCTTTCTGCCTACTGCCTCCTGCTGACTGCCAACTCTTTTCTCTTCTCTGTGTCTTTGTGCCTCTGTGGCTAATTCGATCTGTCTTATCTTCTCGACTCGCTCGGCGTGGCGTCCGCCGGCGAAGTCCGTTTCAAACCAGGCGCGCACGATTCGGGGAATCAGTTCCGGCGGCGTGGTGCGCGCGCCGATGGCCAGGACGTTTGCGTCGTTGTGCTCGCGAGCGAGACGCGCGGTTTCCTCGGACCACGCAACCGCCGCACGCACACCCGGAACTTTGTTGGCCGCGATCGCCATGCCGGTTCCCGAGCCGCACACCAGCACGCCTTGATCGACGCTGCCCCGCGCAACTTCTTCAGCAACTTTGCGCGCGTAGTCGGGATAGTCTACCGACTCAGGCGATACAGTGCCGAGATCTTCGTACTGCACTCCGAGTTCGTCGAGCAGCGGCTTCAGTTGTTCCTTCCGCTCGTAACCGGCATGATCAGCCGCGATTGCTATTTTCATTACGTAATCTCACTTATTGATTTGATGGTACATCACGCGTTGCGATAGTCGCAACGAAGTGATAGCGATGTATAGAGTACGGACGTTAGTCGGGTTTTGATGACCGCGAAAAGCCCAACTAAAGTTGGTACTCTAAGCGCCTGTCGGTTGCGCTAACCTGTACTGCTAAGCGAGAATGCTTCGATATGCGCTGGTCACAATATTTCATCCCAACACTGCGCGAAGACCCGGCTGATGCCGAAGTCATCTCGCACAAACTGCTTTTGCGCGCGGGTTTGATGCGCCAGCTTGCCTCCGGAATCTATTCTTACCTGCCGCTCGCGCAACGCGTCGCTGTGAAGGTGATGCAGATTCTGCGCGAAGAGATGAACCGCATCGGTGGTCAGGAATTTTTCCTGCCTGCCTTGCATCCGGCTGAGCTATGGAAAGAGTCAGGGCGCTGGAGCGCGATTGGCGCCGATATGTTTCGTCTCAAGGATCGCAAGGACGCAGACATGTGTCTCGGCATGACGCATGAAGAAGTCTTTACTTCGATCGCTCGCCACGAGTTGCGCTCTTACAAACAATTGCCGCAGGTCTGGTATCAGATTCAGGTGAAGTTTCGCGACGAGCCGCGACCAAAATCGGGCGTGCTGCGCGTGCGTCACTTCATTATGAAAGACGCGTACACCTTTGATATCGATCAGGCTGGTCTCGATAAAGCGTTCGAGGAACAGCGCGAAGCCTACAAACGAATTTTCGATCGCTGTGGTCTGAAGTATGTGATTGTCGAGGCTTCATCAGGCGCTATGGGCGGCTCGCAGTCGGAAGAGTTCATGGTCAAGACCGACGCAGGCGAAGATCTGATCGCAACCTGCGAGACGTGCGGCTATGCAGCGAATGTCGAGAAGGCAACGTCGCGTATCCCGGCAATTGAAGATGGCGCCGGACCAGACGCGCCGGAAGAGTTTCCGACGCCGGGCGTGCGCACGATTGAAGACCTGACGACGTTTCCCGGAGGCGCGGCGGCCGATCGGCAGATCAAAACATTGGTTTACATCGCCACGAAAGACGGCGACGACTCGCAATACGTGTTGGCTCTGCTCCGCGGCGATCATCAATTGCACGATACCAAACTTGCGGCGGCCTTGAACGGCGCGATCGCCCGACCGGCACAATCGGAAGAGATCGTCTCCCTGATGGGCGCAAGCGCGGGCAGCCTCGGCGCTGTTGGTGCAAAACAAAAAGCGGTGATGACCGGCAAAAAACTACGGGTCATTGCCGATCATGCTCTAAGTGGTCGCCGCAACATGACCACCGGCGCGAACAAAGATGACCACCACATCCGCGGAGTTGATATAGCACGTGACATCCCGGTTGATGAGTGGGCGGACCTGCGCGCGGTCAATGCCGGCGAAGGCTGTCCGAAATGCGAAAGCGGTACGCTCCAGGTTTTCAAGGCGCTCGAGATTGGTCACATCTTCAAACTCGGCACGAAGTATTCCGTTTCGATGGGCGCGACGGTGTTGAATCAAGATGGGAAAGAAGTGCCGATCGTGATGGGCAGTTACGGTATCGGGGTCGAGCGCATTATGGCGTCGGCGATCGAATTGCATCACGACGACGACGGCATCATCTGGCCGAAGTCGATCGCGCCTTTCGATGTGATTGTCACGGTCACGAATATGAAGCAGGACGAACTCCGCGAAGCCGGCGAGCAATTGTACAAAGACTTGCAGCGTGCCGGGCTCGACGTGTTACTCGACGATCGCGACGAACGCGCCGGCGTCAAATTCAAAGACGCGGATTTGATTGGCGTTCCTTACCGCATCACTGTTGGCAAAAAGATCTCAGATGGCGTCGTTGAATTATTCGATCGGCAAGCGAAGCAGAGTGAGGACATAAAGCTGAGCGACGTCGTCTCGCATGTTCAACGACTCGCTCTTGCAGGTACTTAGCTCATCGTTTGCTGTGACCCGATGAGATCCGGGTCGCCGAGCTTGCTTCAAGCAGGCCCGTAGGGCCGAAATATTTATAGGCCCGCAGATGCATAAGTGGACGAGCCCCGAAAGGGCGGCATATTTTCCGAATGTGAACTAGGGGTGCGATCCAAGCGAATATGCCGGCCCTACGGGCCTTCGGTTGAGCTATCGTTCGTTATCTATAAATATTCCGTCCCTACGGGACTTAAATCAGGAGAGCGATCACCTATAATGAGCAACGACGACGCCCAGACAATAGTAATAATCGTGATTTTCCTAATCGCTTTGGCTCTCTTTTTCATTCCCTTCATCGGGTTCTTCATTTACGTCTTCTTCCAAAACAGCAAACGCAAACGAATCCGAGAACGCGTGCTGGCGGCAAATCAACAGTTGGTGGGCACCAAGCGTTGTCTGCCAGTGCGGTATGCTTCCGAGCCGCGCTTTAAGTCGTGGTTCAAGATTTTTCCCTGGGAGGGTGCGGGCGTTTTGGTGCTGGCGCCCGGCAGCTCACTCTTTCTCGGCGAAACAAATTCCGGCAACTCAGTAGTCCTACAGTTTGCTCCAGGAAATTCCACGATCAATTGGATTGGAAAATCTCCCTTCCCTAACGGAGCGGTCTCGTGGTTTCAATTCACCACCACAACCGAAAAACATTTCTTCAGCTCCGAGACCGGGGCCTTCGTATTCGGTTCGCATCGTTCGACGAAAGAAATTTTCGACGAGGCAAGCCGAAGCTTCACCGGACAAGTGTGAGCCGGCGCTGAAAGTACTACAATTACCGTCGTATGAAGGCAGTCAAGCAAGTATCGCGACGAAGCAAACGAACATTTGCATTGATCGGGCTCCTCGTCAGCCTTTTCGCCGCCGTCGCTCCGGTAAAATCTCAGGACGCGCTGCCCGAACTCGTCCGGCGCATTAAGCCTTCCGCCGTTGCCATCATTACTTTCGACAATCGCGGCGAGAATCTTTCGCGCGGCAGCGGATTTTTCATCGACGTCGATCGCGTGGTCACCAATCGCCACGTGATCGAAGGCGCGTATCGCGCGGAAGTTCATTCATCGACCGGCAACGTCTACGGAGTCAAAGGCGTGCTGGCCGTAGATGCGGAAGGCGACATTGCGCTGTTGAAGGTCGACGCGCCCGCAAATCTTGTGCGCCCGCTCTCGCTCGAACGAACCTCTCCGCAGGAAGGCGAGAGCGTCGTCGTGATTGGCAATCCTTTTGGTTTGGAAGGAAGCGTCACCAACGGCATCGTCTCGGCGGTGCGCGACATTCCGACGTTCGGCCGGATCATTCAGATTACCGCGCCGATTTCTCCGGGTTCGAGTGGCAGTCCCGTCGTGAACATGCGCGGCCAGGTGATTGGCGTCGCCACTTTGCAAATAACCGGCGGACAAAGCATTAACTTTGCCATTCCTTCAGAACGAATCTCGCAATTGCAGACGCAAGCGCTCATGTCGCTTTCGGATCTCGTCGTCGCCACAGGTCGAAACAAACGCGCGAAGGCGGTGCAGTTTTTCCGCGACGGACTTAGCTTTCTTTCCAAGGATGATTGCGAAAAGGCGCTGCCGTATTTTGAAAGAGCCGTCGAGTCGGACGCCAACTACGCGGAAGCGTGGGCCCAAACTGGTTTTTGTAATGAGAAGCTTGGGCATCACACGGAAGCGATCGAAGCGTCGCGAAAAGCGGTAACGCTCCGACCGTCTGCCGAATCTCTTTTCAACATCGGCCTCGCCAGTTATTACCTGAAGCAATATCGGGAATCAGCCGATGCGTACCGGCAGGCGGTCAAACTCGATCCTTACAATGCCGCGGATGCTTATTACGCCCTTGGACTAACTTATCGCGACTGGGGTCGGCCCGATGAAGAGATTCAGGCTTACAAGCAAGCGATCCGTTTGAAGCCTGATTATACGAGCGCGTACGAGCGGTTGGGGTCAAGGTACTTGCGCTCGAAGAAATATGCCGAGGCGATCGAGATCTTCAAACAGTTGGCACTCCAGAAGCCCGGCGATGCGGGCGCGCCCAACAACATGGGCGAGGCTTACCTGGAGCTGGGCAAGCTAAACGAAGCGCTGGAAGCATTCAAACGAGCAGTTAGTCTCAAGCCGGATTTTGGCAAGGCGTATTTCAATCTCGGCAAGTGTTATCTGGCGATGGGCAATCGCGACGCTGCGATCCAGCAATACAACATCCTCCAAAACCTCGATCAGGATTGGGCCGAGAAGCTGGACGGCTTGATCAATCCGTAGTGCAAGGAGGCAGACGGCAGGTGAGCTGCGTTAGAAATCAGCGTGCAGCACACAACAATTCAAGGACAACAATTCAAAAAAAAGAGCGACAAGAAATTATGCCTACCACACAAGGCTTAAGGGACCTCAAGGTATACCAACTAGCTTTCAAGCTAGCGATGGAAATCTTCCAAGAGTCGAAGGCTTTCCCAAAGGAAGAGAAATATTCTCTAATTGATCAGATTCGCCGCGCATCCAGAAGCGTCGCGGCGAATATTGGTGAGGGCTATCGCAAGAAACGTTATCCCAGGATGTTTGTTAGCAAGATGGCCGATGCAGACGGAGAAGCAACTGAAACCCAAGTGTGGTTAGATTTCGCCGAAGGATGCGGCTACCTCTCAAAGAAGCGGCAAGCAGAGTTACTTGCTGGTTATGAAGAAATCGGTAGGATGCTCGGCGGTATGATCGCTCATCCCGAAAGGTTTGCTCGGTGAGATGGCCTTCCTGGGCCTGCCGCCTGCCTCCTGCCTCCTGCCTCTGCCTCCTGCTCCTGCCTCCTGCCTCCCGCCTCCTGCCTCCCGCCTCCTGCCTCCCGCCTCCTGCTCTACTTCATCGCTTCACCCACCAACGCCGTGAGCGCATTGTCCTGCAGCGTCTTGTTTTTTTGCAGCGAGCCGTGCAAATCGCAGCCGAAGATTGCGTACGTTAGAGACAGTGGCGAGTCAAAGACCACACCGGTGCGTCGCCTGCCTGAAAGATCCTGACCCAACAAAGAGCGTCGGGTAACGCGGCCATCGCCGGGCGCAGACATTGCGTCCTCCGCTTGTTGCCGCGTGATCTTTTGACCTGTCGCGGTGCGGTATTCCCGCGGCCTGATCAGGGTAAGCCAGCGATCGCGTTTGGTGTTGCGCATCACGATGGGCGCGTTCAGCGTCTCTTCGCAGTCGCCGCCGATGGCCAGGAGTACGACAGGCACATTGCTATCTGAAACTGTATCGAGAGCGTCATGAAATCGCCGCGCGCGCTGAAGTACCGCGGCGAGATAGCCGTCCAGTTCCTCAAGCGATCGTTTGCCAGCGAGCGCGCGGGCGGAATCGTTGCGTCGATTAACGTAGCGCCGACGGTACTCAGGATCATTGATTGGCGACCAGCCATACTTCTTCCAGACAGCCGGATCGTAAAGATCGATTGGCAATGGTTTCAGATTCTCGTCAAGAAAGGTCGCCGCTTTGCCGTGTGGCAAGAGCTGAAAGATTGACGGCGCGGTGATCGACTCTTCGGCGGTTAGTTTATTGAGCAGCGGGATGCGCCGCCGCAGCCCTTCGGTGATCGAATATCCGTCAATCAGGGTGCTAAACGCATCGGCGGAGCCTTCATTCGGCACGCCCAGCATAATGATCTTGTTGATGTCGGCGGCGCCGGCCCAGGTCGGTTGCGGCGGAACACCATCAGCAGGCAGATCGCTATCGCCATACATTGCCGCGTAGCGCGCAACCAGACCGCCCATCGAGTGAGCCAGGACGTTAAAGCGCAAGTCGGGCCGGTGAAGTTTCTCTTTCAAGGCGCGCAGACGGCGCTCGAGCAGTTGCGCGCTCTCCACATTGTCTCGCCGAAAGTCGTAAGCGAAGACGTAAAACGTGTCACGATCACCGCCGTCAGTCGGGTTGTTCCAATCGCCTTCGCGATACCCGCCATAATGTCTGAGCGCGTCGAGCAGTTCCCGGTACACGTAAACTTCGGGCAGCACCCGCGCGAGTTTTACTGTCTCAACGATTCCTGACGACACCACATCGTCGCGGTTGGCAGCGAGGTTCGGGGTCATTGGCAACATCGAATGCTCGTCGTCAGAGCGAAGCACGGAGGGCCAAACCACCTCGCCGGTTTTTGAGTTGATCAGTCGTGAGCCGAGCACGCCGGGAATGACGATCACAGGTCGCTTGCCTGTTTTCGCGCGCGCTTCGGCGAAGACGCGTTCGAGATTTGGCGTGCGCTTGGGAGAGATGCAACCCGAGAGAAACGGGGTCGAGCCGATTGACGCGATGAGCATTAACAAACCGGCATTACACGGGATCCAGTTTGCGCGTTTTTCTTTTCGTGCCGTTTCGGTGATGCGCGTGGATCGACTCTCCGCAGATGAAAAACGATCCACGAAATCACACGAAAAATCACGAAGCATAGAGTTCATTCTCAATCCAACTGCGCTTCCCATTTTCGATTGATCAAACTGGCAACAAAGCCGGCGCCGAAGCCATTGTCGATGTTGACGACGGTGACGTTTGAAGCGCACGAATTTAACATACCCAGCAGAGCCGCTATGCCGCCAAACGAAGCGCCATATCCAATACTCGTTGGCACCGCCACAACGGGAACGCCAACCAGGCCGCCGACCACCGACGGCAACGCGCCCTCCATGCCGGCGGCGACGATGATTACTCGAGCGCGTTGCAGCAGAGCGCGTTCAGATAGCACGCGATGGATGCCGGCAACACCAACATCCCAGATGCGCTCCGTTCGATTGCCCATCGCTTCCGCCGTCAACGCTGCTTCTTCGGCAACTGGTATGTCGCTCGTGCCGGCAGTGACTACGGCAATCTCGCCGACGCCTCGTTCGGTTCGATCTCTTTGAATGCGTATCAAGCGGGCCGATGCGTGCCACTCCGCATCGGTTGCGACGTTGCGCACTTCACCATACGTGCCTTCATCGGTGTGCGTAACGATCACATTCGGCGAGCGCTGGACCAAACGATCGACGATGCCCACCACCTGCGCGCGTGTCTTGCCGGCGCCGAAAACAACTTCCGGAAAACCCTGTCGCGACGATCGCGAATGATCGACTCGCGCGTATCCGATGTCTTCGTAATGCAGATCGCGAATCTGCCGCGCGGCTCCGCGCGTGTCCAGTTCGCCGCTGCGATGCGCTGCAAGAAGTCTTTCCAGTTCTGGTAAATCCATCTGCTCCTAGTATGCCGCGCAACAGCGGCGAATGTCACGACGTTAAGAAAAGTCGGATGCAAATCGCTGGCGTGGATTCGTTGATCTAGTGCTGGCGAATCTGATGAAACTCCGATAGAATGCGCGTCACCAGAAGGACCATGATCCTTCGCCCAAAGTTTTCCGCGAACCAGAGTCCAGAGAGAGCTTATCAATTTGAGCACATCAATTTTGCCGGGTGCTCGTCTTGGCCGTTACGAAATCAAGTCCCTGCTTGGCGGCGGGGGGATGGGTGAAGTCTATCTGGCCCAGGACACGAAACTCGAGCGCCAGGTGGCCATAAAGATTCTTCACCCCGAGCTTGCCTCGCGTCGCGACAGAATGAGTCGCTTCGTGCAGGAGGCGAGAACTGTTTCCGCTTTGAATCATCCCAACATCCTCACCATCTATGAAATTGACGACACGGACGCCGGCCACTTCATCGCCACGGAGTTCATCGATGGCGAAACTCTTCGTCATCATCTAAACAACACGCGAATGAAAATCGGCGAGGTGCTGGAAATCGCTATTCAAGTGGCGAGCGCGCTTTCGGCCGCCCATGCGGCCGGTATTGTTCATCGCGACATCAAGCCCGAAAACATCATGCTGCGGCGCGATGGCATTGTGAAGGTGCTGGATTTTGGGCTGGCAAAACTTACTGAGGAAAAAGATCTTTCGCAGGTTGATCCCGAAGCGGAAACGCGAGGTCTGGTTAGGACCGATCCCGGAACGGTGTTGGGGACCGCACGCTACATGTCTCCCGAACAGGTCCGCGGTCTGGAGTTGGACGCGCGCACTGACATCTGGAGCCTGGGCGTCGTGATGTACGAGATGGTGGCCCGCGGCCTTCCGTTCGTTGGCGAGACCAAGAGCCACGTGATGGTTTCAATCCTCGATCAGGAACCCGCCTCGCTGGCGGCCTTCGCGCCCAACGCGCCCACCGAACTGCAACGCATCGTGCGCAAATGCTTATCAAAAGATCGCGATAGCCGCTATCAGACCTCGCGCGACTTGATGATCGATCTCAAGAATCTGCGGCGCGATCTGGATCTGCAGGGCGAAATCGAAAGATCAATTGCGCCGCACGCAATCGCAACCGGTGAGCTTTCGCGGATCGTGGGCGATCAGACAAAATCGATCTCTCGAGACTCAATGTCGGGTACGCAAGCTATCAGCTATGCCACGGCAACTGAAGACGCACTCGCGCACCCCACCTCAAGCGCGGAATACATCATCACTGAAATCAAGCGGCACAAAACCGGAGCATTCGTGGCCTTCGGTTTGCTCCTGCTCATAGCGGCCGGCATCTTCTACGCCGCGTATCGTTTTCGCGCGAGATCGCCATTGGTACATTTTCAGAGCATATCAATCAAAAAACTAACGACGCTCGGCACCGTCTCGGACGTCGTCATCTCGCCCGACGGCAAGTACGTCGTGTACGACGTGACCGAGAATGATCGGCAAGGTCTCTGGACCATGCACCTGCCCACAGGCAGCACCGTGCCGATCGTTCCGTCCGCTGAAGTATTGAGTTTGGGTGCGACGACTTTTTCGCCTGATGGTAACTTCGTCTATTACGTTCTGTGGGACAAGAGCAACTTAACGGGATCGCTTTTCCGGGTGACGGTCCTGGGTCGCGACATAAGAAGGATCCTCGAGAACATTCGCAGCCCGGTCAGCTTCTCGCCGGACGGCAAGCAGTTCGTTTTTGCGCGCGCGCCGGACGCAAATGTGACGGAACTGATCATCGCAGACGCCGATGGAAGTAACCAGCATCGACTGGCTTCGTTGTCGGGCAGCGACTGGTTTTCCTTCAACGGCGCCTCGTGGTCGCCGGACGGAAAGTTGATTGCCTGCGGTACCGGAACGACGACGGGCGGGCGACACATGACTGTTTCAGTGGTGTCGGTGGCCGATGGAACAATCAAGCCAGTGACTTCGCAGCAATGGTCGGGTGTGAATCGGGTCGCCTGGTTTGCTGATGGCAGCGGGATCGTCTTTCTCGCCTCGCCACCGATTACCAGCGACCGCCAAATTTGGCAAGTCTCTTATCCGGGTGGTGAAGTGCGGCGCGTGACAAACGATCTGAACCGCTATGGCGACGCGAGTCTGGGCGTGACTGCCGACGGATCAACCCTGGTTTCGCTACAAGCGACAACGGTCGCTGACATTTGGGTTGGAGCTTCAGTTGACGCCGCCAGGGCGCGACAGATCACAAGCAGAAGCCAGCAACAGAATGGCGCGCGTGGTATGTCGTGGACGAAGGACGGGCGAGTTGTGTATGGCTCGTACGCGAGCGGCAACGCCGACATCTGGATCATGAATGCCGATGGCAGCAATCAGAAACAATTGACCGATCATCCGCAGGCAGACGAGAACCCGGTCGTCTCACCAAACGGACGCTACGTCGTCTTTCAATCTCTGCGCACCGGCAATTGGAATTTATGGCGAATGGATATCGATGGCGGTAATTTGAAGCAATTAACCACGGGTGAGAATGATGTGGATCCGGACATCACGCCGGACAATCAATGGGTAATCTACTGCTCAACCGAGAACAAGAACGCCGGCATTTGGAAAGTGCCGATTGACGGCGGAGCGCCGGTGCGCATCGCCTCAAATACGCAGGCTACCAGTCCCAGCGTCTCTCCCGATGGTAAGCAGCTCGCGTACATCGAAGTTGCGCAGCAAGCGAAATCATCTTTCAAGTTGATCATCATTCCCCTTACGGGTGGGGATCCAATCAAGACTTTTGAGGTTCCAATCCTGGCCAGCGATCGGTTGTTGCGCTGGAGCGCGGATGGTCGCGCGCTGGTTTACCTGGGTCGTCACACTTCTGTCGGGGAAGCGAGCCTCTGGCGCCAATCGTTCGACGGCGGCACGCCGACGCCCATCGCGGATTTCAAACCCGACAGCCTTTTCTCGTTTGCCTATTCACGAGACGGCAAGCAGTTGGCCCTCTCACGCGGTAACCTGACCAGAGACGCGGTCCTCATCAGCGACGCTAAATGAGCAAACAGTCTGACGGTTAGGCGGCGCTCTCGGCCATGGCAGCCGCCGGCTGCTCGAGATTGGCCGCGTGTCGGGCGACTATCTGCCAGCGTTCGTGACGCTTCATCCACACGTTCGTGATACAAAACTCGCGAATGATCTCAGTCCCTTCAAACGTCGCCTTCGCGTTTATCCGGTAACTCGTCACGGCGGTACTGCCAAACGCGCGGACTTTCAGATCGCTCTTGTCGTACTTTTCAATCCTGGCCTTGTCTGCCGCCTGACGCACCTCTGCCATCACTGCCGGTTTGTCAACGCAAAGACCGATCGGAGCCGTGACCATGATGTCATCTGCGTAGATGCGATCGAGTGCCTCGACGTCAACTCGCATCTCGGTTTGCGTGAGTTCTTGTTCCAACGTGAATATCTCTCTTTCAACTTCGTTCATCTGTTTCTCTCCTTTTCATTTGGTCCACATTCGGTTGCTCGGCCTACGGCCTTCCCAATACAATGAGCGCGGCTTCTCCTGCTTCAGCAAATTGCCGGCCCACGGCTGCTGTGGAAGATATGCCCGGGCCCGACAAAAAGTCCTTCGCGAGTTCGGAAAAGTTTCGGAAAGATTTACGGTAAAGACCTCGGGCTGGAATGTTCTGGCAGACGAAAACGTCATACGAGTTTGGTCCCTTTCGCGTGGATGCGCGTGAGCGGCGACTGCTCCGCAACGGCGAAGTTGTGCCGCTAACGCCAAAGGTCTTCGACATTCTGCTCATCTTTGTGCAAAACAGCGGACACATACTCAACAAGGACGAGGTGATGAAACTCGTCTGGCCCAACACCTCGGTTGAAGAAGGAAACCTCGCGCGGAACATATCGACGTTGAGAAAGGCGCTGGGCGAAAGCCCAACCAAGCACCAGTACGTTGAAACCGTTCCCTGGCGCGGCTATCGCTTTGTGGCAAACGTCCATGTGGTGCGCGACGAACACGCCGGTCCAGCGATAGACTCGATCGCGGTCCTGCCTTTCGTAAATGTCGCGGGCGACGCAAACCTGGAATATCTCTCAGACGGAATCGCCGAGAGCCTGATCAATAACCTGTCCCGGTTACCACATCTCAAAGTCATGTCGCGTAACTCCGCCTTTCGCTACAAAGGGCGCGAAACGGACACGCAGACGGTCGGGCGCGAGTTGAATGTGCAGGCGGTAGTGACGGGCCGCGTCGCCGAGCGCGAGGATATGTTGTCAATTAGTGTTGAGCTTGTAGACGCGCGCGATGAACGTCACCTCTGGGGCGCACAATACAATCGGCAGTCGGCAGACATCTTCGCGCTGCAGGAAACGATCGCGCGTGAGATCACGGAGAAGCTGCGATTGAAGCTCACCAGTGCCGAGCAGCAACGACTGGCGCGACGCCATACAGAAAAGACGGACGCTTACCACCTTTATCTGAAGGGCCGTTATTACTTCAACAAATTGACGCTGGACGGAGTCGAAAAAGGAATCGCGCACTTCCGGCAAGCGATCGAAAAAGACCCGCATTATGCGTTGGCCTACTGCGGCCTGGCTGATGGCTATAACTATGTTGCGAATCGGGTGGAAGCAAATAAGGCTGTGATAAAAGCTCTGGAGTTGGACGAAACGCTGGGCGAAGCTCACGCTTCAATGGGCTTTCACAAATTTCTTTATGATTGGGACTTTGCCGGCGCGGAAACAGAGTTCAAGCAAGCGCTTGAGTTGAATCCCAACTACGCCGAAGCTCATCATTGGTACGCCATCACCCTGGCAAATGTGGGTCAGCACGACGAGGCCATGCCACTGGCGAAACGAGCGGTCGAGCTTGATCCGCTCTCGCTTCTTATGAACATGACTCCCGCATTAACTTTCTACCTGGCGCGTCAATACGAGCGGGCGTCGGAAGTACTTCAGAAAATCATCGACATGGAGCCTGCTTTTGTCGCAGCTCACAGCGTGCTCGGCAACGCCTATCTTCAGCAGGGACTGTACGAACAAGCTATGGCCGAATATCAGAAAGTGCTGGAGCTTTCAAAAGGTGTGGCCATCGTAGAGACGGCAATGAAAGCAATCATCGGCCACGCTTACGCCCGGTGGGGAAAAAACAGTAAGGCGATGAAGCTGCTTGACGAAGTCATTAAGGCGAGCGCCAAAGGGACAAGTGTGTCGTCGTATTCGATAGCCGGGATCTACGCCGCGCTGGGCCAGCGAGACCCCGCGTTCGAGTGGCTCAACAAAGCTTACGAGCAACACGATGTTCAATTGGTCAGCTTGAAAATGGATCCAACTCTTGACCGACTGCGCTCAGACTCGCGCTTCGGCGACCTCGAGCGTCGCATCGGTCTGCCGTAGCGTCGGGCGTCAATTGCCTTTGCAGCAAGCCAAAGCTATAGCAGCTCAAACCTAGCCTCACGTTTGCTAACTCGGATAGAATGCGCGACGAATATCAGATTTCGAATTGTGACTTCGAATCATAAGAACGATGATAGCGGTCCTGAAGGGATGATATGGAGCGCAGGAGTCTTATGACAACTTGTCCCTCTTGCAAACACTCGGTCTCTGAAGCATCGCTCTCCTGTCCGAATTGCGGCGCAGCGTTGACTGAGACTTCGGGGCCAACGGCACTGCTGCCCCCGTCCAAACAGCAGGAGCCTGCGCGAGGTGGTGATCGGGCGCAGCCATCCGCTCGCTCTGCTGCTGATTCCGCAGATGGCGCCAGATTCGCGACCGGCACGATGTTAACCGAGCGCTACCGCATCGTCAGTTTGGTTGGTCGCGGTGGGATGGGGTTCTACGAGGCACCGAGTTTTTTGCGCTACATAGCAGAGCACGACAAGTCGAAGACGCGTTGGGACAACCTCGAAACCGGGCCGTTCGTGTTTTGGTATCGCGGCAGCCGCCGGCCGCTCGCGGCTAAAACCTTCTTCTCGGGCTCGGATGCGCCCATATTGGGATCTGTATGGACGGACGACCCGCCGCTCGATGTGTCCGGGATGACGTTGGTCAGGCTCAATCCACTCGGTCGCCTTACGCAGTTCATCGCAGTCCCTCCACAGGTTGAGAAGGCGGCAGGCACCGAGCCTTCACCTCAGTCGTTACCTGATTGGGCACCGCTGTTCTCTGCCGCGGGGCTTGATCCCTCCAAGTGGCCGCCAACGCAGCCGGCTTGGACTCCTCCTGTTTATAGCGACGCCCGCGCTGCGTGGACCGGATCGCTGGCCGAGCGCCCCGACATCCCGATGCGGATCGAGGCTGCGGCATACCGGGGCAAGCCGGTCTACTTCGAGTTGATTGGCCCGTGGACACGCCCCGAACGCATGCAGGACTATCAGCCGACGGCCGGCGAGCGGGTATTTCTGGTGGTTTTCATCGTCTTGCTGCTTTCAGTGCTGGTAGGTAGTGCAATGCTTGCCCGGCGGAACCTGCGCCTGGGCCGAGGGAATCGCCGGGGAGCTTCTCGCCTGGCAGCTTTTGTTTTTGCGGCCTACGCGGTGGCGGTGTTTTTTGGCGCGCATCACGTTCCGAGTATCGACGAATTCGGTCTCTTCCTCGAGTTTTTGTTCAGGGGGCTTGGCCTTTCCTGTTTAATCTGGGTTCTCTACATTGCCATGGAGCCCTATGTGCGTCGTCGCTGGCCCGGCACGCTGGTCTCCTGGAGCCGCTTGCTGGCGGGAGGGTTTCGGGATCCACTGGTGGGACGCGATGTGCTTGCCGGTTGTCTTTACGCGGCGTTCACGGTCGCTCTCAAAAGACTGGAGTGGTTTATTCCTTCCTGGCTTGGCCATCCCCCGACACAACCATATTCGGGCCCGGTGTGGACGCTGCTGGGAGCGCGCACGATCATTGCTGAACTAGCATTAAACTTGGGCCCAGTACTTATCATCCCGCTTGCGATTTTGTTCATCCTGTTCCTTCTCCGGGCCCTGCTGCGGAAGGAGTGGGCGGCAGCGGTCGCGTTCGTTCTCTTGTTCACTGTCCTCGAGGCAACGGGGAGCCAGTTTGCTCTGGTTGATTTGGCGGGCGGTCTGATCTACTGGGCTCTGATGATGCTTCTGCTGATTCGCTTCGGCTTATTAGCTATAGTGGCGCAAGGTTTTTTCAACATTCTCATGGAGCGCTTTCCCCTGACGACCCAAATGTCCTCCTGGTATGTGGGAAACAGTGTGGCCGGGATTCTGGTGATTGCCGCAATAGCGTTCTACGGCTTCTACACCTCCCTGGGTGGCCGTCCGGTTTTCGGAGGCGCCGGGCTCGACGAGTGAGCGCGGATCACAACCTGCAGAGATGATTTGGAGCGCCGTGACTTTGGCACCGCTAAAGAGGCAATGGTTCTTGAGGCAGGAATAAAACTCGGTCGTTACGAAATCCGCTCAAAGATTGGTGCGGGTGGGATGGGTGAGGTGTATCTCGCGCAGGATACAAAGCTGGATCGCAAAGTCGCGCTGAAGATTCTGCCCGCCGATGTTGCTGCGAGTCAGGACCGCATGAACCGCTTTGTTCAGGAGGCGAAAGCAGCCGCCGCGCTAAATCATCCGAACATCGCTCACGTTTATGAAATTGACGAAGTTGACGGGCAGCACTTCATCGCGATGGAGTTTGTCGATGGTCAGACGCTGCGCGAATATATTCATGGCAGGCAAACTGATCTGAGAAAGCTCTTGCGCCATTTGCAGCATGTGGCAGAAGGATTAGCCAAAGCTCACGCTGTCGGTATCGTGCATCGCGATCTCAAGCCGGACAACATCATGATCACGCGCGATGGACACGCGAAGATCCTGGATTTCGGCCTGGCAAAACTGATCGAGCCGCAAGCGCAAGCGTCTGACCGCGAGGAAGGGCTCTCAAGCGAAATCGCTACGGCACTGCATTCAACACCCGGGATCGTTCGTGGCACAGTCGGCTACATGTCGCCCGAGCAGGCACAGGGAAAAACCAGAGAGGTCGATCATCGCTCAGACATTTTCTCTTTCGGTTGCATCTTGTTCGAAGCAGCGTCCGGGCGGAAGGCCTTTGCGGGCAAGGAGGCTCTGGATTCTCTGCACAAGATCGTGTATGGGCCGACTCCACTGATTAAGGAAACAAACGCCGCCGCGCCCGACGAATTGCAGCGCATTGTGCGCCGGTGCCTGGCGAAGGATCCCGAAGACAGATATCAGACGATCAAGGACCTGGCGATTGAATTGAGAGAAGTGCGACGCGCTTTGGAAAGCGCGGGCATTGATACAACCGTGTCGCCGCTAACCGGCAGTATGGCAATGGGGCCTTTAGGCGGGGAGACTGACACACGCGCAAGCTTCAGCGCCACGACCAGCACGCCGCCAACTTCGCTGTCGACACGCGCCTCAAGCGCCGAGTACATCGCCACTGGAATCAAACAGCATAAACTTGCGGCGATAATCTCCGTGGCTGTACTTGCAATTGGAATTGTTAGCCTCGCCGTTTATCTGCGCACGCGAAACACTGGAGTCGCAATTGAATCAATCGCCGTGCTCCCGTTTGTCAATACCAGCGGCGATGCAAACACCGAGTATCTTTCCGACGGCATCACGGAAAGCCTCATTAATTATTTTTCTCAACTTCCCCAGTTGCGTGTGATCCCGCGCAGCACGGTGTTTCGCTACAAAGGGCAGCAACTTGATCCGCAGGAGATCGGGCGCAAGCTGGGCGTGCGGGCGGTCCTCACCGGGCGCGTCAGCCAACGTGGCGACACAATAAACGTGCAAACGGAATTGATTGATGTAGACAAAGGGTCCCAACTTTGGGGCGAGCAATACGATCGCAAGCTCGCTGACATTCAAGTGGTGCAGAGCGAAATCTCAAAACAAATACTAGAGAAGTTAAGCCTGAGGTTGAGTGGTGAAGGGCAGCAACTAGCGAAGAAACACACGCCGCCGGCCGAAGCGTACCAGGCATTTTTGAAAGGACGCTATTATTTCTTTCAGCATAAGGAAGAGAGCTATAAGAAGGCCATCGACTCGTTCAATCAGGCGATCAAAACAGACCCTAATTATGCGCAGGCTTATGCCGGATTGGCATCGGTCTACACCGAGATATCCAGTTCCTTTTTGCCGCCGACTGAGGCGATGCCAAAAGCCAAGGAGGCTATCAAAAGAGCTCTGGCACTCGACGGTTCTATGGCTGAAGCTCACGTAGCTCTGGCGGAAGTTTACTGGTGGGGAGATTGGAAGTTTGACGCAGCCGAAGAGGAATACAAGCGCGCCATTGCCTTGAGTCCAAACGAGCCCAATGTTCAAGTCGAGTATGGCAATTTCCTGGCGCGTCTGGGGCGGTCGGACGAAGCGTTGTCGTTTGCGAATCGAGCGGTTCAGCTTGATCCGCTATCGCCCTTCGTCAATGGCAACCTGGGCAGCATCTTCTACTTCACCCATCAATACGACCGGCTGACCGAACACGCGAATAAAATGCTCGACATGGATCCTAATTCGAGTTCAGCGCATGCCTGGCGTGGATATGCGCACTTGCAAAAAGGTCAGTACGACGAAGCTATCCCTCATCTGCAAAAGGCGGTCGATCCGCAAAGCGGAGATGGCCTGTCCCAACTTGGCTTCGCTTATGCATTGGCCGGTCGTAAGAATGAAGCACTGAAAGTAATGGCTCAGATACAAGCGCTGGCAGTAGGTCGATACTCGGCGCCAATACGCGTCGCGCGCATTTATATCGGCTTGGGCGATAAGGACCACGCATTTGAGTGGCTGGAAAAAGCGTTCGCAGATCGGTCAGATTACCTTACGCAGCTAAAAACGGATCCGATGGTAGACAGCCTGCGCTCCGATCGGCGTTTTGCAGATCTTGTGCGCCGCGTCTTTCCGCCGTGATTTGATTGAGAGCCTCTTCTGACAACTCGGCCCCTATGAGATCCGCGAGACGAGGGTCGACGCCGGTTTCTCTTGCTTGACCTTTTGGAGGAATGAACCGCAATGGCGCTGATCGGAGCCAACGAACTTAAGCGCAAGCTGCTGATCGATGTTGACGGGCAACCGTATCTGGTGCTTGAGGTTTTCTTTGCTTCACCAACCGCACGAGGCGGCGCGACGATGGTGCGCACGCGGTTGCGTCATTTGTTGACCAGCGCCGTCCTGGAAAAAAGTTTTCGTTCGAGCGAAAAGTTTGCGGAACCGGATGTTGAGTTCGCGCCCGCGTCCTTTCTTTATAGTGACGCGCAAGGTTTTCATTTCATGGATGAGAAGAGCTACGAGCAGTTTACCTTTACCGCCGACGACCTTGAGTCAGATCGCGGCTATCTCAAAGAGGGCGTGTCCCTGCAGGTCTTGAAATACAACGGCGCACCCGTCTCGCTTCAGTTTCCGCAATACGTCGAGCTCGCTGTCGCGTCTACCGAGCTGGGGATGCGCGGCGACACCGCAGCCGGCGGCGCCAGCAAACAAGCGACGCTCGAGACCGGCCTCGCCGTACGCGTGCCGCTTTTTATCAAAGAAGGCGAAGTCGTCCGCGTCAATACGCAGACGGGAGAGGTGGCAGGAAGGGCTTGATTGGGTGGTTAGCCGTGTCTAGAGCGATTCACCGCAACACGGGCAGAATTTGAGTTCACGCGGGGCATCGGATTTAGGGATGTTGCAGCTAATCTTGGCGCCGCACTTTCGGCATCTTCCACCTATTCTTACCAACGGATTGAGCTTCATGTGTTCTGTCCATTCGCTCGCCGCGTTGCCATCTGCTTTCGCAAACTGGCAAGCAACGTCCGCACGTTCCAGCAAATCGTCGAAGCCCGTTTTCCCGTCGCTCCGGGCATAGCCGAAGGTCATCCCGGTTTCCAATCCCTCGTTATTGTATGAGAAAGGAATCCTGGCAAAGGAAGGAACAGATGACAAAAACCCTGCGACTGAATCTTGTTTGAGCAGGATTACGAATTCGTCTCCGCTCTGCCGGAATGCATTGCCCTGAAAAGTCCCAACAAAGATCCTAAGCATAAGTTCGCCGACCGTCTTAAGGGCAACATCCCCCGCGGCGTGTGTATGATCGTCATTGAGATGCTTGAAATCGTTGAGATCGCCAAAGACCACCACATCGAACTCGCTCACCGCTTCGCTAATCAAACGTCCTTCTTGACTCAGCGCTATAATGCTACCGAGTCCGGTCATCTCATCAACGAGTGAAGCTTGTCTTACTTCCGCGACAAATTTTTCCAGTCGTTCAATTGTTTCATCGAGACTCATTTTAACTGGCCCGCTGTATCCTAGGCAGAACTTGGGGTAGTTCGTTTTGGATCAGGTTGCCGTAAAGCCAGTCAGCGCTGTCTTCAGACGAAAGCGGCAGCCCGTCAGGCATGACGCTTTCAACTGTCCAGTAAGCGTTCGCGCCATATCGGAAGGTAGCCTTAAAGGCTCTGGGAGCAGGATAGTAGAAAATCAATTCTAATCCGCGTTTTGCAAAATACTCTCGGATTGCCATTTCAAGCGGCTGTCGCTGGTTAGCTAGAGCATTCCCGGCTGCGCCGCCAACAAGCACACCGACTGGGCCCGCAATGAGCCCGCCAGCAATAGCCCAAAGGATCGTGCTGGCGGAAGCGTCGGCGATGCGCGGTCGGCGCGGCAATCCCAAAATCGTATCTTCCTGACTCGAATTCATGGCCGAATTATAACAGGAGGGAAATCATTTTACGATTTCTTTTGGGTTCTTTTTCTTCTCAAGACTTCAAACCTCCGCCACTTCGAGATCCTACGCCAACGTGCGACCGGCCGCCAAATACTTGAAACGATGACCGCCACTCAATAGAATGCGCGGCACGCTAGGATTGCCGCGCAATTCAAGAGCACTTTACCGGATGGAGCAGCAAATTCATTTTTGCACTACGGCTGATGGCGCGCGCATCGCTTACGCGACCGTCGGCGAAGGGCCGCCGCTGTTTAAGGCCGCGAACTGGCTAAAAGCGGACGTTTCCGCAGTGAGTTGAAAGACTAATGGAACTCTTGCCGGACACGAATCATCGCACTACCGCATCGTCTCGAAAATTGGCGCGGGAGGGAGGGGTGAAGTGTATCTGGCGCAGGACACTAGACTCGATTGCCCGATCGCGTTGAAGCTTCTGCCGGCGAATATTTCTTCCGCCTGTCCAAATTAGCGATTTGAACTAATTGCAAAAAGATCTTTTGCATCAAGGAGAAACCAAATGAATCGAAATCGTAAACCCTTCGCTATGTTGCTGGTGCTGTTACTGACCGCGGCTGCATACGCGCAGCAACCAACGCAGCAGACCGGGTCTGACCTGCTTACTCTCGAAAGTGTTTTCACTTATCGCGCTCAAGCGCTCGACGCGCTTCAGTGGCAGGATGATGGCAGCGGGTATTTCGTGCTGGAGCCATCGTCCAAAGCGAACGCGGTCGACATCGTTCGCTACGACGCAGCGACAGGCGCGAAAACTACTTTTCTCTCGGCTGAGAAGCTTATCCCAGCAGGCGCTTCTGCGCCCTTGGCGGTGGAGCATTTCGATCTGAGTGCCGACGCGCAAAAGCTTTTGCTTTTCACGGATACGGCGCGCGTCTGGCGTAGCAATACTCGCGGCGATTATTGGGTATTCGATCTGAAGACGGCGAAGTTGCAAAAACTCGGTGGCGCCGGAGCGAAGCCATCGTCGCTGATGTTTGCGAAGTTTTCTCCGGACGGAACTCGAGTCGGTTATGTGCGCGAGAACAACATCTACGTAGAGACCATAGCCGACGGCAACATCACGCCCGTAACCACCAACGGCACGTTTCATCTGATCAATGGAACGTTCGACTGGGTTTACGAAGAAGAACTTTCTTGTCGCGATGGCTGGCGCTGGAGTCCTGACGGCGAACACATCGCTTACTGGCAACTCAACTCCGATGGTGTGAAGGAATTTCAGCTTATCAACGATACCGCTGGGCTCTATCCGGTAATCACTTCATTTCCGTATCCGAAAGCCGGCGAAATGAACTCTGCCGCGCGCGTTGGCGTTATCAGCTCACGCGGTGGACCGACGCAGTGGTTCGATATTCCGGGCGACCCACGCAACAATTATCTGCCGCGGATGGAGTGGGCCGAGAATTCTTCCGAGGTTGTCATTCAACAACTCAACCGGCTTCAGAACACCGATACGGTGATGCTCGGCGATATTCGCACGGGCAAAGTGCGTACGATTCTGATCGAAAAAGATGACGCCTGGGTTGATGTTGGCTTCGGTGAACTCGATTGGGACAAGCACGGCATGACGCGTGGCGACGTTGAATGGATCGACGGCGGCAAAAGATTTTTGTGGGCGAGCGAGCGCGACGGCTGGCGTCACATCTATTCGATATCGCGAGATGGAAAAGACATTCGCAACATTACAAATGGCGACTTTGATGTGATCGAGGTTGAGAAAGTGGATACGGGCGGTGGCTGGATTTATTTTGATGCTTCGCCGGATAACGCCACGCAGAAATACCTGTTTCGCGTTCGGCTCGATGGCAGTGGCAAAGCCGAAAAGTTGTCTCCCGCCACTGAAGCGGGAACGCATCGATACAGCTTTCCAGCTCGCGGCGATTTCGCAATTCATACGTTCGCGGCATTCGCGAAACCGCCGGTGACTGAAATTGTTCGGTTGCCGGAACACGCGAAAGTGCGAATGCTCATCGACAACCACGAACTTCGGGAGCGGCTTGGGAGATTAAAACAAACGCCCGCGGAATTTTTCCGGGTCGACATCGGTGAGGGCGTGCAGTTGGACGGCTGGATGATCAAGCCGCCTGACTTTGATTCGCATAAACATTATCCGGTGCTCTTCTATGTCTACGGGGAACCGGCGGCCCAGACCGTCACTGATAATTGGGGCGGCGGGACGTTTGTGTGGCACATGATGCTGGCGCAGCAAGGCTACATTGTCATGAGCGTCGATCCCCGCGGCACGCCTGCGCCGCGCGGCCGGCAATGGCGCAAAGTTGTCTACCGCAAAACAGGAATAGTGAATTCACAGGATCATGCAAACGCTGTGAAGGCGATCGACAAGTGGCCGTTTGTCGATGCGGCGCGCGTTGGCATCTGGGGCTGGAGCGGAGGCGGATCGGGAAGCCTCAATGCAATTTTCCGTTATCCGGATCTCTATCACATGGCGATGGCGGTCGCGCCGGTTCCGGACATCCGTTACTACGACACGATTTATCAGGAACGCTATTGCGCGCTGCCGCAGGATCACCCGGATGAATACAAGGAGAGTTCGCCGGTCACCTTTGCCGGTCAGTTGCAGGGCCAGCTTCTGGTAGTCCATGGCTCGGGCGATGACAACGTTCACTATCAGGGGACCGAAGCACTCGTCAACGCTCTGGTCGCAGCGAACAAGCCATTTACGATCATGGTTTATCCAAATCGATCGCACGGCATCTATGAAGGCCGCGGCACAAGACTCCACTTGTTCGGATTGTTGACGCGCTTTCTCAAAGAAAAATTGCCGGCAGGAGCGCGCGGCGAGTAACGGACGTCCCCCAGCCGCATTCATGCGGCTTGCCCGCAGGGTTACTAGACCAGCCGTTTACGGCTGGGTAGAACTCCAACAGGAATTGATGAGGGGGCTCTTAGCCTCCTTCTCGCCGCGGCTTTAGCGAGGTTGGCTGGCGTGGCTAAAGCCCCGAGTCGAGAAGCACGCTAAAGCGCGCTTGAGCAAATCGCCGCCACTGAACCCGGCCGTCAAACGGCCGGTCTAGTAACCTTCGGGAAAGCCCGATGAATCGGACTCATTAAACGCCCGTCACTTTCCTCAAACGCAGGCTGGCGCTAGACTGGCCTCACATTGATTTACTAAAGGAGTAGTTATGGCTGAAGACGATAAGAGAAGTTTGCTTGGCAAAGCGGTGCACGCCGGCGAGCGCGTGATCGAGGTGGGAGCTGAGGCCACGCGTTTGAAGGTCCGCGCTTCTCACGCAGTTGAAGACGCCATGGTTGAGGCACGTCGATTAGCTAAACGTGGCCGCTATGCCGCCGAAGATCTGGTTGAAGAAACGGCGCATCGCATCAAACGCGATCCGCTCCGTTCGGTTGCGATCACTTTTGCGGTCGGCCTTGGAGTCGGCGCGCTGGCCGGCTGGCTTGCCGGGCGCGGCAGCAGAAGGTGAGGGCAGTAGCGCTCAAGAGTCGCGGCAGGTGTATAGAGTACAAACTTTAGTTTGCTGGTTGCGTACCCACACAATCTAAGGATTGAACTCTAAACGCCTGTACCCACGCTGAGACTGCACGCTCAATTCGCGGGGCCGGTTTGCTCTAGCGTGATCGTATGATTGTCCGCCTCATTCACCGCGTCAAAGAGCTGCTTGAGTGGCAGTGGACGGAAGCAAATGAGTCTTAACGCCGGCATTAGCCGCGGCCATTATGAAATCCGCTCGCAACCTGGCGCGGGTGGAACGTGTGACGTCTAACTGGCAGAAGGTACACAACAGTCACAAACCGAAGGAGAAGATGATGCGCACACTGATTGGGATGTTCTGGTTGTTTTTCGTCTTCGTGTTGATAGCCGTGACGCCCGTGGAGGCACAAACGACACCAAACGCGATTACGGCGATCAAGGCCGGCCGGCTGATCGATCCGGAAACCGGAACTGCGACCACCGACCAGGTAATCATCATTGAAGGCGAGAAGATCAAGGCGATCGGATCCAACCTCCCAATCCCTGCCGGGGCGACGGTAATAGATTTGTCGAAACTCACCGTTCTGCCCGGTCTCGTCGATGCGCATACTCACATGGCGATCACGTACAAAGAGCAGCCGGAAAACAATTACTACTACCTTACATACGTCATGGAATCTACGCCGCTGCGCGCGATTGAAGCAGCGTCCAACGGAATTCAGCTGCTCAATTCCGGCTTCACTGTAATTCGTGACGTTGGCAACAACGCGCTCTACGCCGATACCGCGCTGCGACAGGCAATCGAGCAAGGTTGGCTGCCCGGACCGACTGTGATCCCCTCGGGGCCGATCATCGGTAGTACCGGCGGACAACTCTGGCCCACTCCGGAAATGTACAAGCAGCACAACATCGTCTTTCCCGAATACATTGATGCGGACTCTCCTGACGAGATTGTAAAAGCAATCCGTCAGAATATGTTGTTCGGCGCCAGGACCATCAAGCTATGCATTGATTGCAAGCCGTGGGGCTACTCAGTGGCAGACATCAGGCTGGCGATCAGCGAGGCCGCGAAAGGCGGCTGCAAAGTCGAAGGGCACGTGCAAACACCCGACGGAGCCCAGCGCGCGATTGACGCAGGCATCTACATCATCGCCCATGGTAATGCGTTGACACCCGAACACCACCGGCAAATGGCCGAGAAAGGGATCTTTTTGGCGGGCACTGATACGCCGTTCACGAAATATCGCGGCAGCGAGGCTGCCTTCAAGGTGACGGTCGCCAAGCTGCGCGATGCCTGGGAGAAAAAGGTGCCGCTGACATTTTCGACTGACTTCGATTACTGGAACGAGCGGATGAAGGACGAGAAAACCGGCGAGTGGCTGACCCGCGGCGAAATGTCAATTGCTTTCCTCCAAACCTGGAAGGCCGCAAACATTCCGGCGCGCGACATTCTGTACGCGATTACGATCAATGGTTACAAAGCGGCCGACATAATCAAAGAGCGCGGGCCGATCAAACCCGGATTCTTCGCCGATCTGATCGCCGTGTCAGGCGATCCACTCACAGACATTGACGCGCTGCGCAACGTGCAGTTCGTGATGAAGAACGGCATGGTCTTCAAGAAAGATGGCGTGATGACGCCCGAGAAGTTTTTCCACCCGGGACCGGTACGGACGCCAAACGGCAGGTGGACTCGCTAATGCCTGGCAGTTGCGCAGATCTTCAGCGGCGCGTCGGACTGCCCTAGTAGGATGCTGAGAGAGTCCCCTCTCCCACTGGGAGAGGGTTAGGGAGAGGGCGTAAGTACGGCAGAAGACTAAAAATATTTACTCGCCATGTCGTCTCAAACCCTCTCCCCGGCCCTCTCCCAAAGGGAGAGGGAGTTTTCAGCAGCCTGCGCCAGTAGTAAAGGTTAGAAGAGAGGAGAGAGTATGTTGCGTTTCATTACCGCCACGTTCTTCGTAGCATTTGTTTTCGTGGGAGTAACCGCGGCTCAGGATCGCAAGACATTCACCGTCGGCACTGCGACCGCCGCACGCGGGCAGAAGGCCACCGGCACGATCGAAGTTCCGGCGGGCAGCGATGCGGCGTTGAGCATTCCCGTCGCCGTCTTTCATGGCGCGAAGCCGGGTCCGGTGCTGGCGTTGGTCGCCGGCGCGCATGGCACTGAGTACACTTCGATCATCGCGCTCGAGAAACTAATCGCCACGCTGAATCCGGCAGAAATTTCCGGCACCGTGATTATTGTGCCGCTAATCAATATTCAATCATTCGAACAGAAGGTGCCGCACGTCAATCCCGTTGATAAAAAAAGCATGAATCGCTTCTATCCCGGCAAGATGGATGGAACGCAAACTGAGCGCGCGTCGTTTCTGATCACCAAACAAGTTGTGGAGCAATGCGATCATCTGATCGATCTGCACGGAGGGGACCTCGACGAGAGTTTGCGGCCCTACAGCTACTGGACAAAGACCGGCAACGAAAAGCAGGATCAGATTTCGCGTGAGATGGTGCTCGCCTTCGGCCTCGATCACATCATCATCTCGACCGATAGGCCGAAAGATCCGCAGGCTTCGCGTTATCTGGAAAACACCGCCACCACGCGCGGCAGGCCATCCATCACGGCCGAAGCAGGACACGCGGGCACTGTCGAAACAGATGACCTCAATGCACTGATCAATGGCTGTCTGAACGTGATGCGCTATTTGAAAATGCTGCCGGGCACTCCGACAATGGTCGAGCATCCCGTTTGGATCGAGAAAGTTGCAACCCTGGCCAGTGATCAAACCGGAATGTTCTATCCGCTCGTCAAACGCGGGACTTATGTCGAACAGGGAATGAGGGTCGGCTACGTAACCGATTACGTCGGCAAGGTAATCTTCGAAGCGCGCGCGCCAGTCGCCGGCGTGGTGTTGTATGTGTGCGCGGTCCCTTCAATGACGAAGGGGGCGACGGTTGCGAATATTGGAGTAGTGGCGCGGTGAGCGCGCATTCGCGTCACATAGAGGGCCGCGCGGGAATGCTCAAACAATTCTTTCGGCCTTTTCCTGCCCCGACAAAAAGTGAAACAGAAAGATTCGGTCAAAGTAGCCGCCATCACCGTTCAGGGTTTCCTTCGCGAGGTTGGCGGCCTCATTGAAGCCAAAACCAGGGGCGTCAAAGCGTGTGTCATAAGCGAAGGCTTTGAAGTCGTAGTGAACAAGCAAATAGACCTCGTCCAGACCCACATGAGGTCTTAAGTCTTTGTACCTCTCGTCATTCCTGTGAGCAAGAAGGGCCCTCTTTAGTATCTCCCGCATCGTATTGGGCGAGTAGAAGTCAGTTGAAGAAGGCGTCTGGATCCAATGATAATCCTTGCGACTTACGTTCGCAGGTTTGACCTGAATTCTGTTTAGGTATTTTTCAAGAAGTGGAAAGCCAGGAAAGTCGCGAGGATTCTCACTCGAGTTTCGCGCCCAAGCAGGCCTGTGTGACAACTTACAATCAGCGTCTTCGATCCATCTGAATAGCTGCTCGCGGAAATCCGCAGCATGTCGTCCGTCAAATCTTACCTCCTTTGGGTAAAGCGTAACGTAACCGATATGTTGCGTCGGGTTTAGGGGCAGTTTGCCGAGAGCTCCTTTGATATTCTCCCCAATTCTCTCTTGTTTTCTGGCCGCCGTTATCTGCTCCCGATTTACCCAACTCTTAAGTTCGACGCCAATCTTCTTGCCCAACTTAGTGACCGCAATGATGTCGGGGCGCTTATCAAAAGGGTGCGGAGGTGGATCAATCGCACGCTCCAGATACCATTCTTCCACGACGTCCCACTCCGCGATCTCACCGGCGAGATCAGGATAAGCCTCCAGAAACGAAGCAAAAATGAGCTTCTCATTTCGCATCATGGCGATAGGAACCTGTTGGAGCTTTTTTAAAATCTCTATTTTTTGTTCGAAAGGAAGCTTAGCCAGGCGCTGCCGCCGCGCCAGCTTGGCGCGGAAGATGTCTTCTACTGTGAACGCGTTTGGATCGAATGCCTCGCGGCTCATCACTCCTCCAAATCATAGCGGAAGCAAAACTTCCTCCACGTTTCCGCCAAGCGGTGGCGACTGATGATATCGCGAAAGGCTGTCATGTCCATTTGTTCCGATTCTAACAAAGAAACGACGCGCGCATGATCCTTCGGCCTACCTGATCTAAGAAGTTCGGCTGCGAGATGTTCAGCCGAGAATATCAATGTGTAGGCTCCGGCAAACGCCACCCGTTCCGCCTGGGCGACCGCTTCTTCCTGGACAGATTCAGATGCGGGGACAAATTGCACAAGCCAATCTTCTATCCTGATGTACTCCCTCTCAGGAAGGTACCCGAGCTCCTGGAGATATTCGTAGATTCGTCCAAACGATACCAAACCGTTGTCGCCGACGATCACTGGTGAGATGAAGACATCGATGTCGTCTGTTAGGTAGGCTTCCAGATAACGAATGGCCGCGATTCCACCACCGATGGCGAATTTCTCAATCACGCCGTCGGCTTGCATTCGGTTTAGCACTTGAATGACCTTTTCCATTTACTCCTGCTTCTGAAGCATTTTCTGACTGACGATTGACCGAAATCAGTTTATCATCCCTCTTCCGGCGGTCGTAATAATTTTGGCAACCTGGTTCTCTTCATATTAGGCAGAGTTATTCAATACCGTCATTGTTGCTCTTCAAAACACGCAGTGGTGCTACACAACCCACGGAGAAAGCTATGATAAAGCGAGTCGGAACTTTGCTGGCGTTTTTCGTCCTTTCGAGTCCGGCACTCTTTGCACAGAGGCCTTCAGCAGACGCAGCGAAAGCCCTGCCGACGATCACCGAAAAGATCGCCGGAATGGAAAAGTTCCCGGGTTACTTTCCGTTCTACTGGGACGCCAAAGCAGGAAAGATCTTTTTGCAGATCGACCAGTGGGGCGCTGAGTTTCTGTACGTCGAGTCTTTGCCCGCCGGCATCGGTTCAAATGACATCGGACTGGATCGCGGCCAGCTCGGCAGCAGATACGTGGTGCGCTTCGAGCGAATCGGACCGCGCGTGTTGTTGATCGCTTCGAACTACGCGTTCCGCGCCAACACAGATAATCCCGATGAGCGTCGCGCGGTGAAAGATGCGTTTGCCGAATCGACACTTTGGGGATTTGAGGTGGTGGCGGAAGAAGGCAGTCACGCGCTGGTCGACGCGACGACGTTTTATCTGCGTGACGCTCATCAGATTACCGGCACGCTGCAACGCGGGCAACAGGGTAATTTTCGTTTGGATCAAACCCGCTGCGCGCTTTATCTCGCAAACACAAAGAATTTTCCGCAGAACACGGAGGTCGAAGCCACGCTCACTTTTGTCAGCGAAGGTGAGGCGGGTCAGTACGTGCGCCAGGTTGTGCCCGCGCCCCAGTCGATTACTGTTCGCGAGCATCATTCGTTTGTTGAATTGCCACCGCCAGGTTTCAAACCGCGCGTATTGGATCCGCGCTCCGGTTTTTACGGCATCACGTACATGGATTTTGCTACGCCGATCAGTGAACCGATTACCAAGCGCTACATCGAACGGCATCGCTTGCAGAAAAAAGATCCTAACGCTGCTGTAAGCGAGCCAGTGAAACCGATCACCTATTACGTCGATCGCGGCGCGCCCGAACCGGTGCGCTCCGCCTTGATCTAAGGCGCGCGCTGGTGGAATCAGGCATTCGAGGCGATCGGCTACAAGAACGCTTTTCGCGTCGAGGTAATGCCCGCGGACGCGGATCCGATGGACGTTCGCTACAACGTGATCCAGTGGGTGCATCGCGCGACGCGCGGCTGGTCCTACGGCTCATCAGTGAGCGACCCGCGCACCGGAGAAATTATTCAAGGCCGCGTTAGCTTAGGCTCGCTGCGTGATCGGCAGGATTTCTTGATCGCCGAGGGATTGTTGGCGCCCTATGAAAAGGGAAAATCAGCAATCGGAAAGATCATGGAGCAAGTTGTTCTTGCTCGCCTGCGACAACTCGCCGCGCACGAAGTCGGTCACACGCTCGGGCTGCAACACAATTTTGCCGCCAGCATAACCAAGCGCGCATCAGTGATGGATTATCCCGCGCCATTGGTGACGCTCGGCGCTGACGGCGTTCCGGATATTTCCGACGCGTACGCGCGCGGGATTGGCGAGTGGGACAAGGTGACCATCGCATATGGCTATCAGGATTTTCCCAACGCCACTGATGAACAATCCGCGCTTGATAAGATCTTAAACGACGCATTCAGCCGCGGGCTGATGTATCTAACCGATCAGGATGCGCGTCCAGCGAGTGCGTCGAGTTCCGTGGCGCATCTTTGGGACAACGGCGCCAACGTCATCGATGGACTCGCCAACGTGATGAAAGTACGCGCCGCCGCGCTGAAGCGTTTCGGTGAAAACAACATTCGCGAAGGCGCGCCGATGGCCACGCTCGAAGACGTGCTGGTACCGCTCTACATGTACCACCGCTATCAGGTTGAAGCCGCGGCGAAATTGATCGGCGGTCAGGATTACGCGTTCAGCTTGCGCGGGAAAGGCGACACGAATCCACAAATCATTCCGCCCGAAGAGCAACGGCGCGCGCTTGCGGCAGTACTCGATACCCTGCGGCCGGAAGCGTTGGCCTTGCCCGAATCCTTGCTGCGTCTGATTCCGCCCCGACCGCCCGGCTATCCGCGCACGCGTGAGGACTTTCGCATTCGCACCTTTCCCAACTTTGACGGCTTAGCGCCGGCCGAAGCAGTCGCCGATCACGTCTGCGACTTTCTGTTGAATCAGGAACGCGCGGCGCGACTCGTCGAGTTTCACGCGCGCGACCCTCGCTATCCGGGTTTCGCCGAAGTCCTGGACCAGATCCTCTCCTCAACCTGGAAAGCGCCGGTCGCAACGGGCTACCAAGCAGAGATCCAACACACCGTGAACATGGTTGTGCTGGTTGATCTAATGTCTCTCGCGTCCGGCGAGCGCGCGCAGAATCAGGTGCGGGCCGTTGCTGAACTGAAGTTGGAAGAGTTGAAGGGCTGGCTGATCGAGGAGCGAGGCATTGCGCGTGACGAGAATCAAAAGGCGTTTCTGTTCTATGCAACAAATCAGATCAAACGCTTTCAGGAAGATCCCAAGAAGATGAACCTCACCCGCGCCGCCGATCCGCCCGACGGCCAACCGATCGGAATGGACTGGTGGAGTCAGGCGGATCTGGATTGGGAATGCGGCTGGAAATAACAGACATCGATCATACCAACCCCAGGAGCAAACTTTTATGAGCAAACGACTCTTTCCTTTCTGTTTCTTATTGATCTTCTCTGTTGCTGCACACCCTTTGGCATTTCAACAGCCGCAGCCACAGCCATCGCCGCTCAGCCGGCTGCAATCGAACATCGATCGCATCACACGATCGGCCAATGCGAAGTGGGGTATCTACATCAAGTGCGTCGAGACCGGCGAAGAGATCGCCATCAACGCTGACGAAACGATGGACACCATGTCGGTGATCAAAATCCCTTTGATGGTTGAAGCGTTTCGCCAGATTGAAGAGAAAAAATTCGCGCTCGCGGATCGTGTGACGCTTAAAGAGGCTGATAAGCAGCCAGGAACGGGAGTGATCCGCTCGCTCGATGCGGGCGCGAATTTGACCATTAAAGATCTGTTGACGCTGATGATAATCGTGAGCGATAACACGGCGACGGATTTGATGTATGAAAAAGTCGGCGGGCCGGAAGCTGTCAACAAGCTGATGCAGGAGTACAAACTCAACACAATCAAAGCGACTGGCACGGCCGACCGATGGTTCAAGGCGCTGCGCGCCGCGCCCTCCGCAATGCAGTTTCATCAGGAAGCCAAGACTCCGTTCGGATTATCATCTGCGCGCGACATGGGACGACTGCTCGAGAAGATTCAGAAGGGCGAGGCCGTGAGCAAGCAGGCAAGCGAGCAGATGCTGCAAATCATGCGCGGCCAGGTGTACAGTTCGCGCTTGCCGAAATACGTCACGGGCTTTCGCGTGCCGCACAAGACCGGGGACTTTCTTCCTTACATCGGAAACGATGTCGGAATAATGGAGAGCGACAAGCGCCATATCATCATCTGCGTTTTTACGGCGCAGCATTACGGCATCGGCCCGAATCTCGAAGACGCAATCGCCCGCATAGCCGAGCAGGTCGCAAATTACTTCAACTACCGGCAGGAATCGAAATGAAGAGGTGCACGACAAGACGAGTTTTTATGCTCGCGCCGCTGCTGGTTTTCCTTGCAGCCGCAAACGTCGCGCGCGGGCAATACATTTCATCTGACACCTACACTCGCTATGAGCTGCTCGCGCCTGAGAGTCATCAATTCAAGATCTATTACGAAGTTACCGAGACGCGGGCGGGCGCGCGGTTTCATTTCAATCCGATCCGCGAAGGCAGCGAGGCGTCGGATGAATCGGCTACGGATCTGGCGACGGGAAAGCCTTTGAAGTTCGAGGTGGTGACGGGAGCACAAGCGAAAACTGATTCACCTTCGGAGGACTTCAGCGCGACGGGTCATTACATCAAGGTGCACCTGGCGCATCCGGTTCCCGAACGAGGCGAGTATCGTTTGGCAATTATCAAAACCTACAAGGACGACAAGAGCTACTACACTGAGGGCGATCAGATCGTCTTCAAGCGTCCGCTGTCGATTCCACGCAACAGCGTCGTGCTGCCAGCCGGTTACGAAGTCGTTTCCTGTTCAGTGGCGACGCAGCTACTGATGGAAGCTGACGGGCGTTTGAAGCTCGCGTTTATAAACGCGGGCAGCGGTGGTTCTCTCGACGTGACGATTAGAGCGCGGAAACTGCCACCTTCGCCGCCTGCCAAGAAACCGGAGGTCACACGATGACCGCTCGAACTTTAATAATCTCGGTTTTCTTGAGCATTTTGTGCCTTTTTGTGGCTATTTTCGCGAGCGCGCAGAACCAGAATCCACCGCTCACCGAACGCGCTTATCAAGATCGCGAGATCCTTTACGAGCTGCAAGCGCCGGAGTCGCACGCTTTCCGTATCACGCATGACTACACCGTGCGGAAGGTTGGCGAGAAATATTATTTCAATGTCGTGCGCGCGGGCAGTCATGTATCCGATCCGGAAAGCATCGATCTCGACACCGGTGAAAAGCTGAAGTGGGAGATTATCAGCGGCAAGCAGGCCACTGAGCGCAAGCTGCCAGTTGGCGAAGCAATCAAAGACGATAGCGAAATCGTTGTCACTTATCTGGCGCGCCCGCTTGCGTCCGGAACGACCAACCGGATTCGCTTGAAAGAAACCTACGCCGATCCGAAGAGTTACTACCTCGAGGGCGATGAATTGGTTTGGGATCGAAGCTTTGGGCGCTTGCGAAACACTGTGGTGTTGCCGCCAGGTTGGTGCCTGACAGCGCTTGCTTCGCCGGCGACGATTGAGACGCTCTCCGACGGACGAGTGTCGGTCTATATTGTGAATCCGCGAAACGATGACGTTCGCGTGTACCTGCGCGCGCGCCGGCGCTCAGCCTCGCCGCGGCCCTCATTAGCACCAGAATAGATTCGTGGAGCAGAGACGCACAATTGATGCGGGAAAGCTGCCAACTTGCGATTCACCGACCCGCCAAGTAAGATTTCTCACAGGCAAGTATTTATGAAATCCACTTTAACAATCACGATCATTCCATCGTGCTCAGCTTGCGAGAGAACAGTTGGTTGTCGCCAAAGAGGAGTAGGCAGGGCCTGAGCGTGTCCACAGTTTTACGCAACGTTCGCATCACGCTCGAGATGATCAAGATCGAGCACACGCTGTTTGCGCTGCCTTTCGCTTTTCTGGGCGCGGTCCTCGCGAAGCCGGGGTTACCATCGCTGCAACAACTCTTGTGGATCACGCTGGCGATGGTTGGCGCTCGCTCGACCGCCATGGCGTTCAATCGGATCGCCGACCGGGAGTATGATGCGCAAAATCCTCGCACGCGCCTGCGCGCCATTCCCGCGGGCTTGCTTTCAGTTAGTTTCGTTTGGGCGTTCACGGTCATTTCGGCGACTCTCTTTTTCATGGCCGCCGCGATGCTGAATCGGTTAACACTACTGCTCGCGCCGATTGCATTGGCGAGCGTCATGCTCTACTCGTTTACGAAACGCTGGACGATGCTTTCGCATTTCGTTCTCGGCTGGTGTTTGGCGATTGCGCCGACGGGCGCCTGGATTGCGATTCGCGGCGCAATCGATTCCCCGGCTCCTCTGCTGCTTTCGTTGGTGGTGCTGTTGTGGACTGCGGGCTTCGACGTGTTGTACGCCTCTCAGGATTATGACTTTGATCGGCAAACGAATCTACGTTCCATTCCGGCGCGCTTTGGAATCGCTCGGTCATTCTGGATCGCGCGCGCATTGCATGCTGGGGCCTTTGTTGCGCTCGTTGCGTTATACTGGACAACACATTTGGGCGCACTGGCGTTGGTTGGCGTCGTCGTTACGGGCGCTTTGCTCGTTTATCAGCACAGGCTGGTGCGCGCCGACGATTTGAGCCGTCTGAATGCGGCGTTCTTTACGACAAATGCTTTTGTGAGCGTGATCTTATTGGCAACTTTCGGCGGGGCTGTTTTCTTGAAACGATAACCGGATCCCGAACTTATGAACTTTTCCCACGATGCAAAACTGAATGAGCTGTTCGCAAGAGTTGAAGCCGGCGAGCGATTGTCTTTCGACGACGGTGTGGCGCTCTACGCGACTGACGATCTCTCAGCGCTGGGCAAACTCGCCGATCGTGTTCGGCGGCAAAAGCACGGACGCACTACTTATTTCAATGTGAACCGGCATTTCAATCCGACTAACGTTTGCTATGTCGATTGCAAATTCTGCGGGTTCTATCGCACGCCACGCCAACCCGATGCCTACACGCACAACATTGAAGACAGCTTGCGAATCGCGGGTCAGGCGGTCGCTGAAGGCGCCACCGAGTTGCACATCACGGGGGGGCTGAATACAAAACTGCCGTTCAGCTATTTCACGGATTTGCTCTCGGCGCTAAAACGCGACTTTCCGCAGCTTCATCTGAAAGCGTTTACGATGGTCGAGCTCGATCACTTCGCGCATTTCTACAAAATGACCGACGAAGACGTCATCCAGCAGTTGATCGCAGCCGGTCTCGATTCATGCCCCGGTGGCGGCGCCGAGATCTTTCGCGAGCCAACCCGCTCGATGATTTGCGCGCACAAATGCGACGCCGATCGCTGGCTGGAACTTGCCGGAAAAGTTCACGACGCGGGTTTGAAGACAAACGCAACCATGCTTTACGGTCATATCGAGTCGATCGAAGATCGAGTCCACCATCTCGTTCGCTTGCGCGAGCAACAGGAGAAGTCTGGCGGTTTTCAATGCTTTATTCCGCTCGCATTTTATCCGCCGGACACGCAATTGGCGCACCTGCCTGGTCCTTCAGGCGTCGATTCACTCAAAACGATGGCGGTCTCGCGGCTGCTGTTGGACAACTTTCCCCACGTTAAGGCCTACTGGGTGATGCTCGGCAAGCGTTTAGCCCAAGTCGCGCTGCACTATGGCGCAAACGATCTCGATGGAACCATCACCGAGGGTGGCGAGCTTACGGAAAGCTATTCAGTAGAAACAAATAACGAAGTGAAGATGAATCGACAAGAGATCATCACCTTGATCGAAGACGCCGGATTTGAGGCTGTCGAGCGAGACACAGTCTATAACAGAGTTGTCCGCGAAGCCGTTGCGTCAACATAAGTATTTTAATAACGTCCCAGAATATAACTAATTATGATCGCCACAGCCGAAACCCGAACCATTACCGTCGCGCATTCGCCGGATTCAGACGACGCCTTCATGTTTTATGCGTTGGCCACGAACAAACTTGAAACCGGCGGGATTCAATTCAAGCATGTGCTTCAGGACATCCAAACTTTGAATGAAGAAGCGATGCGAGGCACATATGAAGTTACCGCCATCAGCTTCCATGCTTACGCATACGTGGCCGACAAGTACGCCTTGCTGCCTCATGGTGCGTCGATCGGTGATAAATATGGGCCCATTGTCGTTTCTCGCGAGCCCGTAACGCCCGCTCAGTTGGGTGAACTCAAGATCGCGGTGCCGGGAACCTTAACGAGCGCATTTCTGGCACTCCGCATTTTCAATCCGGACATTCGATATGAGGTCGTACCCTTCGATGAGATTATCGAAACCGTGAAGGCCGGTACCTGCGATGCAGGCTTGCTCATTCATGAAGGCCAGCTCTTCTACGAGTCTATGGGCCTCCACAAGGTTATTGATCTCGGGGAATGGTGGCATCAGCAAACTGGGTTGCCATTGCCGATGGGCGGAAACGCGATTCGTCGTGATCTCGATCCAGAAATGATTCGACACGTGTCGGAGTGCCTGCGGGAAAGTATTCGCTATTCGCTTGAGCATCGCGAGGATGCTCTCCAGTATGCAATGCAGTTCGCCAGGGACATGGATCCAGAACTTGCCGATCGCTTCGTCGCCATGTGGGTAAACGACCTGACTCTCGATTACACCGATCGCGGGCGAGAAGCAGTGCGCCGATTACTGACTGAGGGTTTTGCTCGCGGGATCATTCCCAATCGCGTTGATGTGCAGTTCGTTGTGTGAAGATCTCATGGCCTGAGCGTCAAAGTAAGTCGGCGCACATGTCCTCGCCCTTCACCAAGCAATTGTGAATTTAGGTGTCAGGCCAGGCGCGAACGTGGTTTATAATGCGCGGTCGCATTATTGCGATTGACGTGTTGTGTGGCAAAGAGCGCTAGTGTCTAAATGCTGGGGTGTGCGCGGCGGCCCTTGGTGCTGTCCTGCCCAGTAGGAGCAGCGAGTCGCCGCGCACATCGTCGGCAAAAGGCTTTTCATCCAGCCCCTCCCATGAGCTGGATGATACGTCCGCCCCATGTGGAAACGCCGTCGTTCGCCGTTGGTCGGCGGCCGAGCGTTTTACAGGTTCACCGGGATTGGGGACGCCGCCATTAGCCGACGTGAGGACCTGAAATGTCATTTTGCTAACCTGCGCTCGCCGGCTCGCTGCAACGCTTTGTTTTCGCGCTGCCAAATCGTTCGTCTGGGCGAGCAGTTCTGTACGAAGCTACTATCGCGCAGGTTAACCCGTTGAACCGCAGGCACGTTACACCATATGCAAGACAGTTGGCAAGTGAAAAGTTGCTGGCGCCTAAGATTTGACCTATGCCTGCCTTTTCGGGGCGTGGCTCGCTCTCGGGGACGACGGGTGTTTGACTGTAAACCTAACTCACACTAACCTTCATCTCACGAGCATGGTTAAGACACGGTACACCAACCCACGTTTCTGGTTCGCTCCGTTCGCGCGGCGGTTCGGAGCCTTCTTGTTTCTGCTGTTGCTGACGACGCAATGTCTCGCCCAGCGAACTGCGGACTCTTCAAACACACTGAGTGCCGCAGAAGTCGATCGGATCATTAGGACCTTTACCACCAAAGAGACGCAGTTTCGCCGGGCGCTCAATCAGTACGCCTTCAAGCGCGATGCGCTGGTTCAGAGTTTGGGAATGGGTGGCCAGATTACCGGTGAATACCACCGAGTGTCGTACTTCACCTTTGACGATCAAGGAGTCCGCTATGAAAAAATCAGTTATTTCCCGCTGGCTAGCTTTTCTGGAATAACGCCGGAGGACCTGGAGGACTTGGGTGGTGTGAATCCTTTTGCTTTAGAGCCGTCAAAGATTGTTCTCTACAACTTCAAGTACGTCGGCAAAGAAAAGATTGATGAGTTGAATCTTTACGTGTTTGATATATCGCCAAAGGTAATGCCCGATCCGAAGAAAACCAAAGAGCGTCTTTTCGTAGGGCGGATCTGGGTCGACGATCAGGATCTGCAGATCGTCAAGACGCGCGGCAAGGGAGTCCCGGAAACGAAAATCAACAAGTTTCCCACCGTCGAGACCTATCGTGAAGAGATTGACGGTCGCTACTGGTTTCCCACCTACTCATACGCCGATGAAGAGTTGATTTTTGATAATGGCGATTCGCTGCACGTGCGCTTGAAGGTGCGCTATTCAGACTTCCAGCCGGCACACGCGACCGTAACAATTACTGAAGCTAACGATTTAGGAACTAAACCGCAAAACGCACAGCCTACGCCTTCTCCACAACCGACGAGTACTCCACCTGCGGTACTCGATAGGCGCGAGCCAATCGCCGGCGGCATACTCAACAGCAAGGCGATTGAGTTGCCGCCGCCTAACTATCCCGAGGAATTAAGAAAGGCAAGAGTGGCCGGCAAGGTTATTGTGAGAGTGATAGTTGACGAAACAGGAAAAGTGATTTCGGCAGAAGTTGAGGATGGACCAATACCGTTTAGACTGCCGTCACTCGAAGCAGCTAGAAAAGCTCGCTTCGCGCCCATGCTTGTCGAGAGTCAGCCAGTGAAGGTTACGGGAGTAATAACCTACATCTTCGCGCCCTGAGCGTCTCGCTGAGATAGCTCATGCTCGCGTTTTGTAATATTGGTCACGCCCAGCTCACGCGCAATGACTTCCTGTACTCGCTCCACCAGTTGCTGCAAATCTTCATCCGTTGAGACTCCCGCTGTGTCAACGGGCGGCAACAGTGTCATCTCGATTGTTCCCTTCCTTGCTTCTCCCGTTCCCTTGCCCATCAACGCATCGGTGTTTTTCATGGCCACGGGCACAATTGGTACGCCCGCTTGAACGGCCATATAGAAGGCTCCCTTCTTGAATTGAAGAAATTCGCCGGGCAAGGCCCGCTTTCCTTCCGCAAAAACGCCAAACGAGACTCCGGCCCGAATGCGCGCCGTTGCCTCCTCCGTCGTCTGAAGCGCGCGCTCGCGATTTGATCGGTCAATCGCCATTACGTTTACATAGCCCATGCCGTAGCCGAGAATGGGCGCCTTGAGCAATTCCTTCTTGGCAAGTAAGCCGATTCTGCGACCGACGTAGCAAAACAGTGTGGCTGTATCGAGGTAGGATCTGTGATTGGATATGAAGACATAAGTTTGATTTGGGTCCAACAACTCCAACCCGCTAGCGTGAACCTTCATGCCGCTCAAACGTAACCAGTTTCGGCCGCCAAACAATGCCCAGGGATAAACCCAGTGGCGGCGACCGGCAATTGCAGATACCAAGATCGCCGGCGGACCGAAAATGGCCAGCAGAGCGCCCGCAACAAACCACGACCACCAGTAAAGCAAACGACCAGCGAGGCTGGGCTTACGAGTTGTGCTAGACTCCACCATATTCGACCCACGGGTCGTAGTATTCTCTTCAATCAATTCATGCGAAGGATTTCCTGAATGACTCGTCATCGCCTTGCAATCGTCGCTTGTCTTGTTGTCCTGCTGCCGCTCCTGGCGGGTTCAAGTTCGTCAGACGTCCTGGCGCAACGACGCGCGCGCGCTGCCGCAACCGTTGCAATTCCGTCACCTAAATCGGTGCTCGGTTTTGCGCCTGGAGATGATCGCACGATTGCGGACTGGGGTCAGATTACAGACTATTTCGCGCGATTGGACAAGGCCAGCGATCGGGTTCTCGTTCAGAATATCGGAACGACAACCCTGAAGCGTCCCATCATTGTGGCTGTCATTAGCGCGCGCGAAAACATTCTCGCGCTGAACAAATACAAAGCGATTCAGCAAAAACTTTCCGACCCGCGAACGGTTTCAAACGAGGCGGAGCGCGATCGCTTGATTCATGACGGCAAGGTAGTAGTAACTATCTCCTGCTCGATACATTCGACTGAGATTGTCGCTTCGCAGATGTCGATGCAGCTTGCATATGATCTCGCGACGGCGCAGGACGCCGACACCCGCGAGATTCTTCAGAATACGATTTTGCTATTGATTCCCTCCGCTAATCCCGATGGGGTCGATATCGTAGCGAACTGGTATCGCAGGACTCTGGGAACTCCTTTTGAAGGAAAGGAGCCACCGGAAATCTATCATCATTACGCCGGCCATGACGACAATCGCGACTGGTTTATGTTGAATTTGAAGGAAACGAAAACGATCACGCGCCTGCTCTGGAAAGAGTGGTTTCCGGAGATCGTTTACGATGTTCATCAACAGGGTTCGAACGGTTCTCGTTTCTTCGTTCCGCCTTTCTACGATCCCCCTAATCCGGAAATCGATCCGTTGTTGCTGCGAGAAGTTGGGCTCATCGGTCAGAAGATGGCCGCGGATGTCACGCCCGCCGGCTTTCATGGCGTGCTGACAAACGCGCTTTACGATACCTGGTGGCATGGAGGCTTTCGCACGGCGCCATACTTTCACAACTCAATCGGCATTCTCAGCGAAGCCGCCAGCGCGCGAATAATGACGCCGAGCAATGTCACGACGGAACAGCTTGCGCGATCATCAACGCGGGGAATGCGCAACGCTCTCGAAGCGACGACGAACTTTCCCGATCTGTGGCCTGGCGGTCAGTGGCGGCCGCGCGACATCATGCAGATGGAGATGATCGCGGCGCGTTCCCTGTTGTCGCTAGCGGCGAAGTATCGTTCCTCTTATCTGCGCAATTATTACGAATTGGCGCACAAAGCGATCAGCCAACCTTCGGCTCCCGGCCAGCCCCTTGGCTACATAATTCCCGCCGGCCAGGGTCGCGATGAAGCCATCGCAAAGTTGATCGGCGCGCTGCTTGAACAAGGTGTTGAAGTTCATCGACTTGATCGTGAGCTCCACGCATCGTTTGGCCCACAGATCTTGCAACGAACAAATTCAAGCAGTGAGAAATTGGGGATCTATCGAAAGATCATCGCGCAAACCACCGGCATGCCGGAAGTCCCGGCGGGCAGTTATGTTGTTTTTCTGTCGCAACCACAGCGCGCGAACGTGCGGGCGTTGTTTGAACCGCAAATTTATCCGGACCGGCTGAACGCGCTGGGCGAAGCAGAACGGCCTTATGACGTAACCGGTTGGACGTTGCCGATGCAGATGGGGATCGACGCGCCGGCACTCGTCGCAATTCAGGAACCCAATACCGAAAGGCGCCTGACTTTGATTCACGATGAGAACGAAGTGCGCCGAGAGTTTGGACTTGCGTTGCAACAAGGTGAGGCTTCTCCAATTGCGAACCCAATCAAGCAGCCGGTGAGAATCGCAATTTACAAAGGCTGGACCGGAAACATGGACGAAGGCTGGACGCGTTTCGTGTTCGACACGTTCAATGTGCCTTACAAATCGCTACTCGATGCGCAAGTCAGACAGGACGATCTCTCGTCCGCCTACGATGTGATCATCCTGCCGTCGCAACGCGCTAAGGAGATCTTCGAGGGCAACGCGCCGGCTAGCTTTCCGGCTGAGTTTACCGGCGGCATCACCAACGCAGGTGTCGTCAATCTGAAAAAGTTTGTGGAAAATGGCGGCACACTTGTTTGTTTCGACGCCTCTTGCGAGCTGCCAATCAAGCAATTCAACTTGCCTCTGCGCAATGCGCTTGAGGGATTGAAGTCATCAGACTTTTATTGTCCGGGCTCGGTCCTTTCAATCAATGTCGACAACGCGCAACCGCTGGCCCGCGGCGTGCCACGCTCGATCGATGCCTACTTCATTGGCAGTTCGGCATTCGAAGCAACGCAACCCGACGTGCGTGTCATTGCGCGTTACGCAAAAGAGAACGTGCTGCGCTCCGGATGGCTGCTTGGTGAAGATCGTATCAGGGGTCGCATCGCGCTGGCCGAAGTGAGTCTGGGCAAGGGACGAGTGATACTCTTTGGTTTTCGCCCGCAACATCGAGGACAGACGTGGGGAACTTTTCCTCTCATTTGGAACGCGATCACAGCAGGCGCGAGTTAAATCGCTTCGCATCCGGCATCTCCACACAAATTCCGCGGTGTTAATGCTCGCAACGGCCTTGCTCTTACTGCCGGTTAGCGTTATCTTACCGTCGTCGGATCTGATTCTCTCCCTTCGTCAGAACACAGGCGAGTCAAAGCATCTAATTTTATCTTCGCGCATCAAACGGTTTGACTCCGTAGCGTTCGGTATTTGGCTAAAGGAATCTTCAATATGAGAAAGCTCTCGATCCTCGTCTCGCTGCTCGCACTGGTTGTTCTTGGTTCGACACTGAAGGCGCAAACGCGCGCGCGCCGGGTCGGACAGAACCCGGAGCCTTCGACTTCCACTGCTTCAAACCCTTCACGGCCGCCAGTTTTGGGCGGGCCCAACAAGACAGGTAACGATCAGTCGCCCCGACAGCCTGCTCCGAACGCGGGTCCGGAAGAGGTTGGTGAGAACGACGTCATCCGCGTGAATACAACTCTGGTCACGATCCCCGTGAGCGTAATGGATCGGAATGGACGTTACGCTCCGGATCTGCGAAAAGAGGACTTCCGTCTGTGGGAAGACGGCATTGAACAGAATATTGCTTTCTTCGCCTCGGTCGATAAGCCCTTCAGCGTCGTATTGATGCTCGACACAAGTGGCTCGACGCGTTTCAAACTCGAGGAGATTCAGGATGCCGCAATTGCTTTTGTCAATCAGTTGCACGCGGATGATCGCGTTATGGTCGTTTCTTTTGATGACCGTGTAAGAGTTCTTTCGGAGTTCACCAGCGACCGCTATCGACTGCATGACGCGATTCGCCATACGCGACCGGGTGACGGCACTAAACTCTACGACGCAGTCGACATGGTAATTAACGAAAAACTCGAATCGATTGCCGGACGCAAAGCCATCGTTCTTTTCACCGACGGTGTGGACACAACCAGCAAGCGGGCGTCATATGAAAGTACCGTGCGCGACGCTGAAGAACTGGATGCTCTGATCTATCCAGTGGAATACAACACCTACTCAGATCCTGGTGGAGGTTCCACGTCCTGGCCTGGCTCCAGGCAAGGCCGCCACTCTACGGTTGGTATCTTGATTGACATCCTGGGCGGCATCGGAGGATCGGGAGGAGGTCGCGGTGGCTCTGGAGGAGGTGGCGGAAACGGTAGCCGACACGACTACGAACGGGCTGATCGTTATCTTCACGAGCTGGCCGACAGAACTGGGGCGCGTCTTTACAACGCTGACAGCTCTCAGAATCTTACTAACGCGTTTGCGAATGTCGCGGAAGAATTGCGGCGGCAATACAGTCTTGGCTACTACCCGAAGCGGCCAGCGCAAGCAGGCCAACGTCGGCAGATCCGAGTGCGGGTGAATCAACCCAACCTAGCTGTCCGCACGCGCGATAGTTACATTTTCAATCCGCAAGCCAACGCACCCGGACAAACCGATGCGGGCCAAAAGCCGGCGCCGGTCCTGCAGAAGAAGCTGGCGCAAACTGCCGGCTCCACTTGGTAATTTTTTTTAGCGCATACAGATTTTTGAGCTATGGGTTAACCGCTAATCGGACCCCACCAAAAAAGCAAAGCGAGCCGCTGGATTAGCGGCTCGCAAAAGCTGGTCACACGCGACCTCCCCCTGTTCGTCAACCCCCTGGTTCGTTCCTGGTGCTTAGACTAGGAGCAGACTATGGAGATTGTATGTCGCCCAGCACACGGATGTTTTCTGATTCCCCCGGCCCACGATCCTGTGGCCAAACCTTTCTTAGACCGAACGACAGCAACCACAAGACCCCCGCCACAAGTAAGGTCATCACCAGCCAGAATTTCCAATAGGCGCTGAACACCCGCTCCCACCCTTGATACATATGATGCGCAACATTCACGTTCAACTCCGCCGGCGTCACTAAACGCGAGAGCAGTTGAAGAATAAGGTACCACGCAAAAGCATATCGCCAGGCTGCGCGATCCACGCCCACCTTCCTAAGCGCGAGCAGACCGACAATCAGACCGCCAACATGTACCGACGTTGACGCAGCAAAGACCCCCCACACCATCACGACATAACGAAACCAGATAACAATTCCGGGAATCGACCAGATCACAGCTACACGAATCAGTATTGGCTGGCCGAGAAAGATACCGATGGCGAGAAGAAGGTTCCCAATGTTACACATCCATAGCATGTGCCCCAATTGATCAATGCGCCAATAGTGGATCGCCTGACCAAGAAAAAATGCGAGTGGTAGGACGCCCAACAAACGAAACCACAGACTGAATTCAACATCTCGCAATCGCGCTGATCTTTCCTGGACTCGCTCTGCCATGTTCAGATTCCGCCAAATCTATTTTTCAGAAAAACTCGCCCAATTTGATTTCCTGTTTTAGAATACGACTCGCAGCCAACATATTAAGTCCTTTTTCAGAAAACGCGGAATAGTTTTGGCACTATCGGTAGTTTGATTCCATAAGGTCATGAAAGACACTGCTCCTATTATCGATATGTCTTCCCTGGAACAACTTCTCCGCAAATCCATTCCTGAACTGAAGGATAGATTTCTCGAACGGGGCCGGCCAGTTCCGCGGGGTTTGCTGGAAGCCCTTGAAACAGATCCGCGCCAGGGCGCTCATCACCTCGCAAGGCAAATCCGCAGCCGTCGACGTGGTAACCGATCTGAAGGACAACGACTGCATTCGCTGCTCCGCTACGAAATCGAGCTTTGGCTTCAAGGTTTTGATCTCATAGCCGGCGTAGACGAAGCGGGCATGGCGCCCCTGGCCGGCCCGGTCGTTGCGGGCGCAGTCATCTTGCCGCAGCACTACAAGCTACCGGGTCTGAATGATTCCAAGAAGATTCTCGATGAAGGAAAAAGAGAAGAGCTGGCAGTGAGAATAAAGGAAGATGCGGTCTGTTGGTCTGTGGGCTTTGCCGAAGTCGAAGAGATTGACCAACTCAATATCTATCACGCCGGACTGCTGGCAATGCAGCGCGCACTACACGGTCTAAGCCAGGTGCCCGACTTCGTGCTGGTAGACGCGCGCCGTATTCCAAATTGTCCGAAACCTCAAAGAGGGATCATTCACGGCGATGAACTATCCGCCAGCATTGCCGCTGCATCCATCATCGCCAAGACCACGCGCGATGCACATATGATCAATCTCGATCGTGCCTATTCAGGTTACGGCTTCGCGTCGCACAAGGGCTATCCTACGCCCGAACACTGCCGTGCTCTGAAGGAACTCGGAGCCCTGCCCATTCACAGAAGAAGCTTTGGCCGCGTGCGGGAGGTGTTGGGTTTGGATCCCGTTCAGCCTGATCTCTTCGCGCCTGAATCTGAACTCTCAACCTCCAGTGCCGCCACTGGCTAAGGATCATAGTTAAAGTAGTTTCTCAACTCTCAGGACGCCATCAATGAGTTCTCTTTCCACATACAAGAAAAAGCGCCGCTTTAACAAGACGCCTGAGCCCGGTCCGGAAAGAAAGAGCACAAAGTCCGGTCGTCTTTTCGTCGTTCAGAAACATCGCGCCACACGCCTGCATTATGACTTTCGCCTCGAAGTCGATGGCGTCTTGAAGTCCTGGGCCGTGCCGAAAGGGCCCTCGCTCGATCCAACCGTAAAGAGACTTGCGATGCAAGTCGAAGATCACCCGGTCGACTATGCGAATTTCGAAGGCGTCATCCCTGAAGGTGAGTACGGCGGTGGAACCGTGATGGTATGGGATCAAGGGACGTACCAACCAGAGGAGAAAGACCCCGCGGCCGCACTCAGTAAGGGCGAGTTAAAGTTTTCCTTGAACGGCAAGAAGCTCAACGGTTCATGGGCTCTTGTTCGTACGCACGAGCGTCAGTGGTTGCTCATCAAGCATCGCGACTACTACACGACTGATCTTGAAGTAACCGAACTCGCCCCAGTATCGATCTTCACGCGCCGAACCCTCGCTGAGATTGCGGAAGACGAAGGCGGAGACGTAAGAAAGGCCGCGACGGGTGACCCGAAAAAAATTCCCCGCCGCACCGGAGTCAAGCGCCGCAGGAAGGGCCAGAAGCAAAAGGTCTGGCGCGGCTGAAATCTTAACCATTCACAGATCCGAACATCATCAGTTTGGCTAATTCAAAACCTGAACTGTCTACTTGCCGACCTTTCAGAAGTTACCTCAATCCTGCGAACGAGAATGACGCGAAGCTCAAGTCTTACATCAGAGATAGAGTTCCAGGCTGAACCGGCCCTTTCTTGTCAGTAGTGGCTTCCACAGATCTCCCGTTCTCTTAACCCGCTGCGGGACGTTGTCTATGCGGAAGTCATCCATCTCAACACCCCGTTCCAGCTCCGGCCACGTGACCGGCGTCGAAACAGTAGCCTTTGGTTTTGGTCGGACGGAATACACGGATGCCAGCGTTCTGCCCCAGGCGTTCTGATTGTAATCCACCAGCACTCTCCCCTTCGGTCTCTTTTCTACTTGATAGATCGAAGTCAATAACTTCGGGGCATGCGAGGCGATTGCGTTGGCGAACTCCTTCGCAAAACCCCATACCTGCTTTTGCGTGGGTCCGCGCACGATTGGCACGTAGACGTGGATTCCTTTCGAACCCGTCGTCTTGGCGTAGCAAGGCATCTTTAGCGACTCGAGCGCATCTCGAATCAGAAGTGATGCCTCAACGACTCTTTGAAAGGTGGCGCCCGGCACCGGATCTAAGTCAAAGTGTAAATAATCCGGGCGATCCACGTCGTCACAGGTGGCGTACCATTGATTCAGGTCGATGCAGCCCAGATTGACTGTCCACAAAAGCGAGGCAAGGTCCTGGACCATAGGAAAGTCTATCGTCTTTCCGGAACTGTGTTCGATGCTGCAGATTTCAATCCAGGCAGGATGCGGTTTCGGAATTCGCTTCATGAAGAAGAACTCGCCTCCGGCTCCGTTCGGATATCTCTTCATGACCATGGCCCGGCCCGCAAGATGGGGCAATAGCGCCGGACTCACATCAGCGTAGTATTGAAGCAGGTCCCGCTTTGTAATACCAACCTTCGCCCAAAAGAGCTTGCGCAGGTTTGTTAATCTGATCACGCGGCCATCGACTTCCAATTCCACGCTGTCCTCGCGGCGAGGAATGATTACGGACTTGCTTCCCTTCCTGCGTTTGTTCGGTGTCGCGGTTTGGACGTGCCGCGATGGATGGCGGTCGCGTGTCGCAACTTCCCTCTTTGGCATTGTTAGTAAACTTCCGGAGTAGGGCGCCGGAACCAGTTGCAGCGACGAGAGGAATGAAAGACCTTTAAAGTATCACATTAAGGAATTGCAAAATGATCCCGGCCTATTCACGAACTCCGCCGCTGAGTATTCGACTTATCTTCTCGATTTCGTCTTCGAGCGCACTCAGCCCTTTCTGTAGAGTTTCTCGGTGCGCGGGATTCGTAGCCCTTTGCAATTGCTCAAGCGTACGCGAGCGCGACAACCTCAGTGATTCAAGTTGCTGCCGGTAGATTCTTCCCTCAGGCGATTTCTCGGAGTTAAGCGCGCGCTCTACAGGGCGCTCCTTCCCTTCTTCGATCTGGTCTGACACTGCTTTGCTTTCCCAGCCTCGAGCCATTTCTGTCACCCCGAATCCCGTTTCGCGAGTATGAAGGCACACTATCTCTGCAAAAGCTTTCAGACAACCACGCCAGCCCTAACTACCGCGTTCTTGGGAACGATAATGATGCCGTCCCGGATGTAGTAGCTTTTGTCCTCAGAATCAGCGTTGAGCGCACCTGCTTCGTTCAGGAGGCGAACACCGGGCCCAATGCGCGCGTTTTTATCAATAATAGCCCGACGAATGATCGTTCCCTCTCCGATTCCAACGCTGGGCAATCCCGCTGCAACATCGCCTCGCATTTCCTCAAGCGTTTGGTAGTAGTCCGCTCCCATGACGATTGATGCTTCGATCTGTACATTCTTCGCGATCCGACTTCTCAACCCGATAATTGAATTATTAACTTTCGCACCGCTGATGATGCAACCGTCGCTCATGATTGAATCGCGAATATCGGACTCCTCGATCTTTGAAGGCGGCAGGTAACGCGCTCTGGTATAGACCGGCGCTTGCGCATCGAACAGATTGAACTTCGGGATCTTCGCTGTCAGGTCCAGGTTCGCCTTATAGAAAGCCGCGATCGTTCCAATGTCTTCCCAATAGTCATCGAACATGAATGCCTGAACGTTACCTCTCTTGATAGCCGCCGGGATAACCTCGCGACCAAAGTCGAGCCAACTCAGATCTTCCGTCAGCAGTTTCTCCAGTTGCGCATATTTGAAAACATAGATCCCCATCGAGGCAAGAAATGGTCGGGCAGCCGCTTCGTCAGCATTTAGTCCAAAGCCCGTTGCATCAACTCGCATCGCCTCCAGGTCGTCCCCAGTTGGTTTCTCCTTGAACTCAATGATGCGTCCAGTGTCGTCCGTTTTTAGCAGCCCAAATTCGCTGGCAGCCCGGGCAGCGCAGGGGATCACCGAAACCGTTACGTCAGCATCCGTTTCATAATGGCGCTGGAGAAAATCGCGGTAGTCCATGCGATAGAGATGATCGCCTGACAGTATCAGCAACGTGTCGATGCCCCAATCAGCGATGTGCGGCAACACCTGACGGACGGCGTCGGCTGTTCCCTGGAACCACTGCGGACTCTCCGGCGTCTGCTCGGCCGCAAGAATCTCTACGAAGCCATTTGAAAAGTGCGAGAAACGGTAAGTGGTGGCGATATGACGATTGAGCGAAGCAGAATTGTATTGCGTAAGTACGAAGATCTTTAGGATGTCCGAGTTTATACAGTTTGAGATCGGAATGTCGACGAGACGATATTTCCCTCCCACCGGCACAGCAGGCTTGGAGCGCTGTTGGGTCAAGGGGAAGAGGCGCGTTCCCGCACCGCCGCCAAGAATTACCGCAAGCAGATTACGCTTCGCAGCCATAAGCTATCACCGATTGTTTCGGAATCTCAGATCTTCCGAGAGCATAGACGCAAAGCGTCACTCGCATCAAGGTTTTGCTTGCCTGTACGGATTAGTTTTGAGAAGTCGATGATATTGGAATCAATAAGCCTGCGGCCCGCCGTTGGTCCTGGCACCCGCCGCTTCCTGGGCAATCTTCACGCCGACGCTGGCGCCGATTCGCGTCGCGCCCGCTTCCACCATCTTGCGCGCGTCTTCCAAATTCTTGACGCCGCCGGATGCTTTCACGCCCAGCTCGGGACCGACCGTGCGACGCATC
>JBGPWL010000026.1:0-51534 GCA_041492185.1 Pyrinomonadaceae bacterium | reverse complement strand
GTTCGCCGAAGAATGGATTTTCGGAAACTTCGCGTACTACTCAACCATCTCGGACCACTTCGTCGTGTTCGACATTTCGGATCCGGCGCATCCGAAACAAACCGACTCCGTGAAAGTCGACGCGCGGATTATCAACGACATCAGCACAACCTCTGACGGTAAGATTCTGGTCATCTCGCGCGAAGGCGCTTCGAATCGCAAGAACGGCATTGCCTTCTACGACAATTCCGATCCGGCGCATCCGAAGTTGATCTCCGACTACACCGCAACCGTAACCGGCGGCGTGCATAGCGCATTCGTCGACAGTCACTACGTTTATCTGACGGACGACGCCACGGGCTCGATGCGCGTGATCGATTTCGCGGATGTGAAAAATCCGAAGGAAGTGGCACGCTGGGAAGTCAAGAACGAAGTGGCAAACACCGTGAGGTCTGCAGAAGGGGAAGAGATCAAGGGCCGTTACCTTCACGATCTGCAAGTGAAAGACGGACTGGCCTATCTCGCTTACTGGCGCGACGGCATTATCATTTTGGACGTGGGCAACGGAATGAAAGGCGGCAGTCCTGAGAAGCCGCAGTTTGTCAGCCAGCTTCACTTCAATCATAACGAACTCTACGGCAACGGATGGCTCGCGGGGTCGCATTCAGTCTTTCGTTACAAGAACTACTTGTTCGTCGGCGACGAAGTTTTTCCCGCACTCTTTGGTGTTGGTAACGTCAGCCTCAGCTCAAAGCGACGCATTCCCGTTCGCGGCATAGTTCACGTCGTCGACGTTTCGGACATCGAGCACCCGCGCAAGGTGGCTGAGTATCCGATACCCGAAGCCGGCGCGCACAACATGTGGGTCGATAACGACATTATGTACATGGGCTATTACAACGGCGGCGGGCGCGTTGTCGATGTTTCAGGAGAGCTGCGCGGCGATCTTTATCGGCAAGGTCGTGAGATTGCAAACCTCTGGACCGGAGACGCCGAAGGCTATCGCCCGAACTTGCCGTTCTGTTGGGGCGCACAACCACAGAATGGCTTGATCTATTTCAACGACATTCACACCGGCTTGTGGATCGTGAAGCTGGGAAATCGAATCGACAAAGGATCGACAACCGCGCCAGGGCAATGAGAGTACTTTCGTGGGCATCGACTTCGCACTTCGCGCTTTGCGCTATATCATGCCGGCAATCGCAGTTGCGATCGCCCTTATCTCCCTTATCAGAAGAACCACCGACGACAGTGGCAAGCCTAAACGGGCGTCACGATGGGCGATGCTGCTCATCGTCGTTGCATTCTTGGGTACGTGGGGGGTTCAATTCTTGGACGATATACGTCAAGATAGGAGTGCCGCAGCTCAACTCAAACGGAATAATGAACTGCTCGAACAGGTAATTCGCGGTCAGTATCCGCTTCAGAATATTCGCGCCAGCTATCAGTTCCACGTGCCAACAACATTGGGTGGCATACGAGAATATGAAGGGGATTTGAACAGCGCAATGCCACAGATTACCTCTCAAGTCTCCTCACAAAAATATCGCCAAACGAACGACATTCGCGCAGCTATGATCGAACCGCCGGGAGTCATGTTCTGTCAAAACTCACCGCTCATGCCGTCACCAGCCAAGTACCCCGGGGCTGCGCGACTGGTTGGCGCGCTCAATGTTCGAGTGCTGCTTTACCGCAAGCCAGTCCGGCCCGAAGAGTGGCCGCTGTTTGTAGTGACCGGTGCCAGTGCCGTTCAACCGGATGTGGAAATGTGGTTCGCTGGCGGTGACCGCTGCATTGACTATCGCGCTCGCGAACGAATAATGATTCTTCGCGATATTGGTGCAGGTACAAATCAGAATCAATGGGAAAGCAGCGGGGAAATTGTGTCGTTAATGGATCTTCGTGGAGCACAAATGGTAGTTGATGTTCATCCGAGGAGAACCGATCAGTTCGACGTCAACTTCCGCTTGATGAGTTCGAATTTTTCGTTGGTTCCTTAGAGGCTCTTTGGCTGCCGAAGAATCGCTTCACGCAGCATAACCTTCCTAACGGTGACGCAGTGTACGAATTTGTTTTTCCTGCCTCGCTCGATGAGATACTCGCCCTTCAGCGTCGTTACGGCAGGAAAAGTGCAAACTAAGCAGCGCGAACAAGGGCTCCCGATTATGTAGAATCCGAGGAAGCTGGCTGTCGGATCACGCGCTTACTCTTCTTGTTCGTTGTCCTTGCGTCCGTAGCTTCATATAGCGCTTCGGGAGCGATATCCACACCGTTCGGCCACGCCAAAGTTCCGGCTTCTATGAAAAACTTCTTGAAGAATTTGGAATCTTTCAGTGCCTTGAATACGGGACCTCTAAACCACTGAGATATGTCTAGATGCTTTTCGGTTCCATCATCAAAGCGCGTTGCAATGACAAACCCGCTTACGTACTTCGCTTTAATGACCTGCGGCAGATAGCTCATGAGTCTCCTCAATCTAACGGTTTGATTCTGTTCAGAGGCTGTCCCTGTTCAATTCTCTTCCAGTTTACGACAAGCTCCAATCGGTGCAGCTGGGCCCACTCTCGAATCAGCCTCTGAGCGGTCTTCGAAGAAATGCTACCAGCTTGAACTTCTCCACGGAAGTTAAACGTGGCCTTTTCGCCCTGATACTCGGCGTGAAAGTGAGGGGGAGGATGATCGCCGAAATACATTCGAATAACGATTCCAAAGAAGGTGGAGATAACCGGCATCAAAGCTCCCTATTACCTAAAGTCCAAACTCATTAATCAGCCGGTGCAGATACGAACGACTGATTCCCAATCGTTTCGCGGCGGCCACTTTGTTACCGCCTTCGCTTTGCAGCGCGCTTACGATCATGCGGCGCTTCAATGAAGTGGCTGCGCCCTCGAGCGTAGTCTCGTCCGCGGTGCTCGTGTCGGGCAGCACGCGCAACATTTTCTCGGGCAGGAATTCCAGTCCCAGCGTTGTGCCACTACTCAGCACCGCCAACCGCTCGATCAGGTTTTCCAATTCTCGAACGTTTCCCGGCCACTCGTAATCGTGCAGCGCTTCAAGCAAAACGGGATCGAGTTCCGGCTTTGGCCGAGCGTGTTTCTCGGCCGCCTTGGCCGCAAAGTGGGCCGCCAGGACGGGAATGTCTTCCTGCCGCTCGCGCAACGGCGGCAACACCAACGGCACGACATTGAGGCGATAGAAGAGATCGCGGCGGAAAGTGCCGGCCTCCACTTCCTTTTCCAGATCGCTGTTGCTGGCGGCGATCAAGCGAATGTCCACCGTGAGAGTTTTCGTTCCGCCTACGCGCTCGAACGCTCGCTCCTGCAAAACGCGCAAGAGTTTCACCTGCACCGCCGGCGTGAGCTCGCCAATCTCGTCAAGCAGCAGCGTGCCCCCGTCGGCCAGTTCGAAACGTCCTTTGCGCATTTGTATTGCCGACGTGAATGCACCCTTCTCGTGGCCAAACAACTCTGATTCGATCAGCGACTCAGGCAGCGCGGCGCAACTGACGGCAACGAATGGGCCGCCGGCCCGCGCGCTCTCTTCATGAATGGCGCGCGCCAGCATCTCTTTGCCGGTGCCGTTTTCGCCGATGAGCAAGACGGTCGCGCTGGTTGCGGCCACGGCGCGCGCCTGCTTGATCGTCTTTTCGAGCGACGTGCTCGCGCCGATCAGATGACTGAAACCTCTGGTCGCCGCCAGCTCGTCGCGCAGTTGGACAATCTCCTGCTCGAGCCGGCGCACGCGTACTGCCTGGCGAACGATGTGCAGCACCTCATCCGTCGCGACCGGTTTTTGAAAGAATCCGTAGGCGCCGCGCTTTACCGTTTCGCGCGCAGCATCCATTGAATCAGTGCCAGTGATCACCACGACCGGCACCGGCGGCCGCTCGCGGCGGGCCGCATCGACGATCGCCAGGCCTTCGGACATATCGTCCGTGTGCGGGGGCAGATGCAGGTCGCTCAAAACGACGTCGATGCGTTCGCGCTGGAGTAATTCGATGGCCTCATCGCGAGACGACGCCTCCAGCACGCGATAATCCGCCTTAAGCGCCCAAAAAAGTCCGCGACGCACGGCCTCATCGTCCTCGACTACCAGCACGGTTCCTTTTGTTTCTGCTCGATCGCTCATTGTCACTTAACGCATGTCACGCTTGGCAGCACAGCGGATAACGACCGCTGTTTGGTTCTGGGCCATTTTGCCGGGAGAATTATCGACGCGCCACCAGACAAGATCGTGGACCGCATTTAGCTCGTCACTTTATCTGTTCTCTGCCGATGCTAACACGACGCGAAATGTTGTTCCAGACCCTTTGATCGATTCGACTTCAATCACGCCGCCATTGGCCCTAACCACCTCGCGACAAGTGTAGAGCCCCAGGCCAACTCCGTTTTTCTTGCGCGTAACAAACGGACGAAAGAGTCGCTTCTTGATGAACTCCTCGCTCATACCCTCGCCGGTGTCTGTTACTCTGAAAAAGACCTTATGTCGATCCACACTTCCCGCTTCGACTGTGAGTTTTCCGCTTTTGCCCGACATCGCTTCCACTGCGTTCAGCACCAGGTTTTCCATCACTTTTTCAATGCGCTCGCCGTCCGCCAGAGCAAACAGCCGACCCGGGAGCCGCGCATCGATTTGGTGCGTGCCCCGCAACGGTTTGGCAATGTGATCGAGGACGCGTTTCATCATCGGCACGAGATCGGTGGGCCGGGGCCGCCTGAATTCTCCGCTCAGCGTGTGTACCGGATTGCTCAACCTGGCGACCAGCGCTCGCAGTTTATCCGTGGCGCTCGTGAGCGCCTTCATCGCGTCAGCGCGAAACTCCGGATTATCGAAATGCCGTTCCATATTATTCACCATCAGTGACAGCCCTTCGATCGCATTCTTCAGATCGTGCGTGAGCATGGCTGACAGTTTGACGAATGCTTCAAACTGGCGGCTTTCCGCTTCGCGCGCTATTTGTTCGCGCATTCGTTCGGTCATCAGATTGACGCTGTCGGCCACGAGCCGCATGTCGTCACGCGAGCGCACCTGCAATTGCTGATCGAGATTTCCTCCGGCGATCGCCGCCACGCCTGCGCTTACACGCTCGATGCTCTTCATCTTCCGCTGGTAAAGGACGGCCAACAAAAATGCCGCTACCGATCCGATCAGGATCGAAAGAACGATGCCGGTCCACAGATACACTCGCGGAGCATGCGACACAAACGAATAGTTGCGCGCCACAGCCAGCGAAAGATTCACCGACTTAAATTGAGCGAAGACAGCCAGCCAGCGATCGCCGGCCGAAGATTCGTAGAATGTCCAGCCGCTCTGACCCAGGGTCATCGCGCCGGCAACAGACGAGAAATACGGCATCGAGCCGCCGATCAATTGATGCTCAAGCGCGGGGTTCGCGTGATAGACGATTCTTCCTGAAGTATCCAGTACGATCACCTGTCGCGTTGCCGCGGTCGTTGCGCCGCCGTCCGCCAGTAAGCCCTCCCAACCTCGCGCCGCTTCGGAGAACAGTGAGTCAAGCGACAGGTCGGCCACCAGCGCCGCACGCGGCCCTTTGGAATCATCCCTTTCGGCAAAAACAGGAACACTGCATCGCAGCGCTTCGCCGAATGATCCTCCCGTAACGATCGAACAAATCGCCGTTTGCTCCGCAGCAGTCCAGACGCGCGGGTCAGGTTGAGTTAAACCGGGAAGCAAATCCTTTGTGCGAAACGTTACCGAGCTACCTTCTGATTTTGCCAGCCGGGGCTCGGCAGTGAACATCAGTCGCCCGCTGGGATCTACGCAGGCTATGCTGTCGTGGAACCGTTGGGCGCTCAGCACGAAGAGCGTTTCTCTCTTCACCTCTTCCGGTACTTCGTCGGCGTCTGGTGAAGTCGAGCCGCGCGACTGGGTTGCCGAAGCTGGTGAGCGCGTGGTCGCCGCGCGCACGTAATCACGCATCGCATGAGAGCGCGCTAAAGCGATCAATTCATCCTGTCGCTCGCGCAGCAGCGATTCGAAGTTTTGTGTCACGTTTGTTAACTCATCTTCGAGATCGCGGCGCACTAACTGTTCCGTCGTTTTTGATCCGTTGCGAAGGTTAATAAGACTGAGGACAAGCAGAGGCGCGACACAGAGGAGCAAAAACGTGAGAAAGGGTTTTGGTCGGATCAGCAACGCACCTTCTCCTGAGACTTTGGGCTGGGAGAGATATTACTCTAATCGAGGGCGGCGGCACAGACCTGACAACCCTAAACCGCCTCGCGTCCGAACTCCGCCAGCAACGGCGCCAGGGTTCGAATGACCTGATCGTGCGCGACGCCATTAGTAGCAACGAGCCCATTGAGGTGCTGCAGTTCCGGTGAATTATAGCGAATGGGCTGGCCGAAAAGATCCGTGAATGTGCCGCCTGCTTCCTTGAGAATTACTTGCGGCGCGCAGGTGTCCCACTGCTTCGTGCGCGGCGAAAGATGCACGTACAGATCGCACTGCTGCTCGACGATCAGGCCGACCTTAATGCCGACTGAGCCACGGCGGATTTCCTGCTTTACACCAAATGCTTTGACCACTCGATCCATGCGCGGGCTGCGATGCGAGCGGCTCGCCGCCAAACACATCTGTGAAATCTCACTTCGATCGGAGACGAACGCTCGCTCTGGTGCTTGAGCATCGCGCTCGATCCATGTGCCCTGATGCCGGACGGCCCGATACAACACACCGGTCAAAGGTTGATAGACGACCCCGAGCACGCAGTCGCCGTCCTCGGCGAGACCGATCTGCACGGCAAAATCTCCGTTGCCATCGATGAAGCCGCTGGTGCCGTCGAGCGGATCGATCATCCAGACACGACTCTTTGCTAACCGGCGATCTGTATCAATTGATTCTTCAGCAAGTACGCCGTCGTCAGGAAACTCTCTGTGGATCGCGTGCACGATCAGATCGTTGGCGATCTTGTCGGCTTGTGTTACCGGTTCATTAAGATCGAATTCATACTTCTGCTCGATGTCGAGCGGGCCCTCGTAAAGATCGATGATTAGAGCGCCAGCCTGGCGCGCGAGTTCCAAAGCTACGCGCAGTTCATGACCGTAGGATCGAGTCTCAGGTTCCATCGTCATCGGGACTGGCCCAAGAATTAGCCACAGAGGCACAGAGAATGAGTAGGCAACCTGCGGAGAACTGACCTCCGCACGCAAGGAATCCTCTGCTTCCTGTCTTTCTGCTTCCTGTCTTTCTGCTTCCTGCCCCTGCCTCCTGCCTCCTGTCTCCTGCCTCCTGTCTTGCTTCTCTGTGTCTCTGTGCCTCTGTGGCTATTCCTCTCGTGCGGCCTCGCGCACCACTTCCAGTGTCTTATCAATATCGCCGCGCGTCGTGCGAAAGTTAATGATGCACGCGCGCAACGCAAATTTGTTATTAACCGTTGCGTTCGAAAGATACGCCTCGCCGCCACGCTGCACTCTGTCCATGATCCGCATATTCAACTGATCCAACTCCGCGTTGAGTCGAACGAGATCGCTGCCGGCAATTGCATTCAATTTCTTGCGCATCTCGCGCGGCACGTAGCGAAAGCAGCAAATACTCAATTCGACCGGCGCCAGCAATTCGAAATCTTCCGACGCCTGCACGCGCTCCTGCATATACTCAGCCAGCGCAATATCTTCGCTGATTGCCTCTGCGATGCGGCGCACGCCGTAGTAGCGCAGTGTCATCCAGATCTTCAGCGCGCGAAAACGTCGCGACAGTTCAATGCCGTAATCCCAGAAAGCAAACGCTTCGTCTCCGGCGTGGCCGTGAACCTTTACGTAGTCGGCTTCATTCGCCGAGAACGCTGCGCGCGCAACTGCGTCGTCACGAAACAAGAGACACCCGGAATCTACTGGCGTGTACAGCCACTTGTGCGGATCGAGCGATACAGAATCTGCGCGCTCAATTCCGGTAAACAATGATCGCTTGCGCTGATCCAGAGCACCGAGCGCGCCGTAAGCGCCATCGATGTGAAACCAGAGGCCATACTCCTTTGCCGCATCGGCAATTTCAGCGAATGGATCGACTGCGCCGGTGTTCACCGTTCCGGCGCTCGCAACAACGCAAAACGGTTTCAGCCCTTTCTTCTGATCGCTCTCGATGGTCTCGCGCAATCTCTCTACGTTCATCCGAAAGTATTTGTCCGATTCGACTGTGCGAACCTGGTTGCGACCAAGACCGAGAACGTCAGCCGCTTTTGGGATCGACATATGAATCTGATCGGAAGCATAGATCGTCATCGGCGCGCCGGTGTTCCACAGACCCTCACGCGACGCGTTTCTGTCTGATTTCGCGCGATGCGCAATCAACAACCCGATCAAGTTAGCCATCGAGCCGCCGCTGGTCAGCAAGCCGTGGGCGCTATCGCTGTAACCGATCAAAGAGCCGAGCCAGCGCACAACCATTAGTTCGACTTCCGTGGCCGCGGGACCTGACCGCCACGATGTGACGCTCGGATTCAGCGCCGACGCTATAAGATCCGCAAACGCGCCGGCCGGAGTCGAGGGCGATGCAACGTAAGCAAAGAAACGCGGATGACCGTTGTGCCGGCTCCCGTCAATGATCGCGCGGCAGTCGTTGAGCAACTTCTCGATCGGCTCGCCTTCATGGGGAAGCTCCGAACCGAGCCGGCGAACCATATCGCCACCTGAGGTTTCAGGAAAAACCGGAAGGTCGGAAACGCGCGCGAAATAGTCCGTAACCAACGCTGTGACCTGCGACGACAGTTGATTCATCGCTTCGTCGGAAATATCCAAAGACGATTGGCGCACGTTTCCTTTTATTCTCTCGTCTTCCGTCATTTGATTCCCGGAGCAATCGCCACCAAAAGTGAAAGTCGCTCAGCGCCCGTATTCGTAACTCCATGAGGCACACCAGCCGGCGCCAACACTAACATTCCAGTGCTTGCCTCGCGTTCTTCATCGCCCACGGTAAACCTGCCGCGGCCTTCGAGAACAAAATAGATCTTGTCCGCCCCCTGATGCGCGTGCACGCTCTGCGTTTGATTCGACTCGAGACAATTCAAACCAACCATCACGTGCTCGCCCTGCCAGAGCGTGGCCTTGTAAAACTTTTCCTCGTTCACTCCCGTGCGCTCATGCCAATCGACGAAGTAATTCATTGGTCCCCTCAAGTTTCATCTGACTTCACCGAGATTTCGATAGCTGACAAAGCTAGAAGCTACCACACTCAAGCGCAAGCAATAAAACCGGGTTGCGGCGACTGACCGTGGGCGGGTATAGTCTCACCTCGCATCACTTCAGCTTAGATTCACATCATGCAAATTGAAGGTTACGCCACACTCGAAGGAACGACCCACTATCGCGACCGCTTCACGGATCACGCTGCCGCGAATCACTTCCGCCTGGAACAAAATCTATGGCTGTCGTCGGTCGGCATCGGCACCTATCTCGGCAACGCCGACGAAGTAACCGATAGAGGTTACACGGATTCGATCGTGCACGCGGTTGGGCTCGGCGTGAACGTCATTGACACCGCGGCGAACTATCGTTTTCAACGAAGCGAACGATCGGTTGGCAAAGCGTTGGGTGGGTTAATCAATGATTGCGGATTCGCTCGCGAAGAAATTCTTGTTTGCACAAAGGGCGGCTATCTTCCTTTCGATGGCGCGCCACCGGCGGACATGCGGGCTTACGTTGAAGAGACCTTCGTCCGCCCCGGCATTGCGACCTTTGCGGACATCGCCGGTGGCAGCCATTGCATGACGCCGGCGTACTTGCAGAACCAGTTAGACCAGTCGCGTCGCAACCTGAATCTTTCATGCATCGACGTCTATTACATTCACAATCCGGAATCGCAACTCAGCGTTGTCTCGCGCGCCGAGTTTGACACGAGGCTGCGTGCCGCATTTGAATTGCTCGAAAAGAATGTCGCTGATGGAAAGATCAAAATGTACGGCGTCGCAACCTGGAACGGTTTTCGCGTCACGCCTGACTCGCGCGATTATCATTCGCTCGAGCAGATGACCAAACTCGCGCGCGAAGTTGCCGGCGAGTCGCACAGCTTTTGTTTCGTTCAGTTGCCGTTTAATCTCGCGATGCCGGAAGCGTTCGTGTTATTGAATCAGTTTTTGGAGGGCGAGCAGGTTTCGTTGCTTGAAGCAGCGGAAGCGCTCGGAATCAGCGTAGTTGCCAGTGCTTCGATTTTGCAGGGACGCGTTGCCCGAGGGTTGCCGGAAACGATTCGCGAGCCGTTGGGATCGCTCGCTACTGACGCGCAGACAGGCATTCAGTTCGTGCGCTCGACGCCAGGCATTACGACCGCGCTGGTGGGCATGAGCCGGCGCGAGCACGTGGACGAAAATCTGCAACTCGCGCGCGTCGCTCCTGTTAAGCCGGAAGATTTCATGAGAGTGTTTACTGAGTAGCACAGGCTTTTTGGTCTGTGTCGGATTTCTTCCCCTCCCTTTGGGAGGGGTTAGGGGAGGGTGCAAAGCTTGACGTAGACAAGCCCTCTCCCTGCCCTCTCCCAAAGGGAGAGGGAGAAGAGACGATGTCTCGCTACAAATTAATGCCCGAAAGATTCAATTCGTTCTCCCAGTTCTGGCCCTTCTACGTCATCGAGCACAGCAACCGGGCCACGCGCCTGTTGCATTTGCTCGGCACGACCGCCGGCATAGCCACCGTCATTTATTTCATCGCGACGGGGAGATGGTGGTTGTTTCCTCTGGGACTGATTCCGGGTTACGGCTGCGTTTGGATGGCTCACTTCTTTATCGAGAAGAACAAACCGGCGACCTTCCAACATCCGCTGTGGTCATTCATGGGCGACTACAAAATGATTGCCTTGATGATAGCCGGCAAGATGAATCGAGAAGTCGAGCGGGCGAAACAAGCAAGATCACGACCCGGCTGAACTAGTCAACAAACGAATGACGCGTTCTTAACTCCGTTAGGAGTGCCATATTTATAGAAGGAGCCAGTTACCCAACTTCCCTGGCTCCTTCAGGAGCGACATGTGGTATGCCGCTCCAAGGAGCTTTTCGGGCCTTTGAGGCACAGGGCTATAAAGATTTCGCTCCTAACGGAGCTGAAGCGCTGTCTCCTGCTCTTACTTACGACTTTCAAGCATCTCTTATCTCATCAAAACTCACCGTCGGCGTCATCGCCAGCTTATGCAGATTCAGAATGTGCGCTACGAAGATGGAACGCGCGTAGAACGCATGCGAAGTGCTGCCGTGCCCGCGTCCTTTCGTTCGCGCCTGTACATATTTTCCCGTTTCGCCGGTTAGCAATTGAATACCCTTCGTGTGAATGATTTCGCGGATTGCTTCGTAGTCTTCCTTCACTTGTTTGTAGACCGTTGGATTGTCGAGATCAAATTCGGCCGCTGAATGCAGGATCGATGAAGTCTCTTTTACGTTTTCGAAGATACGCGCGACTACTATCATGCTGCGCAGCTTGTCATAGAGATGGCTGTCTTCAAACTTGCTCGCGATGACTTCCGCCGGTTCGAGCATCGTGATAGCCATGGACTCCTTCACGCGCACTGTGCTGTCAGTCATGCGCCTCAGCGGCACCACTTTCAATTCCCAGGTGCCAAAGTCAGGCGCTTGCAGCGAATTCTGCGGCAGGCCGAGATAATGTTCGATCACCTGCCCGGCCCAGCCCTTGTTCTTGCGCCCGTTCTTCCAGACGGTGATGCCATAACTATCGGCCAGGGGCCGCAAGTCTTTGCCCGCAAGTTGTCTTATCCGCGCCAGCCCTTCGCGCCGATCAAGTCGTTGGGTTTGGATCAGGATCGTCATAAATCAGTTTTCGCTAAGGCATCGCGAGGACAAAGTGATAAAGTGAGCGCGTTATTTAGATCGAGATAATTTCCGGCAGAGGCAGTATAGAATAGAGCTGTAAGGCGCGGAAGCGTGAACCTGAATATGAAAGGCAATATTCCGATTCCCGAACTCACGATCGGCGAAGAAGTCTGGCTGATCGTCGTCGTCAGTTCGGTGCGCGAGCGAAGAACGCAGCAGGGCAAGTTGTTCTGCGACGGGCAGGCCCGTAACGCCACGGGCGCGCTCAATCTGAAAATCTGGGGTGAGGCGATCGAAACATGGAAAGAGTTGAAGCCCGGATTGTGGGGCATCACCGGCCACTTGGAGAGTTTTCAGGACCGCACGCAATTCATTGTCTCGGAATATCGTCCCGTCACTTTGGAAAAATATCGCGAGCACCAGGCAGCCGATCCCGTTTTACCGCAGGCTTACACGCTGGACATCGAGACACTCGCGCTGCCTGATTTTCGCGATCGCGTCGGGCCGCAACTCGAACGCGTCTATCGACTCGGTAACATGCGCCTGGAACAGCAGCAGCGCTATCTCGAGGACATCGCGGCTGAGGAAGAACGCTGTTATCAACTCGGCTCGCTGAGCGCGACTTCAGGCCGCATTCTTTGCATCGCCGTGCACGTTGGTCCGGTGCCGGGGCTCGAATTCGAAGGCGTGCAATTGGGCGAAACTGAACACGTCTTCGGCATCGACGCGGACGCGAACGAACAGGAAGAGAAACAGGCGCTTACTGATTTTCTTAATTTCATGAGCGCCTTCGACGCGGAGACTGACGAGATCGTGGGTCACAACATCATCGGCTTCGATCTGCCGTTCATCTTTCAAAGGTGCCTGGTCAACAATATTACGGCGCGGCCGTTTGTGAATCTCGCGGAATTTCACGTGCGCGGAGTTTTTGACACGATGCACCAGTGGTGGCTGGGCGCGAAGCGACATGTGAGTCTCGACGACATCGCGTGGGCCCTGGGAATTGAATCGAGCAAGACCGCCGAAGTCGAAGGCAGCAAAGTGTTCGATCTCTACGGAGCCGGCAAGCTCGCCGAGATTCGCGAATACAATCTGAACGACGTGCGGGTCACGCGGAAAGTTTACGAGCGGATGGTGGCGTGCTTCGGTCGATAGTCTTACTCTGCTTCAGTCTCACGCTCTTCAACCGGGAAGACAATTCGGTCGTAAACGTCATTGAGTTGCAGAGTGCAGCGGATTGAATCGATTCGCAGACTGTTTTCGAGGCCGCTGACCAGGGAATAATGCCAGCCACCATCTGGCTGACGTTGATAGTGCTCGATCTGTGGCTGGGACTGAGTCACCATGAGATAGTCGGACAGCGTCGGGAGCCAGGTTTGATACCGCAGCCACTTCACGCCGCGGTCAAACGCCTCCGTAGCGGGTGATAAGACTTCGATAATAACCGTAGGGTTCAGGAGCACGTGGCGGTGTTCATCGTGGTACTTCATTTCACCGCAAACGACCACCAGATCGGGATAGGAGAAAAGTCCTTTCGGCGCTAGGCTTCGTTGGATGGCCGGCCCGCTGCGGATTTTGGTGTCCTTGGAAAATGCTTGGCAGGGCGTTCCACGTAACTGCGCATAGACAATGCCGCTCAAGTTCGTGCAAATGGTGCCATGGGCGGGGCTCTCGCCGGCCATCTCGTAAATCTCGCCGTCGAGATACTCATGACGTTCTTCGGACTTTCGTTCGAGCGCGAGATATTCTTCGACCGAATACAACACTTGAGTTTCCGGCAGGCTCATGAGATGCAAACCTCCGCGAGACTTCGTTTGACGCCGCCCCAGATTATAGCTTGAGTCGTTAAGTCTGTCAGGGTTTGGAGAGGCAATAGAACCTTTGCCACCTAAGAGCCGTATTTAGTTTCACGATCTCGCGGAGGTTCTTTCGTGCACTGTCCCAGTTGCGGAACCGAAACCGGACTTGAAACTCGCTTCTGCCGCAAATGCGGCCTGGCTCTGGAATCGGTTGGGAAGCTCGTCGCCGACCATTCTTCTCCCGAAGACCTGAAACTGGAAAAATCGCAAACCGAGAAGGCCATCCAGCAGCGCATGTATCGCTCGCTAATGTGGGGAATGATCTCATTCATCCTCGGGATGGCGGTGCTCGTCGTCGTAAAGACTTTCTCGCTCGATAAAACAATCAATCTCATCGGCACTCTCTTTTTGTTCATCGCGATGGGTCTGATGACGTACGGAGTGCTGTCGAGAATGCGCGATGGCCCGGCGCCGTCCCGAAAACTGCCGCCACCGGACCGCATCAATCACCTGCCCCAGGCTGACACCACCAAACAGTTACCTTCCGAGCGCGTTCCTGTTCCTCTTCCGAGTGTGACCGAACGAACAACCCAGTTAATAGCCGCAGATGATGTAGCCAAGCCGCGCGAATGATAGAATTCGGCGCATGGAAAACCTTGTTCTGGTGCTAATGCTCATGTTGGGCCTGGCCGCAGGCGCGGCAGTGGTGTGGTTTGCGCTGCGAACAAGGCTCAAGCACGAGTACGACCGCGCCAGAGCCGAAAGCGCCGCGCAGTTCGCCACCTTGAGCGAGCGCTTGTCGGGTAAAGAGATTGAGTTGAAGAAACTTGAGGAAGCTTTTGAAAAAGATATCGCCGAGCACGAAGCGGTCAGGGCAGAAAACACTCAGCTAAAAGCCGCGCTCGAAGGCGAACGCCGAGCAGCGCAGGAAAGAAGCGAGTCCTTCAAACAAGCGGCCGAAGAATTATCGGAAAGGTTCAAGGCGCTTTCGCGCGATGCGCTGAAAGATAACAACCAGTCGTTTTTGGAATTGGCGAACGCAACGCTACAAAAATTTCAGGAGACCGCTAAAGGAGATCTGGAGCTAAGACAGAAAGCCATCGATCAACTTGTGGCGCCGCTGAAGGAATCGCTGGAAAAAGTCGACGGCAAGATTGGCGAAATGGAAAAGACTCGCGCCGGAGCCTATTCCGAATTGCGCGAACAAGTGAGGGCGCTGGCGACTTCTCAATTGCAGCTTCAGGCGGAGACGGGAAATCTGGTGAAGGCTTTGCGTGCGCCACACATCCGCGGTCGTTGGGGCGAGATTCAGTTGCGCCGCGTAGTCGAGTTGGCAGGCATGCTGGAGTATTGCGACTTCGTCGAGCAGGAGACGGTAACCACCGAGGACACTCGCATCCGGCCTGATCTTATTGTTCGGCTCCCGGGCAACCGCACCATCGTCGTCGATTCAAAGGTTCCCTTCGATGCCTTCTATGAATCGATCTCGACAACGGATGAAGCGATCCGGATCGCGAAGTTGAAAGAACATGCGCGACTCGTGCGCGCGCATATCACGAATCTGAGTCGAAAGTCTTATTGGGAGACGGTTCAACCGACGCCCGAATTTGTATTGCTCTTCCTGCCGGGTGAAACGTTTTACAGCGCAGCGCTCGAACACGATCCCAAGCTGATCGAAGATGGTATCAGCGAGAAAGTGATCATCGCGACTCCCACCACGTTAATTGCTTTGCTCAAGGCAGTGTCGTACGGCTGGCGGCAAGACCAGATGGCCAAGAACGCGATTGAAGTCGGCCAACTCGGTAAGGAGCTTTACGATCGTCTGCGCATTTTTACGAATCATTTCTCGGATATCGGCAAGGGGCTCGATCGTGCGCTTGAGTCATACAACAGGGGCGTTGGCTCACTTGAGGGGCGTGTGCTTAGGACAGCGCGCAAGTTCAAAGAGCGCGGCGCAATCGCCGGCGAAGAAATCGAGACGCTGGAGCCAATCGACAAAGCAGCGCGGGCGCTGAGTTTGGATGAGGGCGGACTGTTTCCGGATTTGATCGCGGGAGAAGCGGAAGTTGTCGAAGACGATTCATTACCGCTGTTGAGTTCGAAGAGCGCAGGTGGAGAGATCTAGCGAAAACTGTCCACAGATTACGCCGATACAATTCTGCGTCGCGATTCCATCTGAGGAATCTGCGTAATCTGTGGAAAAAGTTCGGGGTAATGTGTCAAAGGAAATCTGGCTAGGTCCACTGCTTGGCAACAATCGCGCGCGTTTGATCGAGCGCTGCGCTGATCTTGTCTCGCAGAACAAGGCGAATAGCTTTCTTTATCTCGCGGCGTCGCATCCGCTGTTGGAGATTGTTACTCAAGGCATTCTTGATGGTGAAAACAATCGCGGCGTTTGGGGTGAACTGCCCGTCTACCTCTTTCGCGGTTTTGTCAGACGAATATTGTCTTCGGCTGTTGACGAAAAAGCCCAGGCGCTTTCTCCGCGCGTACCAATCGATCAGGAAGAGTTGCCGCTCAAGCGCAGTTTGATCTCGCAGATTCTGGCTCGCCTGCTTGAAACGCGTCAACTGAAAGCAATCGCGCCGCTGGCCGGCCGCGAAGGGTGCTTCAATACTGTAGCGACGCTAATTGGCGAGATCGAACGCGCCGCTAAATCACCCGCCGAAGTTGCTGCGATCATCGCCGCTCGCACGCAGGATCTGGCGCCGCAAACAACTGGTAGGGAACGCGCGATTGCGCTGCAAGTGGATTTCGACAAAGAGGTCGCGCTGATTTATTCGACGTATTGCGGGCTGCTGGACCGGCATCAACTCACCGAGGCAGACGCGGATCAGTTGCGCGCGCTCTCGGTGCTCAACGGTGAGCTTGATGGCCATGCGGTGCAAATCCCATGGTTAAAAGATGTGCAATTGCTTGTGCTCGACGGCTTCTTCGATTTCACGCCAGTCCAGGGCGAGACTCTGCGACGGTTGATTCCACGAATTCCTGAAGTAATCGTCAATCTCAATCACGATGATCGCAACCCGGAGATCTTTCTGCCGTTTCAGGAAACCGTCGAGCAGCTATCGTCCATCGCGCCATTTCAACAAACGCGAAGCGTGGAGGACGTCGTAGTCACGCGCGGGGCTCTTTCCGGTCTGCGCGAAAACCTTTTCAATCCTTCGGTGTCCGACGAACTTCGGGTTGTCGTTGACGGGCAACATGAGATCACCTGCGAGCCATCCGAGATCAGATACTTCGAATGCGGCGATCGTGATACGGAGATTCGCAACGTTGCCAAGGAGATCAAACACCTTGTCTTGCGCGAAGGCTACAGTCTGGCCGACGTCGCGCTCGTTGTGCGCCAGCGTGCCGCTTACGCGAAAACAATTGCGCGCGTAATGCGCGCGGAATCGCTGCCGTGCAACCTCGAATCGCACATTGAAGCCAGCGACATTCCCGGCCTGCGGGCCGCGCTTAAACTTTTTGCGATTCTCGAACAGCTCTCTCGCGACGAGTCCAGCACGCCGCGAATCTCGGAACTGGCCGACCTGATCAAGTCGGAATATTTCCGTTTGAACGAAGCAGAGCTAAACACACTCTCGTCGCAGTTCGACGAGGAGCATTCCGATCTGTTCCGAGAGAACAATCAGCCGCCCGATCCCGCGCGAAACGAACAACTAAGGAATCGCTATCGCATCGGTGTCTGGGACGCCGACGCGCTGGAGAATTGCTTTGCCTACGTTGGCAGCGAATTGCGCGTGAGTGATTGGCTCACGAGAGCGCGGCAGCTAATCAAAGAACTTCCCGCGGCGGCGGCAACCAAGGAACTTCTGAACATCGACACCGGCGAGCAAGCGCGCGATCCGGACGAAGCCGACCAAATCGAAAACGCGGAAACAGCGAAGATTGAAAACGTGGACGTCGAGAAGAAGAGACGGCCATCGCGCGATGTTCATCCCGCGGCGATCGCCTGGGCTTCACTCGTGATTCAGCGTTGCGCGGAGAAACTTCAGGCGGTTGCGCGAGAAGGAACGCCTGCCGACCTGCGCCTGGCGTTGATGAGATTGTTCGATCAATTCAGTTTTCGCGAGCAGATCGTCAAGCCTATCGGAAGGTCGGTTGAAGATCGAGAGCTACCGCAAGCGGTGCTCAACTTCAATAGCCTTGAATGTCTGCGCCGTGCCTTTGTCGCTGCGATCAAGAGCATTGAGATCGCGGCCTCTTTGATACCACCTGCATCAGCGGGTGAGTCGACGACCACCACGCTCGCAACCTTCATCGACGAGGTGCGTCGTTGCCTCAGCTCGCAGTCGCAATCTTTCGGCGCCGCTGATGCGCGCGGCCTGCGCGTGCTCGAAGCGACCGACATGCGCGGCCTGCGCTTTCGCGCCGTGTTCATAGCGGGACTGGTCGAAGGCGGGTTTCCGCTGCGGGCTTCGCGCGATTGGATCTATCCCCACGAAGAACGCGAGCGTCTCAAGCGATACGGTCTGACGTTGGAAGACATCTCGCCGGCCACGCTGTTGAAAGAAGAACATTATTTCTATCAAGCCGCTTGTCGCGCGACCGAGCGGCTTTATCTCAGCCGGCCTCTGATGTTGGAAGACGATTCTGAAACCGTCGCTTCCTATTACATCGACGAACTGAGGCGCGCCGTCGCACCACTTAAGATTGACGCTGAAACCATCCGTCGGGATTACGAAGGCCGGAACCTCGAAACAGTTTCGAGCACCGGCGAACTCAACGTTGCCCTGGTGCGGCAACAGGAAAGGCACATCCATCGCGGACAAAAACAGGCGCTATTACCGCAACCAAGAATCAAGCGCTTATTAACATTGGCGCGCAATGATGGTTTTCTAAGTCATTCGGCGCTGCGCCGCATTGAGATTGAGCGCGAGCGCGCCGGCCAGTTGTTTGGACTTTACGATGGCGAGATTACCGACCCTCATCTGATTGCGCTGCTGAATCAGAGATTCGGTGCGGATTTCGTTCATAGCGCGAGTGGCCTGAGCATTTATGGCAACTGCGCGTACCGATTTTTTGCGCAGCGAGTATTGAAGTTGGAGCCGCGCGGTGAAGCGGCGCTCGATCTGCAAGCGATCGACGCGGGCAAACTGTTGCACGACATCCTGCGTCGTTTCTTCGAGCAACATCGGCGTCAGCAGCTATTCAAACTCGATCGCGACAAACTCCGACAAGAGCTGGCGGATATTGCCGATGGTGTCTTCGATGAACACGAGCGAGTCGTGCCGCCGCTCAACAAACAGATCTGGAAAATCGACCGCGAGATTCGCAAGATTCTTCTGGACCAGGTGTTGCTGTACGAACTGGAGATCCAGGAACAGGGCGCCGCTGAGGGCGTCGTGCCGGCATATTTTGAAGTCGCGTTTGGCGGCATTAAGTCTGGGGCGAAAGATCCGTCCTCAAAAGTCGCGCCGCTTGAGCTGACTCGCTCCAGATTCGTCGGCGAAGAGACGATGAAGATCAGCGGTCAAATCGATCGCGTCGACGTGGCCCGTGACAACACTCTTGTTGCTTACGACTACAAACTGTCAACGGGCTCAAGCAAAGACGACATCAAGTCAGGTCGCAGTTTGCAGCTTCCGATTTACCTGGAAGCGCTCGAACGCTTGATACTTCCCGATTATCCAATCGCGGGCGGCGGCTATTACATCATTCGCGGTGGGAACGAGCGGCGCAATCGTGGATTGCATCGCGCGAGCCAGGTGCATTACTCAGGAATCGGATCCAGAGCCGGCGCGGTTATCGCCGATGAAGAGTGGCAGAAGATTCGCGCCGAAGTGATCGGGAAGATCTGGAACTTTCTCGATGGCATGCGCGCCGGCCAGTTCGTCGTCAACCCGTCGGAGAAGGAAAAGACGTGCCGGTTTTGCGATTTTGCGGCGGTGTGCCGGTACGATCGGTATCGAATTGAGAGGAAGAAGCGCAGCAAACACGATAGCTAGTACAGATGAGAGCGCGCTGAAGTCTGATTGTCCACCTTCTACTTTATGACAAGTAGCAAATGGCGACCTTGCATTGTGTCTTATTTTGACTTGCCCAACATCAAGGAGCAGGCCGAGACTGGTGCAGCCTCCAAGTTGATGCGCAAGTTGCACAAATTTGCCCTGGATAGGATTGACAAGAGCTTGCCGAATCACTGCTATGGCTATGTTTGGAACGATTCAATTCTCTTGCTGTCTTACGTTACTACACCAGCTGCGAAGCGTCGCAAACTCATACTGGAACTCAGCGAATTCAAACGAGATCTCGATCAGGAACTTGGTACCTGCTCATATGTGATTTCCGTGAAAGGTCGAGCTTTTCCCAACCCAGACAGCGCTGCAGATCGTGCAGTTGTCTTGAAGACGTCTAGCTGGGCAATGGGAAACTGTTTCGATATCGAGAAAAAACTCGGCAAGCACCAGGCACATTGGTACATCGACAGTCGAATCACAAAAGGTCTTAAGCTACCCAAACCGTTCGCGACCAAGGCAATCCCCCTGAATCCGAAAAACGAATCCAGGGATATCCACATGTACCGGGGATACTTTCGAATCTCACGGAATGGATTCCTTGTCTTAGAACCTAGACATTGCTATCGTTACAAACCTGAGAGGTTGTTATGAGCGCGCATTACATCCTTACTGATTACATCGACCGAGCGATCGCCGAAGCTGAGTATGACAAGCTGGAGGACGGCTCCTTCGCTGGCGGAATCGCTTCCTGTAAAGGGGTCGTAGCTTTTGGCGCGACGTTAAAGGACTGCGAAGCTGAGTTGCGTTCGACCCTGGAGGACTGGATCCTCGTGGGTCTCAAGTTGGGACACAGCCTGCCCATCGTCGACGGCATAGACCTGAACAAGGAGCCGGAGTATGAGCCAGTGGAGGCCGTGTAAGCGCAACGACTTTGTGCGGCGGCTTCGGCAGCTCGGCTTCGTCGGTTTGTATTCGGGATCGAAGCACCAATTTATGGTTTACGCTAATCACCGCCTCGCCATTCCATCGAATAAGGACTATTCCGTTCCTCAGCTGCGCATGATGATTCGCGAAGTTGAGAGGATCGTCGGTCGGGAAATTCTTTTGGATGAATGGGAGTCGCGGTCGTGATCTTCAAACAACGTTGAGTGCTTCAGCACACGTAAAACAACTAGAACCAGAGCAAGCTGCTGCTGCTTACTCAATCGACCGGCACATTTCCGTGACGGCTGGTCCGGGCTCTGGCAAGACGACGGTGCTGGTCGAGCGTTACCTGCACATCCTGCGCGAGCATAAGCTTTCGATCGATCAGATCGTCGCCATCACCTTCACCAATCGCGCCGCCAATGAGATGCGCGAGCGTCTCAGAGAGCAACTCAATTACATTCTGCAAACGATCTCAGCAAAAGAGAGAAAGCGTTGGCTCGATTACAAACGCACGCTCGATGGCGCAGTGATCACGACCATTCATGGTTTTTGCGCCCGGTTGCTGCGTGAATTTCCGGTTGAGGCACGCGTCGATCCGCAATTTCTCTTACTCGACGAGCACCGCGCGGCGATGCTGCTGGAATCGGTAGTCGAGCAAGCGCTCACCGAGTTCATCAGCTCCGGCCACGTTGAAATCTCACGGCTCACACTCGGAGTCGGACGCGGCAAGTTAGCAGCCGCGCTCGCGCAACTCTATCGCGAAGTTCGCGGGCAGGGTCTGTCATTAACCGATCTCGCGTTGCAGACGGCGCAGAGTCATGCAACCGAAGACGATCATGCGCGAGCGCTCGACGAACTTTCGCAGGCCATGAATGATTTTCTCCTGGTGCGCCGAAAGACGCCGGCGCAAAGAGCGAATCAGGCGCTCGTGAGTTCCAGTTGGCCGAGGCTACAGATTCTGCTCAAGACCATTCCCGCGGTTGAGGGATTAGCGGATTACTGTCGCGCTGTCGAAGGGTTTCGAGAACTCCGGCCGCAGGCGCGCGACGAGCTTAAACCTCACGTGCAAGCACTGGACGAGTTGGTTTGGGAAAAAGAACTGGCGGGTCGCGTACCGCAAATTTGTCTCGATCTGTTCGCCAAACAATACGCGCTCGAGCTGGTCAACGTGCTGAGGCGCATTGATGAGCGGCTGAACGAAGAGAAGCAAAAACTCTCGGCGCTGGATTTCGACGATCTGGAACTGCGCGCGCTGGACGTGTTAGAGCGGCCGGAGGTAGTGATCCGCGCGGCTGAGCGTTACAAGTTTTTTCTCGTCGACGAGTTTCAGGACACGAACCGTTTGCAACGAAGACTACTCGAAGCGCTGGCTTTGCAAACAAGCCGGCGCGAAAGCGCTAACCTCTTCATCGTCGGCGATCGCAAGCAGTCGATCTACGGCTTTCGCGGCGCCGATGTAGATGTGTTTCGTGAGATGACCAACACCTTGACGGCTGCCGAAGGAGAGTTAAAGCCGCTGCGCTTGAATTTTCGCAGTCAGCCGCCGCTGATCAACTTCTTCAATTACCTGTTCGAGCGACTGTTCCAACCACGGGAAGAAGTAACGAGCCGGGAGCTTGAAGAATTAGGTTACGTCGAGCACGAACCAAGCGTTGCGAAACGTGACCTGCGCGATAGCGGGCCGCTCGTTGAGTTGCTAATTACTACAGAAGCGTCCGGCGACGATGACGATCCGAAAGCGGAGCACACTTCACGTGAGCTTGATGCGGGACAATTAGCGCGGCGAATTATTTCGCTGGTTGATCCTGGGAGCGCAGACGCCGGGAGGTATAGCGACATTGCTCTGCTATTTCGCGCGATGACGCACGTGCAAACTTACGAATCAGCTTTTCGGCGCGCAAATATTCCCTATCAAACCGTACTCGGTCGCGGTTTTTACGAACGTGAAGAGATCACCGATCTGATCCAACTACTACGGTTTCTGGATAACAAGACTGACGAGCTGGCGCTGGCGGCAGTGCTGCGTTCACCGCTCTGCGGCCTATCCGATAACGCTCTGCTGGCGCTGCGTTGCGCGCCGTGGCTCGATGAAGTCGACAGCGGCGATCCGCTCCGTCGCTTCACGCAAACGCGCCAGCTCTTTCACGCGCTGCGCCGCCACCGCGACGTTGCCTTTATTAGCGACGAAGAACACGAGTTGCTTGATGGCGTTGCTGATCTAATCAGAGGATTGATTGCGCGGCGGCACCATTACCCGATCGGCGATCTCTTGCGGTTCGCGGTCGAGCAATCGGAGTATCTGACGGTTATCGCAGCCACTTTCGACGGCGCCCAACGGTTGGCGAATGTCGAGCGGCTATTCACACTGGCCGAGCGCTTCGAACGCTCAGGCGCGCATTTGATTCGCGACTTTGTGCGTTACGTCGAAGAGTTTGAAGCGATCGGCAGCCGCGAAAGTGAAGGCCAGATCGACGAAGCCGCAAACGCCGTGCGCCTGATGACTATTCACCAGGCGAAGGGTCTCGAATTCCCTATCGTTGTCATTCCCGATCTGCAACGCTCATCAAAACCGCTCGACAGTTGGTTTTTGTTGGATCGTCATCGTGGTCTTACTCTGAAAGTGCCTGACGGTCGCGGCAAGTTGGTTGCAGGTTGCACCTTCAACAGTTTCGAACAGCGTCACGAATGGCGTGAACAGTTTGAGAGCATGCGTTTGCTGTACGTTGCGGCGACGCGTGCTCAGGATCGATTGATACTGTCAGGCACCGCTAAAGATCTCGATACGCTCGGCGGCCGGAGTGATACCTGGCTGAAATGGATCTGGCAATCGCTTCGACTGACGACCCAAACACAGAGCGGCATCGTCGATCTAACGGACGAGGTTCAACTTGAACTGATGCTGAATCTTGCCGACGCGCCTCCACCAGAAGCGCGAACGGACGACGACGCGCCCGCGGAACAAATCGCAGCAAGCGCTGATTCACTTTCCGAGGCTTTTCCGCTGCTGCGCGCGATCGAGCCGGAGAGCGACCGCGCCATCAATCGTTTCAGTGTCACGCAGTTGATCAATTATCAACGTTGCCCGCGACAGTACTATTTCGATCGCGTGTTGCACGTGCCCGCCGCTGACGCCATCGCGATCTGGAACGATGCCGATGCACCAGAGCCACCGGCAAATTTGACGGCGACCGTCAAGGGCGCGGTGATCCATCGCTTTTGTGAAACTTTCGTCGCCGGCGATGACCCTGATGATCGTTTGCGACGCAGCTTCGCCGACATCGTCGGCAGACGGCGAGCAGAACTCGTCGATCGACTCCTGGACATCGACACAGACAAAGCGATCACGGATCTATTGCCTTTGGCGCAAAATTATCTGGCAAGTTCTGTCTTTCAACGCGTTGAAGCGGCGGGTCTGCCGGCCACCAATCCGCAATCCGCAATCCGCAATCCGCAATCGGCCCCGGGACTTTGGAGTGAACTAAGTTTTCGTTTGCGTCGTCCGCTGGGAATTCTAACGGGCGCTATAGACAAACTTCTGATCACCCGTACGAAAAAGAACGATGGCTTTGAGATTGAGATCATCGACTTCAAAACTAACCGCGTAAGGCTGGGAGCGCAGACATCCTGTCTGCAAAGCGCCGAAGGCGCTCAATCGGAAACCAGGAAAGCGCCTCCCAGATCAACACATCCGAACGAACAGATCGCCTTTGATTTCTCTCCGTCTGCCCCACAAGACGAGGTAGAAGAGGGTACTAACTCGATCGACGAAGCTGTGCAGCGTCTCGCTTCAGACTATCAACTTCAGATGCAGGCATACGCCCTCGCGGTGCGCGAATTGATGCCTTCATTGATCGACAAAAACAATCACCTCAAAGTAACGCTCCATTTCCTGGATCCGAATGTCGAGTTTCATCTGTCTGAAGAATTGCTCGACCCTGCCAACTGCGCGCAGGCCATCGACAACGCCATGCGGGAAATAATCTCCTCGTCCGCGCCCGAACAGTTTCCGGTTCGCCCGGCGACGCATTGCCGCATGTGCAACTTCCTCGAACTCTGTGCGAGCGGTCAGCAATGGCTTCGTCGTAAGAGCTAGCTCCGGCTCGGTTCGTGGGTTAGAATTGCGCCGCTCGTCTTACCTTATTTTGAATACAGCGGAGACTGAAAGAATCGCAATGGTTACGATTAGATCATTCGATGGTGGAGAATTTGACGCCTATCTCGCTTTGCCTGCCAGCGGATATGGCCCCGGCGTTGTCGTCATCCAGGAGATTTTCGGCGTCAATGCATACCTACGAGGAGTCGCTGATTGGTATGCCGCGCGCGGTTTTGTCGCGCTCTGTCCGGATCTGTTTTGGCGACAGGAGCCGGGTATTCAGTTAACCGATCAGACCGAAGCTGAATGGCAAAAAGCGTTTGTGCTTTATCAGGGACTCGATGAAGCGAAAGCGGTGGATGATTCGGCGGCGGCGTTGGAGTTCCTGCGGAAACATCCTGCGTGCACGGGGAGAGTTGGCGCTGTCGGGTTTTGTCTCGGTGGCAATCTCGCTTATTTGCTTTCCGTGCGTTACAAACCTGATTGCGCGGTTGGCTACTACGGCGTCAGCATTGAAAAGGCGCTCGGTGAAGCAGCGAATCTGAGTGCGCCGCTGCTGCTGCACATTGCCGGCAACGACAAATTCTGTCCGCCGGAGGCGCAAGCTCAGATTCATCAAGCACTCGACACAAATCCGCATGTCACAATTCACGATTACCTCGAGCAAGATCATGCATTCGGCCGTCCGGGCGGCGAACATTACAACGCTGAAGCTGCTGAACTCGCGAACCTCCGATCACTCGAGCTCTTTGTTCGCAATCTCGCGGGCCAGGGCTTCGCTAATTCGCAAAAGAAGCTTTCCGACCTTTGGGACGAGCACGTGAAATACGAATTCGCCACGCGTGATACCGAAGACACTTTGAAAACGATGGTGCCGGACGCTTACGTCAATCACGTCCCCGTGTTGACCGGCGGCGTCGGGCACGATCAGTTGCGCGAGTTTTATTCGCAACGGTTCATTCCGCAGATGCCGCCCGACACATCGATGACGCCCGTGTCGCGCACCATCGGCGTCGATCAGGTTGTTGATGAAATGGTTTTCGAATTCACGCACACGATCAAGATGGATTGGATGCTGCCGGGCGTTGCGCCAACCGGAAAGCATGTCAAAGTGCCGCTTGTTGTGATCGTCCATTTCCGCGATGGTAAACTTGCGCATGAGCACATCTACTGGGACCAGGCGTCGGTGCTCGCGCAACTGGGATTAATTGACTCGAACAGGTTACCGGTCGCTGGCGTTGAGAGCGCGGAGAAGGTGCTCAATCCAGGCTTATCTTCGAATGGACTGATGCGCCGCTAGACATCACGAGGAGGCAGATCGCCTTTCAAGAAGATTCTTCAGAGCCGTAGGCTCGCCATATTTGTAGAACAGACAGTCACAAAGATGTCCAGGCCCGTAGGGCCGACATATTCGCACGCCGATTGGCAATGCTCGAGCTGATACTCTGAACATAGCCGTCGGGGAGAAACGAAAGTGGCCAACACTTACAGTCAAATCTACATTCAAGTCGTCTTCGCCGTTGAAAGCAGGCAGGACCTCATCGATCCAATTCACAACGATGAACTACAGAAATACATCACGGGTATCATCAGTCGGCAACGACAGAAGCTAATTGCCATTAACAACATGCCTGATCATGTTCATGTTCTGATCGGGCAGCGACCGGATAGCGAGCTTTCGGATCTTGTAGGCGATATCAAATCAGGATCCACTAACTTCATCAATCGACAGCGATGGGTCAAGGGGAGGTTTTCCTGGCAGGAGGGTTTTGGCGCATTCTCATACGGACATTCGCAACTGGACACAGTGATCCGCTACATTCAGAGCCAGCAGAGACATCACAAGGGACGCTCTTTTCATGACGAGTACATCACGCTGCTTGACAAGTTCAATGTGCCATATGACGAGCGTTATGTATTCAAACCCATTGAATGAGCTTCTGGAATATGCCGGTCCGACGGACCTCGAAATTGTTAGTTGATTGATTTCTATAAAGATGCCGGGCCTACGGCCCTAAGGAACGACTAATGACAACGCCGAATTCCCCGGACATCGTCAGTCGCCTGCGTCGCGATCTTGGCACGGTTGAGTCCTACGCTACGCTGATCGGGATCTTGATCGGCGCAGGCATTTTCAAGGTTACCAGTCAGGCCTGGGTACTGACTGGTCCCAGCGTGATTCTCGGTTACCTGGTGCTCGTGCCCGCGATACTCGCGACCTCGGTTCCTTATGCGGCGTTTCTTTCGACGCCATTGGGGCGCGAACCCGGCGGCGAATACCTGCACATCTCGCGCACGCTTGGTGGTTTCAAAATCGCTTACGTTGGCGCGTGGATCAAAATCATTTCTTACGTTGGCGCGGGCGCGTATCTCGCAGACGCGCTCGCTGGTTATTTGAGTAATCTGCTCGGCCTGGACACGCGATTCCACTTGTGGCTGGCTTTGTCTGGCTTGCTTCTCTTCTACGCGATTCATGTTGCCGGCGTGCGCTGGTTCGGGCGAATTCAAGTCGCGATGTGCGCGCTCAAGGGATTGGCAATTCTGGTGCTGATTGTCCCCGGCCTGTTCGCGATCCACGCGTCAAACTACACTCCATTTGTCACGCACGGCTACCGCGGTTTTGCCGCCAGCCTACTCCCGATTTTCTTTGCGTATGCGGGCTTTGAATCGCTGGCCCAAACAGCAGGCGAAGTGAAGGACAGCTCGCGGCGTCTGCCGATGATCCTGATCAAAGGCATCACCGCAACGGCGCTGATCTATGTTTTGATGTCCATAGTTTCGTTTGGCGTGTTGCCGGGCGCGCGCCTTCAGGCGAGCAGCGCGCCGATGGCTGAGGTGGCCGCAGTGTATTTGCCGGCAGGCGCGGCAGGCTTTGTTACCTTCGGAGCGATCATGGCGATTATGACTGCTCTAAACGGGACCATACTCGTTCCATCGCGGCTCGCGCTCATGTTTGTCGAAGATCGACTGGCGCCCAATTGGGTCGGGTTCGTCAATCCGCGCACGGCCACGCCGATTCGCGGACTGACGCTGACCTTGGTCGCTTGTATCGTTCTTCTGGTGAGCAACCAATTATCGCTGGCGCTGAACATCGCCGTCTTTGCGCTGATCGTGCTCTACTTTCTGCACAGTCTTACGTTTCTCTTGTTGCCGCGCTGGAACCCGAAGCTTTACAGTGAAATTACCGTTAAGATTCCAAAATCGATTCTGTTGGGAAGCGCAGTTCTTTCAGTGATCGCGATGGGCGGCATGATTTTGGTCCAGGTGGTTCAGGACATCGAAACGTTGAGCAAGCAGAGTCTGCACGAACGGGTCGCGAACCACTCGCTGACGAGTCTGGAACTGGCCGTTGTCTGGGGACTGGTCGGCGCGGCGCTGTATGCGTATTCTCGTTGGCGCACCAGTGAGCGATCATGAGGGCAACGACAAACTGAAGTTCGTCGGACACTGTCATGGAGATTGAAGGCAAAAGGGTTTTGATCACGGGAGCGAATCGCGGCCTTGGTCGCGCGCTGGCGTTTGCCTTCGCGAGCGCAGGCGCGAGTGAGATCATCGCGGGCGCGCGCAAGCCGGAAGACATTGAAGCACTAAAGGCCGATGCGTTGGCGGAAGGCGTACCGATCATGCCTGTGCGGCTCGACGTCAGGTTCGAGGAGGATGTCGCCGCAGTGGTCGCGCTCGGGCCGGTAGATATTCTGGTAAACAATGCCGCGGTTGCAGCCTATGGCGGTCCGCTCTCCGCTGATTTTGCGGACATCCGCAACGAGATCGAGACGAACTATTTGGCGGTCATTCGCATGGTGCAGGCATTTGCGCCGGCGATGATCGAGCGGGGCGACGGGATGATCGTGAACGTCGCGACGATCTTCGCCAAAGTCAATCTGCCAATCGTCGGCACTTACTGCGCGAGCAAAGCAGCGCTGCTTTCATTGGGCCAGGCGCTGCGTGCCTATCTCAGTGACAAAGGCGTGCGTGTGATCACCGTGATGCCCAGCACTATAGACACTGACATGAGCAGCGGCGCAGATGTGCCCAAGATGACGAAAGAGTTTGTTGTAGGAGAGATCCTCCGCATCATTCGTGAAGAGGAGATCGATCCACCGATTGGCGACGAGGCACGAGGAATCTTTGAAGGACTGATAGAAGATCCCCTGGGAATGGAGCAGACCTTCGCGCAGATTCGCGGGTAGAAGCTCCGTTAGGAGCGGAATATTTATAGACTCCAGGGGCTTTCCCAAATGCAGCTCCGTCAGGAGCGGCATGTTCGGCCAGACACATTCCGCTCCTGACGGAGCTGGGGAAAACCTTGAGCTTGAAACCTGAAACCCATATCAATCGTCGGCGCGAAGAGTTTCCCACTCTAACAACCGGCATTCATTTGCTCAGCCACAGCCTGGGTCCTGTTCCCCGCGCCGCGCGCGCCTCGATGCTGGACTACTGCGATGCGTGGGAGCACCACACCAGCGAGGATGCCTGGGCCACGAACTGGTGGGAACTTTCGCAGCGAGTCGGCGATCGCATCGCCAACATACTCGGAGGCACTCCAGGCTCGGTACAGATTCAACCAAACGCATCGATCGCGCTTTCGAGTGTCGTATCGTGCTTTGACTGGGCCGCGACAAAACGCAACAAGGTGGTTACGAGCGCGCTCGATTTCCCTTCGATGGAATACATCTGGGAAGGGCAAAAGCGGCTCGGCGCGGAAGTTGAAATCGTTCCGTGCGATGACGGAATCATCGTTCCACTCGAGCGCATCCTTGAAGCGATCGACGATAACACTTGTCTTGTCGCTCTCTCGCACACCTCATTTCGCAGCTCTTATCGCGTCGATGCACGAGCGATCGTCGAGCGCGCGCATCGAGTTGGCGCGTTGGTGCTGCTGGATGTGTATCAGTCGGCGGGCGCGGTCGAGCTGGACGCTGCCGGCTGGGAAGTTGATTTTTTGATCGGTGGTACGATCAAGTGGCTGTGCGGCGGACCAGCCTGTGGTTATCTCTACGTGCGACGCGACCTACACGACGATCTAAAGCCGCGACTGACAGGCTGGGTTGCACACGACGCGCCATTCGACTTTGCGCGCTCGCCGATGCGTTACGCGCATTCGGTGCGTCGTTTCGCGCAGGGAACACCAAGCATCCCAGCACTCTACTCTGCCCTGCCCGGTCTGCAGATCATCGAGGAAGTCGGTCTGGGGCTGATTGCCGGCGAGTCGAGACGCCGCACTGAATGGATGATCGAGTTTGCCAGCGAGCGCGGCTGGCAAATCAACACTCCGCGAAACGCAGACGAGCGCGGCAGCTCAGTCATGATTGGCGTCGAAGATGGGCCGGCCATGGTGGCGCGATTGGCGGAACGAAAAGTCTATGTTGATTGCCGCCCCGGCGTGGGTCTACGCATCTCGCCGCACTTTTTTAATACCGATGAAGAAGTGCGCGAGGCCATGGAGATTCTGGCGGTCCTCATTGGCTGATCTCCACGATTGAACTCACTCTGACTTTGCCTCGCAGCCTCAAGTCACTCTGACCACGCATTCAATCAGTTTGATTCCTTCACTCAGTTTGCCCTAAGACCACCTCGCTATCTCCATCTTGTACATCCGTATTTGCCGGGCTTTTTGCTGCATTCATGCCCTTTTCGCCTCTGGCACGAGGGTCGCCAATAGGGCTGCGCTTGGAAGTATCGAGCGAGTTCTTTTCATCATGGTTACCAACAAGAGCCTGCTCCGAAATCGGAATAAGGTAGTGGGAGGTTCCCGAAATAACGGTAACGTCGCGGTAATCAGCTAACTGATGTTCGCAAGTGATGACGGGGCTCGCCCCCGAGTTTGAGGAAAGGGAAAATGATAAAGACAAAACAATCCTCCGGCGTAACTTTGCTGACCAGCCTGGCGCTAGTGGCATCGTTATTCATGAATAGCCCCGTCCGCGCAAGCAAAGACGATCGGCCGATCCAAACCGGCATCGCTGAAAGGGATCATGCCACGCAAACGGCACTCTCGCTTTACGCGGTGGACCTGAACAAATTAGTTCGCGAAGGCCGGCTCAATAATGTCCAGGGCCATAACGCCGAGCTCAAGCGCCTTGTCAGGATTCTCTCTGAAGATGCTCAGCACAACCCCCTGCTAATCGGTCAGTCAGACGCCGGCAATCAATTTGCGATTGCGGCCGCACTGGCGCACATGATTGTCGCAGGCCAGGCACCTGAGAGTTTGCTGGACAAACAAGTCTTCAGTTTGAACCTCGACGCGCTCTCGGCAGGCGCCAAAGACAGCGCTGAGTTTGTAAACCGTTTGCAGGCAATCCTGACTGAAGTGGCGGAAGCCAAAGGTCAGATCATACTTTTTGTCGATCACCTTCATCAGTATGTCGGTTCGTACGCGAATCAGGCGGCTTCGACTGCCATAGCCGACGCGCTTAAGCAAGGCCAGGTGCGCGTGATCGGCGCCGCGACGGCCGATGATTACCAGGCATACATCTCGAGTGACGAGTCGATCAAAAGTCTCTTCCGGACAATTCAGGTCGGCGACGAGATTGCGAAATTCTCAGACGCCGGCACAAAAACCAGTAAAGAGAACGAGAACAGCAATCGCGAGGACAAAGGATTCGTGGGCGAGAACGTTTCCGCGGACCTGCGTGAGTTGATGCAGAGCGCGGGGTCCAATGATCGCGTCGCGCTGATTCTGCAAGTTAATGATGTTAGAAACGCGGAGCTAGCGGCGCTGCTGAAGCGCAATGGCGTCCTGATCAACGAGCGCATGCCGCAGGTCGGCGCGCTCAAGGTCCACGTTCCCGTCAAAGCGATTGAACAGTTGGCGTCAAATCACTTGACCAACTACATGTCGCCGGACGTCAAGCTCGTCTCTTTCGGTCACGTTACGGCCACAACCGGTACGGATCTGATCCGAACTCAATCAAGCGGCGGTCTGTTGGGGCTGGGCAGCACTACTTTCGACGGCAGTGGTATCGGCATCGCCGTGTTGGACTCCGGCATCGATACTGGGCACGCGGCTTTTTCAAACAGCCGTATCAAGTTCAACAAGGATTTCACGAACGAGAATAACCCCAGCAACGACCTGTATGGTCACGGAACGCACGTTGCTTCGGCCGCTGCCGGAGTGAGCACTGTCACCGGCAACAAATATCAGGGCATTGCGCCGGGCGCTAACATCATTAATCTGCGCGTGCTGGATGCGCAGGGAACCGGCACGATCTCCGCCTTGCTTAGCGCACTGAACTGGATCCTCAGTCCGGCCGATCCGACCAAAGCGGTTAGCTCCAGCAATCCGCTGAACAAAGACAAGTACAACATTCGCGTCGTCAACATGAGTCTGGGTGCGCCGGCTGTCAGCTCTTACAGGAACGATCCAATCTGCCGCGCCGCACGCGCATTGGTTGACGCCGGCATCGTTGTTGTCGCCGCCGCAGGTAACAATGGCAAGGATACTAATGGAACCAAGATCTACGGACAAATTCACTCGCCGGGCAACGAGCCTTCGGTGATTACGGTCGGCGCGGCTAATACGTTTGGCACGGACGCGCGCAACGACGATGGGGTTGCGACTTACAGTTCGCGTGGTCCAACCCGCAGCTACTATACCGGCACGAATGGTGTCAAACACTACGACAATTTCGTTAAGCCGGAAATCGTCGCGCCCGGCAACAAACTGATCTTCGCCGAATCTGATTCGGGCGGCAGCGATGGACTCCTGGGCATTGGCGCCCAGCCCAGCGCCTATAACAACCTTGTTATGTATCACCCTGAATTGGATTCAGGCGTCACTGACGATAACAACAAACGCCTGATGTACTTGAGCGGCACGTCAATGGCGACACCGGTGGTTGCGGGCGCCGCGGCTTTGCTACTGCAAGCCAATCCCAAGCTGACGCCTAATATGATCAAGGCACTCTTGATGTACACGGCGCAGCCACTCAAGGGTTTCAACATGTTCGAGCAGGGCGCTGGTGAGTTGAACGTCGAAGGCGCAATGCGCGTCGCGAAACTCGTGCGCACCGACCTGTCTTCGTCGACCGCCACGGGCTCGCCGTTCTTGACGACGAGCACGCCTCCAACTCCGCAGACGACGATCGCCGGTCAGACCTTTACCTGGTCCCGAGGGTTGATCATGGACCACACCTACGCCACCGGCGTGAATCTGATCATGAAGTACCAGGCGATCTATGGCCTCGGCGTCGTGATGGGTGACGGCGTAGTAATGGGTGACGGGTTAGTCATGGGTGATGGCGTCGTCATGGGCGACAACATCATGACCAGCAACGGCGTGGTCATGGGCGATGGTTGGCCTTTTCTATCAGTCAGCCGATTGCTCGGTGACGGCGTGGTCATGGGCGACGGCGTGGTCATGGGCGATGGCGTGGTCATGGGTGATGGCGTCGTCATGGGTGATGGCGTCGTCATGGGCGACTGGGGCGTGCAGGCGATGTCCGCCATGCTCGGCGGCGATAACACGCCACACATGTGGTAAACAGACCGGGCCTAAGGAGGGAGCGTGCTCCCTCCTTAACTCTTCTGCCCTAAAACTTCACTTCTGAGAGAAACATATGTCATCAGCTTTCGCCATAGCCGAGGCCGGACTAGTCATGCCGCAACTGTTGTTTCCATACAAAGAGTCGGTGAAATCATTCAGAGTTGAAGCGCTTACAAATGAGCACCAGGAAGAAGTCCTGGCCTTTCTTGACCGACGGCCGATTCACACTGTCTGCATGACCGGCTACATCCGCGACAACGGAATCGTAAGTCCCCTCAATCGAGGACTCTTTTATGGCTGCCGCGATGAAGCAGGTCGCCTGCTCGGCGTGGCTTTGATTGGTCATGCCACCCTGTTGGAAACGCAAAGCGATGAAGCGCTCCAGGCTTTTGCCGAACTCAAACACGAGTACTCTTGCTCGCACCTCGTAAGGGGCGAGCATGAAATGATCGAGCGCTTTTGGCGCCACTATGCCGAGCTTGGCCATACGTCTCGCCTGGCGCGCCGCGAGTCGCTTTATGAACTAAGAACTGCGCCCTCCATCGAGGGCGCCGCACCCGAATTGCAACTGGCGACTGACAAAGACCTCGAAGAAATCCTGGCGATCAATGCTGAAATGATCGCGTCGGAATGCGGGATCGATCCGCTGAAGAAAGATCCAGGGGGCTTCCGCGAACGTCTGACGCGTCGCATCAGACAGGGACGAATCTGGGTTTGGAGAAAGGACGGACAACTGATTTTCAAAGCCGACGTCTTTGCGCAAACTCCGGCAATGAGCTACATCGAAGGCGTCTACGTTGATCCGCAGGGGCGCGGACAGGGTCACGGCCTCCGTTGCATGTCCCAGATCGCTCGCCTTCTCACGAAACGCTCACAATCAATCTGCCTGCTAATCAATCAGCAGAAGAGAGGACTCGCAGCTTTTTATGAGAGAGCGGGCTATCAGATCCGCGGCACCTACGACACGATCTATCTCCACCCGGAAGCTAACTAGCCCACGTTCAATCGCATGACACTGGAAAGACAAAGACTAACTGATCTGTACATGTGGCCGCTGACGGCGGTAGGCGCCCTGGTGTGCATCTTCGCGGCCTATCGGCTTCCGGTTGCCAAAATCGATATCTATTTTCTGTTGCTGGTCCTGACGACTTTGGTAATGGGATCGCGAGTCGCGATTCGTATTCCGCGCATCAACACCAACATCACCGTTGACGACACTTTTGTTTTTATTGCGTTGCTCCTTTACGGAGGTGCTGCGGCCACGTTACTCGGCGCGGTCAGCGGCACTTGTTCCGCGCTGCACCTCAGCAAGAGACCTCGGACCGTGCTGTTTGCCGGCGCCAGTCTGGCGTGCGCGGTCTACATTACTTCGTTTGTGTTGTCACTCGCGTTGGGTTCGACGACAGAGATGCTACACCACGGTCCCGCGCTTTCCATTATTGCAATCGGTTTGATGGGGCTGGTGCAATATCTTTCACACACTGGCCTGGTAGCGATCGCCAACGCCCTGAAAGACAATCAAAAAATCTGGCACATGTGGAGCCAGAACTTTCTCTGGATATCGATCACCTATTTCGCGGGCGCCGGAGCTGCCGGAGCCATTGTTGCGAGCATTGGCACCGCCGGCTTTTACGCTTTCCTGATCGCGGTACCGATCGTGGCTATCGTTTATTTGAGCTACGATCGTTACCTCAAGGACGTTACCGCGTCGGCCAGCCAGGCTGAACTCGCCGAACGCGCCCGCGCCGAACTCGAGCGCGAGCGCGCCGAACAGGCGGAACGTCATGTGCTGGAGCTTAATAGTTATATTACAGAGCAAGAGCGCATCAGCCGGGCGCTGGAAGAAACCAAGGAACACTTTCGGCATGCGGCCTTTCACGATCCTCTGACCGGTTTGCCTAACCGCCTAATGTTCTCTGAGCTTTTGAAAGCCGAGATCGAAGGCGCTAAACACCGCCCGGATTATCTGTTCGCGGTGTTGTTTCTGGACCTTGATCGTTTCAAAAACATCAATGACAGTCTCGGACACACTCATGGCGATCTTTTGCTGGTCGCTTTCGCCCAACGTTTGGAGCGCTGCCTCCGTCCAACGGATACGCTGGCGCGATTTGGCGGCGACGAATTCGCGATCCTGCTCAGCGGCATCGAAAACGCTGCTGATGCGATTCGCGTTGCGGAAAGAATTCAGCAGGAACTGACTGTTCCCTTCGAACTCGACAAGAACTCTGCGTTTACCACTACCAGTATCGGCATTGCCCTTAGCAGCACCGGCTACGAGCGTCCCGAAGACATTCTGAGAGATGCCGACACGGCCATGTATCGAGCCAAAGAGAATGGCAAGGCCCGCTACGAAATGTTCGATACGGGAATGCATGCGCGCGCTGTGTCGCGCTTGCGCTTGGAGAGTGATTTGCGGCGGGCCGTTGAGCAGCAGGAGTTCTGCATCCACTATCAGCCCATCGTGGCCATGGAATCAGGAAGACTCGCCGGCTTTGAAGCGCTGGTGCGCTGGAATCATTCTGAGCGTGGGTTGGTTTTCCCTGACGAGTTCATTCCCACAGCCGAAGAGACCGGAGCGATTCTGCCAATCGGACAGTGGGTCCTGGAACAGGCATGCATTAAGCTAAGGGAGTGGCAGCAACAATCAACGTGTTTCCGATTGTTGAGCCTCAGCGTTAATCTTTCGGCAAAACAGATGTCTCAGCCTAACCTCGTAGATCAGGTCAAGCGCGCTCTTGAAGTAAGCAAACTCAATCCGCATTGTTTGAAGTTGGAGATTACCGAAAGCGTAGTGATGGAGAATGCCGAGGCCGCCACCGCAATGTTCAAACAACTCCGCGCCCTCGGTGTGCAGTTGAGCATCGACGACTTTGGCACCGGCTATTCGTCGCTCAGTTATCTGCATCGCTTCCCGGTAAATTATTTGAAGATCGATCGCTCTTTTGTCAGCCGCATGACCGAAACAACCGACAACGCGGAGATCGTGCGCACGATTGTTACTCTGGCGCGCAACCTGGGGATGGAAGTGATTGCCGAAGGAGTGGAAACTCAGGAACAGAACCAACAGCTTAAGGCTCTCGGCTGCGAGTATGGACAGGGATACCTTTTTTCGCGACCGGTTGAGACTGCGGCAGTTTCAGTGCTGCTCGCTAATGAGCTGGCGCGTGAGGCCAACCTGAATCTGCCGGCGCCTTCCTATCAGGGAGAACCGTTGGTCACAAGCGCCTACCAAATGTGATCTCCCCTTTACGGCTCGGCAAGAGCTTTACGCGGTTACGAGCCGCTCGTTGCTTGCTTCCCTCTGAATACAGATCGCCGCGCGAAATATCGCCGCTGAAAGAAACAGAATCCCCAGGGGAATGACGCCCGACGCTGCCAACAAGCGGCTGAGAAACAGGCCGAAGAACGCTTTGGTGGTCAGAGACGTGAGGACAAACGAAAGCACGACCAGAACGCGAAACAGACGATCGCTAGTCAGCCGAAAATACCAAACATGAACGACGTAAATGTAAGCCGGGATCAAAAGAATCAGGTGCGGGATCAAGGTCACGGTGGAAAAAATCGGAATCAAGCTGAATACAAGCGCAACGCCGCCCCAGTGGGAAACAAGTTCCTCGGCGTTTCTAAACCGAACAGCGTAGAAGAGAATTGTCAACACAACGCATAGCATCACCAGCCAGCCAATCAGCCGGACCGTCTTTCGTGGCAGTTCCACAATCGTAACGCGGTACGGTTTGCCTTTGTCAAAAAATGCGTCGGTCGGCAAAAAGAACCGATCGGCTTGAGCGCGCAAAGATAGATTTCCTGTGCCCGCCCAACTTCCTGTTCCCGGCCCGTTCGAAAGAACCACTTCCTGGATCCATTCGCGGTGATAGCTTATGTCCTGACGCGCACCGACGACCAATGCAGGCAGCATCACCGCGATCAAACCGACTAAGACGATGCCCGACAGCACCTTCGTATTGCGCCTCGCCAGAAACCAGAATCCAAATGGCAAGGTCGTCAGTTTTACAGCCATCGAAAGCCCAATCATGATTCCCGCGCGCACACTCTTTTTTCTTGTCAGCCACGTCAAGCCAAAAACTGCCAGCGCAAGTACAAAGACATTTGCCGACCCGAAGCGTTGGTGCAGGATGATGAAGCGCGCGGTCAGAAGCGCTGTAAAGAAACATACAGCCCATCGAGTTTTCGCCGGGATGGAAAAGAACGGCTGGCCCGTCAGCCCGCTGTAAAGCGCCGCCATGCTCCATCCCAACAGCCCGACCGAGGCAAGCGACCACACAACGACCACCACTCCCATTGGTAATAAGGTCAGAGGAATATTCAGGCACGCAAAAAATGGCGGATAATAATAATAAGCACCATGCTGATCGGCGATTAGATAGATATCTTGTTTATGCAGGAGCACACGCGCAGCATGAACGAAAAGGTAAGGGTCGCCGTCCTTGCGCAGAATCTGCTGCACACAGCAAGCAATGACGCCAAGCGTGACCACTACCGCGACCAGTAACCGGTAGAGAGGTAGTCTTCTTAAGAACTTGTCATCTGCGAGAGATGATTTTGAGTTGACGGACTTCATCCTTGAACAGGAGATCGGATGTTCTTCTTATTTACGGAACAACATCATACCGCACACTCGGACTGCCCGCCGGATAGAATACGCCCAGCAGCCTCAACTCATCGGTTCCCGTGTTCTCAACACAATGAGCCTGGCCTTTGGGTAAATAGATGCAGGAGCCAAAGCCGATTGGCGTGTTGGTTTCGCCGGCCCACATGCGTCCCTGGCCGCGCAGAATGAAAAGGACTTCTTCGTATTCGTGAAAATGATCGGGCGCGCGGCCAGGCGGGATTGAGCCGACAAATTGCGTCGCTTGCGTGCTGCCGACTTCTTCGTCAACAAGTACGCGATACCAGCGATCGGCGGTGGGAATCGCACGGCGATCCTTAAGACTAACAATCGGCGCCCGGTCCGGTTTCGCTGAAGCTGAGTCTGGCGAAGTCATCAGCGACGTGTCAGGGAAAGGCGAATCCAATGGCTCGGGACACTGGGAACTGACTAGCACGAGAGGCTCTGGTCCGGGATTATCAAGCGCGAACGTCTGACGAGGCCGCAGATAGATCCCGCTTTGCGGCGATATCGCAAACGGCCAGCCGTCGATGAACGCAGTTGCCATCTGCGTTCCTTCGTCAACCGCATCACCCAGCACATACAAAATCTCGTCGCTCGTTTCATTATGCAAAGCTGGTGAGATGCCTTTGCCAAATTCAAGCACGCGCAGCGAGATGGCCTGCGCGCCTTGGGCGCGACCGACTTGCTGCCAAATCTTCAGGTTTCCAATTTCCAGCGGCGGGCCCGCGCGCATTTCGGATACGCGGCAACCGCCTTCGAGAATTACGGCCATTGGCGAGATTGTACCGCAAAAGCCGCGGGAGTTGCCGCAATCGTTAGCGCTCCGAAGTCAGATGCTTCGTCGTGTGTTCGGTGACTGATGCGCCCGGGCGAACCTCGCGCGCAAACTCTGACGTGTTCGGAGCGCGAAGTAATTCTGGGCTTTCGCCTCCGCGCAATTGCGGCGGCGACGCGTTTGCGTCAAGCAGGTTTTGCGCGCGAGCGTCCAGGGAATGATCTTCGATGCCCTTGCGAGGACGCGTAAACACCAAACCGTTGAGCACCAGGCCGAGACCGATTGCGAAAGCAACTGGTCCAAGTCCAGAAAACCCCAAAGCCGTCTCGGCATCGGAACCGTGCAGCACTGCCGACAGTATTAACCCAAGGAAGCCGGTGCCCAGACCGCTCGCGGCCACGATCACACCCGCGCGTACCCGCCGCAGACGTTTTTCTTCATATGACTCGAGAAACTTTTCGATCTGAGGGAGAACGTCTTCGGCGACACGCTTCAAATCGCGCGTGTCGTCGACCTCGCGAATTTTCTCGGCGACGGCGCGACCAATTTCTTCGCGTGCGGAAACGGCTGACGCAGTGATCGAGTCAGGCCGCTCGAGGCTAACACGCACGACGCGCAGGTCCGTACCGCACGCGCGACAGTATTGAGACGGTTGACGCTCTTCTGAACCACAGGATGGGCAATACATAGTTGCGGGATTATACGGCAGGTTGGCCGTCCTGGTTCAATTGAGTTGCTGGCGGCCGGTTCCTCAACTCCGTAGGAGTGGCATGTTTATAGTTACGCCGGCCAATCCAACAACCCCAGCTCCGTAGGAGCGACATGTTGCAACCCGGATCAGTCAAGCCAGGCGGCAACATTCCGCTCCGATGGAGCTTGGGGAATATCTTGATACTGATACCCTATAAACATTTCGTCCCTACGGGACTGGACGTGCGATGGCGAAAGTGGATGAGAACAAACCGGTACGATCCAGTTTCACAGAATGCAACTGAATTTAAGCTTCGACCTTCACGCCGCGCCAGAAAGCGACGCGGTTCTTGATCTCTGCGGCCGCCGGCTTCGGATTGGGATAATACCAGGCCGCATCTTTATTAACCTGCCCATCGACGACAACGTTGTAGTAACTGGCCTCGCCCTTCCAGGGGCAGACGGTGCGCGTCACGCTCTCTTGAAAGTATTCGCGCCTGATCGACTCGGGTGGAAAATAGTGGTTGCCCTCGACGACTACCGTGTCGTCGCTCTCCGCCAAAGTAGCATTATTCCAAATTGCTTTCATGGAGTTATCTCATCCACAGAAAAAGCATCGCTAATTGCCGCCACTAACGGCCGGAAGGATTGTGATCTCGCTGCCGTCCGCAAGCTCAGTATTGAGCACTTCCTTGCGACGAATATTCTCGTCGTCCAAAAATACGTTGACGTGTGGTCGCACATGTCCCTGCTCGTTCAAGACGCGATCGCGCAGGCCAAGGTGCAGTTGCCACAACTCGTCAAGCGCCTGACCTACTGTCGGTGGCGCAGTTTCAATCGTGATGCGTCGCGCGCCGCCAGTGAAGTCCGTTAAGAAGCCTGCGATGTTGAAAGCGATCATTGCTGGTTCCTGTTAGGGCAAGATTCCCTCCGGCACCATCCACGGATGCAGGTCAACTACTAATCGGCCCGCCTGCACTGCCGGATCGGTTGCCGCGAGCGTTTTCGCTTCTTCGAGCGAGCCCACCCGAAACACGAAGATCCCGCGTAAATTGCCATCGTCACCAAACGGGCCCGCGACAACGAGTTTCTTCAACGCCGCCAGTCTTTGAATGTTGGCCAGGTGTGCTTTCTGGAGCGCTTCCGTTGCCGGCGTTTGTTCCGGAGTCCACTTCGCGCCGCGCGTCAGAAAGCCAAGATAAGCGGTTTCGAGTTTGATCGGCGACGCTGCCTTCTTCATGACGTCCTCCGACCACCACGGATGCATTTCGACGATCAAGTGTCCGGATGTTACGGCCGGATCGGCATTGGCCCAGGCCTTTGCTTCCTCGACCGACTGCGCGCGAAAAATAAGAACGCCGCGAATATCGCCTTCGCCACTGAACGGGCCCGCGATGATCGCTTTGCCCGATTCAAGCAAGGACAAGACGTAGTTCACATGCTGTTCGTGAAGTTGCGCGTTCGCGTGCGCGTCGCCGCTCCATTTCGGTCCTTTCTTGAGCAGGGCCATGTAAAACTGCACGAGCTTGAATTGTGGCTCAGTTTTCTGTTGGGTAAGGGCAACACCGGTGATGAGACCGATCAGAATAATCGAAATCAGAATCCTCATTGGTGAATCCTCTGTGCAAACAAGATCGCCGATACTTGTTTTTCGAGCAACTTTTCACGCAAAGACGCCAAGGTGCAAAGGCGCAAAATCTGAACGTAGATATTCGTTGCGGCTTTGCTCCTTTGCGACTTGGCGTGAAACTGCTTTGGTTGCGGCGCAAGACGCGCTGTGCAAACGCAGAAAGATCAGATCACCGCGCTCTTCACGCACACGACCGGCGGCAAGCCTTCCATGATCGCGTTCCAGGAATCACCGCCATCATTCGAGCCAAATAGCTTTCCACTGCGCGTGCCGAAATAAAGCCCCGACGGTTGCAGCGTGTCCGCCGTCATGCCGTCTCGCAAAACTGTCTCAAACGCATTCTCTTGCGGCAGGCCACTGGTTAGTGCCTGCCACGACGCGCCGGCATCGCGTGTGCGATAGACGCGCAGCTTCGCTTCGGGCGTGCAACGAAACTCGTCCGACTCGAGCGGAATGATGAAGACGGTGTTCGGATCGCGGTGATCGATCTCCATTGCAAAACCAAAATCAGAAGGCACGCCGTTGGCAATGTCACTCCACGAATCGCCGCCGTCGTCGCTGCGGTAAAGACCCCAATGGTTTTGCAAAAACATTCGGTTGGAATTTGACGGGTGGCTGACAATCTTGTGCACGCACTGTCCCCACTCCGGATATTGCTGGTCGGGCGGCAGAAATTGCGCGCGCACGCCCTTATTCTTTGGATTCCACGTCTCGCCGCCATCGTCGGTGCGATAGTGTCCGCCGGTTGAGATCGCGATGTGCAGGCGTTTGCTGTTCGACGGGTCGGGCAGGATTGTGTGCAGGCATAAGCCACCGCCGCCGGGCATCCACTGTGGCCGGTGCGGATGATCGTGCAGCCCTTTGACAATCGACCACGTCGCGCCGGCGTCGGTTGATTTGAAAAGCGCGGCCGGCTCGACGCCACAGTAAAGAGTGTCGGGCTCGTCCTTGTGGCCCGCGGCGATTTGCCAGATCTGTTTCACCGACAACTCAGAACCTTCCGGAAACTTAACGCCGTAGGTTTCCGGCTCGCTCCAGGTCTTTCCGAAATCATCCGACGAACTCAAATACGAACCCCAAAAAGGGCTGTTCACTGCCGCCCATACGCGCTGGCGTCCATTGCGATCGTCCAGGGCAAGCGCGTAGATCGCGCGGCCGGGAAAATAGGGACCACCCACTTCCCAATCTTTTCGCGCGCCGTCAGAACGCAGGAGAAACGCGCCTTTCGTCGTGCCGATCATCATCAGCACATCGCCGGCCGTGGGCTTAACATGATTAGTCACAGGCATACGAGAAGCTCCTAATCCTAAAAGTTAATTGACTGTGGAACAGTGAAATCGATTATAAAGAAACGTTGCAGCCGCGCAAAGGCGAACCCAACGGCATGGAGCTATAGGTTTCCTGCCAGTCGTTCAACATGGAAATCGTTCTGGAGTCTCGGACATCGTTGTGTGCTATCATATTGCTATCGGAAAGGAAGTAATTCAGTGATGTCACAAGTTCTAATAAGAGATCTGGAGCCAACAGTAATAGAAAAACTCAAGCAGCGCGCTGCTGCGCATGGGCGCTCGCTCCAGGCGGAACTGAAAACCATTCTTGAGCAAACAGCCCGGCATTCCAGTGTCGATTACAAGGCCGAAGCGGCTGCTCTCCGTAAACGCCTCGCTGGCCGGCGACATTCGGACAGTGGCGTATTGCAGGCGCGCGACCGTAGAAGATGATGCTCGTCGTCGATGCCAGTGTCGTCATTAAATGGTATGTGCCGGAGGTTCATCAAGACCAGGCGATCGCGGTGTTGAATGGTAACGAAGTACTGGCCGCCCCGGAGCTCTTGATTGCAGAGACGGCAAATATTGTCTGGAAGAAAGTGCGCCTCAAAGAGATTGCCGTAAAGGATGGTCTCGACATCATCAAGGCTTTCGTCCGTGCTCAGGAGCGCATTCAATTCACTCCTTCGATCGATCTGGTACTACTCGCGTACGACATCGCGCGCAATTATGATCGGAGTGTTTACGATTGTGTGTATGTGGCGTTGGCTGCTCTGCATCAATGCCAACTGGTAACCGCGGATCGAAAACTATTCAACTCGCTCCAAAAAAGTCCTTTTGCCTTGAACCTTCTCTGGATCGCGGATCTTCAATTATGACGCTGGTCTAAGCTGCCGGGCGCGTGCTTACTGTCCGCGCCGGAAGAAACCACGCCCACCGCCGAAGCCGTTGTTGTTAATCGGCGCGACCTGCGGGACTCCCAACACATTTCGCACGATGCTTAGTTGCGCGAGGATGCGCGGTTCCGCAAGCTGGAATCTATTTGCCGTGGTCTGCGCGCGCTCGAAGTCGATCTTCGCCAGCATGGCCAGTTGTTGTCCGTATTGCGCGACCATGCCACCGAGATCGCTGCCGCCCTGCATTGGCAACTCGCCTTCTTTGAAAATCTCCACTTCAAATCCGCTTAGCAATGCCGCGGCTGAAAGCAACTCGTTGAGTTGAGCGATGCCCGGCTCGAGCACCTCGAAACTGCGCCCCGGTTCCACGGACGCGAAGGCCTGTGCAACCCTGAGTTGCTGCTCGAATTGCGAATAGCTTGTCGCGCGTCGATTGGTGAGACGTTGCGCTTCGCCCAGGAACCTCACCGCGAGTTTGGTGTCGGTCTTTTGCGCGGTCGAGGCCATCATCAACAAAAGATCGATGCGCTCGTCATCAGAATGCAAGCTTGCGAGTGTCTGTCGCAACTGGTCCATGTTTTCAGCCTCGACCTTTTGCGCCATCACCTGAAAGTCAACTTTCTGAAGCATCGCATCGCGCGTCCCGGCATCGAGATGATCGTTGGCGATTTGACGCGCGCGGTCCACGTTGCCTTCCTCTAGCGCTTTTTGCGCCGCCTGCTGATACAAACGTGATTGCAGCGGCGGCGGAGCAGTTGGCGCCGCGGCCAGCAAACTGTCCGTCGTGCCCTGTTGCATCAGATTGTTTAGCTGATTGAAAGCCATGCGCGGGTTATTGCCCATGCCAACCTCAGTCATCTTGTTGCGCACCGCAGTCGCGCGCGAAGGAAGGTACTGATCAATCTGTGGCAGCAATGCTTGCAATCCTGCCAACAATCGCCGCGCGTTCTGCTGCTCCATCTGTCCGTCAGTGGGCGTGCTTTGATTATTCTGCGCGCCTGCGGCATAGCCGCCTCTGCCGCGAGGATTGTTCTGACCACGCTGATTGTTGGCCGGTTGTGGCGTCGCGCGCATCCCGGCATCGATGATCGTATTCAGCAAATCCTTGAACGCGGATTCGTTTAGCACCGGAGTACCGCCACGAGAAACTGTCTGAACGGTTGTTTGATTTGAAGGAGCAGGCGTTTGTGAATTCTCAGCGGCTGTTCCTGCTGGTCGCGGTCCCGGTTGCAGCAACATCAACGCCAGGTTGCTCGCCTCCAAATTTGTCAACATGTTTTCCGACAGCAACCCTTTTGTCACTCGCTCGCTGAGTTTGGCGGCGGCTTCCTTATCTTTGTTCTGTAGCTCAGCGAGCACCTGGGCCAACGTAAACGGATACTGACCCTTCGCGAGAAACTCTTCGGCCTTTTGCATTGCGAGTTTGGGATCAAGCGCGGCGACCTGCGCCAGCAAATTTTGCTCGACGACCGCATCCGCAAGTGGCCGGCGCTGATTATTCGCATCAGTCGTCGGCGTTAACTGTCGCGTCGCAGCCAACAGTTGATATGCAAGCGGCGCGTCATGCTGCGCTGCCGTCATCACCAACTCTTGCCGCAATTGAACTGACCACCGTCGCGCATTACCGTCCGCGTTGCGCATCATCTCCGCGATTCCCTCGCCCGCCAGAGAAAATAGCGAACGCGCGCGCGACTCGTTGCGCTGCCAGAGCAAATCAGCAGCGGCGATCTGAACGCGAATGCGATTCTCCGGCAGCCGCAGCATCAGTCCCTGATCGACCACCTGATCGAGCAAGGCGACCGCTTTCTTTTCCGCGGCTTCTTTTGCCTTCTGTTTTTCTTCGTCAGTTTGTTGCGGGGTTTGCGTTTGCTGGGCCGACGTGTCCTGCGCGGCGATCTTGCTGGCAGCGCCAAAGAGCACAGCTAAGAGAATCAAAAGAACCGTAAGTCGTAGCTTTATCATAATTGCTCACCCCACAGACAAAACATAACGGGACTAGGTTACTCAGATAATAGCTCAATTACTTGAACAGATCGAACCGCACGAGAAGTCCAAAAGTTAGACGCCTCTCGTGAACAGATGGCTGTCGTGCTTTAGCAAGTTGCTGGATAACTCCCTCTCCCTTTGGGAGAGGGCCGGGGAGAGGGCTTGAGACGAACGTGGTTAGTAAATATTTCCGGTTTCTGCCGCACTCACGCCCTCTCCCTAACCCTCTCCCAACGGGAGAGGGGACTTTTTTCAGCATCCTGTTAGGTCTTTCGGGCGGAATCTTAATAAGAAGTCATTTCAAGCCGGGCGCCTGAGGTATGAACGCAGGACCGGTGGCGTTGCTTTGCGCAGGAGCCCGCTTTTGGCTTTCCATTCCATCGTGCGGCTCATCTCCACGAGAAATTTAGTCTCGCCGGATTCGAGCGCGGCGATTGGAGCGCCGTCGCGATAAAGCACTCGATTCGCGGAATGCGCGGTGATACGCGCGCCAGGTGTGATGATGCCGGCGAGGTTCAGCGGGTCGGCCGCGCTGACCGAGATCAAGTTCTCCAGTGCGGGCGCGCGCCGAATTGAGCGGACCATGCCGACCGCCTCAGCAAGCGCAAACTGCTCGCCGGAAATTCCCGCGACAAAACGTCCGCCGCGAATCTCGCCGCGCGCTTCGAGACGATGATAGATGCGCAATAACTCGCGCCAGGGCAACGTGATGCCTTCCCTTTCCAACAGGCGTTTGAATACGACGCCATAACGCACCAGAAGAATGCGGGCGATCTTTTCTCCGGCTTGAGCATCTCCCATCGCGGAAGCGGACAGGATGTCCGCGCTCCCAGGGGCGCTCCCAGCAAGTATGGACCAGCGGCCCGCGCTCGACATTTCATAAACTGCCTCGCGCCGCTTCTTTCTCGCGCCTGCGTACGTCTTGCGATTTGCCGGAGTCAACAGAGCGCGCAAACCCGTGAAACTATCAGAGGTGATCAGGCCCAGAGCAACCAATTCGCCGAGTGACTCTTCTACCTGACTGCGCAAAAGTTTTGTTCCGTCAACAATGTCGCTGAAGAACGATGCACCGCGCGCAGCGAGGTATTCGTGAACGGACTGGGTGATTGTTGAGAGACTGATTTCGTCGATCGACGGGCGCGGGAATACTGAATTCCAGATCGCAAAGTTCTTTCGCCGGATCAAGGCGATGGGAGTCGTACGCACCGGACCAGAGCCGCGCACCTTTTCCGTTCCATTCTTTGCCGAAGCCGCTGGCGTAAGCCGCGCCCACATCACTTCGCCGGACAAACACAAGGCGTCGAGCCACGAGGGATCGTATTCAAGCAAGCGAGCCGGCAGCAATTCGCCTTCCCACGCGGCTGCCGGTGCTTCGAAGCCTTCGAGTTGTTCAATCACGGCGCGGACGCTATCGGGACCTTCCATCTGATGGTCAGGCGCGACCTTCTGCCACGCCAGCAGGAATCGCACGAAGTCAGCGCTCGATACGGGTTCGATTTCCTGACGCAGGCGATTCAGGGTGTAACTGTGAATCCGCGCGAGCAGCCGGCGCGCACACCATTCAGTCTCGCTTGTGCCGGGTGTGAACTTGCCGCGAATGACGAAGCCTTCAGCCTCTAATCTCAGCAGCGCAGCTTCGATCTCGTCGCTTGAAAGACCAGACGATGCCGCGAGGTTAATGACAGTCGTTGGCCCCAATCCTTCCAGTCGACCGCGCAGTATTTCAACCAGCGCGTCTTCGAACGACCAGTTGACCTCGCCAAAACTTTCCGGCGCGCTGATTCGTGGTTCAAGCGAAGCTGAGGGAAAAACTGCTTGCAACTGAGGCAGGCGCTCGGCGGCAACCCAAACTGGGAGCGCGGACATCCTGTCCGCATTGTCTTGATTGCCATTCTGGTCTTGCTTTGATTCTTCAACCTGCGTGATCGACGAAGTTGACGCGGACAGGATGTCCGCGCTCCCAGGGGCGCTCCCAGCAAGTACTGCGGCGCGTCGATCAGTTTGCAATTCAAAAAAGTATCGTTGCCAATTCGCGCCTTCTGCTTCAGTGAGAAATCCCAACTCAACCAGCGCGTCATGCAGCTCGTCGGCACTCTCGACTTGCGGCCAGGCCTCTTCGCGCACGCGATCGATCGCCGCCTGATCGAGCTTGCCGATGTCCGCGGCAGTCTCCGGATCGAGCCAGCGACGCTGAAACACTGCGCGCGTGCGGCGCTCTTCGAGCGGCGCATCATCAAGAAAAGCGTAAGGCCGCGCATTCAAAATCTCCTGCGCCAGGGGTGATGCTTCGATCATTTCGCGCGCGATCAGGTTTTTCTCGCCGCGCTCAATCTCCGTTAACAGCGCCTCGAGACTGTCGACATCCATCGCCTCTTCCAGACAATCGCGCACGGTTTGATTTACCAACGGGTGATCCGGAACCTGAAGCTCGCCAACGAGGTTTTCGGCGCAGGCTAACTGATCGGGAAAGACCGCTGTCAAAAGATCCTCGGCATCCATGCGCTGCAACTGCGCTGGAATCTTCTTGCCGCCCCGTCGACGCAACACCGCCAGCGACCGACTGACGTTCCAGCGCCAGCGAATGTTCCACATCGGCGCGGCCAGTAGCGCCTGCTTCAACAATTCGCGCACCGTCTTCGAATTCAAATAACGAAAGACATCGTCGAGCGGAAAACTATGCGTCGGACCGAGCGACAATACGATTGCATCTTCGGTGGCCGCGGCTTGCAATTCAAAATTGAATTTGCGACAGAAGCGCTTGCGCAACGCCAGTCCCCAGGCGCGATTCAATCGACTGCCGAAAGGCGCGTGCACTACCAACTGCATGCTGCCGGTGTCGTCAAAAAACCTCTCGAGCACGATGTTCTGTTGCGACGGCATGACGCCGAGCGCGGCTTTGGCGGCCGCAAGATACTCGCTGATCTGTTCGGCAGCGGCGCGTGAGATCCCGACTTCGTTAGTCAACCAGGCGATCGCATCGTCAAACGTAACTGACGCAATCGGGTCAGAACTCCCTGCGGTAGCGGGGGGTTGGTTGTTGAGCCCCTCATTGCCTTCCAGCCCCCTCGCTACCGCAGGAGGTTTGACCTGCACGCGATCCGCGATTTCTTCGCGCAGCCGTGACACAGATTCTGAAAGTTCATGCGTGCGCGCGGGCGCCTCGCCGAGCCAGAACGGAATCGAGGGCGGCTGGCCGTGCGCATCTTCGACGCGCACCTTTCCCTGTTCGACGCGCAGCACGCGCCACGAAGTGTTACCGAGTTGAAAAATGTCACCCTGCAAACTCTCAATCGCGAAATCTTCATTGACGCTGCCGATGACCAAACCGCTCGGCTCGAGCACGACTGCGTAATCAGCCGTATCTGGAATCGCGCCTCCCGAAGTGATCGCCGCCAACCGCGCGCCACGTCGCCCGCGTAGCCGATGGTTGACCGCATCGTGATGCAAATAAGTTGAACGCCGGCCACGCTTGGTTGAAAAGCCTTCGGCAAGCATGCGCACGACTTCGTCAAACTCTTTGCGTTCAAGATTGCGGTACGGATAAGCGCGGCGAACCATCGCGAAGAGCGCATCTTCAGTCCATTCTTCAGCCGCCACTGACGCCACGATCTGCTGCGCGAGAATGTCCAGCGGCTGCTCGGGAATTGAAACGCGATCGAGTTCTCCTCGCCTTACGGAATCAATCAGCGCGGCGCACTCGATCAATTCATCGCGCGACTGCGGAAAGATTCTTCCTTTCGGAAAGCCAGCAACCGTGTGATTCGATCTGCCGACACGCTGTAGAAAACTCGCAATCGATCGCGTCGAGCCGAGTTGGCAAACCAGATTGACGTCACCGATGTCGATCCCGAGCTCGAGCGACGCGGTGGCCACGAGCGCGCTCAGTTCACCAGCCTTCAAGCGCTGCTCAGCGGCGAGCCGCTGCTCGCGCGCGAGGCTGCCGTGGTGCGCGGCGATGTTCTCGTCGCCGATCCGCTCACCCAAGTGACGCGTGACGCGCTCAGCCAACCTTCTGGTATTCACGAAAATCAGCGTTGTTTTGTGTTCGCGGATCAGTTGCGCGAGACGGTCGTATAGTTCGTCCCAGACCTCGCCGGACATCACTGCTTGCAGAGGCGATTCCGGAAGTTCAATTGCCAGATCGAGCTTGCGCACATGACCGCTGTCGATGATCGTGCAATCGGGTGCGTCATAGTCCCCTCCCTTTGGGAGGGGAATTGAAGGGGAGGGGGTTGTCGATGCAGGCCCTCTCCCCGGCCCTCTCCCAACGGGAGAGGGAGAGACCGAAGAAGACGCGGGTCTTAGGTTTGCCGTGCCGACCAGAAAACGTGCGACCTCTTCGATGGGCCGCTGGGTTGCTGATAAACCGATTCTGATTAGTTTCGAGTTTCGAGTTTCGAGTTTCGAGTCGGCAACAGTCTCTGCGGTTTCGTGTTGAGAGGCGAGCTGTTCGAGCCTTTCGATTGAAAGCGCCAAATGTGATCCGCGCTTGTTGCCGACGACCGCGTGAATCTCGTCGACAATCAACGTGCGCGCCGTTTGCAACATGCGCCGACCACCTTCGCTCGTCAGCAGTATGTACAAAGATTCCGGCGTCGTGACGACGATGTGCGGCGGTCGCTTGATCATCGCCGTGCGCTCGGCCGCAGGCGTGTCGCCGGTGCGCACGAGCGTGCGAATATTTACTTCAGGCAAGCCCAGAGCGTGCAGTTCCTGCTGAATTCCCTCCAGCGGTTTTTGCAAATTGATCTGAATGTCATTCGAGAGCGCCTTGAGCGGCGAGACGTAAACGACATGCGTGGTGTCGTCGAGCTTTCCTGCGAGACCCAGCCGCACCAGATCGTCAATTGCCGCGAGAAACGCCGCCAGAGTTTTGCCCGATCCGGTCGGCGCGGCGATGAGCGTATTTCGCCGATCCCTGATAGCCGGCCAAGCCAATTCCTGCGGCTCGGTCGCAGCAGGAAACTGCCTCGCAAACCAGTTGGCGACTGCCGGATGAAAGATTCCCGGGTTCATGGGTTCGGGCATTATAAACCCAATCGACTCGATTTGCATAGATGAAACGCTGGCCTTCCCGCGCAACGGCACTTCGCGCCTTTGCCTCTTTGCGCCGTTGCGTGAAAGAATTCGTTCCCATGGCGAAACAACCGCACTTCACTCCCGAATTCTTTAAGTTCTTTAACCAACTCAAGCGGCACAACAGCCGCGATTGGTTTCAGGCGAACAAGCAACGATACGAGGCTCTGGTTCAAGATCCATTCTTGAAATTCATCGAGGACTTTCGGCCGCGCCTGCACAAGATCAGCCCGCACTTTATCGCCGATGCGCGTCGCAGTGGCGGATCGCTGCTGCGCATTTATCGCGACCTGCGCTTTCGCCCGGACGCGGATCCATATAAGACAATGGCCGCCGCGCGATTTCCTCACGCAGCCTGGAAACAAGTTCCCGCGCCCGGCTTCTATCTGCACCTTGAATCAGGCACTTCGTTTCTCGCGTGCGGTGTGTGGCACCCTGAGCCGGAGACGCGCAACAAAGTAATTGCGGCCATCGTCACGAATCCAGCGCAATGGAAGAAGGCCACAAGTTCCCGGAGATTCAAAGCCAGCTGCGAACTTGGCGGCGCGGTAATGAAGCGCATGCCGCCCGGGTACGACGCGCAACATCCCCTGGCGGAAGATCTGAAGCGCAAAGATTTCACGGCGTTTACAAAATTCACCGACCAGCAGGTTTGCGCGCCTGATTTTCTCGATAGCGTCACGCATTTCGGCGCGGCCGTTGCGCCGCTCATGAAGTTTCTGACGTCCGCGCTCTCGTTGCCCTGGTCAAGCGACGACCAGGCTCCAGTTCGTCGAGAGGTGTTGACCATCGAGTCACCGCGAATACGCTAACTGTAATTCAGTTATGGTAAAGTCGAAAGGTTTGTTCAAGGTCATCATCACGGCCCTTGATTCCTACTACGATCGCTCGCGGTCCCTCGCGCTCTCTGATCCCTTACAACTGATTCTCTTCGAGAGCATCGGCTACCTGGTTGATGACAAACGGCGCGAGCTTGCCTTTGCCGCGCTCGGCGAGCAGGTGGGATTGAAACCGACCGACATCCTTGCGGCGCCAATCGACCAGCTTGTCAAAATCACAAAGCTGGGCGGCATTCACCCGGAGCTGAGAGCGCAGCGGCTCAAGGAGATTGCTCACATTGTCTTAAATGATTTCGATGGCGATTTGAAGGCTGCGCTGAAACTGCCGCCGGCGAAGGCGATTAAAGCATTCAAGAAGTTTCCCTCGATTGGCAGTCCGGGCGCGGAGAAGATCCTCTTGTTCACCAAAACTTTTCCGGTGCTGGCGTTGGAATCAAATGGACTGCGCGTGCTTTTGCGGCTTGGCTTTGGTGAGGAGCACAAGAATTATTCCACCAGCTACGCTTCCGTGCAGGACGCGTTAAAGGATCAGATTGGCGATGACTGCGACTTTCTCATTCGCGCGCATCAATTGTTGCGTCGTCATGGAAAGGAATTGTGCCGCACTAACAAACCGCTTTGCGGCGCGTGTCCCGTGAATAAGGACTGCACGTACTATGAGCACAACCGGGAATAATGAGCGATTTTGGAGTGCGCCGACCGGGCGGCGCTTTCGATTCCTGCTCGGC
>JBGPWL010000144.1:0-8184 GCA_041492185.1 Pyrinomonadaceae bacterium | reverse complement strand
GTCTGCCAAACTGTGCCGTGAACGATAAAGGGAGGACAAAAGTAACGAAATAGCTCAATAAAAATGGTAGGCGCGTGGGGACTTGAACCCCAGACCTCTGCCGTGTCGAGGCAGCGCTCTACCAACTGAGCTACGCGCCTAAAAGGTTTTCAATGTGCTGAATTAGCAGCCCGCCGACCGAAGGCGAAAGTAACAAACGGCTTATCAGGGTGTCAAGCGAGTTGCGGCAACGGTCGTGATCTAAGTCGTGTGCAATTAGATCACGACCGCGGCAACCAGCGAGCTTACCTTCTCTTTGAGAATCATCACTGCGCCTTGGTTGGGAGCCTCTACCGAGAGAAGCGTCTCATTCAGCTCAAGAGCCAAAACGTGCGGGGCGATACGGTTCGAGGAGATCGACCTTCACGCCATCCAGAAGCTTGAGCGCCGTCAGTTCTCCAAGCAGCGGTCCCAGCGTCACCCCACTATGGGTGACCACGAGATACAACTCAGGAGCACGCGAGGCAAAACCGACGATGGGAAAGCCGTCCTTCGGGAGCGGCCGCCAGCAAAGAGAGACTTTGTCGATGCGCGCCTTGGCCAACGGGGGCAGATAGCGTGCTGCCTGAGTGCGAATCCGCTGACCATGCAGTTCAGCAAAAGAAGGATCCGGAAAATCCTGCAGCTCGGAATCGAGCTGCTTGTGAACTTCGGTGGCCGGCGGACCATAGTCATCGCCAAGGACAACGCGCCCGTCAGCCTGCTGGCGAAAATGCGAATCCTCTGTGACCAGGACGCGCTGCACCAGCTTTGGCTGCGGCGCGGTTCTTACTACGATGCCTGGCGATCGCACGAGCGGCGCCTGAGCACCAACCAGCGAAGCAAGTTTTGGCGTATCTACTCCGCAGGCGAGTATCGCAGTGTCGCCATGAAACTCTCCTTGTGTGGTCTTCAGCAACGCCCCCCGCCCTGACTGCACTTTGATACCTAGTACTTCACAGGGATAAACAACGCTCGCGCCCGCAGCCTGGGCGCGGCGCAGCAGGACGGCGGTGGCCTCCGCGGCATCAACACTGCCTTCGAGTTCCGAGAAAGCGCTAGTGAGAGTTTTCCCTGGTGTTACGCGCGGTTCGAGGCGAGCGAAATCCTGGTCCCCGATCAACCTGATGGGATAGCCCCATTCCTGCTGTTGGTGAACCATGCGTCGTAGCTCATCCGCGCGCTCCGGATTCGCGTACCACTCCACCGTGCCAGTCCATTGCGCGCCGAGTTCGACGCCGACCTCCTGCTGAAGATTGCGGAACGCCTGGACGCCAAGGCGGCTGAATAGATGATAGTGACGCGGTTGCTTCGAAAAGTTTGCGTTGATCCAGGCAAACGATTTTCCCGTGGCTCCCGCCGCCGGCCGTGTTTTCTCAAGGAGCGTAACCTGTGCTCCACGCCGCGAAAAGTAGTAGGCCATCGACGCGCCAACGATTCCACCGCCGATGATAATGATGCGATCGCGCGCCCGCGCAAACGCGCTTTGGCCTGCCAGCACACTGAGGGCGAACCCTGCGCCGAGCTGAATGAATTGTCTGCGCCTCAAATCAACGCTTCACTTTCAAGTGATCAGGCAGTCAACTAAGCTGCCCTTTCAAATCGAAGTACATTGCACAACCAGACTTCGCCAACCTTCGTTCCGAATTCAAGTTTCCGGAAAGCGCCACGACGATCGAAGGCTAAACTAATCTCAACTCCGCAGCTCTCGCATTCCTAACGCGTCAATTACTTCTCGACCAACTAACGCTTCGGGGAACTCGCAGTCGTTTCTGCCCGCTCCCACTCGTCAAGCAACTCAGACAGTCGTGCTTCTGTTCGCTGATACTCGTCGTTTACTTTCACCAACTTGGTAATGTCGCGTGCGACTTCAGGCTTGGCCATTTCCTCTGATAATTCCGCCAGATGTTTTTCTATTTCGGATATCTCGGTTTCGACAAGCTCGGGGTGGCGTGGTTTCTTTATGATCTTCACGCGCGTAGGTCCACCAGCTAACACTGGTTGGGCCGACCTCCCGCTTCCGCGGCGTGACCCAGCCGCTGACGCAGGCGGTGCTGACTTCTCCTTGTCGCGCGGTGAACCTCTCGTTCCGGCGGGCGGCTCTGACTCGTCTTCTTCCGCACTCCCTTTTGATCGCGCCGCTTTCCAATCGTGATACTCAGTGTAATCGCCGTTGAACTGTTCGGCGCCGCCACTCCCATCGAGCGCCAGAATCTGCGTCGCGACGCGATCGAGGAAATAGCGGTCGTGACTAATCGTTATGATGGTCCCTTCGTAGGCATCGAGCGCCTCTTCCAGCGCCTCGCGCGAGGGGATGTCGAGATGATTGGTCGGCTCGTCGAGCACGAGTACGTTCACGCGCGAGTAGATCAACTTTGCCAGCGACAGTCTTCCCTTTTCGCCGCCGGAAAGATCGCGCACATGTTTGTAAACATCGTCGCCCGTGAAATGAAACTTCGCCAGAAACGCGCGCAATTCGCCCGCCGTTGCGGTTGACGGCGCAACGCGGCGCAGCTCCATAATAATCTCGTTGCGATCGTCAAGATCTTCGAGCTGTTGCGCGTAATAACCAATCTCCACTTTCGTACCCCAACGGACCTCACCCGCGAGAGCCGGAATCTTCTTCAGAATCGTCCGGAGGAACGTCGTCTTGCCCGATCCGTTGGGACCAATTACGCCGAGGCATTCGCCCCGCCGCAGAATGAGAGAAATGTCGCGCGCGAGGGTTGTTCCCGGATAACCGATGACGGCCTTGTCGATCGTCAGCACATGATTGCCTGTGCGCTCGATTGCTTGCAGACGGAAGTCTCCCGAGCTGCGATCAGCACGAACATTCTCGACGCGTTCGAGCTTCTCGAGCATCTTGCGCCGCGATTTAGCCTGCTTGGTTTTCTGCCCGGCAATGTTCCGCCGAATAAATTCCTCCGTCTTTTCAATCAACTGCCGCTGGTTCTCAAAAGCGCGCGCCTGGGCTTCGCGTCGTTCTTCTCGCTCGACCAGATAAGCGGAATAGTTGCCGGTGTAACTCGCGGCTCGACCATTCTCGAGCTCAATGATGCGGCGACAAGTGCGGTCGAGAAAGTAACGATCGTGACTGATGATGACAAAAGCCGAGCCGTAACTTTGCAAAAATTCTTCCAGCCATTCGACTGCGGCAACGTCAAGATGGTTTGTGGGTTCATCGAGAAGCAAAACATCCGGATCGGCCAGCAACAAACGGACAAGGCCCAAACGGTTTTGTTGACCACCGGAGAGTTTTTCTGTCTCCAGCGGCCACTGCTCCCGATCGAAACCTAGCCCCTGCAAGATCGTCTCAGCCCTGGCCGCGTAGGCAAACCCGCCTTCGTGCTCAAATTCGTGCTGTAGATCGCTGTAGCGCTCGAGGATTTTTTCCAGATCGGCGCCGGGCTCGGCCATGCGGTGTTCAAGCTCGTGCATCTCGTGCTCGATCTGTTGCAGATGACCAAAAGCAGCCAGTGCCGATTCGTGAACGGTTGATCCGCTGTCGAAGTGAACGTGCTGGGCGAGCAGGCCCAGACCAACGCCGCGCGCGCGCACAACATCGCCGCGATCCGGTGTCTCTTCCTCATTGACCAGGCGGAAGATGGTTGTCTTACCGGCGCCGTTGCGGCCCACCAGACCTACGTGCTCGCCGGGATTTATTTGCAGCGAAGCGCCGCGCAAGACGTCTTGCGCGCCGTAAGACTTATGGACATCTGATAGCCGAAAAAGCATTCGTTGTACCCTGCTCCAAACGCACGAAGCAGGTGCGGCCTGAAAAGCGTCAGGCCTGCACCCGCTTCAGTCTAACTCAAAACTGCTCTCCGATTACTTCTTCGCCGGTGAAGTTTTCGGGCTTGCCGTACTTGCGCTCTTCGCAGGCGTTGCGCCCGGAGTAGTCGAAGCAGCGGGACTCGGCGCCGGCGAGCCAACCGCCTGAGACGACGCTGGGCGGAGACCGAGATTGTTCGGGTTCGCCAGCATCTTTGCAGCCATATTATTAACAATCTTGGCTTCGTACATTGACTGTTCAAGCAGCGCGGTATTAAGCAGCTGTTGGCGCTTGCCGCGCAGGTCTTCTGTCAGTTGTTGCCGCAGACCGGGAGTCTCGAGAGTTCGATTTTCTGTCTGCAAATGCTTGCCTTTCAGCTTGAAGATGTACCAGCGTCCACTGAACTGCACGGGCTGCGTATAGCTTCCAATTTGCATCGCCGGTCCGAAGAATTGATCTACTACGCTTTGGGGAAACCCTTTCTGCTTGAGCGCGTCCTCCGTTCCCAGGCCGATGTCTCCACCCTGCGCGGCGCTGGCATCTTCGCTCTTCTGACGCGCAACCTCCGCAAAATCAGCATTTTTCAAACCCTCATAGATTTTGTCGATCTTAGCTTTCGCTTCTGCGTCGCTCTTTGCATCGTCGCGGGCCCCATTGTCGGCCGGATCGACGACTATTGCGGCCAACTCAACGCCACGTGGGATTACGAACTGTTGTTTGTTCGCTGCGTAGTACTCTTCAACCTCACGATCACTAATACTAACACTGGCGATGTATTTATTTTGCAGCTTCTGAATTGCCAGTAGTTTTCGCGCGTCCTCTCTAAGGTTCTGTTCCGACTTGTTCTGTTCCTTGAGGCCTTTCTGAAACTCTTCTTCGGTCATTCCGCGCTCCTGCTTCTTCGCGGTTATGTATTGCGATATCTCGTCCTCGCTTGGTAACAGTTTTTCCTTTTCCGCTCGCTGGTAGAGCACTTCGTTGCGAATCAATCCATCAAGGGCCCCCAAACGTGCCTCAGCCAGTTCGAGCTGTGTCATTTGAGACTGTTTCCCACCAGTCTGTTCAGTAAGGGCCTGCTCGACTTCAGAAACCAGGATCGGTTTGCCATTGACCGTGGCCGCGATCGTGTCCTCTTTCGCCGGGTCTGAACGATCACAGGCCGTGAAGCCAAGCGCCACCAGCGCGGTCAGCGTAAAAACGGTTAGTAGCTTTGCTATTTTATGCACTTAAATTCTCGCTCCTTCGAAGTGTTATCAGTTCGTCTCGATCCGTCGCTGCTTGACGCCGTCAAAAGCCGTCTGCTATAAGTTCTGGTTTAAAATTCTATCGATGATTTGAACTATAAGACCAAGACTAACGGTTATCGTAACAGCATTCATCTGGAGGTTCTCAAAAAAATAATGGCTAAACGTTGTGAAATCTGCGGAAAGTCGCCCCAGTTCGGCAATAACGTATCTCACGCAAACAACCGCACCCCGCGCCAGTTCAATCCAAATCTGCAATCGATTCGCGTGGCCCTGCCGCAAGGCGGCGCGCGACGGATGCGCGTGTGCACCAGTTGCATTAAGGCCGGAAAGATCGCCAAGGCTGCCTGACGCCCGCAATACTCACTTCCCGTTTATTCAATCAACGCAATTGCATCAATCTCGACGCGCGCGTCGCGCGGGAGTCGCGCCGCCTGAACCGTAGCGCGAGCTGGCGGCTTAGATGAAAAGAATCGGCCATAAACTTCATTCATCGCCGCAAATTCATCCATGCTCGCGAGAAAGACCGTTGTTTTGACAACGCGATCCAGGCCGCTGCCCGCTGCCTCCAGCACCGCTGCAAGATTTTTGAGCACCTGTTCAGTCTGTTCCGATATGCCGCCTGATACGAACTGACCACTCGCTGGATCGATCGGGATCTGACCCGAGGCAAAAACAAAACCGCCCGCTGTGACCGCCTGCGAATAAGGTCCAATAGCGCCGGGCGCACGTTCAGTTTGCGTGATCTCTCTCACTCCCAGGAAAGCCTCGATTGTGCTCATCAAAGCGAAGTTGGGATTTTAACAGAAAGGTTAGGAGCGGCAAAGGCTGGTACGGCGATCTTGCTTCCAACTAACTAAGCCGCTCCCTGCAATCGCTCGACGTCGAGTACGCCGGGAACCCCCTTAATTGAGTTGATCACTTTATCCAGGTGCTTGACGTCAAAGACTTCGACAGTGACCTCGATGTGACCCCGCTCGTCGGCGGCCACCGAGGCGCGTGCATCGCGAATTCCAGTTTTCATGTCCGAAATGGCTCCGGTGATACCGGCAATCATACCGGTGCGATTTTCGGTCACTGCCAGAAGTTTGACGGCGTAGGCAGTTTGATCCGGCCGTCCGGCCCACTCAACTTCAACGATTCGTTCGCGGTTTACCATCAATTGCTCGACGTTCTTGCAACGCGTCGTGTGAACCGCCACACCCTTGCCGCGCGTGATGTAGCCGATGATCTGTTCACCATGAAGCGGATTGCAGCAGCGCGCGCGTATCACCATTAGATCGTCTACACCGCGCACGACAATCGAGTCGTCGCCAAAGCGGATCAGGCGCTTTACGGCGCGGACACCGCTGCGCAGGCGCGACTCTTTTTGGTTGTCGAGTTGCTCGAACTGTTCGGGGCCGAGGTACTTGGCAATTACGTTACGCGGGATCAATTTACCGTAACCGATTGCCGCCAATAGATCGTCAACGCGGCCGTACCCGTATTCACCGGCAACACTCTTCATCTTGCCATCGCTGTCGCCCAGGACCTTCTTCACGGAAAGTTGAAACCGCGCGGCTTCCTTTTCGAAAAGCTTGCGTCCTATTTCGATTGACTCCGTTCGTTGCTGGTCGGCGACCCAGTGGCGGACCCGGTTTCTGGCGCGGGACGTGACGATGAAGTTCAACCAGTCGCGCGAAGGATGCGTATTTGGATTGCGGATGATCTCGACAACGTCGCCGTTCTGAATCTGCGTGCGCAGGGGTGTCATGCGGCCGTTGATCCGCGCGCCCGTGCAAGTGTTGCCGACCTCAGAGTGAATCATGTAAGCAAAATCCACCGGCGTTGCGCCGCGCGGCAACTGAATGACCTTGCCCATTGGCGTGAACGCATAAACATCTTTCGGATAGAGGTCAAGTTTTAACGAGTCGAGAAAATCGCGCGAGTCATTGACTTCCTGCGTCCACTCGACCAGGGAACGCAACGCGTTGAGGGTGTTATCGTCGTCGTGATTGCCTCGCTTGTCCTCCTTATACTTCCAGTGCGCGGCCACTCCCTCCTCGGCAATGCGATGCATGTCTTCCGTGCGAATCTGGATTTCGAATGGCTGGCCGTTGGAACCGATCACGGACGTATGAAGCGACTGATATAGATTGTCGCGCGGCGTGGCGATCCAATCCTTGATGCGGCCCGGCACTGGTTTCCAGATATTGTGAATGACGCCCAGCGCCGCATAGCAATGTCGGATCTCATTTGGCGTTATTACGCGCGCCGCCACCAGATCGTAAACCTGATCGAGGCCGATCTTTTGCCGCCTGAGTTTTTTCCAGATCGAATAGAGGCGCTTCACTCTGCCTTCGACACGCACGATGGGTTCGTCTGCCTCGCGCATTTTCTCTTCGATCAGCGCCCTCACGCCGCCCAGAAATTTCTCGTTCTCCGGACGTCGCTTTTCGAGTTGCGCGGCAAGCTCGCGATAGTCCTCTGGATGCAAGTGTTGAAACGCGAGATCTTCGAGTTCGCCACGGAGCTTGCCCATGCCCAGACGATGCGCGATGGGCGCGAAGATGTCCATCGTCTCCTGCGCTATCCGTTTGCGTTTCTCGATGGGCAGATAATGGAGCGTCCGCATGTTGTGCAGACGGTCGGCCAGTTTGACTAGCACCACGCGAACATCATCGACCATCGCGAGCAGCATCTTGCGCACGTTCTCAGCCTGTTGTTCCTCGCGCGACACGTTGCTGATCTGCGCGATCTTGGTGAGGCCGTCAACGAGGTGCGTGATTTCTTCGCCAAAGTAATCGCGTATTGTATCAAGCTCAACCAGCGTGTCTTCCACAACGTCGTGAAGCAGACCGGTGGCTACCGACACTTCATCGAGATGCATGTCGGCAAGTATGTTCGCGACCTCCAGCGGATGTACGAGGTATGATTCACCCGAAGCGCGCTTTTGACCCTTATGCTCGCGCGCGGAGAAAAGATAAGCGCGGCGCAGCAGATCGGAATCCGATTGCGGATGGTTCTTACGAACCTTTTCGACAATGTCTTCGATGCGAATCATCTGAAAAAGTGACCGGAGACTCGACGGCCTCGCTTAGCTGACTCCAAACTCACATTTGATTATAACAAATAGGTGGTGCCCGACTCGAAAGTCGAGCACCACCTATT
>JBGPWL010000038.1:0-39894 GCA_041492185.1 Pyrinomonadaceae bacterium | reverse complement strand
TTTCACATCATCACGCGGCTTCAGGGACAACCGTTCGCGGACCTGGACATCGCCAGCTATGATTTGAAAACCAATGTGCCGGCTTCGCGGTTTACCATTACTGCTACACCATAACCGGGCGCAGCAGCGTTCGCAGGTGCAAGGTCCGTCTGTGACCTAATTCACGGATACTTCTCTGTGCAACCTCTGTGGCCTCTGTGTTTCTGTGGTGAATTTGCTTAGACAACCACTCACTACAGAGCCACGGAGAACACGGAGCACTCACAGAGATTTCAATTTAGGACACCAACCAAGGTCCGGCTCGCCTTGTACCTGCGAACGTCAGCGCCGACCTCCAGCTTCCAAGTCTTTGAAGACCACTGCTAAATATCTTTACTCGCGTCTCACGCGCGAGAGTCTTGCGGCAGCAGCGGAAGAGTTGGCTGCACGCGACCCGCACCTCGCCGTGATTTATCGAACGCATGGCACGCCTCCGATGTGGGCGCGGCGTCCGGGATTTCCTACGCTGCTGCGCATTGTTCTCGAGCAACAGGTTTCACTGGTTTCAGCGCGCGCAATGTTCGCGCGGCTTAAATCAAACGTCGAACCGTTTACTCCTGAAGCGTTCATTGAATCCGGGGAAGGTCGCTTGCGTTCACTCGGCGTAACGCGACAGAAGGCGCATTACTGCGTGCAAGTGGCCCATGCTTTCGCCGACGGGCAGTTGGATCGAATTGGTCGATTGAATGATGAAGACGCACACGCCGCGTTGCTTAGTATCAAAGGCGTCGGCCCATGGACGGCTAACATCTACTTGTTAATGGCCCTGAGGCGTCCGGACGTCTGGCCCGACGGCGATGTGGCGCTCGCAACGGCTGTCGGCAAGCTCCGGAAAATGAGCGCGCGTCCTTCATTCAGCGAGCTTGCTCGGATCGCCGAAGCCTGGCGTCCCTATCGCTCCGTTGCCGCGAGGATGTTGTGGCAGTATTATCTGGCCAAGCGGGAACCCAAAGGTGATTGAATGCATTTTGAATGGGATGAAGGGAAAGCGAATTCCAATCTAGCTAATAAGCATCAGGTGTCTTTTGAAGAGGCTAAGTCAATCTTCGACGATCCGCTGTACATTGACTTCTACGATCCCGACCATTCCCAAGATGAGCATCGCTATATTATGATTGGACTGTCGAATCAAGGGCGTTTACTGATTGCGTCATATACGTGATGATACGATTCGACTGATTAACGCACGACAAGTCACGCGGAGTGAACGGGAAGCTTATGAAGAAGGTTGAAGCGGAGAAAGATGGCGAACTCAGGCCGGAGTACGACCTCAAGAGCTTGAAGGTCAGAAAGCTCGGGCCAGGCAGGAAGAGTTTCGGTGATGTCGTTCGTCTTGAGCCTGACGTTGCAGAAATGTTTCCCAATGCGGACTCAGTCAATGAAGCCCTGCGTTCTCTGATTCGAGTTTCTAAAGACAAGTCTCCCAACATTCGCGGAGCGAGCTAAGAAGACTCGTCATGCTCCACCATCAGATATTGATGATATGAGCCAAACCTTCGCCCAAGTAGTCGAACGTGTGAAGCAGCTCTCACTTGCCGAGAAGGAAGAATTGCTGGAACTTCTCGATAGATTACTCATTGAAGGAACACCGCAAGAGGCAAAGCTGCATGGTGTGGCGGCGGACCTCGAAAAAGAGGCTAGCGCTAAGAACGTTGATCTTGCCGAATTGGTTTCTCGGATGCCTACCGACTATCAAGCGACTGAAGAGGGTTTTGGCGAGCCGGTTGGGAAGGAAGAATCGTAGATGCCGCTCCAGCAAGCCCACAGCATTCAAAAGGAACTCGTCGCGGTTGCGAAAGCACTCGGACGTGAGAAAAAGGATAAACTCGATGAGCTAAAAGCAGAGCGTGGCCAGTTGGCACGCCCAGACTTCCTCTGGCATTACTTGCTTCAGAGCTTTGCAGTTATGGGACGAGCAGCGGGCTTGCAAGGGCTGATCGGCAACAAGGATAACTACGAGAGAGTGCGTTACACGGCGCTTGCGCGACTTTCGCCGAGCGCGCGTGCCAAACAGGTCGAGCAGACCTGCAGAGCAGCGAAGGTAAGGATGCCGAACCTCAAAGCGCGGTTCATCTTGAAATGTTTCGAACAGGTAAAAGCGCTTGGTGGCCCGGAGGCTACCAAAGAGAGACTACTAAGTCACGTGGGGCGAGACGCAAAGATTCAGTTCCTCAAGTGCTTCTCAGGAATTGGAGACAAAAATGCCCGCAACATTATGATGGCCGTTTACCATCCGGATTTCCACGACTCGATTGCAATCGATTCGCGAATCAAGGCGTTGTCGAAGGCTTGGGGCCTGTCCTTCAATTCATACGCCGACCATGAGAAGTTCTACCTGTCCGTGGCTACCGATGCCGGTCTCAACGGCTGGGAGTTGGACAGGTTGATGTTCAATTTTAAGGATGATTTTTTGGCAAGAGTTCGATGAGAGAAGACCTTGACTGTCACTTCGCAATCGTCGACGGCGCGGTGGCGGTCTTGCCGACAACCAAGCTCACGTCGCGCGGGACGCTTTCCATAGTCAATTCCATTAGTCGGTCGACCACGGCTTTGAGGTCGTTGGTTTCTTTGTAGACACGCAGTTGCTCGTCGGCTGAGGTGCCGCGATCGAGGATCGTGTGGATGTGCTCAACCTCTTTGCGCGAGCCGAGATCGTCGAGCACGTCGTCAACAAAATCCAACAGCTCGCGAATCAAATCCTTCGTGGGGACTTCCTTCTCCTTGCCAAAGTCGATCATCATGCCGTCCAGTCCCCAACGCACGGCGCGCCACTTGTTTTCCTGAATTAGCATCCGCCGGTAAAGACGAAAGCCCAGATTCTTTTCGATCAACTTCGTGAGCTTGGCAACGATGGCCTGAAACAGCGCCGCGATCGCGACGGTGTCGTCGACGCGCGTGGGAATGTCGCAGATGCGAAACTCGAGCGTCGGGAAAAACGGATGCGGCCGGCAGTCCCACCAGATCTTCTTCCCGTCGTTGATGCAGCCGGTCTTGACCAGTAGTGCGATGTAACGCTCAAACCCGGAATACGAATCGAAGTGATCGGGAATGTCCGTGCGCGGGAACTTCTTGAAGATCTCCGAGCGGTACGATTTCAATCCCGTGTTGTGGCCCATCCAGAACGGCGACGAAGTTGTCAGGGCCAGCACGTGCGGCAGGAAGTAGCGCGAGGCGTTCATGATGTGAATTTGGCGCTCGCGATCGGCGATGCCCACATGAACATGAAGGCCAAAGATCAAAAGGGAGCGCGCGACAGTTTGGAGTTCCTCGATTAGCAACTCGTATCGCTCGTCATCGAAAATCTTTTGGTCCTGCCAACGCGAGATGGGATGCGTTGAGGCCGCAACGATCTTTAATCCATTCTTCTCTGCCAACCCGGCGATAATGCCGCGCAGACGCGAAATGTCGGCGCGCGCTTCCTGAATATTCCTGCAGACGCCGGTGCCCACTTCGATCTGCGACTGAATCATCTCAGGCTTGATCTGCTCGCCAAGCAGCATGCGGCCTTCTTCGAGAAAAGCTACCACGTGCGAACGCAGCTCACGCGTCTGCGGATCGACGATCTGGAATTCCTCTTCAATACCCAATGTGAATTGATCGAACATAGGGAACCTCTTATTCCGCGTCCAACTCTCGTTCAATCAGCGCACGGTCTTCGTCTGAAAGATTTTGAAACCTCACGCCAACGCCGCGCCCGGGATTGCTGTAAACAACGCCGGCATTCACCACCACCTGTTTTGCGCCACAGGGAATACGCAGCAGCAAGACAGCGCCTTCGGGCAGCACGGACTGCGTGTTCATGTAGAGACCGCCGACGCTGATGTCCTTCGTACTGGCGATGCCGGTCCCGTCCTTCCCGTCAAAGAAGACGTCAACGATCAATCGCGATCGATCGTGTCGGCGCCGATTGTCCGGCGCCAAAGTAGGTTCGTCGTCGTCGAACTCTTCAGCCACAGCCGTTCTCCTCAAATGGATTGGCAGAGCTTATGCGAACACATTGTACACTCTTTTCGCCAGCCCGGATGTCCGACAAACTTCAGTTTATCGTTCTTGATGTCAACCGAACAGCCTCCAGGCAAGAGTCAACGACAAACTGAAGTGTCGGACATTTTCTACTTCTTTTCGCTGATTATATAGGTCGGGACCATCCCGCCGCCTGAGCTGACGTTTGCCAGTTCAGTCGAAGACAAACGCGTGAAGGCTGAACCCACTTTCCCGTTAAAGAGCAAAGGATCGAGGTCGACGAGCTGCTCGGCAAACTGTACTGTGCCATCGGGCAGCAACGCCGGAAAAACTTCGCGCGCGGTCGGCACGCGCTCCTGGACCAGGTAATCGCCATTAACGAGCGCGGTCCGCAACGCTTCATTCCACCGAATCTCGTCCTTGTTCCAACCGATCGAGATTCCGTGCCCGCCATAATCGTCGTTTGGTTTCAGCACCAAACGTTCGCGGTTTGCGACGATAAACTCAAGCAGCTCTACCTCTTTGCCAAAGTAATCGCTCTTCTCAGCACGCACGCGCCGCGTCCAGGGAACGTGTAGGCTGATCGCCGCGCGCTCGTCCTCGCTGAACAGCCGCGCGTATCGGGCCGAGGTTAGAATGGCGAAGATCGCTTTTTTGTGAATCAGCTTTGAGCGAAAACTGTTGACCATGCAGATGGCCCGGGCGCGATAGGCCTGCAACAGCGCGGGATGCTTCTCGATGATCGGAAGATACTCGTTAACCAGGAGCCGTTTGTAAACAATGTCGATTTCAAAGTCACCTGCCCGCAACCGATCGTTGCGGAATTCGAGTTCGTCAGGCGAGCAGATCAAAGCCGGATATCCCTCGCGCTCGAAGAATTCCCTGAACAACTCAAACTCTTTCTGTGTCGGCAATCCTTTGAGATCAACGATTGCGATGCGCGGAGTGTGATCCGGTTTGCGCCCGAGAAATTCTTCGTATGAATGCAGCAACACATCGAGCATGAGCCGCCGCCCGTAGAGCGCGCGCAGATTGTATTTTTCGGCAAACCGTTTCATCACCGGCAGCGCCGAATAGATCTCGTACGCAGCATCGGCATAGGCGATTCCCGCCGGGCTCTCGCCGTTTAGTTCGACAAAACTGTAAGCATCGTCAGTGAGAAACGAATCAAGCCGCGCCGTCGGCGACACGGCCACGTAACCGGGATCGATTTTGATCAGCTCGCGCTCGATTTCCGTCAACCCCAGTTCACTTACGAGCGACTCGTCTTGTATCGCCGCGTCTTTAACCTTCTGGATTGCGGACCAAACCGTCTCGCAGATCGTCTTGATGCGCGCGAAGTCTGCTTCCAAAACGAAATGTGGACGTAGATAAGGAGACAGACGGCGGCCGCCGAAGATCAACTTCGAGCGCTCGAGGCCTTCATCGAGCAACGCGCGCGAATCTTCAGAAAGATTGTCTCTGGTTAGCAGTTCGTGATAGTGGGAAACGGCTTGATGGAGCATAGACCCCGGTCACAACTCTCCGCGGTGTGATGAAAACACTCTTAAGGAAGGGACAGGGTATCACAACCAGCAGACAGACAACCACGCTCTCACGCACGGCCGTGGAAACGGCTAAGAACCTTATCCCGCCAAGTCCGAAACACCTGGTTCAAGAAGTGAGAGTCTTCAACGCCTGCCGCCAAAGCATGCCCTACTTATTGCGAAGCCGGTCAGAGAGGAATAAGATTGGGTCATGCGAGCATTCATACTGCTCATCGGAATGGCCTTCGGTCTCGGTTCGAATACTTGCGGCCATGGAAGACTCGACGCAGCCTTAAAATCGCCTAACAAGCCGGCTAGTGTAAGCACCAGCGAACGTGAGATCTCGTCGAAGGCAGGCCGAGTAGATTTTGCAACGCAGGTTAGGCCGATCCTCGAGGCTCGCTGTAGACCGTGCCATTTCGCCGGCGGGAAGGTGTACGAACACCTGCCGTTTGATCGACCAGCAACAATTACCACGCTTGGCACGAAGTTATTCACCCGCATCAAAGACGAAAACGAGCGGCGTCTGATTCGCGACTTTCTCTCTCAGCAGCCATCCGGGCAGTAGCCCGACCGTTAGAGAGGGCGTGATGGATCAGTCGAGAGTCGGGAGTCTGGAACGTCAGGCGCCCTTGCTAACGCGCGGGCTACTGCACCGTCGATGCGGGCACGGTGAAGACAAGCTGCTGTTTGTTTCGTACCACATTCAGCGTGTAGCTCGCGCGCTGGAGCTTTGGTATGGCAGGTGTTGTAGAGATCGGTTGGCCATTGATCGCTTCAATCACATCGCCGGTTCGCAGTCCCGCCTTAAACGCTGCGCTCTGAGGCTGAACATAAACGACCAGCAGACCGCTTGAGGCGCCGGCGCGGGTCGGGAATTTTGGCCGAATTGCCACCGTCTCAATTCCCTGATCACGCAACGGATTTGGCAGGGCGGCGCGCGGCCTGCGAGTCTCGAACATCTTAGTCGCGAAGAATGGATCCATTGACTCGGTCAGCATTACAACCACGGCTTCGGGATTGACATGATCCGGACGGACGATCGTGAAGCGCACCGGATTGCCGGCGGCGACTTGATCGAGCAGCAACGAGAAGTCGTCCGCACTTTTAACTTCGCCGTCGTTGACTCGCAGGATCACGTCGCCGGGATGCAGCGCCGCTGATTCCGCGGGGCTTCCAGGAATAATCGAAGTGAGCAGAATGCCGCGTTGATCTTCAAAGAGCGACATCGCGTTCTCGCGCTTCCAACCATTGCGCACGATCTGTTCGATGGGCGTCGCGGCCACCGGTTCACCGCGCACGCCGAGCCACGGACGCGGCACGCTCGCCTGCCGCGCTATCACGCGCTGCGCGGCGCCGCGAATGACAGCCGCCGGCAAAACGCTCGCTTCATTTCCGTTAATACCGTCGACAATGCCGACGGTTTGACCCGAGTCGTTGACGGCGATGCCGCCGATGTTGGCGGGTGAAAGCTTCGCCAATTTGATTCTTATGCGGCCAATCGCGCCAGCGGGTCCCCGAGCGATGCTGACAACCTTCCCTTCCGTCTCGCCGACCCGAATATAGATCGCGCCACTAATACTCGACTCCGCGCCCGGCGCCGGTTCCGGAGAAAACAAACGCATTCGCTGACCCAACGAAAGCTCCTGATCTACAGCACTGGTTGCCGGCAACAAACGAACGTCGGAGAGTTTCAGCAACGACAGTCCCGTTATTCCGTCCAGGCCGATATAGCTTGCTCTATGACGTTTACCGTCGCGCCCGATGATCGTCAGATCAGGTGCGCCGGGGAGCGTTCCAGCAAACGCGCTCGTCGAAGCAGCAGTTCCCGAAGCAGGACTAAACATCTCGCTGGATTTCATCGGCGGAAACGCCGTCATCAGACTTTCAACCTCGACCTCGGCTTCAGGTAACCACGCGACAACCGTTTGGCCATCCTCAAGGGCGAGGCCCGCGATGATGTTCGTGTGTACTTGCCGGTCAATCTTGAATGCGTCGTCCATAGTTTCGACCGCGCCAACGGTTTGACCCGAGCGAAGCAGGAGTCTGAGCATTTTAAGCCCGTTGAGCCGATGCAGCACGGTCACGACCTGGGGCGCCGGGGACTGCTGTTCGACTACAACCGGACCGGCGGCCGCTGGTTTCGTCGCGCCTGTTTGCGCGGTGGCGCGGGAAAGCGAGAACGCGACGGCGATGACAGCGAGCAAAAGTGATGTTGCTTTGGATTTCATCTTACTGGATAACTACCACGCGCCTTTTCCGGGAGATTTCGGCGCAGCGAATGAAAAACCCGGCCCGAGCACGCGCTGTGAGCCGAAGCTAAATCGCGGCAATGAGATCGTGCGCGCGGTTCCGCGTCCATTATTGATTGAAATTCTGAACGAAGGCGCGTCAGTCGAAACAAGCACCGCGTCAGTCGGATACTTTGGAACAACAACTGACGGTGGAAGGAGACTGGAGTCGCGTACGCCAGCCTTGTTTTGTGCGACTGTACTTGTAACTTGCCGGCCGGCACGCTCAGGCAGTTTGCCGACGCGGCGTTCTCCGGGTCGTATCCGCTTTCCTATCTTGCCGGAATCTTTTGGAGCGACAATGGCCGTCTCTATTCGAGTTGGTTCTGGCGACGTCGCAGGAGTCGTCGCCTTGATGGCCTCTTCCGGAGTGCTGACTCGTAAACCATTCACGCCTCTCACTGCCGAGTTATTTGTCGACAACATCCGATTCCTGACAATGACACCGCCGACGACGATTAACAAAACCAACGCAACAGCCGCCAGCGAGCGCGCGCCGATTGAGAATTCACTAAACGCAAAACCGCTGGCGCGATCCTTTTGTCTGGCAAGTCGCGCGCGCAGCCGAAAATCGAAATCCGCCGGCGCTGCGACAGTTTCCAAACTCGACATCAAGCTGCGCAGCCGCCGTCGCTCGTCATGAAAGCCGCGGCACGCAGGGCACGCTTGCAGGTGCTCCGCCGCACTTCCACTTAGTTGTTGGTTTAGATCCGCTTCGTCTATTTCATAGCGAACCGTTTTGCAGTTTGTGGCATTCATAGTTTTGTTTACCAATTTCAGGCCGAAGCCTTTTACAAATAAGCCCGCATCTTCTCGCGCAAAAAACCTCGCGCGCGACTGATACGGGATTTCACCGTTCCCTCGCTCGTACTCAGGATGCGCGAGATCTCGTCGTAGCTCTTGCCTTCCACATCGCGCAGGATGAGCGGTGCTCGATACTTCTCCGGCAATGTGCCAATCGCGCGTTGCACCGCCACGCGACGCTCTGTTTCTACTAACACAGTGTCCTGCAATGGCTGCCCGTCGCTCGGATTAAACTCGCGTGGTTCGCCGCCGTCGGTCGATTGAAAGAAGCCGGTAAGCGAAACCAGCTTGCGTCGTTTCCTTTTCCGCAACTCGCTAATCGCGAGATTTGTCGCAATGCGATAGATATAAGTTGAGAACGCATGGCTTTGTTGATAACGATCCGCCGCGCGAAAAACTCTGACGAACGTTTCCTGCGCCAAATCAACTGCCCCATCGTAATCGTTCGTCATGCGATAAATGTAGCTGGTGATCTGATTTCGATAACGCGATACCAGCTCCGCGAAAGCGTCTTCGTCACCAGTCCGCGTGGCCTCGAGCAAGGCGTGATCGGAAGCAGATCCAACCGCAACCTCTTGCTGCAGGGCGGCGCCGAAACTCAGCTCGTTTATAGAACTCAGCGTATCCATCAGGGCAGGCAGGCTCGCACTCGCGCTCAAACGGGTACTCTTCCCTTTCGGAAATCCTTTACGCGGCAGGCGATGAGCGGCCCTCCAAAAGCGATTATACCCCCGGCAGCCTACCGCCCGCAGGTTATACACGCCTGCGAACGCCGCGGGTTCCGAAACGATTGCGTGGTTTTTATGGGTTGGCGCCGGCTTGCGCTTCCGGATTCTGAAAGACTGACTCGTCCAGCTTGAGGCCGAAGGTGACGGTTAGCACGCGAGTCTCCTGTACGTTCTTGCCGTCCGCCAGGAGCACCGAGCGGTAGGCCATCAAGGTGTTTTGCGCGTAGCGATATTCATGAAACGTCTTGGTGTACTTTATCGGTTTCGCGCCCGGTTCAGGCGGCTCTTCGTATTCGATCCAGAGTATGTGAAGCGACCTGGCGCTGATATAGAAGCGCGTACGCCGTTTCTCTTTGTCGGTGAGATCCACCACCCAGAGATCGAGGCCCTTTTGTTTGTCCTTGCTGACAAACGCGAGGGTGGAACCATTTTCCTTGTATCGCAGCAGCGCATCGATGCTATGCCACTGCTGCGACATGAAGCTCGCGGCGGCATCCTGACGTGGCGTAAACGCCGCGCCATTGATAATGCCCCACATGCGGCCCTCGCCGTAAATGAGCGAGTACTCCATCGTCGGCATTTTCTGATCGACACGAATCTTGTCCTTAGTCGCGTCGGCGCCGCGCACGAAGCGCCGTTCGTAAGTTGCTTCTTCCGTCCGCCCTTCGCCGGTGATTCGAGTAATGCGACCGCGCTCGACGCCGTTGCGTCTTATCTGATCGAGCACGCCGCGCGATCCGTAGACGAGGATCGTGCCTTCTGCGATCTGTTCGGCGGAAGGGTTCTGACCTGCAGCGAGCGGAGTAGGTTTCGACGGTGTCGGGGAGGGCGACGGCTGAGGAGTCGGCGTCGGCTTTTTCTCCTGTGCGAAAGTTTGAACCGCAGCGCAGACCAGAAGCGCGCAGCAGAGGGTGATTGATCGAAGCAAGTAGTTGATTCTCCTTTTGGAGTTCCAGTCGGCGTTTCGGAAAACGGGGAGACCAAACTTTTCCAGAGTGGGGATTGTACCACACGCGTCGGCAAAAGCAGTTTCAAGGAAAGCGTTTTGCGGTGTTATTGATGCGCCCACTAGTGTCTCGGATGCTTCGGAAATGGACGCGGTTTGACAACTATCGCAAACGCACGTATGGTCATTCGTTTTCACCCATCGCCGGAGTCCGCACTGTGTATGCGGGCTTAGTTTTAGTAGAATCTTTCAGGTCCCGGCAGCGCAACTGAATCGAACGAAAGGAACGTAGTATGAAGCGAGTAGGTATTCTGGTCGGCCGCGAAAAGACTTTTCCCGAGGCGCTGATCGAACGTATTAACGAGCGAGGTCACGGAAAGACCGTAGCCGAATACATCAAGCTGGGCGGCGTGCGCCACGACGCGCCGCCGCGTTACGATCTGGTTATCGATCGCATCTCGCACGAGGTCCCTTTTTACCGCGCCACGCTGAAGCGCATGGCCCTGGAAGGGACGATCATAATCAACAATCCATTCTGGTGGTCGGCCGACGACAAATTTTTCAATTATTCACTGGCGCGAAAGCTGGGCGTCGCGGTTCCGAAAACCGTTTTGTTGCCGCAGAAGGATTACATCCCCGGCATCGTCGGCGAGAGCCTGAGAAATCTGGAGTATCCGCTCGACTGGCAGGGGATAATCGATTACGTGGGATTGCCGGCGATCCTAAAACCATTCGACGGTGGCGGCTGGAAAAATGTGTCGCGCGTGAATTCGTTGGCTGAGTTGTGGGCGGAGTACGACAACAGCGGAACGCTTTGCATGACGTTGCAGGAGTTCATTGATTTTGATCAATTCGTGCGCTGTTACTGCGTCGGCCAGGAACAAGTCATGATCATGGCTTACGACCCGCGCAAGCCGTATCTATCTGGCGAGCAGTACATACACAATCCAGACTATCTTGCTCCGGAATTGGCTGAACGAGTGGAGCAGGACGTGCGCACTTTGTGTTCCGCGCTTGGTTACGATCTCAACACGGTCGAGTTTGCGATCAAGGATAACGTTCCGTACGCGATTGATTTTATGAATCCGGCGCCCGACGCAGAGCTGGCTTCCGTCGGCGAGTTTTATCACAACTGGATTACGAACGCGGTCACTGATCTCGTCTTCAGGCGGCTGGCTGAGTCCAGCGACCGTTCGCGCTATCGCTGGGATGCGTTCCTGAATCCAGAGCCGACCAGAACCGACGCTGTCGCTTCAGCCGTCGACCAGACCAAGCGAACAATAACTCCACAAACAGCTGTGAAAGCAGCAAACGCAGCGGCCGAAGGTTCGACGATCAATGCTCAGGCGACTATCAACTCAACTGGTGAGACGAGAACGCGAACCAGCCGGCGCGCGAAGTCCGATACGGAAACGAAGACCACAACCAGGCAGAAGACTAAGGGCGATTCGTCGCAATCGAAAACGATCTCGTAGGCGAGAATCATAAACACTGACGAAAGTAGAAGCAGGCCCCAGCTTCTACTTTTTTCTTTTGCCGCGTTTGCTCTCTGTTAATCGGCCGGGTGTGATTTGCGTCGATCGGAAAGAAGCTTACCCGCAAAAAGCGCGGATACCCAGGCAACTAGTGAAGACGATGCGAGCGACCAGCCGATGCTGCTTAGCGTGGGATTGATGTAGGGACCGACCAGCGCGACGAGAATACTGGCGTTGGCTATCCGCGCGGCCAGATGGCGCAGACGGCTTGTGTTTTGTAACCAATTGATGCGTCGCAGTTCCGTAGCCAGGTAGTCCTCGTCATCATTGAGGCGCGCATAATAATCGCCTTCGCGTCGAGCATAAGCAGTCAGCGCTTTGTCCGGAGCAACTTGCGCCGCCTCGCGGTAGTGGTGAATCACGTGAGCGAGCTTCCCTTCGCGGAGCGCGATGTCCGCAAGCTCGATACAGGCGCGAAAACTTCTGGCATCCACATCAACTGCGCGATGGAGCACGCGCTGCGCCAAAGAAATGTCTCCGCATTCAACCAGACTCTCGCCAATGAGCGTTAACAACTCCGCGTCGCGCTCTGCGCGCATGGCTGAAAGGCGAAGCGCCGCGCGAGCGCGAAACAGCAAACGCTCATCACCCATCGCGCTGGCTTGCGAGCGAAGCAGACGCGCGAATTCATAGATCAGCAGCGCGTCTCGTGACATAAAAATCAGGGCACGCCGAAAAGCTTCCCGCGACTCGCCTAACCGGCCGGCAACTCTCAGTTCATTCGCCAGGCGTCGCAACATCCGCGCGCGCTCGAGATCGTCTGCGGTGGCAGCTTCAGCGTTTGCGGAGCGACGATTGTGGAGTCGCTCTTTAAGATCGGATGCAGCGTTATCGAGCACGTTTGGCGATGCCAGGCGTAGCGATTTGATGTCGCGCGCGAGGTTGCGTGGCTCGCACAAATACTCACGCAGTTCGCTCGTCCGCGCATCAATCTTCGCCCCGTGAATCAGTGGAAAAAGCTGGCGTACCATTTGGCGATAGCTCTTCCCGCCCGACGCGATGACAAAGTTGGCGCCCTTGCCAAGAATCTGAGTGCGATACCGGTATCGCACCCGACCGCCGCGTCGAAGGGTGCGTACGGCACGCGTTTCCACCTTTTCAAAATCCGTTACGGCAAGCCGCCTTCTCTTTCCCGAAATGAATTGGAAGATGAATGGAAGCGGACCGCGACGTCTCAACGACTCGCCATCAAAAACTATGCGATCGGTCAGCGCCAACGCTGGCAGCACCAGCCACGCTGCAGCCAGGGCCGCCATCGCGTATAGATCTTTGTTCGAGCGCAAAAGCAGAACTGAACTGAAGGTTAAGACGCTGGCCGCGGCGAGATAGCCGCCAGGCGACACACGCACGCTTGCAAGCCGTCGCAGCTTCGCCTTCGCGCGGTTCTTCGACGCCTCGGCGAGCAGCTTCAGGGCTTCAACTTTTTTACTATCGTCCATCGGTGGTGGTTACAGCGTTGCGCGGACAATCAACCGGCACTTCTACCGAGAAGTTGCTACGTCCCCTTCCTGGTTCAGTGTAACGTAAGTCCGCGAATTGCACGAGGGTTTGGCTCACGCAATCACGATCAACAACACGCTCGATCGGAAACCGCGCAAACCCCAGAAAGATTTGCGCGCGACGATCACGCGTCGCCGCAGCAATGGTTTCGGCGGTCGTCTCATCCGGTTTTTCGAATCGCACCGCGCGAGGAGCGTTCTTTAAGCCGCTGTCAAGAAACAGATCAAACCGATAGACGGCCACGTCCGTTTCTACGACGCATTGCCAATGGACAGGATTGGCAAGCATAGGCATCGCGGCTAGTTTGATGATCTTCTCGCCACGCGTTGCGGCGAAAACCGTGGCGTTGTTTCGTGCCAAATCCAATGCCCTTTGGTGCAACAACGCCAGGCATCCCCAATAAACCGCAACCAAAGCAAATGCCAAGACGGCAATTTTGCCGCCGAATCGCCGCTCGATCCCTCGCGCCCGAGAAATGACAAGGACGATCAGAGCGCCAAGCCAGATCGCCAAAGCGATCCTGGGGTAATCGAGCGCTCCGCGCATCGCGCCGGCATACACAACCACAAAAGTAAGAATCGCGGCGAACGCAGACCACAGCGCCAACTGCCAATTTGATTTTGACGTCAACAGGAAAGCAGCAGCGCCAAATACCAGCCACAGGAAAGGATCGACTATGAACTCGAGATCACCGTAGAACCACTTGTTGCTCCACGGAAGCCACAAACGGACGCCGTAGTTGTTGGTCCAGTCCATTAGCGGATGCGTGGCACTGGCAATCATCGACGCCAGCAGGAGTCCTCGCAGACGTACACGTCGCGGTCTTGCGCGGACGCGCGCGATTAGCAAATCTCCAAGATAGAAAAATGAAGGGATGATTAGTGCGAGGGCAAGAGTGCCGGCAATCGAATGCGTCAGACCACGGTGATAGTGTAAGACCGTCCAACGATCGCCAAAGAAGCCAGTGAGCACATCAAGGTCAGGCGCATTCGCGGCGAGAATGCAAACCGGAGTTGCCGCAGGCGACAGCTTTTCAAGTCCTGCCTTTGACGCCGTGAGCCCGACCAGCGTATGCGCAAGGTTGTCCATGAGTCACTGCCGATTGCGAATTGTCGATTGTCGATTTGCAGCGCCTAATCGCTTCCGGCTGGTTTACAGGATCGGCATTCGGAATCAAGCAAGAGAAATCGGCAATTGGAAATTGGCAACCGGCAATGTCATAACACCTGCCCGGCGGGCGCTTCGCGTGGCAGTTTCGCGTAGCGCTCTGGATCAATTTTCTGAAGTTCCTGTGCGGCCTCGCGAGCGGCTTGTGACTCTGGTGCTGGATTTCCTTCCGTATCTTTCGCCTTGCGGGCCGCGTCCACAATGCCGAAGAAGATATCCGACGCTTCCTTTTTCTTACCTTGCTTTTCGTAGACCATTGCCAGGCGAAGGTTCGCCGTCTCCGGAGTTACGACTGCGCTGTTCTGCTTGTTGAGCTCGATGTAAAGCGCCGCTGCCTCGTCCCACTTCTTGTCAGACTCCTTTGCCTGCGCGAGTGCAAACTTGGACAGCGTCGCAACTTCAACATTACTGCTCCTGGTCAGCTCCGTTAGTTGGGCAATCGCTTTATCACGATCAAGGTAAAGCAGATTGGCGGCGATGAAGTAGCGAGCTTGGGTGCGATAAGGTTCCCCATACTTGGCGGCGACTTTCTGAAACTCCTCAATCGCTTTCTGGGCCCGCTCCTGTTCACTGGCGAAGCTTGGGGCTGTCGAACCAACCCGTGGGGTCGCGGACACCGGCGTAGAGGCGATGGTGATGGCATGGCCGAGCGCCTGACGAGCCTCGTCGGCCCGGCGATTGCTCCATCTGACAACGAGCCCAACGATGACCGCAAGAATGATGATGCCAGCGATACTGTAAAGAATCGTACGGCCTCTTCCTTCGAGCCGGTCGGACGCGCGGTCCAGAAGCCTCATTGTCGTGTCGCGAAACTTATCCTGCTTGAGTTCGCGCGCGCGCTTCTTTTTGTATTTGGCCACTTAGTTTCTGCTCGTTTCCTGCTCGCAAGTCCCCATGGTGAACTGCGTTCTTTTGGGTGTATGATAAGCGAAACACTCACTCTAATGGTCGCCGCGAAAGCTTGTCAAGCGAGTGAGTTGACAAAGGCGGAGCGGCTCGACCTGAGTGGCGTTTGCGCCGTGGGGCGGACGTCAGGGGTCAGGTGGTTCGGTATGCGCCATTCTTCTTTGGAACAAACGGAAAGCAAGCGGTGTCTAAAGGGCGGACTGTCCAGGGAAAGGCAGACGCCTGTTGCTGCTGCGCTTCCCACCCCAGGGGGTAACCAGTGAGCTACGGAGAGCCCATAGCCCTCCGCGGGCAAATGGATCTGGAACAGGTTGCATCCGCGGCCCCCGTCGAGGCTCGTCCCAACGCGGAGACGCAGTTCATTGAAAGATTAAGACAAGGCGAGGCGGAGGCCTTTGAGCTGTTGGTCGCCGAACGATCGGGTGAGATATATGGACTGCTGTATCGGTTGACTGAAAACCCGGAAGAGGCCCGCGACCTGACGCAGGAGACTTTCTTGCGCGCGTTTCAGAACATCGCGCGTTTTCGCGGCGACGCTGATTTGCGGACGTGGATCTACCGGATCGCAATCAATCAAGCGCGCAACCGCTGGCGCTGGTGGCGCCGACGCCGTCGTGATGTAACAGTCTCGCTTGATTCGCCGGAAGGGCTTTATGGACAGCCGCTGCACGCGACGTTGCGAGCAGAACGAACCAGCAGCCCTGAGCAAAAGACACTGGATCATGAACGGGAGCGAGCGCTCAGAACTGCTTTGCAGAATCTCAGTCGCACGTATCGAGAGACAGTGGTCCTTCGAGATATCGAGGGTTTCAGTTACGAAGAGATTGCGGCGACGCTGGAGATCAGCATTGGCACGGTGAAGTCAAGATTATCGCGTGGCCGAGAAGAGCTGCGCCAGAAGTTGGAAGGATCTTTGTAATCCTGGGAGCGCGGGCATCATGCCCGCACTTTGCGAGCAAGATGCTCGCGCTCCCAGGCGAATGGCTGACCCGCCCCGGCTCACTACAACTCGGTGCCAAATGGGTCGAAGTGAACCGAAGAGTGCGAGGCAGGAAGGGCCGGAAGGATGAGCGAAATTGAAAACGTGGCCAGCAACACCCGTTGATAGACTCGCTCAAAGAGCTGGTTAGGTCAGCCCTGGATTCTATCGGAGTTGCTTCCCTTGCAAGAGGGAGCAGCCGGGGTCGGTCAGCCATTCGCAATCGGAATTTGGAAATGAACTATGTTGTGCGAAGAAACAAAACCGCTTTTCTCGTCATACATCGATGATGTCCTGTCCCTGCCGACCAGAGTGTTGGTCGACGAACACCTGGGGGAGTGTCCGGTCTGTCGCGCTGGACTGGCGGAGCTGCGTTCGATTAAGCAAAGCTTGCGCGCATTGGCTCGCCCAGTCGCGCCGGTCGATCTTGCCTTCTCGATCACCAGGGCCCTGGAGATTGAAGCCGCAGCTCGTCAGATCCAACCAGCAGTATCTTTTGGCGTTCGCGTCGCTCAATGGCTCGAGCCAAAGCTGATGCCGTACACCATCGGTTCTTTCGCTTCCGTCATCCTGTTCATGGGAATGTTTGTTGGACTACGTCCGCACTTTCAGGCGCTGCACGAGGCCGCGATGCAACACGATGCAGTCTACCTCGTAGCGCCAAAGGGTCTGGACATCAATGAACCAGTTACGCCCGAAGACTACGCGGCCCAACGCGCTCCGTTTACCGTGCAATCGCCCAGCCTGAACCCTGACGGAGCGTTGGCTGCGCTAACACGATTGAATGCTCATCCGAACAACGCGCTCGCTTACGAAGACGCTGACGACATGATCGTAGTGGCCGATGTTTTCAGCAACGGCAGCGCGTCGTTGGCGGAAGTGGTTCAAGCGCCCCGCGATCGTCGAATGCTCGACGATTTCGAGAGCGCGCTGCGACGCGATGCTGCTTTCGTTCCAGCCTCGATGGATCGCCGGCCCGACACAATGAGGGTTGTGTTTACGCTTCAGAAGGTTGACGTGCGCGAGCGTAACTTCTGATTGTCCGATAAGCTTTCGGCTTGTCGTGGCTAGAAAGCCCGCCAGCGAGACTGACGCTACATCTGCAACTTGAACAATGCGCGGTCCAACGACAAGCTGAAAGCTTGTCGGAAATTACGGAGCAGGGCAAACGTTGATCGAACGCCTTTCACTCTTCATAACAGCGAAGCAAGCCAACGTGACCTTCTACAACCTCACGGCGGCCTCCGCTATCTTCAGCTTCCAGCCTTCGATCTCTGTTCCGCCCAGGTTCAGGTGGCCGGCCAGGAAATAGAGGCGCTGCGTGTCGGGACCATCCGGAGCAACGCAAAACCGATCCTGTAGAAAGTAGGGAGCGATGCTTTGGAAATAGAGGGTCGCCCGAATAGTCGCCGGCCGCCCGGCGAGATTGCTGACGATGTACGTCAGTCGGTCGCGGCCGCCGCGCGTGTAGTCGTCGTCGCCGCCGACGCCCACCGGTCCCACAGCATGGTCACTGCCGACGTTTTCGTCCATGACCGAATCGAGGGGTGTCGTGTCGCCGAGAGCCTTGGCTATTTCCAGCCGCGCCGCCTCGGCCAGGAAACCGTGGGGCAGGAGGCGGTTGTCCTTTACCCTTTTGTCGATGCTGAGGAAGCTGGCCGTGAGGTAGCCCTGCTTGTCCGTCAAAAGCTCCTGATAGATTTGGGCCTGGTCCTGCTGCGTGATTGAAGTGTAGTGACGCTGCCACTTCTGTTCGTCAATCGGGATGCGCGCGGAGCAGTCGGGTTGCCACCAATTCTCGCCGGCGATGGGACGATTCTGTTCGTCGACGATTACGCCGGCATTGTTGGTGCGGCCGGAGGCCCAGAGCGTGTTGCCGTTCTGGTCGAGCACATCCAGTTCGATGAAGGCCCGGCGGAAGCTAACTCCGGATGGGAATTTGTGGCCGGTCTTATTTTCGATCTCAACCTGGGCGATCAGAGTTTTTTTAGTCTGATCCCAGACGGGAGCGACTTTGATAGCCGCCGTCTCGTTCTTTGCCTGGTCCAGCATCGATTGTTCAGAGGTGACCAGCGGAGCGACGGCGCCGGGCAAACCGCTGGGATCGTTAATGCGGATCCCCAGCACATCCGGAAACTGCTGGGCCATCTTGAGCAGGAATACGTTTAGCCCGACCAGCGTGTGACGGCCGTATGGTCCGCGCGGCGCGAGATCGATCTCAGCAGCCGGCAGGCGGTAGTCCGTCTCGGGATAGTTGGTAAACTCCTCGACCGTGGCAATCTTGCTCTTGTACGGATTGCCTTTGCTATCCTGGTTAGGCATGTGGCATCCCTGACACGACTTGGCGCGATCGCCCGCCCCGAAAGGAAGTTCCCTGCCGTCGCTCTTGCCGGTGCGGTAAGCGCTGAAGGCCCACTCTGGGTAGGTAGTCTGTTCGTAAATTTTTGGGTATTGCTTGAGCGGGTCGCCGCCCTTGCCCGCCTCGACATCGCCCTGGGGATTGTCGAGCACCGGAAGATGAATGGTGTGGCAAGTGCCGCACATCTCTGAACTCATCAGCGCGGTGGGGTTGTGGACGGGTTTGATGGCCAGGGAGTTTTCCATCAGCTTCGTTTTCGGATCGGCGAACGGGCCATAGAGTTCGGTATCAGGACCGAGCAGAAAGTTCCCGCTGAAGGTAAGCGCAAAACCGTCGTGCGTCGAGGGTGGGTTGAACCATTTCTGCTTCTGGTCGACACATCGGTTCGCGGGTAAGCGGCGGTCTTTCTCGGCCTCTGCGCCGAGCACTACATGGTGACACGTTGTGCACGAGATTCCGTCGCGGGCCAGCGCGCCATAGCTCGCATTCGCCGCGGTTGGATTCCCGCTCGGATACGGAATGGCGTTGGCCACACTTCGTTGAAACTGTCCGCAGTCGCCGTCGTTGGCGTCGAGAGCAAATTGGCGCTGGCCCATGATCCCGTGGCACTGAAGACACGTGTCCTGCACCAGGGCATCCTGTTTCGGGTGAAGCTTTCGTTCGCTTTCGAGCAGTGCGAAAAAAATCGGATCGCGGCCGGCAAGGCCCATCGGCGAAGCCGCCCAGAGCGCGTAGGGCGAGACGTCAGTGAGAGAACCACCCAGCTTCGCTTGATGGTCGGCCGGCACCGGCGCCGCCATGTCGTACTGCAAGCCGGTGGCGAACGGAGTATGACAGCCTAAGCATTCTGTGGAGGTCTGGAAATAAACGGCGTCCTTACCGCCCAGGATAACTTTCTTCTTGCCGCCCACAACCACATCGTCGTAGGTCTGGGAGGGCATGCGGTTAACCGAGCCCCAATCCGGCGCTGCGAGTTTCCCTTTGAATGTTTCCAGAAAGGCGCCGTCATAATCGTAGAGCGCCTCTCCCAGGCGGGCCACCCGGTTCGGAGGCAGCGCGACGAACTCGTGATGCGTTGTCGCGGCCGGGATGTCCGGCACCAACTGAGTCAGGAAGTGGTGGACGTTCTTGCCAAAGTAATTCCCCATCGAGACAAACGTGTTGCCGGACACTGTGGCGGCGTGACAGTTGGTACAGAACTGCGAGCCACCCGCACCGCTTCCGGTAAGGGGATTGCTTGCGCGGGCCGGCCAATCAGGCTTCCAGCCCGGACCGTACCAACTGCCGAACCATCCACTGCTGAAGGTGTTGTCATCACGGATCCAAAAGACCGCACCAGTGCCGTCGGGCCTGACGCAGTCAAAGCAAGTCCCAGCCCAGCGCGCCAGCGGAGGAGTCCACATCTCCTTCACCATCATGGCGCCGTTGGGCGGAGCCGGCTGATTGCTGGGCGCCTTCGTTTCGTCCTCCGGACGGTAGCGCTCCATCCACTCAAACATCGGAGGCGAGTACCAAACGCGCGACACAGCGTGCTGGTTGTAAGCCTGAGCTTTGAGTTGCCCGTTGACCAGCGTGGCGGTGTACGGACCCGTATCGCGGGCGGTCGCGTCGTGCGGCCACGCGCGATAGCACAACTTCTCCATGAACTCCGCCATCAGGGGCTCATACTTGTCGAGTTGAGCCTGCCCCCGCGAGACAAATTGACCGGGCTGGCTGAGTTCGTTCTCAAGCTGCTTGCATCGCCTGTCGTCGGCGGGTTTGAGGGGCGTGCATGTCTTGCAAGTGTTGTCCTGCGGCGCGGCGGCTCCGGTTGCCACCCACATCAGCAAGCCTGCTATGCCCACCAGAACTGACACAATGATGCCAACCTCGCGCATGCCAGAGATGATTTTAGCTTCCCGCATACTCACTCCTTCGCCATAAGCATTCCATATTCAGGCTGCCCGCTTAGAGGTCTTTCTTGGTAACCGTCACCACATCTTTGGCCACCGTAAAGATAAGATAGTGGTAGACCCCCACGCCCGGCGAAGGCCTCTTTGTAAGCGGAGCTCCGGCGCCGCCGGACACGAGATAGATGGCTGGTTGATTTGATTTCCAGCTTGGCGGCGGCTGCCCGTCATTAGTCTGCGGGTTAAAGTAGAGGTGCTCGTGCGCGGCAACCACATATGAGACGTTCTTGTACTGCTTGAAAAGCTTCTCCAGTTTCTTTGCAATATCCGGATCTAATCCGTCTTTTGTCGACGCTGGTTTCATAGGGTGATGCATGAAGATGAAGATGTGCGCCTTGTCCTTGTTCGCATCGAGGTCTGCCTTCAACGCGTCAAACTGAGCAGCGCTGACATATCCGGGATCCAAAGTCTTGCCGGCGGTTTCCGTGGGCGCTCTGGGCGCGCGCGCGATTCCCTGTGGGGCAATCTCTTCCGTGTTCATCGCAATGAAGCGGGAGTTGCCGTAGTTGAATGCGCCGTAGGGTTGCGCCATGTACTGCGCATACCACTTCTGCATTTGCGCGTTGGGCACGTCATCCTGATCGTCCATTTCGTGATTGCCCGGGGCATTGAACACCGGCACGCCGCCCTGCTTGGCAACTTTGAGGAAATCGGCATATTCCCCTTGGATCGTTGTCTCGCTGTTTGGGTTCTTGCCATAGATCGTGTCACCAGCAAGCATGACCAGCGACGGGTTGTGCTTGGCAACTTTCTGGAAGAACTTAACGATGGTATCCGTCGGCGGATCCAGTTCTTTCTTGGGGCGATTATCTCCGGCAACGAAGAACGTGAAGTTGTTTGGATCGCTGGGCGGGGCAAGCGAACCTGTTCCCGGCAGCGGAGAGAGAGCCGAAAATGTTTGGGCTGGGCTGACCGAATCCGTATTCAATCGCGACCCTGAATGAAAACTGGCGACAAGGCCAAACGCGGCCAGCAGTACTACGAACGACCGTAATCCGAATTTCATTTGATTTTCTCCCTTTGGGTGAAGTTCGCCGTGCTTTCATGACATCAGGTCGCTGGCCCTGCCAATCCCGCGATCTGGTTTCGGAAACTCGACAGTCACGTAAGGCCGGGTTCTCTGACGAACCCGGTAAAGATCGGGCCGGAGACGTGTTTCCTAAACGCGGCCCTGTCTTTGTAGATCTCAAAACAATATGACCTGCATGGAGAAAAGCCAGCCCCAACCCCCAGTCTCTTTGGCGGTGCTTAAATCCAGTACCGAAAAGACAAAGCTGGGATTCCACCAGGTCTTGCTAGGCGTGACGGCGGGACTCTATCACTACTCTTCAACCGATACAATAATTTCTTTCTCAATCAAGTCTTCGAGTCCAGTTCCCCGAAACGCGCGTACTCAGTTCAGTGTTGTAGTTTTTCGTCGGCAATTTGACCGACTTCAGATTCCCGGCGTCAACGCGCCGGAAATCTTTCGTTTGACAAGAATTGGGACCGGATAATAGAGTTGCCTTCACCTTTTTGACGATGCGCAAATGAGTTCTCGTTCACGATGGCGGAGGAAACTCCTACACTAGCTACGCTGACGAATTTGATCGCCGCTGCGAGATGGAGACAGCGGCGGTTGTTTTGGCAGAGTCAGATCAACGCGGCGCCGGCCAGAGACGTGGCGAAGCAGCAAGCGCTGGTCTGTTCGTACATCACTTCGGCGGAATACCATCTCCGCTTCGGCCCCAACGCACCCAGAACCAACTCCGAATGCCCGCAGTAACACAGACCTCAGTCTGTTTGACGTGAGCAGAATCACAGACTGAAGTCTGTGCTACCGCGCACCGCATCCCAGTTCATCACCCGCTTGACGCACTGCACTGCGCATGCTAGGTTTCCGACTTCGCTTGCCTGACGAATTTTTGCTTATTGATCTCGCGAGGTTCGAGGAACGCGCGTGAGTGCACCGGCTCCGGATCTGAAACAAACACCGCTCAATGCTACCCATCGTCGCCTGGGTGGACGCATGGTCGATTTCGGCGGCTGGGACATGCCTGTGCAATACCCAGCCGGCACTGTCGAGGAGCACGTGCGCACGCGCACACACGCCGGCTTGTTTGATGTGTCACACATGGGCGAAATCGATGTGCGCGGGCCCGATGCGATCGCCTTCGTTAACTGTCTGGTATCAAATGATGCATCGAAATTGATTGATGGGCAGGCGCAGTACTCCGCCTTAACCACGCCGGAAGGAACCGTGATCGACGACTTGCTCGTCTATCGGGTTGCGCAAGATCATTTGCTGCTCGTCGTTAATGCCGGCACGACTGATAAGGATTGGAACTGGATCAAGTCCCATCACTCAGGTCAGGCGGTCGAACTTAAGAACATGAGCGCTGACTACTGCCAGCTTGCGCTTCAGGGGCCGGACGCGATTCGCATCTTGCAGCCGCTGACGAATGTTCCACTCGACGAAATTAAGTACTATCACTTTTGCGAAGGAAACGTTGATGGAGTACCGGCGATCGTTTCACGCACGGGCTACACGGGCGAAGACGGATTTGAAGTTTACGCGGCCGCGGAGAAAGCTGAGCAACTCTGGAACAAGATTCTCGACGCCGGGAACTTTGGCGCCGACGATGGCATTCTGCCTTGCGGCCTCGCCGCGCGTAACACTTTGAGGTTGGAAGCTGGGATGGCTTTGTACGGACATGAGATCGATGAAACCACGACGTTGCTCGAAGCCAACCTCGGCTGGATCTGTAAATTGAACAAAGGAGATTTCGTTGGCCGCGAAGCGCTTGCAAGACAGAAGGAAGAGGGCGTGAAGCGCCGGCTGGTTGGATTTGAGATGATCGAGCGCGGTATCGCTCGCGACAATCAGGATGTTTTCGTAGACGGTCAGCGTGTCGGCCGTGTGACTTCGGGGAGTCCGGCGCCTTACCTGAAAAAGAACATCGGCTTCGTATACGTTCCAGTTGAGCACGCAAACGAAGGGCAAGAGATTCACATCGATGTGCGCGGGCGCGCAGTTGGCGCACAAATTGTGCGGACGCCGTTCTATAAACGCGAACGTTAAGACCGCAATCTAAAATTGTTGGAGGAAGCATGGCGAACGTTCCAGAAGATTTACACTACAGCAAGGATCATGAATGGGTCAGAGTAGATGGCGACATCGCTACTATCGGGATCACCGATTACGCTCAGAACTCACTTGGCGATGTTGTCTATGTGGAAGTGCCCAAACCGGGAGATGAGTTTGCGGCCCAGGAATCGTTTGGCTCAGTTGAATCAGTGAAGGCCGTTTCGGAACTCTTTACGCCGGTTTCAGGCGCAGTGGTCGAGGCGAACGAGACGCTGCAGGACGAGCCCGAGAAAGTGAATCAGGACCCCTATGGCGACGCGTGGATGATTCGCATAAGGATGTCGCATCCAGGCGAGGTTGACAGTCTGCTCACCGCGGCAGAATACGAAGACTTTACGAAAGCTGAGACCGACTAAACCTTGCGCTACATTCCCAACTCGCCTGAGGAAAGGGCCGAGATGCTGCGTCAGATCGGCCTGAACTCCGGAGAGCTATTCTCTTCCATCCCCGAAGACTTGCGCCTGCGCCGGTCACTGAACACTCCGGCGGCTCTTTCCGAAATCGAATTACTCGCAGGCTTCGAACAGATGGCCGCCCGCAACGCGGCCGCATACCGATCGAGTTTCGTCGGCGCCGGCGCTTACGCGCATTACATTCCCACAATCGTCGATCACATCATCTCGCGCTCGGAGTTTTTTACCGCCTACACGCCTTATCAACCGGAGATATCGCAGGGTACGCTGCAGACAATTTTCGAATTCCAAACCCTCGTCTGCCAGTTGACCGGAATGGAAGTCGCGAACGCGTCGATGTACGACGGCTCTACCGCGCTTGCTGAAGCAGTGTTGATGGCGGAAAGAGTGACGCGTCGATCGAAAGTCATAGCTTGCGGCGCCGTGCATCCGGAATATCTTGAGGTAGTCAACACGTATGTGCAGCATGCGGGCATCGAATTAAAGCATATTGATTTTGATTCGCGCACCGGGCAGACATCATCCGCATTGGATCAGGCGCTTGATGAGCAGACGGCGGCACTGGTCGTGCAATCGCCAAACTTCTTCGGCTGTATCGAAGACATCGCCGCACTCGCCGATAAGGCGCACGCCGCCGGCGCACTTTTGATAGTCGCGATTACGGAATCAATTTCTCTTGGACTGTTGCGATCGCCTGGCGCATGCGGCGCAGACATCGTCGTCGCTGAAGGGCAATCGTTTGGCGTGCCACTTTCGTATGGAGGTCCGTACCTTGGACTCTTTGCTACTCGCGAGAAGTATGCGCGCCAAATTCCCGGACGTTTGGTCGGCGAAGCTTACGACAAGCAGGGCCGCCGCGGTTTTGTCCTGACCCTGGCCACGCGCGAGCAACACATCCGTCGCGAGAAAGCGACGTCTAACATCTGCACGAATGAAGGACTGATCGCGCTGGCGGCAACTGTGTATCTGGAAACTATGGGCCGGCGCGGACTCCAAGAGGTGGCCCAGCAGTGTGCGCAGAAAGCTAACTACGCTGCGAGACAAATTGAGAAGCTTGCAGGCTTTTCTCTTCCCTTCTCCGCGCCGCGTTTCAACGAATTCGTTGTGCGCGCCCCAGGCAACGCGCGCGAGTTGCTCTCGCGCCTGGCCAGCGATCGGAAGATTGACGGTGGGCTCGCGCTCTGGCGCTATTTCAAGGATCGGCCAAACGATTTTCTTGTCTGCGTTACGGAGTTGAACTCGCGGAGCGCCATAGACGCGCTGGTTGACGGGGTTGCATCAGTTTCTAAACACAAAGACACGAGGACACAGAGTTAATCTGTCTATTGCCTTCGTGCCTTTGCGTCCTTGTGGTTAATCTACGTTCATGGAACCAACGAACATCACAAAAGTCACGACGCATATTAGTCATAACGAGGGACTCATCTTCGAGCGTTCGCGGCCGGGCCGCGTCGGCTATCGTCTGCCGCCGCTCGATGTTGATGAACTACCGCTCAGTGAAATCATTCCAAAAGAATTCCAGCGAGACGATGATCTGGAAGGCGTACCAGAAGTCAGCGAGGTTGACGTCATTCGCCACTTCATCCGTATGTCGCAGTGGAATTACTCGATTGATCTTGGCATGTATCCGCTGGGTTCCTGCACGATGAAATACAACTCGCGTTTGAACGAGCGGGTTGCGCGCATCGCCGGGTTTGCCAATCTGCACCCACTCGCCAATGAACAAGACGCACAGGGCGCATTGCAGGTGATTTATGAACTGCAGCAGTGCCTTGCTGAGATCACCGGCTTGCCCGGCATCTCGTTGCAGCCTGCCGCAGGCGCGCACGGCGAGATGACCGGCGTGATGATCATTCGCGCTTACATCGATGCGCGCGACGGCGAGGGCGCGTCGGCGAACCGTCGGACAATGCTGATTCCCGATTCCGCGCACGGTACAAATCCCGCATCGGCGCATTTGTCCGGGTTTTCCGTGAAGACCATTCGATCTACAGCCGAGGGCTTCACCGATCTGGACCATCTGCGCGAGTTGTGTTCTGCCGGAAACGTGGCGGGCCTGATGTTGACGAACCCCAACACGCTGGGCTTATTTGAAAAGAACATCAAAGAGATTTGCGTGATCGTTCACGATGCCGGCGGCCTGGTCTACATGGATGGCGCCAACATGAACGCGCTGGTCGGCGTCGCGCGCCCCGGCGACATGGGCGTTGACGTGATTCACCTTAACCTTCACAAGACGTTTTCGACACCGCACGGCGGTGGTGGACCAGGCTGTGGTCCCTGCTGTTGCACGAAAGAACTTGAACCATTTCTGCCGGTGCCGCGCATTGTCAGAACCCCGACCAGTCGGGGTAGCGACGCGGTTGACCCTTCGAGAGAAAATGCCGCGGAGTTCAAACTCGACTTCGATTGTCCTCAATCAATCGGCCGCGTAAAAGCCTTCCTGGGAAACTACGGCATGATGCTGCGCGCGCTCGCCTATATTCAGACGCATGGACACGACGGTCTGCGCGAGGCAACCGAGGCTGCGGTCTTGAACGCTCGCTACATCGCGCATGGTCTGGTTTCTGATTATGAAAAACCTTTCGACGCGCCGCCGATGCATGAAGTCGTCTTCACCGACAAGCGCCAGGCGAGAAAAGGCGTGCACACTCTCGACATCGCAAAGAGATTGATCGACTACGGCTTTCATCCAATGACGATCTACTTCCCGCTGATTGTTCAGGGAGCAATGCTGATTGAGCCAACAGAATCAGTCGGGCATCAGGAATTGGATCAGTTCATCGCAGCAATGCGCGCCATCGCCCGCGAAGCCCTGGAAGATCCCGATCTGGTTTTGAACGCGCCGCATACCACTCGCATCGGCCGTCTCGACGAAGCCGCCGCGGCGCGGAAGCCAGTGCTACGTTGGAAGCCAAAACAGGCCGCGGGCGCAAGCTAAGCAAATCATTTTTAGATGTCTCCCCCCAAATCCGCGCAAATCTTCGCCGGTTTAGTCTAGAATACAAGCGTCATGACGTCTCTCATTGAAAAGAGCAAACCAGCATTAGCCGAGTTGTGCCGACGCTTCGAAGTGCGTCGGTTATATCTCTTTGGTTCGGGCACAAGTGCGCGGTTCGATCCCAATACCAGCGACTTGGATTTCCTTGTTGAACTGGCCGACCGCCAACCCACGAAGAACTATGCGGATCGTTATCTCGATCTCGCTGAAGCTCTTGAGCGCCTCTTTGGTCGGCGCGTTGATCTTCTGACTGAGCAATCAATCCGAAATCCCTTTCTCCGGCGTGAAGTGCAGGCCACGCGCCAACTAGTCTATGAAGAACGCAGCGAAGAAACTCCTGTTTGACGTGCTAGAGTCGGCGCAGAGTATTCGTGATTGGTGCGCGGCCCGCAGCTTCGCTGATTACGAATCCGATCGTCAGTTTCGCCGGGCGGTAGAGCGCGAATTTGAGATTATCGGAGAAGCGCTCGGCCGGTTGACGATTGCTGATCCCGTTACAGCCGACTCATCGACGAACTGCCGCGTATCGTTGGTTTTCGCAATCGCATTATTCACGGCTACGACACAATTGACGATGCCACAGTCTGGGGCGTCATTGAGGGCCGCCTACCAGCATTGTTAGAACAAGTTGAGAGTCTACTGGGTGAAACCGACACGAGTGTGTAGCAGGAAAACGGGAATCGCGGTATGAAGACAAAGAAACGAAAGCGACTTGAAGCAGCCGGATGGAAGGTTGGATCGGCGAAAGACTTTCTCGGCCTGACTCCTGAAGAAGCAGCCTTCGTCGAACTGGCACTAACGTTGAATGCGACTTTGAAAGAACGACGACGGCGCCATGGTCTTTCACAGCACGATCTGGCAAAGCGCCTCCGTTCGAGTCAATCGCGAGTGGCCAAAATGGAAGCCAGCGATCCGGCAGTCTCGCTCGACCTGTTGGTGCGCGCGCTGCTCACTGCCGGAGCTAAGAAGAAAGACATTGCCAAGGCAATTGCGAAAAGTGATTCTCTCGCCGCGTAGGGGTTAGCACGTCTTGCTGAACTCTGTTCGATACCGGCGCGCGGAATATTTACGTGATTTCGCAGGTCTTCCTTCATGCTTCCCAATTGGCTGGCGCGCCACTGATTGATATTTGTGGCTCTTGCTTTCCTTCTGAAGGCACTTTCAACAAAGCCAATCTTTCAACGATGCGCCCATTCAGAACGTGCTCTTCGATAATCTCGCGCACATCTTCCGCGCGGACTTGCGCGTACCAAACGCCGTCGGGATAAATCATTACCGCGGCCCCGATTGCGCAGAAGCCGACTGAAGCGCACTCAGTCAGCACGACGCTGCCTTTCGGATTCTTGCCTTTCGATTCTTTGCCGAACAGGATGTTGCGCTCTTTCAATTCGCGCTCGAAGGCTTCTTTGACCAGCGCGCTGTCCACCGCTGAACACGACTTTCCTGTGCACACGAACACGTGATGCCGAATGGGCGCGGCGGCCACCGGCGCCAGCGCCTGGAGTTTGTCGCAGTCGTCAATAAAAGTAGTCTCAGCCATAGACGTTGCCGTCGCGACACGGACCGCTATGCTAGCATGACGAAAGGCGGCACAACTAAAGCAGCTCGATGGTCCGTCGTATTTTGCGGAGCTACGGAATACATGTAGAATGGGGCCTTGAGGGCGACCGCAGAGGATGACCGCGCAAAGCTTCCAGCCGGTCTGACGCGGGCGCCCGATTTACTGTGACAAGGAAGTTTGGCTAGCGACTTCTCGCGATTCAGCGCTATCTGTTTTATGGCAAGTGGTTTGGTCATCCACATCTCCTCGGGTGAAAACAAGCACACCGAAATACTATCTGACGAGCTCATTCGCATCGGCAGAACTGAAGACTGCGATCTGCGACTGCGAACTTCCGATCTACCTCCAGCAAGCGGCGAAGTGCAACTTGAACTAGCCCGCGTTAACGGCGCCTATCGAGTCGTCGATTTCGATCAGGCTATAGAGATCACACACAACGGAAAGCCGCTTCGACCAGAGGCAGAGATCAAGGACGGCGATGAGTTGCGATTTCCTCCCTCACAATTGATGCTCACGTTCTTCACGATCAGGTCGTTGCCCGCTGTGATTCCTTCTGGTTCGCATGAGACCCACGTTGCGCCGTTCATCGAGCAGGCAGCAATCGAATCGGCCGCCACCGCGCGGCGAGACGACGCCAAGGTCTTTTTGCGCGAGTTCACTCATGAGCTGGTCCGCGAGATCAACGTCAGTACGAAGTTGATTACGTTAGCAATCGCGGTTGCCCTTGTCGGCGGCGTACTCTACATCGGTTTCGCGCTCTTCAAAGAAATACAGACAGGTCGTCGCGGGGCGGAAGCTCAGCGTGCGCAACTGGCGCTGATGAAGGACCAGGTCGCCAAGACAAACCAGCAGCTTACGGATATCACCCGTTCTAATAACGAGATTCGCAACAGTTTGTCGCTGGCCGTGAAGTTGCGCAGCGATTATGGTGGCGGCGTTTGTCTAATTGCCGGGTCATTTTATTATGTAGAGGCTGCCACGGGCCGGCCGTTGCGTTATCCCGAAGGCCAGATGAACGAAAGCGGCGCCGCAGTGCAGGGCGGCGGCGAGCAGTTGACGCTGACGGCGGAAGGTAACGGCGCGGTTGCCGAGTATGAGTTTGTCGGCAGCGGGTTTTATGTGGGCCAGGGTTACGTGATGACGAACCGCCACATGGTGCAACCATGGCTTGCTGATGATCGCGCGCTGAGCCAGGGTGGCGCCGCAAAAGGCCAGCCGCGGTTGAAGAAGCTTGTGGCTTACTTCCCGGATCATCCGCAACCCTTTACGCTCAAGGTGAAACAGGCCGCACTGCGCGATGATCTGTCTGTTTGCGTGTTCGAATCTAAGGATGTGCCGAGTGACATTCCTGTACTGCCGCTGGAAAACGATTTCGCTTCGGTAGCGGTGGGCAGGAGCGTTGTAATGATGGGTTATCCGTCGGGTCCGGATCGATTGCTCGCGCTGCTTGACGACAACGAGTCGCGCGCTATCCAACAGCGTCATGCTTCGAACGAGTCTTTGTTAGGTTATCTTGCGGAAACCAAGCATATCCAACCGCAGACGACGCAGGGAAGCATCACGGACCTTGAACCGCATCGCATCGCTTATGACGCGCGCACGGCCGAAGGTGGCTCAGGCGCGCCATTGTTTGGACCATCCGGTCGCGTCATCGGTGTGAACTTCGCAGTCTTCACCGAGAGTCAGGCTTCTAACTTTGCTGTTCCCATCCGGTACGGAGTTACTCTTCTCGAACGGAATGGATGGGTGGCTGCCACCGAAAAGGGAGGGCAGAATGACGACGCTCAAAATGCAGCTCACCCAAGCGCGCCTGCCCCTAAATAATCTGCAGCCATCTTTGTACGTTCGACAGGCGACAACTTTTCTTCCTTGCGGCTTAAGTAGTCCCTTTGCGCCTTTGCATGAAACCAGTGCAACGGTTTCGCGCAAAGACACCAAGTCACCTCGTAAGGCGCAGAGATGGAATTAGACAACACCACCAGATTGAGTTTCACCTTTTAGCTTCATGTCGGTACAATTACCGCTTTGATGATTCCCAAACATTATGGATAACCTCGTACTTTCAAACATCGCTCACAGACCAATGCGCACTGCCGTCAGCGTCATGGGCACCGCCGTCGGTGTGTTGCTGATCGTTTTCACTGTGGGTCTGGCCCACGGCATGTTGCACGAGCACGGCAGGCGCGAAGCGAACATCAACGCCGAGATTATGGTGCGCGCGTCAGGCGTGATCGGTCTGGGCGGTACGGAGGCTTTCGTGCTGCCGGTGGCGCACGCGCAGGAGCTTGCGCGCATCGAAGGCGTCCGCGCAGCAGTACCCATCGGCCAGCAGCTCGACAAGAGCGATAACGGATTAGGCTTTCGCTCTCTCGAGGGCATTCCTTTTGACGAATACTCCGCGCTGACCGGAATCAAAATTCGCGAAGGCTCGAAACTCGGTAGCGGTGATCAAGCCATAGTGGATCCGGTTTGGATAAAGGAGCGCAGTGCGCACGTTGGTTCTACCGTGCAACTTTTTGAACGCGAGTTTAAGGTTGTCGGAATCTACGAACCACCGGGCGGCGCGCGAGTGAAAATTTCCCTCGCGACAATGCAGGAACATCTGCATAGTCCGGACCGGTGTTCCGCCATTCTGATCGGTTGCGTAGATCCAGCCAAACAGGATGAAGTCGCGGCGCGCATCAAACAACAATTTCCCGACGATCAGTTGATCTTCACGCGCGATCTGCCGGAGCTTTACGCTTCAGGCGTGCCGGCGTTGAATGTTTTTCTCAAAGTTGTCGTTGGGGTTGCGGCGGCGATCAGCATGCTGGTGATTCTGCTGGCGATGTACACGACGGTCACGGAGCGCACGCGTCAGATTGGTGTCCTCAAGGCCCTGGGCATGTCAAAACCGAAGATCGCCTGGGTGATCGAACAAGAGGCGATTGTGGTTAGCCTGTTGGGAGTGATTACGGGCGTATTAATGACCCTCGCCGCGCGCTTTGCAATCATGCGCGCAACCAGTTTGGTCATAGAGATTGAGGCACGCTGGATCGCCATCTCCTTTCTCGTAGGACTTGTTGGCGGCACTATTGGCGCACTCTATCCCGCGGTGCGCGCCGCGCGGCAGGATCCGGTTGACGCGCTGACCTACGAATAGTCTCAAGCAGCAGTCTCATTCAACAAGGCTAGTCGGCAGCCTGAATAAGAAAAGGAGCACTAGAAATGCGCAGAGTCCATTCATCAAGGAATAGGTTCTCGGTTACGGCGAGTGTTCTTGCCATTGTTCTCTTATGCGCTCCAGCATCGCGGCCCCAGTCGGTGAGCCAAAATGCAGGCGCCGCAGGCGAGCAACGAACCGCCCAGTATTTCGAGTCGATCCGCACGTCGCCGCCACAGCAGTTGTCATTCCTCTTGAAAATGCCAAAGGGTGGTGACTTGCACAGTCATCTTTCAGGCGCGGTCTACGCTGAGTCTTACATTCAGTGGGCGGCGGAGAATGGCTTGTGCGTGAATTCCACGACTTTGGTCCTGTCGCAGGCTCCCTGCGATTTTTACTCGGGACAATTGGCGGCGAGCGCGGCGCTGACGAATTCCCTGCTCTACCGACAAATGATCGATGCGTGGTCGATGCGCAATTGGCAACTCTCCGGACAGAGCGGTCATGATCACTTCTTTGACACGTTCGGCAAGTTTGGCGTCGCCACGTATGGCGCGAATGGCAAGATGTTGGCTGAAGTGGTTTCACGCGCGGCCCACGGAAACGTGATCTACCTGGAATTGATGTTGACGCCCGATGGCGGAGTGGCGAGCCAGATTGGCGGCAAGGTTGGCTGGGACGGAAACTTTGAAAGCACGCTGAAGAAGTTGAAAGATAATGGCATTGCCGATGCCGTTGCCGCTGGTGTCAAGAACTTAGAAGACGCGGAAAGCGAGAAGGACAAGCTGCTGAAGTGCGGCACCACTCAGGCAGACGCCGGCTGCTTGGTGGAGATTCGCTACGTCGCTCAAGTCTCGCGTGGGTCGGCGCTGGGTCCAGTGTTTGCGCAGATGGTCACGGGTTTTGCGCTCGCCAATGATCCGCGTTCGAACGTCGTCGCCTTGAATCTGGTGCAGGCCGAAGACGGTCTTGCGTCAATGCAAAACTTTTCGGTGCAGATGCAGATGCTGAATTTCCTGCGGCCACTGTACCCGCAAGCTCACATAACCTTGCACGCGGGCGAACTGGCGCCGGGCATCGTGCCGCCCGAGGGATTGAGCTTTCACATACGCGAGTCGGTGATGACCGGACACGCTGAGCGTATCGGCCACGGTGTTGACATCATGCACGAGTCCGAGCCGTATGAACTATTGAAGGAAATGACGCGGCGCGGCGTGATGGTTGAGATCTGTCTGACAAGCAACGACGTGATTCTGGGAATCAACGGCGCGCAGCATCCGCTCGCAACTTATATGAAATACGGCGTGCCGGTGGCGTTGGCAACCGATGACGAAGGTGTTTCGCGTTCCGAGATCTCGCGCGAGTTTCTGAAAGCCGCCGATGACCAGGGTCTCGGGTACATTCAGCTTAAGACGATGGCGCGCACCAGCCTCCAGTTCGCGTTCATCGCGGGCGAGAGCTTGTGGCGCGACACGCGCAAGTTTGTTCCTGTCACTCAATGCGCGAGTGACGTCGCGATCATGAAACTGAGTACCGCTGGTTGTCAGCAATTCATCGCCAGGAGCGAGAAAGCGAAGCTCGAATGGAAACTCGAAGAACAGCTTAAGGCGTTTGAGAGTCAATTCTGAGTCTGTAACGCCACGGTAGAACCCGTGTCAAAGCTCAACTTGTGAAATAATCGAGCGTTAGAACGTTAACGCAAAGGGTGCGAAGGAATTCGCAGGGGGATCGCCAAGGAGGTTTTTTTCTCCGCGACCTCTGCGCAAGACTTTGCGGCCTTTGCGGTTAAGGTAAACGATTCGTTATCACTCACTTTGGTTTTGACAGAGTCTCGGTAGCGGCGGATGTATCGTTGAAAGGACACGAAGATGAAAAGGATCTGTTTGATTCTAATTCTGGTGTTTGCCGCGGCGTCGATCACGCGAGGCCAGATAAGGAAGCCGACTCAGACGAAGGGCATCTTGCTGGAAAACCTCACCTGGATCGAAGCAGAGAAAATTCTTACTCCTGACACCGTGGTGGTCATACCGCTGGGCGCCGAGGCCAAAGAGCACGGCCCGCATCTCAAACTGAACAATGACTTCGTCATGGCTGAGTATCTGAAGCAGCGCGTGCTGGAGCAATCAAACGTAGTGATCGCGCCGACCGTCAATTACAGCTTCTATCCTGCCTTCGTCGAGTATCCAGGCTCTACGTCGCTCCGGTTGGAAACGGCGCGCGATCTGATCGTCGATATCTGCCGGAGTCTGGCCCGCTATGGACCGCGACGCTTCTATGTTCTTAATACCGGCGTCTCGACGCTGAGAGCGTTGAAGCCGGCCGCGGACTTATTGGAATCAAACGGCATACTGTTGCGATATACGGACCTCAAGATCACGGAGCCAATCGAGAAAACAATCAGGCAGGAAGAAGGTGGGACCCACGCGGATGAGATTGAGACTTCGATGATGCTGTACATCGCGCCGGCATCTGTTGATATGAAAAAAGCTGTGAAGGATTATCACGAAAACAAACCCGGCCCGCTGACACGGGATCCGAACGGCAATGGGACGTATTCGCCGACTGGTAGTTGGGGAGATCCCACCCTGGCTACGCGAGCAAAGGGCGAAAAAGTCACCAGAGCTTTGGTCGCCGGCATTCTGAAGGAAATAGAAGAACTGCGGCAGACTGATCCTCCCGAACGCTCGGCAAGGCCCTGATCGCTGATTGCGCGGGAAATTATCCCGGGAGCCGTTCGGTTTTCGCTCTCAGGCCCTCGAGCAGTTCAAGCTTCTCTTTCAGCATCTCTTCGAACTCATTCGTATCGGTGTGATGGAGTTCGTGCAGCATCGCGGTCTGCTTTTCCTTTAATAGCTCCAATAGAAAGTCTCTTTCCTGAGTTGAGATGTCGAGCAGCATAAGGCAATCTCCTCGTGGGCAGCCCTTTTAGAATTGTATTTGCTTCGTTATTCTATACAGCAAGTTACTAATTTACTTCGAGTCTGCCCGCGAGACAAAGGAACGGCGCACGTCGTTTCAGCGGAGTTACAAATAAATGGATAACTGGCTTGAACATTTTCGGCGCACGTTGGACTCCGGCGCCGATCGACTGCTGTTGATTTCCGAAGGCGATAGCGTGATTCCGACGGCTGCCGGCAAGTGGTCGGCAAAAGAAATTATCGGTCACCTGATTGATTCCGCGGCGAACAATCACCAGCGTTTTGTGCGCGCGCAGTTCACCGACGATCTCGTTTTTCCGGGATATGAACAGGACGCTTGGGTGGGAGTGCAACGCTACATTGACGAGCCGTGGCAGCAGCTCGTTCAACTTTGGCGGCATTACAATCTGCATCTGGTGCATCTGATGTCGGTCATGCCCGAAGCAGTACGAACCAAACTTCGAGCGAAACATAATCTGCAGCAGCTCGCCTGGCGAACGGTTGATGAGAGCGAGCCCGTCACACTCGAGTACTTCATGCGCGACTACGTGGAGCACTTAGAGCATCACCTGGACCAGATCTTTGACGCGCCGGCTTCACATTCTGAAGGAAAAGGATTATCTAACTAACATCGTTATTGATTCTGAGGAGACTTTGAAAAAATGGACTATACGTTTGAACAGCTAAAACACAAGACTGTCGTCGAGCTAAGGGAGATCGCCAAAGGCATCGAGCACGAAGCCGTGCAGGGCTACACGCAGTTGAACAAGGAACACCTGCTGGTGGCGCTTTCGAACGCTCTCGGCATCCAGCACGAACACCACGACGTGGTCGGTGTCGATAAAGCGCCAATCAAATCACGCATTCGCGAATTGAAAAAGAAACGCGACGAAGCCCTGACGGCTCACGATCATGCCCAGCTCAAGACTGTGCGGCGGACGATTCACCGCTTGAAGCGACAGATTCACAAAGCCACGGTGTAGTCGAGAGTTCGACAAACTTCAGTTTGTCGTCGACTCGCGGATCGCGGTCTGTGGTATATCCGAGAGGCGTCGTGCAAACGCGTTTCACGAATTGCATTCCATGACGACGACAAACTGAAGTTTGTCGAACTCGTCATTGACTTTCGCCAACAACTGGCATAGAAAACAACAGAAATAATTCGCCTTCCAAAACAACTTAGACGTGAGGTAGCGCAATGAAAAAGGCTGTCAACATCAACGTCAATGGTGTCGATTATCAGCACGAAGTCGAGCCGCGTTTGCTGCTGGTTCATTATCTAAGAGACCTGCTCAGTCTGACGGGAACACACATCGGGTGTGAGACCTCTCTCTGCGGCGCCTGCACAATCCTGTTAGACGGGCAGGCGGTGAAGTCGTGCACAATGTTTGCCGTGCAGGTCGACGGCGCGAAGATTACGACGATCGAGGGACTGGCGAAAAACGGCGAGCTGCACGCGGTCCAGGAAGGATTCTGGGAGAAGCATGGCTTGCAGTGCGGCTATTGCACACCGGGAATGATCATCGCCGGAGCGCAGCTCATAGAGCGCAATCCAAATCCGACGCAGGAAGAGATTCGTCATGGACTGGAAGGCAATCTGTGTCGCTGCACCGGATACCAGCATATCGTTGAAGCGGTCGAGTATGCGGCGAAGAAGGCGAGGACATAACAGACTTTCGACTGTCGGACGGCACTCGGGCAAAGGCCCACAAACTGGCGAGCTAGATCGAAGATGCTTGACGATCCTTTCACATTTAAGGGCTTTTCTGTTTCTTATTCCATCCCGAATATGTGTTGCGGGTGCCTTGGGCGTCCGGAAAGGAGCACCGTCATATTTGGGTCGCGAGGCTCGGTCTTAGCAGGGAGGTATTCGACGACAATGTCGCTGCGCCTTCCTATATGTCGCAGATGTTACAAGCGGCGGTTTTGGGGCTTGTTCTTCTTTTTGCCGCCCATCGTTGTAATGGCCGTAGCTTTCGCGTCGGGTTATATGTGGTGGGCCGTAGGCGGGTTCGTAGCCTTCCTGCTGATTACAATCGTCGTTGCAGTCGCGAAACCGTTTCATGTTGCGTGGTTTAGTGATGGAATCCAATTTAGGAACAAAGAATATCAGCGTCTATTTGAGGAGGCTAATCCTGCTCACTTCAGGGGAAAGGAGTTTACGCAATTCAAGCCACCATCTACTTTGTTCCCTGAGTAGTCAACATCTAAGTTCTGTTATCGTTGTTGGAGACGCCATGCCAAAAAAATACGTTGGACAAAGAGTAAAGCGCACCGAGGACCCGCGACTGATCAAAGGTCTCGCGCATTACGTCGATGACATAAGGCTGCCGGACACTTTGCACGTTTCGTTCGTGCGCTCAGTTTACGCGCACGCGCGTATCAAGAGCATTGACGCGAGCGAAGCGTTGAAGGCGCCGGGCGTCGTTGCCGTCTATACGGGCAAAGATGTCGTTGACAAGATTGGCCCGGTGCCGTGTGCCAGCGCGCTGCCTGGTCTTAAAGTACCGGACTATCGCGTGCTGGCGCAGGACAAGGTCTATTTCGTCGGACATCCGATTGCGGCCGTCGTCGCGACGGATAAGTACGCCGCCCGTGATGCAGTTGACCTGGTGATCGTTGATTACGAAGACTTGCCCGCGGTCGTCGACGTCGAAGCAGCCGCAAAAGGCGGGCCGGTTATTCACGAAGGCTTCGGCGACAACATCGCTTACAAATTGACTGCCGGCGAGGGCGACATCGATGCGGCTCTTGCGGCGTCCGACCACGTGATCAAACAGCGCATAGTTCATCAGCGACTAGCTCCGATTGCCATGGAGGGCCGCGGCGTGCTGGCTCGCTACTTTCCCGGCGAAGAAGAACTAACCGTTTGGTCGTCAACACAGATTCCTCATCTGCTTCGTACGCAACTCGCGCTGATGATCGGGATTGCCGAAAACAAGCTGCGCGTGATTACTCCTGAAGTGGGCGGCGGCTTCGGTTCGAAACTCAACGTGTATGCCGAAGAGGCGCTGCTTGGTTGGATCTCCATGCAGCTCGGCAAGCCAGTCAAATGGATTGAAGGCCGCCGTGAAAACATGCAAGCGACGATTCATGGTCGCGGTCAGGTTGGCTATGTCGAGACTGGCTGCAGGAACGATGGCGCGGTCACTGGCCTTCGTTACAACGTGTTCGCCGACCTCGGCGCTTATCATCAATTGCTGACGCCCGCTATACCGACGCTGACCGGGCTCATGCTGTCGGGCGCGTACAAGATTCCCGCAATTCAGATCAATGTCACTGGTTGTTTCACGAATAAGATGGCCACCGACGCTTATCGCGGCGCGGGTCGTCCGGAAGCAACTTATGTTGTCGAGCGCGCAATGGATTTGGTCGCGGCGGAGTTGGGAATGGACGTGGCGGAAGTAAGAAGGAAGAACTTCCCTGCCGCAAATGAGTTTCCGTTTCACACGGCTACCGGTCTCGATTACGACAGCGGCGACTATGAAGCGGCGCTCGACAAGGCGCAGGGGATCATCGGCTATGCCAAACTGCGCGAAGAGCAGAAGAAAGCGCGCGACGAAGGCCGCCTGGTAGGAATCGGTATTTCAACCTACGTGGAAATCTGCGCGCTTGGTCCATCGCAGGCGATGCCCGCCGGCGGCTGGGAGAGTGCGACCGTGCGCATCGAGCCGACCGGCAAAGTGACGATCATGACCGGAGCATCGCCGCACGGCCAGGGCCAGGAGACTTCGTTCGCGCAAATTGCCGCCGATGAACTTGGCGTAGCGCTAAACGATATATCCGTGATTCACGGTGACACTGGAATTGTGCAATACGGCATTGGGACGTTCGGCAGTCGCGCGACTGCGGTTGGCGGCACCGCGGTCTTGATCGCGATTCAGAGACTGGTCGAGAAAGCGACAAAGATTGCCGCCCATCTGCTGCAAGCCGACGCGTCGAAGGTTGTGTTTCAGGAAGGGCGATTCTCGGCGGTCGCCGCTGCAGCAGCAGCCGGTGACGGTTCGACTACGACCGGAACCGACGGCAAGAGTGTCACGATCCAGGAAGTCGCGCTCGCCGCGCATCTCGCAAAGGAGCTTCCGCCAGACACCGAACCAGGTCTTTCCGCGACGTACTTTTTCGAACCGAAGAATTTCACGTTTCCATTCGGCACGCACATTGTCGCCGTCGAGATCGATCGCGAAACAGGCGATTTGAAATTCCTTCGCTATGTCGCAGTCGACGATTGCGGCAAGGTGATCAATCCAATGCTCGTTGACGGCCAACTCCACGGCGGCATCGTGCAATCGATCGGGCAGGCGCTTTATGAAGAAGTGGTCTACGACGATCAGGGACAGCTCGTGACCGGAACGCTCATGGATTATGCGTTGCCCAAGGCATCGCAGATTCCCTGGATGGAATTGGATCGAACGGAGACTCCTTCGCCCGTCAACCCGCTCGGCGTCAAGGGCGTCGGCGAAGCGGGAACAATCGGCGCGACGCCGGCGATTGTCGGCGCGATTGTAGACGCGCTGGCGCCGCTGGGGGTGAAGCACTTGGATATGCCGGTAAAGCCGGAAGCCATTTGGCAAATCCTAAGAAATTAGTTGTAGGGGCAGGACTTGTCCCTGCCCGCGTGCCGAGACCACTGGGCAGGGACAAGCCCTGCCCCTACAGAATTCGGAGACTAAGAAATGATTCCCGCACAATTTGATTACCAGGCGCCGAAAACACTCGCTGAAGCGGTTTCTTTGCTTGCGCAACATCCCGACGACGCAAAGATACTCGCGGGCGGGCACAGTTTGATTCCCGCGATGAAGTTGCGTCTGGCCCAGCCACAGATGCTCATCGATATCGGTCGTATCAAAGACCTTTCGTACATTCGCGAAGATGCTGGCCAGATCCGCATCGGCGCGATGACCACGCACTATCAGATCGAATCATCAGCGCGATTGAACGAGATTTGCCCGCTGCTGCCCGAATGTGCGGCGAGTATCGGTGATGTGCAGGTCAGAAACTGTGGCACAATCGGCGGCAGCCTTGCGCATTCCGATCCCG
>JBGPWL010000008.1:0-80847 GCA_041492185.1 Pyrinomonadaceae bacterium | reverse complement strand
TTGCGCCGCCAATGTCGAGCACGCATTTAAAGCCACTGATTTGCTCTTGCAGGGCGGCGGTTTTGGACTCGTCGTGCTCGACCTCGGCGATGTGCCGCCGCAACAAGCTCGGCGCATTATTTCGTCCTGGTGGTATCGCTTTCGCCGGGTAGTCGAGAACACGCCCACCGCCTTTATCGTGATCGCGCAAGACTCCTGTGTGCGATCGTGCGCGGCGTTGGCGTTGGAAATGAGAAAGGAAGATGATATTTGGACGTCGGTGAGCAATGCGCCGATCTGTAATGATGGCCAACGCCCAAGTGCTGCTTTAAAGTTACCGCCATCAGGCCGCGGTTATCCGTCTTCCGGTCCTTACCTCTTGCGCGGCACCCAGCTTCACGTAAACCGGCACAGGCCAATTCAATTGGCTGGAAGAGAAGCACTTTTTCAGGTCAAAGCTTCAATCTAACCAGTTAAATGATTCTCGCCGGCCCTGCTTGACAGAATTCGATGATTTTCGCTAATCTTCGCTCACGTTTGTTTTTCAGTCCAACTCGCAGTTTGGTTCTCCCTGAACAGCAGGTGGGCCATGTTTGCATGTATTTACAGCCAAAGTGTTTCCGACAGCGTGTTACTCCAGGACTTTGCCTACTCCTTTTCTCCTCTGGTGGAAGAGACGGCTGCCGATACCGTAGTTCTCGACGTAGAAGGATGCGACCTGCTGTTTGGCTCAGCTTATGAGCTGTCAAAGGTGATGGCGGGCCGGGCAGTAAAGCCAAAACAATCGGGCGGGCTGGGTTGCAAGATCAATGTGGCCATCGCTGCGAATCCTGATGCGGCCATACATGCAGCGAGATTTCTCGAAGGCATAACCTTCATTTCTCCCGGAGAAGAACTCACGGGCCTCGGCGATCTGCCGATCGAAGTACTCTGTTTTGAATTGGTCGGTGTCGCAGAAAAGAAGCAGGCAGGACGTCCGCAATCTCGCGAAGAAATTTTAGAGACACTGAAGCTTTGGGGCATTCGCACCTTTCGCGAGTTCGCAACGCTTCCGGTTGCCGGCGTGTCAGAGCGGCTGGGGCAGGAAGGAGTGAAGTTGCAACAACTCGCGGCGGGAAAAACTGATAGACATTTGAAGCTCATACAACCTGCGCCAGTGTTTGAAAACTCGCTTGAGCTGGAATATCCGATTGCAGAACTCGAGCCACTCTCTTTCATCCTGGCGCGACTGCTCAATCAACTATGTGCGAGTTTGAATACTTACTCGCTGGCAACAAACGAGCTCCGTCTGAGCCTGAAATTGGGAAATGGCGCTACTCACGAACGCAAGCTGAACCTGCCTTACCCAATGCGCGATCACAAAGTGTTTCTAAAACTGTTGCTGCTCGATACAGAAATGCATCCGCCGCAAGCCGCCGTCAACGCGGTGGCGATTGCTTTCGAGCCGGTGAAGCCACGCGTGTTGCAAAACGGGCTTTTCATTCCGTTGGCGCCGGAACCGGAGAAGTTGGAATTGACCTTGATGAGGTTGGCGAAGTTGTTGGGTCAGGACAGTGTCGGGTCGCTTGAGTTGGTAGATACGAATCGACCGGATGCGTTTCGCGTAAAGCGGTTTGGACTCAAAGCCAGAATTGACGGCAGAAAGCGCAGGAATGAAATTCGCAATTCGCAATCCACAATCCGCAATTCGAAATGCCTTTTGGGTTTCCGTGTTTTTCGGCCACCCCTGCGCGCAATCGTGCAGGCTGAACATGGATCTCCGACGCAGATCAGTGCGTGGGGGCCAAGCCGAAGTGTGTATGGAAAAGTTGTGAGGGTAGCGGGACCGTGGCGAACGACGGGTGATTGGTGGCGCACTGACGCCTGGGCGAGAGATGAGTGGGATGTGGCGGTGGAAAGTTCGAGATCGTCGATCTCAAATTTGAGATCTCAGGATGCCGGATCAACGAAGGGTGCACCGCGACCGATTCTTTTTCGTATCTATCGCGAGTTGCGCAGCGGAGTGTGGTTTGTTGAAGGGGTTTATGACTGAATACATTGAGTTACACGCTCGATCGGCATTCAGTTTCCTTGAGGGCGCTTCAGTGCCCGAGGAATTGATTGCTGCTTGTCATGAACTGCAAATGCCGGCGATGGCGTTGCTGGATCGTGATGGCGTGTACGGCGCGCCGCGATTTCACATGGCGGGAAAGAAGAACGGGATCAAGGCGCATATCGGGGCGGAGATTTCGGTTCGAATTCAAAAGGCAAAAGTAAAAAGGCAAAAGAAGAAAGATGTCGTATCGATCCCGGTGCTGGTTCGCAATCGCATTGGCTATCAAAATCTTTGCCGCTTAATCACACTGATGAAGCTGCGTGTGCCGAAGCATGCGAAGTCGGGGGAGTGTGCGGTTACGCTTGATGAATTGGCAGAGTATGCGAACGGATTGATCTGTTTGACGGGAGGTGACGATGGTTTGCTGGCAAAGGCAATTCACCACAGAGACACGGAGAACACGGAGGGGGCACAGAGAATTGCTGAATGGTTGATTGATGTGTTTGGTAAAGGAAATGTTTATGCCGAGCTGCAGCGCCATTTTAATCGCGAAGGAGAGGCGCGCAATCAGATGGTGGTGGATCTCGCACAGCGTTTGAAGCTGCCACTCCTTGCCACAAATGGAGTTTGTCATGCGACCCCGGCGCGACGCGAAGTTGCGGATGTGTTTACTTGCATCAGGAATCATGTGCGATTGGAAACCGCCGGCCGGTTGCTCGCTAAAAATTCCGAAACATATCTGAAACCGGCAAAGACAATGGTGCAGCTTTTCGCAGATTTGCCCGAAGCGATTGCTAACACTGTAGAGCTTTCTTCGCGGCTTGAGTTTACGCTTCAAGATCTGGGTTATGAGTTTCCGAAGTATCCCGTGTCGTCGGGCGAGACGATGGCCTCGTTCCTGCGCAAACGAACAGACGAAGGCGCGCGCCTGCGTTACACGGGCCGGAACGGCATGCCCACGTACGAGCGCGCGCGGCAACAGATCGAGCGCGAGCTGGCGCTAATTGAAAAGCTCAAACTCGAAGGTTACTTCCTGATAGTTTGGGACATCATTCAATTTTGCAAACAACAAGGAATCCTCGTTCAAGGTCGCGGCTCGGCAGCGAACAGCGCGGTTTGTTACAGCTTGGGCATTACCGCAGTTGATCCGGTAGGCATGGAGCTTTTGTTCGAACGCTTTCTTTCGGAAGAGCGTGGCGAGTGGCCCGACATCGATCTCGATCTACCCAGCGGCGATCAGCGCGAGCGCGCGATTCAATACGTTTACGAACGCTATGGGAAACTGGGCGCGGCGATGACGGCGAACGTCATCACCTATCGTGGCCGATCGGCGGCGCGCGAGGTTGGCAAAGTGCTCGGCTTTGATGATGAAACAGTGGGTCGGCTTTCGGGTTTGGTGCACACGTGGGAGTGGAAGGATCCGAAAGATTCAACCGCGCGCCAGTTTCGCGATGCGGGATTGGATTTGCGCGAGTCCCGCATTAAAAAGTTCTTTCAGCTTTATCAGGCCGTGCAGGATCTGCCGCGGCATCTGGGCCAACACTCCGGCGGCATGGTTATTTGCCAAGGCCAACTTGATTCAGTTGTGCCGCTTGAGCCGGCGGCTATGCCCGGCCGCGTGGTGGTGCAATGGGACAAAGAGGATTGCGCGGATCTGGGCATCATCAAAGTGGATCTGCTGGGCCTGGGCATGATGGCCGCGCTTGAGGATTCAATTCAGTTGATTCGTGATTCGTACGGCGAGGAAGTTGATCTGGCGCATCTGCCTCAGGATGATCCGGCGGTCTATGCGGCGCTGCAGAAAGCCGACACGATTGGGATGTTTCAGGTGGAGAGCCGCGCGCAGATGTCGTGTTTGCCGCGGCTGGGACCGCAAAAGTTTTACGACATCGTGGTGCAGGTGGCGATTATTCGGCCTGGTCCGATTGTCGGCAACATGGTTCATCCATACCTCAGGCGCCGGCAGGGTCGCGAGCCGGTCGTCTATGCGCATCCCGCGCTCGAGCCAGTGTTGAAGCGCACGCTCGGCGTGCCGTTGTTTCAGGAGCAACTGCTCCGTATGGCGATGATCTGCGCGGGCTTTTCGGGTGGCGAGGCGGAAGAGCTGCGACGCGCGATGGGCTTCAAGCGTTCAGAAGCGCGCATGCGCGAGATCGAAGTGAAACTGCGACAGGGCATGGCGCGCAACGGCATCACAGGCCGTGCGCAGGACGAGATTGTGCAATCGATCGCTTCGTTTGCGCTTTATGGCTTTCCGGAATCGCACGCCGCCAGCTTTGCGCTAATCGCTTATGCGAGCGCGTATCTGAAGTGTCATTATCTTGCCGCCTTCACCGCCGCGCTTTTGAACAATCAGCCGATGGGTTTCTATCAACCTTTTACGATCATCAAAGACGCGCAGCGGCATGCTTTGAAGGTCAGGCCCGTTGACGTCACGCAGTCGGATTGGTTGTGCACGATTGAAGAGGAAAGGGTGTCGGGTATTGGGTGTCGGGTGTCGGCTGAAAACCAATCGTGTGAAGACCCGGCACTACATCCAACACCCTACACCCAACTCCCTACACCCTTACTTGTCCTGCGCTTGGGCTTGAAATATGTGAAAGGTCTCCGCGAAGAATCGGGGCAAGCGATTGTGCGCGAGCGAGCGAAGCGGCCGTTTGTTAGCATTGATGATTTGCAACAGCGCGTGCCCGAACTGCGCAAGGATGAACTGCGGAAGCTGGCGGCGGTGGGCGCGTTGAATTTTATTCAAGCCATCGACAAACTGAAGTTTGTCGGACAAAATGTGCATAGGCGCGATGCGCTGTGGCAAGTGGAACGAGTCGCGCGCGCGGCAGGGGCTTTGTATGAAGAGCTTCATGAAATGGATGGAACATCACCTTTGCTTCCCATGACTTTGCCGGAAAGAATTGATGCGGATTTTCGCGGCACAGGGTTGACCATTGGCAGACATCCCGTGGGTCATCATCGCGTAGAATTGAATAAGTTGGGCGCTTTGCGCGCGAGCGATGTTCGTTCAATGCCGAATGGGCGGTTAGTGCGTGTTGCGGGATGGGTGATTGTTCGACAACGTCCGGGCACGGCAAAAGGCTTTATGTTTTTGAGTCTGGAAGACGAGACGGGAGTGGCAAACGTGATTGTCACGCCGCAGCTATTCGACAAAAATCGTCTGGTGCTCGTGGATCATCCCTTTCTTCTAATCGATGGCACATTGCAGAATCAGGATAACGTGGTTTCTGTGAAGGCCAGGCGCGTCTGGCCACTTTCATTCAAAGTCGCCGCTGCGCCTTCGCATGATTTCCATTAAAGCCGTTCTCGCCCAACGACTCTTTGATCAGGATTCTCTGTGTGCCCCGCCATTTCTTCGGTGTCGCGAACCTCGTTTTTGTTCCAAACTCACTTGAAAGCTAAAGAGAAACGAGTAAACTCTGGTTGGATGTCGAAGTCAGCCATCAACGGTTCCGCGTGGGCCGAGATGAGCGAGGCCCAAAAGATCGAAGCTGTCCGCGAACGTCGCGCGACACTTAAGGAAGCTGTCGAAGGATTGCTTGATGGCCCCGATAAGTTAAGGAAAGCATGCGCCGAGTTTCTGACCCACACCGACGCCTGCTTCAAAGAACTCCCCGATGAGATAGAAACAGATCACTCTCACTTCGGTGCACAATCGCGCGAACCGCAAGAAGAAGCCGGCCAAGTTCCGGAAGAATCGACTCCCAGTCTCACGCAGGAGGAGTTGATGAATGGCGGCAGAAAACGGCGACTGGGTTTGCCGAAAGGCTATGTTCCACGATTGTACCGGCATTGAGAAAGTTGGTGATTAGTGAATCACGACAGAGCCCTTCGTGACCATCTGCTTTTCCTCCTGCGCGGCGGCGGCGCACATGTTGACTGCGAAAGTCTCATCGCCGACTTTCCAATCGATCTTATCAACGGAAAGATAGATGGCGTGCCCTATACGTCGTGGCAGGTGCTCGAGCACATACGGATTGCGCAATGGGACATTCTGGAATTCAGCCGCAATCCCGGTCACGTTTCGCCAAAGTTTCCGGAGGGCTACTGGCCGGAGGCTGATGTCCTGGCTGATGCCGAGGCGTGGAACAAGACAGTGCAGGCTTTTCGGTCCGATCTGCTACAGTTGGAAAATCTTGTCGACGATCCTTCAACAGATCTGTTTGCGCAAATACCTCATGGTGAGGGCCAGACAATTCTCCGCGAAGCTTTGCTCGTTGCCGATCACAATGCTTATCATTTGGGAGCGCTCGCCGTGATGAAACGAATTCTCGACGGAAAGTGACTTCGAAATTGTCCTGGGGGCTATTAAATCAGAAATGGCGATTACAGGACCCGCTAATTCTTCGGATCAAGCAGACCTCGCCGTTTGTTTGGAAGGTGACTCTATCAATCCTTGAATGACCTGGGCCACTTGTGATAGCGGCTTGGGCTTTCGGAGAAATGCATCGGCGCCGCAGCGCCGCGCCTCGTCCTCCATTTCAGCAGATCCATAAGCGGTAAGGACCACGACGCGTGTTTCCGGGCAACGATCGTTGAGGAATTTGATGATCTCAAGCCCGTCAGCATTGTGCGCTACGCCGAGCCGTAGGTCGAGGATCGCTACAGCATACTGACTGCGTTCGATAAATTGTTCGGCTTCCTCGAGTTCGCGGGCAGTGTCTACCTTGTAGCCGTGAAGACCAAAGTACTCACTCATTGAAAAGCAAATAGACTCCTCATCATCCACAATGAGCATGCGCGGCATCTCGGGCTCTTCTGTTCTCTGTTTCCCAATCAACATGCGTCGCAACCGTCCGGAGACCTTTCGCAGTTTTCCAAATCGAGTTTCTTTGACAATCGCCATTCGCGTGCGGGATACGGCTGCTTAGAGTTCAAGAGCTTTACATTGGTCGCACCGCTGGCAAGCACCGATGAAGACATCGGAGAAAATCGCTCGCGAGAGAAACCAATTCAAACATTCATTGCGTTAACAGATCGCTCGTGTTCTGTCCTCGATTGTTGAAAGCAAGCGGTTCTGTTCCATAGATCCTAAAAAGCAAGGCTTCGGTACTATGGCGGTCCTTCGTCATTAGCGCCTTAGCCAGGCCAGCAAGGTGTAGCGGCATCGTCGCAGGCTCGCAGGGTCCTTCCGCGAGAGGATACCGTGAGAGCAACTGCAGCTCTGCTGCACAAAAATCACAACTGGCGAGATGAAAGGCTATCCGTGATGCTTGTTTGGCAGAGAGAGAAGAGCGGTAACAAGAAAGTAGAATTTGAGACGACGGACAACGTCGCCCTTTCCCAAATCGGCTTCCTCCCAAAGAACCCATTGTTCTCTCTCCACCCGGGGGCCGTAAGATGACGATCGTACCCACAAAGCCAGGCAGACAGTTAAAGGGAGTCCGACTGCGAGGTAGTTTGACTTTTCCTGCCCGGCCCAACTGCTATATCGCTATAGCAGCCCGCACATTGGGCCTTCGGGTAACATGGGCTCGCGTACCCGACGAATTAGGTCGTGACGACTGCTTAGTAATAATGTACATCAGAACCTCACATACCTCTCTAGTGCCGGTTCCGATGGTATTTCCCTTCTCATCCTGAAGGGCGTAGATCTTCCCTTCAAGGTCAAGGGGCAGGATCATTGGCTTTGTATACATAATGAACCTCTAATTATCTGGCTCATGAGCAGCCAGGGCAGTCGTGATTGCGCTCTTTTTGGCCGCCTCAATTGCCGCTACTTGGAATTAGAGCGTCTCAGTCTTCTTCGAAACACCGCGGCCGTACCAACCAGTCCCGTACCGAGCAGTAGCAGAGTCGTCGGCTCGGGAGTGGCAGGTCCACCCGGAACGTTCGGCAAGACATTGGTGCGCATTCTTGTGGATTGGATTGACGCGTTTTGGGCGGTCAAGTTGGCTGGCGCGACGCTGAAACTTGCACTGCGCGTGGCGCTAACCGCAGCGAAACTTGACTCGGTGAACGACAATGGTATTGCGCCCATCGTCAACGTGCCCGGAACGGAAGCAGCGCCAAACCCAGCATTGAATGCGACGCGATCCGCCCGCGCCTGAGTAGCTGCCAATCCGATCATCGCGGCTGCCACAGCGACTGTAAGCGAGGCCTGTAAAACCCTTTTCATATTGTTCGACTCCTTGAAAATCCGTTTGTCTAAAGATTCTTACAACGACACTGAGTAGACCTAAGGACTGGGAGAGCATTTGCTTGAGCGATGCGGGGCAATTGCAGGCTCAATCCGTCCCCTTGAAGCTCTCTCGGTCGGCGCAGAAGAGAGCATCTTTTAGATCAATTCGCGTGGCTTAAGTGCAACTGCTAAGCCACAGTGGTGTTTGTGTAGAATATTTGAAAATGCTGAGTGTTTTCGAAGGGTAGTTATTGCTGAGGCGCAAGAACAGGAGGGTTTGTCCACGATCTGGACACGCATTCTAGAATTTGGACGGTGCGATCCGGTGCCGCTTGAGTTTTTGATAGAGGGAGCTGCGCGGCACTCCCAGCCGCTTGGCGGCGCGCTCAACGCGACCTTTTTCTTCCTGCAAAACCCGTTCTATGTGTTGGCGTTCGAGTTCGAGCAGGGTGAGGCGCGAGTCTTGATAGAAAGCCTGCGCTCCCGCGCGCCCGTCAAAGTGAAGATCTTTCAAGCCGATAGTTTTTTGTTCACTAAGAAGTACGGCGCGCTCAATCACATTGCGGAGTTCTCTGATATTCCCAGGCCACGAATACGATTGCAGCGCCTCGATGCAGTCTGGTCCAAGCCGCACTTCTCCTCGTCCGAGATCGGCGGCAATCTTCTCAAGTAAGTACTGGGCCAGGATTGGAATGTCCTCGGTCCTTTCGCGTAGCGCCGGGAAAGTCAGCGGAATGGTGCTGATGCGAAAGTAAAGATCGTCTCTGAACTTCCTTTCTCTCACGAGTTCGCTGATGTCCTGATGCGTTGCCGCAATCAAGCGCACATCGACCTGCCGATCTCGCACGTCCCCCACCCGGCGAAATCGTTTCTCTTCAAGCACCTTTAGCAACTTCGGCTGGATCTGCAAATCGACGTCCCCAATCTCGTCAAGAAAGATCGTGCCGCGGTGCGCCACTTCAAACAATCCCTGCTTTGTCGCCGTGGCACTGGTGAAGGCGCCTTTCTCGTGTCCGAAGAGTTCCGTCTCGAGCAGCTCGCGGGACAGCCCGGCGCAATTCAGATCGACAAAGGCTTCTTCTGACCGCGGGCTGTTTGAGTGCAACCAGGTTGCGAGAACGCCTTTGCCGGTTCCAGTCTCTCCCAGAATCAGGATAGGGCTCTCAGTTAGGAGAACTTTTCTTGCCTGTTCTGAGAGGGAAGTAATCGCGGGACTCGTTCCGAGAAAGGGATCGATCGCGGTGCGAACTTCGCGAGATTTGTTGGCCAGTTGTTTCTGCAGGTTGCGCTTGTTTTCGAGAATGCGCTGAAGGATCACGAGCAGAGCCGGCAACTCAAGCGGTTTGGTTAGGAATTGTTCAGCGCCTTCCTTTATTGCCCGGACTGCAAGATCGATAGATCCGTGCGCAGTAAGGATGAGCAGGGGAATTTCTGAATCGATCTCTTTCAGGCGCGGCAAAAGGTCGAGAGCGGTTCCGTCAGGCAACAAGTAGTCTGCGATAACGAGGTCAGGCCGCGACTTCCGAAAGAGCTGTTGGGCGTCACGGCAAGTTTCCGCCTCGTCGATTTCGTAGCCCTGCAGCTCGAGAAAGTCACGAACGCCAAAGCGAAGGCCCGCTTCGTCATCGACAACCAGAATTTTGTTTCTAGCCATCGCCGTTCATTTCCTCTTGCGCGGGAATCGGAAACCTGGCAGTCATGCAAGCGCCACCTTCGGGATTGTTTCCCGCAATCAATGTCCCACCATGTTCTTCCATGATCTTCTTGGCGATAGCCAAACCCAGCCCGGTGCCACCACGTCGCTTTGAAAAGAAGGGCTCGAATATGCTTGCCGCATCTTCAGCCTGAATGCCAACTCCCGAATCCTTCACGGCACAGTCCACCCAGCGCTGGTTACCTTCGTAACTCTCGTGCGCTTCGACTCTCACGATCTCACCGCGCGGCGAATGCTGAATCGCATTTTCTATCAGATTGACGAAGACTTTGGACAGTCGACGGCGATCAATCAGGACATGTGGGACCTTTCCGTTCACCCTGTTGACGAGCTTAACGCCCGCGATCTCAGCGACCGGCACGCACGAACGGAGGGATTTGGTCACGACGTCATCCACTGAAGAGACATAAAGTTCACCCTTGAAGGGCTTGCCATACTCAAGCAACTCCTCCATGAGAATATTCAACCGACCCAACTCGTCACGCAGCACGTTCGTGTAACGCAGGTATTCAGTGCGTTCGCTGAAGCGAGTTTCAAACGCGTCCATTATTGACGAAATACCAAATAGCGGGTTTCGCACTTCATGAGCAACGCCGGCAACCAGTGATCCCAAAAGGGACATCATTTCACTGTGTCTGAGCGACGCCTCGAGTTCAGTTCTTTTCGTAATGTCCTGGGCGATCAATATTGCGCGTTCGCCAAACGCGCCGAACTCGTTAATGAGGTAAAGCGTTATTGCCCACGTCTTGGCCGTCGCATTGTCCCTGACTTCGGCGGATTTCGCCGCGCTGTCTTCACGAATCTGATCTATTAGTTCCGCAGCTTTTTGCCAGGGCTGGCCTGACCCAGCCTTGACGATCTCCTGGCCAATAATCTCTTCACCGCTGCCGACAATCGCGTGCGCTGCCTGGTTCAAGCGCTTGATGCGACCCTCCAGATCTACGATCAGCACCGGGAAATCGATCGCATTGAAGGTTTGACGCCACTCCATTGCCGACTGCTGAATGGAAACGTGCATCCGCTTCTGTTCCTCGTCCAGCAGTTTTCGATCGGTAACATCGGTGGCGATTACCAACCGCGCCTTACTTTCACCGAATACCAGGGGATGCGAAGTCATTTCAACGTAAATAATGCTTCCGTCTTTTTTACGGTGCCGCCACGGACTCGTTAAGACCGGCTCATTACTTTCTGCGGTCTTTATCAAGAGCGCGGGAACGTCTTCCGCGGGACGAATGTCTTTGATGGTCATCGAAAGAAACTCTTCTCTCGAGTACCCATAAATGCGAATGGCGGCATCGTTGACAGCGAGGAAAGCCTGCGTTTCTTCATGGAAAACCCAGATTGGCTGTGGCGTACGATCAAAGAGCAGGTGGTATCGCTCTTCCGAGTCTTTCAGCGCGGCTTCAAGGTCCGCGCGTTCAATGAGGCGTGATACTTTCGCAACTAACTTTGCCGAGTCGAACGGCATCTCCAAATAATCATCTGCCCCGGCTCCCAGACCCTCGATGACGCTGCCGGTGTCAGTGCGTTGCGCGCTAACCAGTAGCACCGGCAGAGCGCGCAGTTCCTCATCATGACGAATCAGCCGGCAGAGCTCGATTCCACTTAGCCCGGGCATCATCACATCGCTGATGACCGCATTAGGACGCTCGCGCTTTGCCACTTCGAAGGCAGCGCGGCCGTCTTCCGCGGTCAACACGGAGTAACCGGCCTGGCGCAATGCGGCGCTCATCAGATCAAGCTGATCCGGCAAATCGTTGACCACGAGCACCGCGTGTTCGGCTTCGTGTCCGTTTTTGGAGTAGTTTCCACTATCCATGTAAAGCTCAACCTCGTCTCAGCGATTTGCGATTGATGGGACCTGGATCAGGAGGTCAAAACTCCTGTTTCGCGGATAACTCGACAGACTATAGCGTAACGTACCGCGGGATAAATCTATTAGCCAATCTGGTTTTTTTGAGCGCCCAGAGTATACCACACGACCCAATTCTCGAAGAGCGCTCGGCCGAGACGTTTTCTGCCATCCACTAGAAATCCAAAAACCCGCCTCACGTTCGCCGAGCTTTGCGCAAAGATATCCGTTGCCAATTAATCAGTCCGAATAGGCAGAATATCCCACTAAACATTTGAGTATTTATGACTTTTGGGTTTTTATTGGTCGAGGGCTTAAGAAATTCGCGCGCGCTTGCGGGAGGTGCCGTTGCATGCACGAGGAAGCGTTGGAAACATCGCCGAGATTCGATCGACGACCGTGGGGCTCCTTTTCTGTGCTTGATGAGGGAGACAACTTCAAGGTCAAGCGCATCGAGGTGCTGCCCGGCAAGCGGTTAAGTTATCAGAAGCACTCGCAGCGAGCGGAACACTGGGTCGTGGTTCAGGGAAGTGCGAAGGTTACGCTTGATGACGAGGAGATCATCTTATCAGCCGGCGAGGCGATCGATATCGCCATCGGTTCGGCGCATCGCGTAGAGAATCCCGGCAGCGACCTACTCGTGTTCATCGAAGTGCAGCGCGGTAATTATCTGGGCGAAGACGACATCATCAGGCTGCAGGACGATTTTGGCCGCGCCGGTAATTCGTAATCTCGATTGGCAATCATCCGCGACCTCACACCGGGGCCTTCATTTTTCCGAATACGATCGGAGTTTCCGCAGAACCTTGTTTCCTTTTTCTGCGTAGAGCACAGGAATACTTCGCGCCGTTTGGTCAGCAGGAAAAGATCGGGGCCAAAGATGCCTGATTCGAACGAGATACTACCGTCATTGCCGGCTGCTGAAAGCGTAGCCGAATCTGCATTGATCGCCGCCGCCGAGATTGAGGCCGGCATCGGCGGCGCGGAGCCGTTGCCTGCCGCCGAATCGGGTCAAGGTTTCTGGTCTGCCGTTCGCGAATCTGTGCGCGGCTCGCATCGCGACTACACCGTCGGACCGATCGGGCGCGCTGTGATTATGCTGGCGGTCCCGATGGTGCTCGAGATGTTGATGGAGAGCGTCTTCGCGGTCGCGGATATTTTCTGGGTCTCACATCTTCGCATCGCCGATGCCGTTGCCACTGTCGGCATCACCGAATCACTTTTGACGTTGATGTACGCGCTCGCGATTGGGCTCGGCATCGGAGCGACCGCGATGGTGGCGCGCCGCATCGGCGAACGCAACCCCGACGGAGCGGCGCGCGCGGCAGTCCAGGCAATCGCGCTGGGCCTGATCCTCTCAACTGTGATTGCGTTGATTGGCGTGCCGCTGGCGCCGAAGCTGCTGTCGCTGATGAAAGCGTCGCCATGGGTGATTAATAACGGATCGGGATTTACCAGAGTCATGTTCGCGGGCAACGCAACGATCATGATGCTGTTTTTGATCAATGCGATCTTTCGCGGCGCCGGCGACGCGGCAATCGCAATGCGCGTGCTATGGCTGGCTAACTCCATCAACATCATACTCGGTCCCTGCTTCATCTTTGGCGTCGGCCCTTTTCCCAAACTCGGCGTGGTGGGCGCGGCGGTGGCGACAAACATTGGCCGCGGCGCCGGCGCACTCTATGCGTTCAGTAGGCTCGTACGTGCAGGCGGACGGTTCGACATCACGCGCGCGCATTTGCGGCTGGAGCCTCAGATCATGGCGCGACTGGTGCGGCTATCGTCAACGGCCACGTTCCAGGTGTTCATTGGCATGGCGAGCTGGATCGGTCTGGTGCGCACGGTGGCGAGCTTTGGCAGTAATGCCGTCGCGGGTTACACGATCGGCATGCGCACAATCGTTTTTGCGATTCTGCCTTCGTGGGGAATGTCCAACGCCGCGGCCACGATGGTCGGCCAGGCGTTGGGCGCGCGCAACCCCGAGCGGGCCGAGCGCGCAGTTTGGAAGGCCGGCTTCTACAACATGTGTTGCCTCGGTATTGTTGGTCTGATCTTTGTGCTGTTTGCGCGTCCGATCATTCACATCTACACATCGGATCCTAGTGTTGTTCCCTACGGCGTCGATTGCTTGCGCATTGTTGCCTACGGATTTTTGTTCTATGCGTACGGCATGGTGTTGACGCAGTCTTTCAACGGCGCGGGCGACACGTGGACGCCGACTGTAATCAACCTCTTCGTTTTCTGGTTGTGGGAATTACCGCTGGCTTACGCGCTGGCGATCGTTTTCCATCTCGGACCACGCGGAGTGTTTCTCGCAATCATGATCGCTTTCTCAACGCTCGCTGTAGTCAGCGCGCTGATCTTCCGCCGTGGTCGTTGGAAAACGCGAATCGTCTGAAAGTGCATCCTCACTTCATGGTCCACAGTCGGCGTTGCTGTGAGTGCGCACGGGACTGAATCTATCCTGATACTCGAATGAGGTAATGAAGGCGCAGACCATGGCGCGGTAGCCACTGTCATCGTGCGGTAATTTGTTGTTGAGGACGTTCAGCCAGAAGTTGTACCCGTCCGGGTCGGGGTCGCGGCGCAGATAACCGTAATACTGCATCAACACAAACGCCGGATTGTACTCTCGATTCTTGAACTCCGGGATCTCGATCACATCAAGCAACACCTGCGCACGCGTTTTGCCGCCTGACATAGCTTGAATCTGTTGTTGCCGCTCCGTCGTGTAAGGAACCAACCCCGCGGTGTCGAAAAGCTTGTCTACAAAGTCAGTCTGCGACAGTGAATTGGGATAGAACTGCACGAACGTTCCGGTCTGCACAAATGCGTTCGCAAAATCGATCGTGCTCTGTGGCAGCCCGGCGCCGCCAATCAAGCAGTTGCGATCCTGCATAAAATGGCTGTAGCTCGGAATCAGTCCGAAGGCAGCTTTGTTTAGACGATAAATAACTAAGCCCGTCTGCTGAAATTCCTGTTCGATGAAGAACGCCGCCGACACACTCGTTCGTTTCATCGTCAAACACCTGGCGTCCGACCCGCACTGGGCAATCTGACTGCTCCAGTAATCCGATCCCTGTTGATCAGGCAGGCGATCGAGCAGGTCGTAGTAATGCTCACGGACGAAGAACTGGGGGGTGTCTAAAGGATTGGTAGTCGCCGGTCCAGTATCGTTGTCAAGAATGGTTAGATATGACGTGAATTGGGCGCCGAGAAACGATCCTCCTGTTGGGTTTGTCAATTGAAGAAACAGCGTGTGAGCGCCCTGAACATAGGCATTGTCAATGATGAGGACCGTAAACGTCTTGGTCGTTTCACCCGGAGCGAAATTAAGTGTGCCCGTGGCCATCACATAGTCGGACTTCTGTGTGGCAACGCCGGCATCGGCGGTAAAGTAAGACACTCCGACCACAGTGGAGGTATCGCCAGTCCGAGTCACCGTGATGGTAGCGCTACCGTCGCCTTCGTTGACGGTGAATCTGTCAGCGCTAAATTGAAGAAAAGTTACGGGCAGACCTGACAGGGCGCCTATGAAGTGGACCGCCTGATTGCCGTCTTGTGGATTGAAAGTCAGACTTGGCGGATCGAAGAGATAGCCAGGCTTTTGTGGAGTTAGTTTGATCGGAGGGTTGTTGTTTGTGGCGGCAATGCCAATGAGGATATTAACAATGCCAAAGGAGCTAGTCAGCGGAGACAGCGTCTCATCATTGATCTGAATGGCAACTGCCCCAATACCGTTGCCGGAGGCATCCGTCACCCGAATGTTGAACGCGACGTAGGGGTCCAAGCGAAGATTCACAATTAGGTCGCTGCTTAAATTATTGACGGAACCACCGAAACCAAAGTATTGACCTGCTTTGGATGGAGACAGGTCGTAGTTACCTCCCGCTTGAAGATTTGGAAACGAATAGTTGCCATTGCTATCGGCAGTAGTTACGGCCGACTGAGTGCCACTGAGAGTTACGGTCGCACCGCTGATAATATTGCCGTACCCATCCGTCACTCGGCCTGAAATTGTAAATGTTTGAGTTGATCCCGCCGCGGTGTTGACTGAGAACGCCACGACGAAGAGGAATAGGCAAACGAGTGTGAGAGGTTTGAGTAAGCCTTCACTTCGCTTACGCACTGCACAGCTTTGCGAGTGCAGCTTGCTCGCTTTGCTTTCGTTCCGCTTGCGAAGGCCGTCTGTAATCATCGAGGAGCCCTCTTCAACTAACTTGTGGCGATACTATACCACTTGGAGGCTGAATCGATCCGCTCTCAACTTTGCATCCGGCGTGCCACGTAAAGCGGTTCCGTCGCCGGAGGTTTTTGCCGGGAAATTTCGGGATTCCGGGCAGCAGCTTCTCGGCTAATCAGCGGAATTTTCCAACAATCATGGGTCTTTTCTTGCGGCAGTATGCGCGACCGCGACTACTCGAATTGTTTCTTGAAATCTTCAAACTGTTGCTGCAGGCTCGCTACTTCCGCGCGCAGTGTTTCCACTTCCTGCTCAAGTTTTAGCACGCGTTCACTGTCCGTCGTCCTATGAGTCACGGGTCGCTTCGAAGGTTCTGATTCAGCAGACTGATCAATACTAACTTCGCCCGCCAACAGATGCGCAAAGCGCGCTTCCTTCTGCCCGGGCTGACGCGGCAGGCGCACAACCAGCGGTTCCGGTTCTTCTACCATCAATAAATTGAGCGTCGTATCAATCTCATCAAGGCCGGTGAAGTTGTGAAGGCGCATAGTGCGGTCGCGCAGCTCGCCGACAGTTTGCGCTCCCCTGAGCATCAGCACGCACATCACTGCCAGTTCCGCTTGATCGAGATGAAAAATCTCCGGCATCACATGTTTGTACTTTGGCACGCGGCTGTTGCTGCCGTAAAAAACGTATGCGAGATTTTTTTCGCGCAAAGTTTCCAGCGCTTGCGCGACTGCGGCTTCGTCGAACGCGGTTACGGGATTGCGGTTGTTCTTTTGGTTACAAGCGAGTGTCAGCGCGTTCAAGGTCAGCGGGTAGTATTCCGGCGTGGCCATCTGCTTTTCAATCAAAGACCCCAGCACTCGCAACTCAATGTCGCTCAATATCGTCGGCATGATTATTTCTCACCTTAATGAATGACGATCGGGATCGCAAGGGAGGGCACGACTTGCGGGACGCTCAACTCGCCAGCGCCGGGGACTTTGTAGATCGTCAGATTTTCATATCGATGTTCCGTATCTTCAAAGACTTTCTGAAAGTGCCCTCGATAAACAGACTCGTTGAAGGGATTGAGCGCTTTGTTTCCGCGTACGCCATCATCAATGCATACGTAAGCGATCCTGTTGGCGTTGAGCAGGCGCACCAGTTCAACCGGGTCACGCTCCTGGAACATTCGGTGATAGAGGTTTTCGCGCGGAGGAACGTCATAGCCGGCGCTCCACGCGAACAATGTATATCCCAGAAAAATTTTCCGGCCCGTGAAAAGAATGGGATGAGTGAGCACCAGATCAGTCAGAAAAACGTCCGAAGGTTGCGTGTTTGTCAGAATCCAATTTGATAACCGGTCATTCTCATAAGGCACAGTCAGCACCTCATCGTTGTGGAGCGGAAACAGATCGATGATGCCGCCAAGGATTATTCCGACAGCCAACACCACAGCGAGTGCAACACCGACAATTCTGATTTTGCTGATGTGCCGGAGCGCGTAGGCGGCATAGATGCTTGCAAAAACCGCCCAGACATTTAGCAGCTTGTGATTGTTAAATAGGTCCGTGCTGAGCTGAAAAAGAAACACGACGGCGAGCAAACTAGTAACCGCGACGAACAAGCGCCGGTGAAAGTTGGAAAGAAATATGAGCGCGATAAAGATCGCCAGCCACTTCAACCCAAAGCTCCAACCCAGATATTTTACGACCAGCGCCAGCGTGGGCTGGTCAAGCGTGTAGCCCCAATGCAAGAGCGAGTGATTCGACGCGGCGATGTTCCCGGCGCGAAGCATCAGCACTTGCGGCAAACCGATCAATAACGCAGTGACAATCAGGATGGCGGAATAAAGTCTGTGCGAGAAAAGAAGGAAGATGGAGCCCAGCACTACCACAGCGGAAACAAAGATCGCGCTGTTCCAGTAGGGCAGCAAGCCAATCAAAGCGCCGGAAAAAATGAAAGTCTTGAGCTGCGGTCGGAGAGGTTGACGCGCCGAAACCTCTTTCTTTCCGGCATCGCGCAATCTCTTTGTCGCTCCTTTGTCTTTCGTCAAAGAAGCAGCAGGCTCAGATTCGTGCTCCGCATCTTTGTAGCGATCGACCAAGAAAATTAAGACGACCAGAAGAATGCCGACGGCGCTGATGAGATGCCGCTGGAAAACGAACACGCTGATCGTCAGCACGCCCCAGTCTTCGCCGCGGAAGGGATAGCCGGAAGCAAGAAAGTGATCGGCATGGAGCACCGCGCTCATCGCCGCGCGAAAACTCAGTTGCGAACGCAAGAAAAGAAGATAAGAAAGCGAACTCGAAAAGAAAAAGAGGAAAGCGGCCAGCCGGCCCACCCTACGAGAACCAAACAAGACTTCAGCGAAGGTCATTATGAGCATCAGCAGCGCCAGCATAGATAGGATGCTGAGCAGATTGACGCCCCAAACGAGTTTGAAACCGAGGAATTCAAGGTTCGCCGCCTGGAACCAGAAAAGAAAATGGTAGCGAATGATCTCTCCCGGAAAGTAAGGATGTTCGGTGGGAAAATTGTGGCCCAGCGCGAAGCTCTGCGCCAGCGAAAGATTGGCGCCAAAGTCGGTCCAGCTCTTGTAGCTGATCTGAAACTGGCCGTCCTTGAAATTCAGCGTCGCAAACATCAGCCAGCAGGTGAATATCAAAAAGGCGCCGAGACAGATCCAGTCCCATCGATTCGATCCGACATATCGCGAGGTTGTCGTGTGGTAATAATTTTCAGCGGGGCGAAGCGGAAGTTTGTAGATCGCCAGAACGAATACGAGCAGAAAAATGATGTTGCCCATCACCAGCGGCCGGCGCGACCACGCAAAAGTCAATGCGCCGAGGTAAGTAATCCAGGTGCTGAGCAGCAGGCCCGTAAGAAATGAAACTGCGAGGCGGTGTCGGCCGGAAACGAAGCGGAAAAAGTTTCGGCAGACGCGATCGCCGAAATAAGTCATCGCCGCTAAATAGAGCAGGGCCAGCATCACAACTCCTCGAACACTAGTGTGCCGTAACACCTATTTCTTTACACCAGTTCGACCATGCACCGGCAGGAGAAATCAGGAACTCGGTATTGCTAGAGCTGGTTCGTGTAGGTTCCAGCCTTTTCGTGTAACTTCGTGGATCGTGCGTTGGTTAGCAGCAGAAAGACGATCCACGAAATCACACGAACGAAACCGAAGAAACACGAACCTCGAGTTCCATATCCGACCCTGTCCATAGTCGGATGAATGGCGGCCCTAAAGAATTAGCTGTTACAGCACACTAGTTTCCTATTGAAGCGACCTTTCAATCATGTTCGATCGATGCAACAAACGAGATTCTTACGGGGGTCTCTCAATGGTGCGCGCGAGTATAGCAGCGCCGCCTTGGTTCTTGCGAGCATCGCGAAGTCGAACGCATTCATCAAGAGAAAACCGGCGCCCTGATCCGCGCGGCGGCGCGTTGCGGTGGAATGATAGCGGGCAGGGATGAAAACGAACTGCAAGCCCTCACTGAATACGCAACCAATCTCGGCCTCCTGTTTCAGATCACTGATGATCTATTGGACGTGACCTCAACGGCTGAAGATCTCGGCAAGACTCTGGGAAAAGACGCGCGCTCGCGCAAAGCAACTTATCCGGCGCTTTACGGAATTGAAGCGACGCGCGCGCAACTTGAGGCCGTGCATCGCGCCGCGTGCGGCGCGCTTGAGCGAATCGAGCAGCGGGAGGCGATTCTTCTTCGTCGATGAAGCAATTAAAATCCAGAGCCGCGAGTTGTTTCTTTAGATTTCCGGCATACTCCTCGGCATCCTTGTGAGAGTAAGAGATGAAAACGTCATACCTGAACCTCGCTCTAAATAAACCTTTGAACAGACTCTCCCTCAGCCTATTCAACATCGAGCGAAATTGTTGGATTGGTTCAAGCATCGCGTCTCACCCCTTTAGTAGTAGTTTCGCGTGACTGGAACTGGGAGTTTCCGGCGTGATTCGAATGACGTTCGTTAACTTTGCCCTAAGTCTTCTTAAGTTTTTTTAGGGCTTCCTCGGCGCCTCGGGTTTCAAAGTGGGCCTTGTCAGCCTCGAACGTCCTTCTTCCACCCCACACTAAGCCTAACTCCTCGCCTAAGACGCCGAGGAGATCAAACTCCGGTCCTTCATAGACCAAAGTTCCATTCCGGTCGATAGCCACATCAAAAGCCAGGCCGGTTGCGTGGGTCGAGGCCCGTATCCTGGTGCGACCTTGATTGAATCGTTCTTCCTGTTGTTCGAAACTGCGATAACCATCGATGATGTGAAGGTCAATCCCTTTCAGTTTAGCTTTCTCTATTAGTCTCAAGGCGTATTCGGCGGCTTCAGGCAGCAGGCTGGCTAAGGCGCTCTCCTGGAGTCTGCTGGTCGATCTCGCATGTTCCAGCAGGGCAGCAGCAGCTTGTTGCTGGCGCTTGAACTGTTCCTGCAATCGCACTTCGTCCGCTCTACGTTCGAGGAGAACTCTTTGTCGATACCACGCCGACCCTACCAACAGGATCACAACTGCCACCACCACGCCGACATACATCATCCGCATTGAGCGTTTTCGGCGCCGGCTCTGATCCAGAAACTCCATCGCATTGGTGAACTCAGAATGATAGCGCCGCGCCCAAACCTGATTCGGGTTGCTTTCCCGATGCCACTTTCGCGCGATTTCCAACTCGGGGTCGCGCAAGAGTCCCGCTCCACCTTCCTTATGGAGCACGGCGGTGTCGGCCAGCCGGCGATAGATGCGCGCTGAGCGCACTTCTTCGTCCACCCAGGCTTTCAATCGCGCCCAGCCCCGGATCAAACTTTCGTGCGAGATGTCGATGAGCGATTCCGCGTCCAGAGCGACGTCTGCAGGTGGCATCAAAAACGAGCGGTCCGGCCGGCGGAAAGTATCAATGACGGTGATGACCTCGGCTTGGCCGGCATTGGCTATCGCGCAGATCTCGTCCAGCGTGATCGGGCGTCGAATTTCGCGGTTGTCGGCGCCTTTTTCAGTGAGGGCCTCGAATAATTTTTTGGCCACCGCGCGATGGCGGTCATCGGGCAATTCGTTGAAGGCTTCATCGGCGTGGCGCGAAAGCGCCTGGGCCATTCCGCCGACGGCTTCCGCACAACACAGATCCAGGGCGTCACCCTCGTGCACTTCTCTGTGCGGCCTGGTGTTTGTCTGGTCGCCGGCTTTGACTTCAACTGCCAGCTGTTTCTCTTTCGACTCGTTCCAAACGCGCATCAAGAGGTGTTGCAAGACCGGCAATTGATCCTGGTTGTCGCCGACGTCGTTGAGCAGCCGATTTACCAGACGCGGTGTGATCTTGCCGCCGCCTACCGCCACTGGGCCGGTGATCGCTTCGCGGAGTTGATCGCGAGTCAGCCGCGGGATCAGGTACTGGCTTTCGTTGATAGCTTCGGGCAAGTCCCAGAACCACGAGCAATCGCCCAGGTAATCGGAGCGCATCGTCAGCACCACGTAGATAGGGACCTCGCGCTGGCGCGACGCTTCGAGGATTAGTTTGACGAAGCCCGCAGCCTCGTTGCCATACTCTTCGCCTGCTGAGACTCTGGCGAAGCGGAAGATCTCTTCGAACTGATCGACGACGACAAGCAAGTTTTCAGTTTCCGTCATCGCCGCCTGACGCACGACGTCAACCAGACCGAGGCTGCCGCGCCGCAAAGTCGCTTCAGCCATGGCCGTTTGAATCGCGGCGTTCCCTTCGATCTCAGATCCGAACACGTCGGGGGCATTCAGGGCCTGGGCCAGATTGCCAATCGGATCATTGCCTGGGCGCATGATCGCCACTCGCCATCCGGAACCGGCTTTGGGCATGAACCCGCCATGCAGCGCCGGCAAGAATCCGGCGCGCACGAGTGAAGACTTGCCGCTGCCCGAAGTGCCGACAACCGCCAAAAAGCGCGTGCGGCCAAGCTTCGTGATCAACTCTTCGCTCTGGCCGTCGCGACCAAAGAAGAGATGGCTTTCCTCAAATTCAAATGGCCGCAAGCCGGGAAAAGGATTGTCAGGAATTTTGATCTCCGCGCAGGCCCCGGAGGGTTGCGTACTCATTGCGACCCTCCCTTCGCGTTTCTGATTTGCGCGATAACTGGCTCGACAGGTGCGGGAGTAAACTCCCCATAGTGCTTGATGATCATTGCTTCGCGAGTTTTGAAACTGTTTCAGATCACCGACGATCTATTAGACGTGACCGCCACCGCTGAAGACCGAGCGAGAGCGTCTTGTGTGCCGCGATCTCAACGTCCCTGAGGATCGCGACATGTACATTCCGGATGAAAATGCCCTGGATGCATCGTACTAGTCACGGCTGCCTGGGAGGGCAGGTTGGTGCGACTTCTTTGTCTGGGATAAAGCGCTTCCGTTCGTCTGGGGTCAAATCAAGCCGGCGGAGGCGGGCACAGGCAGCGTCTATCATCTCGGCGGCTTTCAGAGGCCGTAGCGTAACCATGTTATCTACAACGGTCATCAGCCATCGGCCATCCTTAGTCGTGACTGAACTTTCTTCTAGTTTCAGCGATTGTTTCCAGGTGAGCGCTTCCGCAAGTAAGGCCTGTTGTTTGTCTCCTTTCAAGGCGGAGCAAGGAGCCTCCATCAAGGCATCTGTAGATGGATTGGTTTCCTTCTCGATCCCCAAGGGCTCCCCCTTCTCCGTTGCACAGGCCACTAGCAGCCCGTTTGCTGTATTCCACACGAACCTCTCCTCTGTCTCCGAATGCCGCCCTTTCGGCCGGTGGTGCCCGAGAGTAGCTAACAATCGGCCATCCGGGCTGAAAAACACTCCTTCCACTTTGTCTCGATGCCCCATCGCATGAGTCTCCCGCCATGAACCTACCTCGAAGAGTTTTACCAGAGACCCGTAGACCGCTATCAACGATCGCCCATCCGGACTAAAACCAATGGCCGAGACTTTGGATAGATCATCCGGGCTGGAACCGCTGGCTGGGACTCTAGCAGGAGCGATCAACTCTTTGACTGCCATCCAATGAGTTGTTTCAAACACCACTACCCTATCTCCACGTGCTATTGCGAGCCACCTGCCATTAGAGCTGAAGACCGCACTCGCGACATCGCCTGCGCCTCCCGGTGTGGCGACTAGAGACCAGTCTGTTGTTCGAAATACACGAGCGCCATCGACGCTTGCGGTCACCAGCCATTGCCCTCCCGGACTAACGTCCATAGTGTGCACTGTGCCAGCGTGATTAAGGCGCTGTGCCTCAGATCCGAATTCGAACTTCCAGAATTTGACATCACCCGCTGCGGTCGCAAACACAGCTTCGACCGGGCTAAAAGCGATGGCGGGAATGGCCTTTTCGAGATGTATCCGCGAAACTTCATGTCCGTCCCGCACATCCCAAATCTGACCAGTACCGGTGGCGATGTAAAATTCATCTGGGCTAAACAACAGAGCTGCTGAAGCCAAACCGTGTTGACCGCTAATCTTTTCTCCCTCGGCTAGCTTTCTGAGGCCGAGGGTCTTCCCTTCGTTCTCGGTGAACACCTGCCAAATATCCACCGCGCCAGAGATGTCGTTCGAAGCCAGATAATTCCCCTTCGGACTGAAGCGGATATTGGAAATAGTCTGTCCGGCAGACGCCTGGGCGGCAGGTTTGAGTCTTTCATCAGCGCTCTTAGCGAAATCCGCAACGTCCCACACTGCCACCGTGCCTCCACGGTTACCGACAGCCAGCCACCGGCTGTCTGGACTGAAGGCGACACACATCATCATTTCCGGCGCGAAACTCTTGTCGCTTTCTGCTGGAACGAGGTGAGTCACTACCCGCCAGGTTGTGGTGTCGAGCAGTTCCACCGGCCTTCTATTTGCCATTGCTACATAGCGGCCGTCAGGACTGAAAGCGATAGACTCAGCATTAAAACCTTGGTGCGATTTGGGCCGCTTCAAGTTGTGATCCCACACTCGAAGGTCTGAGTCGCTTGCCGCGGCAATCCAGGTCCCATCCTGTCCGAAGGCAATGACTTTGACCGGTCGTTTCGATTCAAGCTGCGACTTAACTGGTTCGGCCGCATTGCTCGTTTGAAACAATGTGACGACACCATCGCTACTGCCCTGGGCAAACAGTTTTCCATCGGGGCTGTAGGCAATCGCCGAGATGTTATCGCCATCGTGCGCGAACTTCATTTCGGCAGGATGGGGGAGCAGCTTCATCCCCTGATCCCAGGCCGCGTCGCCAACAGTCGTCCATGCTCTTTTCAGCGATTCGACCGACAGCAAAACGCTCCGCTCCAGGTCCTGATCTTTGTTAAGAGCTATATCGGCCTGGGCGGCTATTTGCTCCGCGAGAATGTAGCGCAGGCGCTCTTCGGCAACGCTAGTGGCTTCTTCAGCTTGCTGCTTGCCAATTGCGGCTTGCTGCGAAGCTATTGCGGCTTGCTGCTTGGCGATTGCGGATTGGTGCTGGGCTGCCTCAGCTCCCCGCAGGGCTGTGTCAGCGCTCCGCCTGTCTTCTTTAGCTTGCTGCGTGGCTTCGTCCGCTACCGCCTTTTGGTTTTTGGCTTTTTCTTTCTCATCGATCGCGATGGACTTTTGATTGATTGCTTCGGCGCTGGCCGCCTCAGCTCTCCTGTAAGTCATGAAGGCAACTGCCGCAGAGGCGAGGGCCAGCAACGCCACAACTACCAAACCTGCCATCAGTCGGCGCAAACGTGAGGCGGCTCTGCCCTGCTCTTCCAAACGTTGCTGTTGTTCTTCAGCTTTCTGCTGCTCGGCTTTGGCCCGCAGTTGCTGAGCTTCAGCCAAAGCCAGGGCCTGATCGAGTTCCCTCTTGGCGCGCTGGATTTCTGCCTGCTCCTGACGCTCGCGGTTAGCAATGTCATCGTCGCGCTTTTTCTCGCTAGCTCTCAGAAAGGCGACGGCAATCTCGAAGCCTGGATAATATCGCCGCGCCCAATGCTGGTTGGGATTGTTCTTCTCGTGCCAATTCAGCGCAAGTTGCAAATCAGGATCGCCCCACAATCCGGCTCTAGCTTCCCGATGCAATTCCGCGGTTTCAGCTAGACGTCGATAGATGCGGGCCGAGCGAGCTTCTTCGTCCACCCAGTCTTTCAATCGCGCCCAGCCTCGGATCAAACTCTCGTGCGAAATATCAATCAGCGATTCGGAATTCAACGCAACGCCGGCAGGCGGCATCAGAAACGATCGGCCGGGTTGGCGGAACGTTTCAATGACGGTGATTGCTTCGGTTGCGGTGGCACCCGTGACCGCACAGATCTCACCCAAGATGATTGGCCGGCGGATTTCGCGATTGTCGGGACCTTTTTCGGTCAGGGCCTTGAAAAGCTTTTCGGCCACTACTTGATGGCGGGCATCCGGCAAGTCGTTGAAGGCTTCGTCGGCGTGACGCGAAAGCGCCTGGGTCATTCCGCCCACGGCTTCCGCGCAACACAGATCCATCGCGTCGCCTTCGTGCACTTCCTTGTGCGGTCTTGCGATTGCCTTGCCACCCTCATTGAACTCGACCACGAGCCGCTCCTCTTTCGACTCATCCCAAACGCGCATCAACAGATGCTGCAAGACGGGCAGTTGATCCTGGTTATCGCCGACATCGTTGAGCAGACGATTTACCAGACGCGGTGTGATCCTGCCGCCGCCCACCGCCACTGGGCCGGTAATCGCTTCGCGGAGTTGATCGCGAGTCAGCCGCGGGATCAGGTACTGGCTTTCGTTAATCGCTTCGGGAAGTTCCCAGAACTGCGAGCAATCGCCCAGATAATCCGAGCGCATCGTCAGCACGACGTAGATCGGAATCTCTCGTTGGCGCGACGCTTCGAGGAGTAGTTTGACGAAGCCTGCGGCCTCGTTGCCATACTCTTCGCTTTCGGCGACTCTCGCGAACCGGAATATCTCTTCGAACTGATCGACGACGACAAGTAAGTTTTCATCATCCGGCATTACCGCCTGACGCACGGCGTCAACGAGCCCGAGACTACCGCGCCGCAAGCTCGCTTCGGCCATAGCCGTCTGAATCGCAGCGTTCTCTGCGATGTCTGATCCGAAAACGTCGGGAGCGTTCAGGGCCCGCGCCAGATTGCCAATGGGATCATTGCCCGGACGCACGATGGCCACCCGCCAGGCGGAACCGGCGCTGGTCATGAATCCGCCATGCAGCGCCGGCAAGAATCCCGCGCGCACCAGCGACGACTTGCCGCTGCCCGAAGTCCCGACGACAGCCAGGAAGTGTGTGCGGCTGAGCTTGCCGATCAACTGTTCACTCTGGCCGTCGCGCCCGAAGAAGAGATGGCTTTCGTCAAATTCAAATGGCCGCAAGCCGGGAAACGGGTTAACCGGTATTCCGATTTCGGCGAAGGTCTCGGTCGTGGTTTGCGTACTCATTGCGACCCTCCTTTCGCGTTTCTGATCTGTGCGATGAATGGCTCGACCGGCACGGGAGCGAACTCCGCGTAGTGCCTGATGACCATTGCTTCGCGAGTCTTGAAGCGCTCCTTGGTGGGAGACTCGGGCGCGCCCACGTAAATCGCTTTGCCAAGCAGCGGAACTGTCCGGCCATAACCCGGAAGTTTTAGCAGTTCGCGCAGCTTCATTCGCAGCCAGCCTTCACTGGCACGACCCTGGAAAATCACGACCGCATCGCAAAGCAACAGATTCTCTTTGTGATCCGCAAAGACTTCGGCTTCGCTTCCCTCGACCAGCGGGAGCGTTACTTCACAACCCTGGTCGAAGAGATAATCCTGGAGTGGTCCCACAGCGTCGACGTCCGACTGATCGCAAATCAGGTAAATGCGGGTGCCGGCTTGCTCACTCACTGCGGTCGCAGGTTTCGACTTCTGGGCCAGCTTCGCCTGGATAATCGTCTTGAGGTCTTCGAGTTTTACCTGCAGCAGCTCCGAGCCCTTGTGCGAAGTGAAACTATTCTGCAAGTCGACGACAAACTTCTGCTGACGTTCATCCTTCGGCGCTAATCCCGGCGGCATCCAGATCAATCGGGAGAACTGCGCGTCATCGCCGCGCTCGACGGCCAGCTCTTCCTGCAGGCGCACGATGGAGCGCTCAGTCTCCATCTCCGGAATGATGCCGTAATTCTCGCCAATCAAATGAACCGAGAGCCGGCTGCGCTGCAGGTAATCACGGACGGCTTCCTGCAAAGCAGGCGCGGCCAAAGGCAGAGATTTGTCAGGCAGCACCACGTGCCCGTACTGCTGCAACTCACGCTTAACTTTGTCCCGTTGTTCGCTGAGGTCGGAAGAGGTTTCGGCCAGGTAGATGGTTGCTCCCTCGCCAGCCGGCGCGGCAGATTGAGCGCTTTGCTCAGTGACCATTCGCTCCAGCAGCGCGCAGAGGTCTTGCGCCAAATCCTCGAACCTGTCCCAGTATCTTTTGTCTTTTTCGCCCTTGGGCCCGATCGTATTATCGTACTCGCGGAAACGCCCGGACGCCTGATCCACCGCATAGAATTCGTAGCCGAGCATGTCCTTTAGCTCTGGCGGATGCTCTTCGAGCGGGACATAAGTCTTCATGACTTTGAAGACGCGGTGTTTGTCATTGATCCGCAAACCGCCATGCTCGGCCGCCACGCGGAAAAAATCATCGAGCTCCCGTTGGCACGAGCTGGATTGGAAATAGCGCGGCGAGGCCACGGAAAGCAGGATGGCGGTTTTTGAAAGTTCAATCTCAATCGTGTCATTGAACACATCATTGCCGCCCAATTTACCATCGCGCCAGATGTTTACCGGCCCGCCCATTAGTTGCGGCAAGCGCGATTCCAAATACTCGTGTAGCCGATCTACCCAACCCTTTTCGGCCTCGGTGAAACGAGCATTGTCGATGTGGGCGTAGCTGATGAACACATGGTGCTCAAACTTCATAATCGGGTTCATAGGTGCCTCCCGGTGAGAAAACCGCGCGACCTCCAGGCAAGGTCTCTCCAACAACCAATGGACTATTAGAGTTTCGGTCTTCGGCGCTTGCAGATTAGCTTACGAGGTCTGCGGCGGGAGTATAACAGCACTGACCGAAAGGCAACCAGCAAAACCTCGAGCGTACGCCGCGTAGACGATCTTCACTTTCCAGAAATCATCGCGGGGGGTCGATAAAGGGATGAAGCTCGACGGGTGCGGCGATGATCGCCGCGCCTTTAGCATCAGGGTGCGCCCGGTAGGTAACAGGCGGCGCGGTTCGCGGAGTTGAAACATCAAAGCTGAAACCGATAGACTCCGTCGCATGCCGACGATTAACGACGCCCTCATATCCCTGCGTCAGCATTTTGGCTTCGCTGACTTTCGCGAAGGTCAAACGGAAGTAATCAGCGCCATTCTCGAGGGCAAAAACGCCGTCGTTGTGATGCCCACCGGCAGCGGCAAGTCTCTCTGTTATCAATTGCCGGCGATGATGCTCAAGGGCGCGACGCTCGTTGTCTCTCCGCTCATCGCCTTGATGAAAGATCAGGTCGACGCGTTGCTGTCGCGCGGTTTGCCTGCAACGTTCATCAACAGTTCCATCACTCCCTCCGAGCAACACTCTCGTATCAGCGCGTTGCGGCGCGGCGAGTACAAGTTGGTCTACATCGCGCCTGAGCGTTTTCGCAGCAACAGCTTTGTTGAAGCGCTAAAGTCGATCCGCATTTCGCTCTTCGCAGTCGATGAGGCGCACTGCATCTCGACCTGGGGTCACGACTTTCGACCAGATTACCTGCGATTGAAAAACGCGATCGCTGAGCTGGGCGGCGTGCAGACTTTGGCGCTCACGGCGACGGCCACGCCATATGTTCGCTCCGACATCATTCAACAGTTAGGCTTAGTGAAACCACCGACCTTCGTTAGCGGATTCGACCGGCCTAATCTGTCGATCGACGTGGTTCACACGGAGCGTGAGCGTCAGAAAATCGCACACATCAAGCGGCTCGCGCTGGCGCATGACGGCTCGGGCATCGTTTACACAACCACGCGCAAAGCCGTCGAGCAAGTCGCCGCAAAGTTAAAGGAGCAGGGCCTGCGGGTCGTCGCTTACCATGCGGGGATGAGCGATGCGGTACGCATCAAGGCGCAGGACGATTTCATGTCGGCGCGCGCGCAAATCATCGTCGCCACGAATGCATTCGGCATGGGCATCGACAAGCCGGACATCCGGTTTGTCGCGCATTATCAAATGCCCGGATCGATTGAGGCTTATTATCAGGAGATCGGCCGCGCGGGCCGCGATGGACTGCCGTCGGATTGCGCGCTGCTGTTCAACTATGCCGACAAGAACACGCACGACTTTTTCATTGAAGGTTCTTATCCGGATTTGCCGACCGTGCGAAATGTTTATGACGCGCTGCGAGCAACTGGCGTGAGACAAATCGAGCTTTCGACGGCTGAGATCGCGAAGCGCGCGGGCGTGAGTAACGAGATGTCGGTGCAGTCTGCGCTCTATCTGCTCGAACGCGCGCGGCACATCGAACGCGTCCAGTCGGACAATCGCGCAAACGCGCGTCGCTTTCGCGCGATACTGATGTTAGATAGCACGCCGGCGAAACTTCGCGTCAATCCGGAAGACGTAGCGCGTCGCGCCGATCTCGAACGACGCAAGCTGCGCGAGATACTGAACTTTTGTTACAGCGAACGTTGTTATCGCGCCCACATTCTCGATTACTTCGGCGACCGCCATCACGCGCGGCAGTGCGGCACCTGCGGAAACTGCGCGCCGCACACGGCGACCAGAGTCCCTCTACCACACGATCTTTTGAATAAAGCTTCTTCACGAACCGTCCGGAAGGATCGAGCGAAGGCGAAGAATCACGCAGGCGAAAACAAAGTCGTTCGGGCGCGCGCGCTCACTGCCGATGAAACACTACGCGTGCGAAAGATTCTGGCCTGCGCTGTTCGCATGAAAGGACGTTTTGGGAAACACGTGTTGGCAGGCACCTTGCGCGGCTCGGCGGCGCAGAACGTCATGCAAGCGCACTTGAACGAGTTGTCCACTTACGGTTTGTTAAAGGATTTGCGGCAAGACGACATCATGCTCTACATCGAGGCGCTAATCGCGGCGCGTTGCTTACAACTTAGCCGCGGCGCGTACCCCACCGTTTCCATCACCGAGTTAGGCGACGCCGTGATGCGTGAGCGAGAGCAAATCCAGTTGGCGCTGCCGTAGGTAGTCGCAACTTATCTAATCACCCCAGGGATTGTTCCCAAAAACCGGTGAATAGTCCTTCCAAATGCCGATTCCACTGCGGAAATGGCTGCCCATTAGCCCTTTGATCCTCTTCACAAAGAAATGTATTCACAAGATAAATATGTCCCGCAATTGGTGGCTGCTCGCGCGGCTGAGACGCCGGACGCGCCGGCGCTTGCAGCTGGGGCTGAGGTGATGACCTACGCAGAGTTAGACAGGCGGTCTAACCAACTGGCCCATTACTTGATTTCCCTCGGCGTCGAAACCGAAACAATCGTCGGACTCTGTCTTGAGCGCTCGCCAGAGGCCGTCGTTTGCGCTTTGGGAATTCTCAAGGCGGGTGGGGCGTATCTGCCGCTCGATCCGGCCTACCCGCTGGAGCGTCTCGCTTTCATGTTAAATGATGCGCGGCCCCGCGTGCTGATCGCGCGTCAACAAGTGGCTGCACAACTTCCTGCCGGCGCATGGCAAGTAATAGCGATTGATAGCGACGCTCAGCAACTCGATCGCCACTCGAGCGACTCTCCGGCGACGATTGCGAAAGCTGAACAACTCGCATACGTCATCTACACGTCGGGCTCGACGGGCGAGCCGAAGGGAGTTGAGATCACGCACGGCAGCTTGTTGAACCTTGTGTCGTGGCACAACGCAGCCTTCGGCGTGACTCCCGCGGACCGCGCGAGTCTTTTTGCCGGCGTAGGATTTGACGCCTCGGTTTGGGAGACGTGGGCCCATCTGACTGCTGGAGCGAGTCTGCATTTGCCTGATGAAGCAACGCGCGTATCACCCGAGCTGTTGCGCGACTGGTTAGTTGCTGAAAAGATTACGATCAGCTTCCTGCCGACAGTGCTCGCCGAACGAGTGATGACTTTGGCGTGGCCGTCGCACACGCCGCTTCGCTTTCTGTTGACGGGCGCGGACACGTTGCACCGTTTTCCGTCAATCAACTTGCCGTTCAAGCTGATTAATAATTACGGCCCGACCGAATGTACCGTCGTGGCTACTTCAGGAATCGTGCAACCCGAGGTCAACGGAGACAAGTTTCCCACCATTGGCCGGCCCATTGCGAACGCTCGCGTTTACATCCTCGACGAAAATCTTCAGCAAGTTCCCGTCGGCACAGTGGGAGAGTTGCATGTCGGTGGGGCAGGTGTCGCCCGCGGTTATCTCAATCGTCCTGAGCTAACTTCAGAAAAATTTATTCAGGATCCGTTCAGCAACGATCGCGACGCGCGTCTTTATAAAACCGGCGACCTCGCCCGCTGTCTTGAAAATGGTGAGCTCGCTTACGTCGGACGCAGCGACGATCAGATCAAGATATTGGGCTATCGCATCGAGCCGAATGAGATTGTCGCAACTCTCAATCGGCACCCGGCGATTCAGAAAAGTGTAGTCGTGGCGAGCGGGAAAGGTTGTGGCGATAAACACCTCGTGGCTTATCTCGTTCTTCGCGAAGAGGCGCAACCATCGGCCGCCGATTTGCGCAGCTTCCTCTCGCGAGAATTACCCGAATACATGACGCCGGCCGTCTTCGTGCAATTGGCGTCGTTGCCGTTGACGCAAAACGGCAAAGTAGACCGCGCCGCCTTGCCCACTCCCGATGCCGAGAATACTTTGCGCGACGAGGTGTTCACCGCGCCACGCACACCACTCGAAGCACGCCTGGCTCTGATGCTTTGCGCTCTGTTGAGTCTCGATCAGGTCAGTGTGCTCGACAACTTCTTTATGCTGGGCGGGCACTCGTTACTCGGCACGCAACTTATCGGACAAGTTCGCAGCGCTTTCGGAGTTGATCTTGCCCTGCTCACGCTGTTTGACGCGCCGACGATCGCGGATTTAGCCGCTGAGATTGAGCAACTCATCCTTGCCAGGGTCGCCGTGATGAGCGAAGACGAGGTGCAGCGCTTATTGGCTTAGAGGAAAAAACCATTTTCCATTTCTCATTTGTCATTGTTTTCATTGCTTGGGCCGGCATTGACAGTTCATCTCGAACACCAATGGCAAATAGAAAATGACTCTGACGCACAACACATGACCACGACCATCACAACAACTCCGCCACCGACAAGGAAGGCAAGTCCCACACTCAGTCTGTATCAGTTGCTCGACAGGGAAGTTCTCGCTAATCCTTATCCGCTATACCATCGGCTGCGCACAGAGGCGCCCGTACACTGGGACCCTTACCTTCATGCCTGGGTCGTCACTCGCTACGCGGACGTGATTACCGTGCTGCATCAGTTCTCTGCCGACCGCACTCCCACTGCCGAACAACTGTCGGCGATTGGTCTTTCTGAAATGGGCCCGGTGGCGCAGGTCATGGTGCGGCAGATGTTGTTCATGGATGCGCCCGCCCACACGCGTTTGCGCGGACTCGCGTCGACCGCTTTTACACCCGCGCGAGTTGAAGTTTTGCGCGCGCACATTCAGGAAATTCTTGACGCTCTACTTGAACCGTTACTCCATAAAGGACGCATGGATGTGATCGCCGACCTTGCCGCTCCTTTGCCGGCGGTTGTCACCGCTGAAATGCTCGGCGTGCCAACCGCTGACTGCGATCAGTTGAAACGATGGTCGGCGGATTTTGCCGAAGTGCTTGGCAACTTTCAGCATAACCCGGATCGCGCTGCGCGCACCTTGAAATGCGTGGAAGACATGGGCGCGTATTTTCGCGAGGCGATTCGCCGCGATCGAATTCATCCGCGCGAAGGTTTGATCCATTCATTGTTGACGGCAGAACTTGATGGCGATCGATTGACGGAAGAGGAAGTCGTAGCCAACTGCATCGTAACTATGGTCGGCGGTCAGGAGACAACCACTAATCTGATCGGCAACGGAGTGTTGAGCCTGCTGCGCAATCCGGATCAGCTTCAAAGGCTGAGAGACGATCTAACTTTGATCCCGTCTGCGGTCGAAGAGTTGTTGCGTTACGAGAGCCCCAGTCAGCACACCGCGCGCATCGCTCCGCAAGACACGGAACTCGGAGGAAAACAGATTCGCAAAGGACAGGCAGTGATCGCGGTGATGGGCGCCGGCAACCGCGACCCGGAACGATTTCCCGATCCCGATCGACTCGATCTTGGCCGGCAGGACAATCGACATCTCGCGTTTGGCTGGGCCAGTCATTTTTGTTTTGGCGCGGCACTCGCGCGCATCGAAGGGCAGATTTGTTTCGAGGCAATCGCGCGGCGCTTGCCAGATCTCGCTTTGGAGCCCGGCCCGCTCGTGTGGCGCGACAACCTTGGCTTGCGAGGATTGACTTCGCTGCCGGTGACGTTCAGTCGAGGGCCGGCGCCGGTGTCCGTTGGACCAGGAATCGAGACTATGGGAAGCGCCTGTCCATTTCATAGAGCAGCGTAGAGTCCGACGACGAGTGGCACGGGCGTCCCGCCCGTGAATCACGCGCAAGATGCGCGTGCCACACACAAAAGTCTATGCTACAAGGATCAACGGCAGACTCAAGTTTGCCCGACATGTCCGATGCCAAGCGCGCTCTGCTGCAAAAATACCTGAGCGGAGCCGTGGGTCTTTCCTCTCCGGAATCATCGGCCATCGCCCGACGTCCGTCCGATGAGCCCGCACTGCCGTCTTTGGGGCAGGAACAGCTTTGGATCCATGCCCAGATGGTGGCCGACTTGCTTATCTACAACGAGCCGGTGACCGTGCGCCGCACCGGCCCACTCGACCTGGAGGCTCTGAAAGAAAGCCTCAACGAGATCATCCGGCGCCACGAAGCCTGGCGCACTAACTTTGCTATCCAGGATGGTCAGTTGGTTCAGGTCATCAACCCGGCTTTTGATCTTGAATTGCCACTGGTGGATCTGCGCGGGCTGGACGAATCGGAACGTGAAGCAGAAGCGTTGCGCCTGGCCACGCAGGATGCTCGGCGACCATTTGATCTAAGTCAAGGCCCGCTGCTGCGAGTCATGCTGGTGCGGCTCAGCGATGACGACCACCGCCTGTACCTGACCTTGCACCAAATAATTTTCGACGGCGTTTCCCTTTACAGTGTGTTCCTCCCGGAGCTGGCAACTCTGTACGACGCCTTTGTCAACGGCCAGCCTCCCCCGCTTGCGGAACTGCCGATACAGTATGCCGACTTCGCTAACTGGCAACGCCAACAGGCGCAGGACGAGGCACTGTCAAAGGAGTTGGCTTACTGGAGAAGGCAGCTTGCCGGCGCACCCGCCGCTTTGGAATTACCAACCAACCGGCCGCGACCGGCGATCCAGACATTTCGCGGGAAGCAGTTATCGTTCAGGTTTCCTCAGAAGCTAAGCGAGGCACTGAAGGCTCTCGGCCGCAGGGAAGGAACGACTCTGTTCATGACGCTGCTGGCGGCGTTTCAAACAGTGCTGCATCGCTATACGGACCAGGATGATCTGGTCGTGGGCACGGTCACGACGAGCCGAAAACGATCTGAGTTCGATGAACTGCTCGGGTTCTTCCTAAATACGCTGGTGTTGCGCACCGACCTTTCGGGCAACCCCACCTTCCGTGAATTGCTTGCGCGAGTTCGGAAGGTGACCGTCAATGCTTTAGCCAACGGCGATGTCCCGGTCCATCGTTTGGTGAAGGAGCTGGAGCGCGAGCGAGACCCGAGCCGCAATCCGCTCTTCCAGGTAATGTTCGTCCTCGAGCCTCCCTTGCCGGCGACCCGGCCGGGATGGGAGCTAAGCCAGGTCGACGTTGATGCTCGTATAGCGAGGGTCGACCTGTATCTTGAGCTGGACGACCGACCGGAGGGCCTCGTTGGTCGCATCAGATACAACAGCGATCTTTTCGATCATGCTTCCATCACCCGCATGCTCGACCAACTGCGGACCTTGCTGGAAGGTGTTGTTGCCAATTCTGAAACGCCCATCTCAGAGTATCCGCTGCGATCGCGGGATGACATTGGCGGCAATAGAGTTTGTCCCGTCGATTCGTTCACGGTTTTTGAGAAGGGCGAGATCGAGCAATCGATAACAAATCGCTTTGAGCAGCAGGTCAGAACGTATCCCAATCACACAGCCGTCAAAAGCAGGAACCATAAGTGGTCGTATGAAGAGTTGAATCGCGCCGCTAACCGAGTGGCGCACACGGTTCTGAATTTGCGCGGCGCGGACGAAGAAAGAATCGCGCTGTTGTTCGACCACGATGCGCCGATGATTGTCTCGCTCCTGGGAACCTTGAAGGCCGGGAAGACTTATGTGCCGCTCGATCCGTCGTATCCCGCAGAGCGGCTCTCCTACATCTTCGAAGATTCGCAAGCAAGTGCGATTCTGACAAACGACAAGAATCTTGCTGCGGCTCAAGCGCTCGTTGCCGGCGGCGCGCAAATAATCAATATCGATCACTTCGATGGCTCGACGCCGACAAATGATCTTGAGATCGTTGTCGAGCCAACCTCGTTGGCTTATCTGCTTTATACCTCAGGCTCGACCGGTCAGCCGAAGGGCGTGATGCAGAACCATCGCAATGTGCTGCATTTCATCCGCGCCTACACCAATAATCTGCACATCAGCGCTGACGATCGGCTGACGTTGCTGTCCTCTTATTGCTTCGACGCAGCGGTCATGGACATCTATGGAGCATTGCTGAATGGCGCGACGCTGTATCCGATCGATATAAAAGAAGACGGATTGATCGCGTTGTCGGAGTGGCTCAACACTGAGAAGATCACTATTTATCACTCGACGCCTACGGTGTATCGCTATTTTCTTAACTCGCTCAACGGAGGCAACGCGTTTCCTGATCTGCGATTAGTCGTGCTTGGTGGAGAAGAAGTCATCCGCGCGGACGTCGAGTTGTATAAAAAACATTTTTCTGACCAATGCCTGTTCGTTAACGGCCTCGGACCGACGGAAGCGACGGTGACCTTGCAATATTTTGTTGATAAGCAGACTGAGATTCCTCGGCATGGAGTGCCGGTTGGCTATCCGGTTGAAGACACAGAGATCCTTTTGCTCAACGCCGCCGGTCAGCCGACTGAGATCTATGGTGAGATTGCAATCCGCAGCGAGCATGTTGCTTTGGGCTACTGGCGAAACATGGAAGTTACTGCGCAAGCATTCGGCAGTTGTCCGACCGCAGGGGATCGGGGCAGTAGCCCGACCGTCAGGGAGGGCTCAATTCGGATCTACAAGACAGGCGATATGGGCCGGCGTTTACCCGATGGCAGCATTCAGTTCGAAGGCCGAAAAGACTCTCAAGTAAAAATAAGAGGCTTTCGCGTCGAACTGGGCGAGATCGAATCAGCGCTGACCCAACACCAACTCGTGCGCGAGGGTGTCGTCGTGGCGAAAGAGAATGCAGCCGGAGACAAGCGCCTGGTCGCTTACGTTGTGCTGAACAAGAGACAGGAATCGATCACAACTCCCTCCCCCTTTGGGGGAGGGCCGGGGTGGGGGTTTAGCGCGACGCAGGCCCTCTCCCCCAACCCCTCTCCCACGGGGAGAGGGGAGGAAGCCGCAGCGTTGCGCGACTTCCTGAAACAGAAGCTGCCCGACTACATGGTGCCCACCTCGGTCGTTGTGCTCGATTCCCTGCCCTTGACCGCCAGCGGAAAGTTGAACCGGCGCGCGCTGCCTGCTCCCGATGATAGCGATCGAGCAATTCTCGCGGCGCCCGAAACTCCGCTGGAGAAATCACTGACTGCTATCTGGGCTGACGTGCTGGAAGTCAAAGCGATCGGCGTCAACGACAACTTCTTCGAATTAGGCGGACACTCTTTGTTGGCAGTGCGCTTGTTTGCGCTGATCGAGAAACGGTTCGGCAGACGCTTGCCGCTCGCGACTTTGTTTCAGACGCCCACCGTCGCGCAACTTGCTGCTGTCCTGCAAAAGGATTCGACGCCAGCCCGGTCGTCGTTGGTGCCGATTCAACCGGCTGGTTCCAAAACGCCTTTCTTTTGTGTTCATGCTTTGGGTGGCAACGTGCTCGAGTATCGCGCGCTCGCGCATCACCTCGGCGCGGACCAACCGTTTTATGGTTTGCAGTCACAAGGCCTGGATGAAAAACGTTCTGCGCACACACGGATCGAAGACATGGCCGCCCACTACCTCAAGGAAATTCGCGAAGTCCAGCCCGACGGTCCTTACTTCATCGGCGGGCGATCGTTGGGAGGAATGATCGCCTTCGAGATGGCTCAACAGCTTCACGCGCAGGGTCAGGCGCTTGCATTGCTTGCGCTGTTGGATACTTACCCGGCCGGTTACGCGAAGCTGTTGCGTGACGCAGGAACAGTGCGTGGCAAGTTCGCTCGACTCGCAAGAAGGACGCAGTGTCACGTCGCAAACCTTCGGTCCTTGTCCCTCAAAGAAAAACTTTTCTACGTCCCAGAGAAAGCGCGGTACGGTCCGCGCAGGATCAAGAGTTATTTGTGGCGAAAGATCTATCGCTCGTATCAAAATCTCGGACGGAAGCTTCCGCGCGCGCTCCGCGAAGTCAGAGAATTCAACTCGATGGCAGCGTGCGATTATCTTCCGCATGAATATGACGGTTCGGTCACACTGTTTTGGGCCAGCCGCGATCTGCGTGGTTCATACGATCTGGTGGAAGGCTGGCGTCGACTCGCCGCAGGAGGAATTGAAGTGCACGAGGTCCAGGGGAATCATCTCAATATTATTGAAGAGCCTCATGTAGGCGCGCTCGCACAGAAGTTAAATGCCTGTCTGAAGCGCGCTCATGCTCAACTCGCAGGTGACATGGACGGGACCTTCGATATCACGCTCACAAGAGAAGAGATCGATACAGAGACGCGGTACGAGCGAATGAAAAAGGCATCATGAACGTATTTACCATCCGCTTGTTCTGCATGTAGCTATCGAAAACAGCATCACTGAAGAGAAAAGGCCGCTGGAACTCAAACCTCAGATTAGATTTGAATCGCAGGCTACGATTATTGTAACTTGCCTGCACAATGCTCGTCGCGCGTTGAAATTTTCTGGCTAACATCCTCAACCGCGCGTAATCTAGCGCGTGAAACCTGTACCATAAAGAAGGGACGGAGACTCCATGGCAGAATATTCAGCTCCCGGCGTATACATTCAGGAGGTTCCCGCCAACGTTCACCCTATCGAAGGGGTACCCACTTCCAATGCGGCCTTTGTAGGCATTTTCCAGCGAGGACCACTTAATAAGGCCGTGAAAATAGCCAGCTTCGCTGATTTTGAGCGCGCGTTCGGCGGGCTGGACGCGAGCAGCGAAGCGAGTTACGCCATCCGACAATATTACTTGAATGGCGGGCGCGTCGCGTGGGTAGTTCGAGTAGACGATGCGGGGGCGGAGAAACTCATAGGAGATTGCACAACCAAAACGGGCATGTATGCGCTTGAGGGAATTGCGCCGGACATCTTCAACATTTTGTGCATTCCCGCGGCTGCCAATCTTGACCAGAACGGTTTTACTGCCGTCGTATCCGCCGCCGAGAAATACTGCTGCGACAAACGAGCGTTCTTCATCGTTGACGTTCCCTCCGCAATCGAAACTAAGGACGCGATGGTTGACTGGCTGCAAACTAACGACGACTTGCGCCATCGCAACGCGGCAATCTATTTTCCCAGACTCGAAATTCCGGATCCGCTCAATGGAAACCAGCCTCGAAACGTCGGCGCCAGCGGTACGCTCGCCGGTGTCTATGCGCGAACAGATCAAACGCGTGGCGTGTGGAAAGCGCCCGCCGGAGCTGAGGCAGACTTACGCGGAGCAAACATATCGGTGCAACTCGCTAATCCTGAGAACGGTGAGCTCAATGAGCTTGGCATAAACGCGCTACGCAATTTTCCGCAGATCGGAAATGTCTCTTGGGGCGCGCGCACGCTTGCGGGTTCAGATCAAGAGGCGAGTGAGTGGAAGTACATCCCGGTGCGGCGTATGGCGCTTTTTCTCAAAGAGAGTCTTTATCAGGGCTCGAAGTGGGCGAATTTCGAGCCCAATGATGATCTGCTTTGGGCGCAGATTCGTTCGAGCTTCGGCGCCTTCATGACCAATTTATTTGGTCAGGGAGCGTTTCAAGGAACGAAAGCGGGAGACGCTTTCTTTATCAAGTGCGACGGAACAACTACTACTGAGGATGATATCGAGTGCGGGATAGTCAACATCACCGTAGGTTTCGCGCCGCTTAAGCCGGCCGAATTCGTTTTGATCCGTATTCAGCAACTGGCGGGACGGGGAGCTTAGCTGAGCAATCGAAATGCGGAGATCTGTATCGGCGTCTCGCTTCGATTCGCCGAGGCCGGTTCGATTGTGATCCTGGACACGGTCGGTAATGTTCCCGGTCTGACCGACGTAGTACTTGCCGCGTGGATTTTCCAGGACGTACACCCAAAACATAAAATTGGCTCCCCGCAGTGAACATTCTTCGCAACCTGATTTACGCGCCTACGGTGGACATGAAGAGCTGCGACTATTGCAGCAACTTAACCGAGTAGGCTGTGAACTGCGAATCCGCGCTGACAAGAGTCAGCTCTTCTTCAATGCTTTGAGCCATCAGCAAGCGATCAAACGGGTCTTTATGATGAAAGGGCAAGGCGTCCAGTGCCAGAACATGCTTCAACTCCACCGGCAAAAGGTTAAGCTGGTTGGTCTCTTGTTGGTTCTTGATCAGATCCTTGAGCGGCAGGCTTAGTTTCAGCTTTCCCAATTGAATCTTGATCTGCATTTCCCAAACGCTCGCAACACTCAGGAGTAACTCATTAGCTTCATCCTGAAGAGCGGAAAGCGCGGCTTGTGAAAGTTTTTCTGGGTCGTCTGCCCACCAAAGGAAAATGTGAGTATCGAGCAGAAGTTTCATTCCTGGCCCAGCCAAAACTCGTCCGGTAAGGGTTCATCAAAGTCTTCGCTGATCGAGACTGTGCCCCGATCAAGGCCCGCAACACGCTTCTTTTTGGAGTGAGTCACAACCGGAACCAGGCGCGCCACTGGCGTGCCGTGCTCTGTGATTATCACTTCGTTTCCAGCCACAGCCTGTGCCAGCAAATCCGGCAACTTATTTTGGGCTTCATCTACGCTCACGGTTTGGGTCATAAGAGTTCCTCTCAGTCTTCGGAGAGTATAGCATTGTCAAAGGGGGAACCTCTTCATCACCCGCAAGACCGACTCTGTAATCGTTTCGAGACGCAACTATTCACGCTCAAGACGGCAATAGACTTTTAGCATGCGTGGGTCTTTAGGGTTGTAGCCTTTGCGCGGACCAGGAAAGCACTCGTCCAGCATCGTAAGAAGCGTTACATTACTCAAAAGATAGAATCGCCAATAAGGCTTCTGCCCGGATTCGCTGTAGCCGCGCACGAGGTAAGCGCTCAAGACGTCATGCTCGGCTGAGTCTCGTCCAAAAAGGTGAGGTTCAACCACGCGCGTATGATTTCCATAAGTGAATTGCAGCAGCTTCTTCCAGCGTATAGCTTCGCAGATTAGGTCTTTTGCAAGCATAAGAGCCGCTTCACTGTGAGGTGCTTTTAGAGCGGCTGATTCCTTCGCTTGTGGTCCTCATATTCTGGCTTCGTCATTTGGTACATCCACCACAACATCAGAATGTGTAGAACGATGTTGATGCCGATCAGGAGCCCAGTCATCTTGAGCCAGAACGTCGAGGGGTCGAAGTAGGTCCGAAGACAAACGTAAATTGAGGCGGCTACTGCGAACGGGAAGAATAGGCCACGTATTGCCATCCAATCGAGTGGATTGTCCATTAGCCAGGAGACGTACGTAGGAACTGGTCGGAAGTGGCGGGGTAAGGCTAAGAGGGAAAAGAGCAGCAGCCCAGTTGCCAGTATGTAGGTCAGAACCTTCATTTGAATCACATGCTACAAGTTTTCTTTTCAGACATGACTGTCGCGACCGCGTTTTGTTTCTGTCATGATCTCCTGCTTAAGGTATTCATTACTACCTTCAACGTTCAGTTGGGTGGCCACCGAGTGGATTTTCTCCAATGATGATTTGGCTGTTTCAAGCGCTCGCGTATCAATCTCGCAAGCATGCACGAAATCCTTTGCCCACATCCTCGCCTCCTCTGGCGGTGGAACCCTCAGTCCAGGAAGTGGCGCAAATCTGAGAAGCGCTCCAACGCTGTTTTCTTGGAGTGCCAGTCTTTCGGCCTCATAGCAATCCTCAAGTTTTTGGCGATACAGGAGCGCCTCTCCGCGAATTTCTGAGATCTCCCGTTCAAGTTGTCTTATTCGTAGTTCGCTTTCGTTCATCTCTTAACCCCTTTGATTGATTCTCTTAATGGTTTTTCGGGAAAAATGCAATCTAATTCTCAAGAATGATTGTTGACCTTCGAGGGATCGAGACGCCCGCATTATCGATTTACGCCACGGCACACCCGGCTGCTCGCTTGGGGACCACACCCTTGCGCCGATGCTTTGATCGTTTTCAGCCGCGTCTTGATGTCCCTCGTGGCCGTAGCGCTGCGGGGGGCGTCAAGGGTCTTCACTGGCATCGTTGAACTCCGAGAGAGAACAACAAAACGAGCGGTCTGTTGACCGCTCGCTTCTTGCACTTCTTTGAAAATTTGGCTCCGCAGGTAGGACTCGAACCTACAATCCCGAACCATCGGGATTAACAGCCGCGGGATGGGCAGCCAACAAATGCGCGCGAATCCATTTGGCGGACTTCATCCGCTTAATTTGCCGTTCACGCTGCATGGCGGAACTGCGGGAACTGTGTGCCTCAGACCAGACGAGCTTCCACGGTCCGTTTTTTCGGGTGAAATGGCCCTCAAAGCAATCGGTTCGATTGTGATCCTGTACACGCTCGGTAATGTTCCCGGTCTGACCGACGTAGTACTTGCCGCGTGGATTTTCCAACACGTAAACCCAGAACATAAAATTGGCTCCGCAGGTAGGACTCGAACCTACAACCCTCCGGTTAACAGCCGGATGCTCTACCATTGAGCTACTGCGGAATAAGCGCCCTCACATAGCGCGAAACTATGCCTCGGGCGCGACGAATTTTTATAACAGATGGGTTAGGGAGCGTCAAGGCAGAGCAAAAGGATGAAGGATGAGGGATGAAGGATGAAGCAGTCGACGGGGACACATCGAGACGCGTCTGGGTGTCCGGTCTTTCGACGCGTCTCCGCATTGCTCCTTGTCCGTGCCGCTCCTTCATCCTCCCGCCTTCATCCTTCATCCTTTCGCCGCTTGCGCTACGCGTCGAAGTGCGAGAATATCTCACACCGCCGCACTTTTAAGGTTAATACAAAAAGGTTCTTCTATCTTTGTTGTTGGACAATCTATTCGTCCGGAACAATTCCGTCGAAAGGGTTACATGGAGCGCAGAACAACAGCCTGGTTCAGTCCGAACTTGAATATCGAAATGCCGCTGGTTGCCTACGGACACGCCGGGCATCCACTACTGATGTTTCCGACCGCCGCCGCGGACTATCTCGAGTACGAAAGGTTTTATCTCGTCGACGCCATTCGTTCTTTCATCGACGGCGGCAAGATTCGCGCGTATTCAATTAACAGCGTCAACCGTTACAGCCTGCTCAACGAACAAATGCCGGCGCACCTGAAAGCAGAACTCCTGACGCAATACGATCGATACCTCACGGATGAAGTGTTGCCGCTGATTCGCAAAGACAGCGGCGAGGATGGCGCGCGTCCACTGACTACCGGCGCGAGCCTCGGCGCCTTTCTCGCGGCCAACATCTATTTCAAGCACCCCGATCTTTTTCGCGGCACGATTGCGATGAGCGGCGGCTACGACATTAAGACATACCTGCAGGGTTACTACGACGACAATGTCTATTTCAATAATCCGGTGGACTATCTCCCGAACTTGAATGACGACTACAACCTGCCGGTACTGCAAAAGGCGGACGCGATCTTCATCATGTCTGGGCAGGGAGCTTACGAAACGCCGGAGCGCAGCCGGCAGCTATCGGACATCTTGCGCGCAAAGGGAATTCCGCACACGCTGGATCTGTGGGGACATGACGTGAACCACGACTGGCCCTGGTGGCGAAAGATGCTGCCGCATTGTTTGGAAAGGATTGTAGGATAGTCCTTACGACCAAAGTAAGAACGCGGCGGCTGAGTAACTCAGCGCCGCGTTTCATCCTTCATCCTTCCGCCTTCACCTGATTATCCCGGCGGCCCGCCCTCGCCCTTCTTACCTCTCTTCTTCGGCTCAGCTTCGCGCGGTCGGGTTGGAACCGGTGGCGCTTCTGTCTTTGGCGTGGACGGTTGCGTCTTTGCCGGCTGATGTTCGGAAGGATCCGCTTTGGGAGGAGGCGGCATCGTTAACTGCTCGAGCTTCGGCTCAGTAATCGTGTTGGGAAGTTTGTTTTCCTCGTTCTTCTTTGCGTCGTTGGCCGCCTCAGCGCGTTCCGCGGCCAGCTCGCGCTGACGCTGCTTGTACATCTCCTTCATGTCCTCGGGCATTGAAGGCGCTTTCGGAAAGTCTTCTTTCGGTTTGTTCTTGAGGAAGTCTTTCATGAAGTCGATGAACATCGGCAGCGCTCCATGCGCGCCGGTCATGTCATTGCCTAGCGGTTTCTTCCTGCCCGGATAACCCAGCCACGTGCCGGTCACATAGGTCGGCGTGTACCCGAGAAACCAAACGTCGGTGTGATCGTTGACAGTGCCGGTCTTGCCGGCGAGCGGCACGCCCAAAACCTGCGCCGCCGATCCTGTGCCGCCCTGAATCACGCCGCGCATCATCGACACCATCGTCAGCGCGACGTACTCGTTGACGACTTTGTAGGTTGTCTTTTCCCATTCTTCCAGCGCTGCCCCATCGCGATCGAGCACACGGCGAATCATGTGTGGATCGACGCGCACTCCCTGGTTCGGAAACGCTGAATAAGCAGAGACCATTTGATCAAGCGGCACTTCGGTCGCGCCCAGCGCCGATGGTAGATATGGCGCCATTGGTACCTTGATGCCGAAACGACGAACCATCTGCGCGCCGGTTTGAATGCCAACGGTTTGCAGTAAGTGAACGGCAGGGATATTCATCGAGTGGGCCAGCGCCGACTTCAGCGGCATGTCCGCACACCCCAAAGAGCCGTCGTAGTTGTGTGGTTGCCAATCGCCGATCGTGATGGGCGCACCACTGACCACTGAATCAGGCGTCATGCCCCACTCAACCGCCGCGGTATAAATAAAAGGCTTGAACGCCGAACCGGTTTGTCGATATGCCTGCGTCGCGTTGTTGAATTTATTTGTGTAGAAATCGTAACCACCAACCATCGTTACGATCTCGCCGGTCTTGGCATTGAGCGTCATCATCGCGCCCTGCACCGCGGGAACCTGCGACAACTCCACCTTCACGCGGCGGTTCTTCTTGTCGACGTCCTTGATTTGGAACTCGGCGAGATAACCGGGCTTGAACTCGTCTCGCGGTTGGCGGTGCGACCAACCCATGTCTGCGCTGGTGACAGTCGTGGTGTAATTACCGAAGCGCACAGTCGCCTCGTTTCTCGCCCCATCGACCTTCATCACCAGGCCCATCAGATAACGGCCTTGCTGATAATCGTTGCCGTACCAGTCGGGATGCTTGTAGTTGGTCAACTCCTGTTGCGTCGGTGGACCCTCGCCGTTCCTTACGGTCGTCGGCATCATCGTGTAACTGGAACGCCAGCCGCTGTGCGAGCGATCGTACCAGCGCAATCCCGCGCGCACGACCTCGTAAGCTTTCTTCTGCGCCTCGACGTTGATGGTGGTGTAAACGGAAAGACCGCCCTGGGCCACGCGCGTGGTGTATTTGTCTTCGAGTTCCTGTCTGATGAATTCGACGGGATAATCGAACGGCGATGACTTGGGCGCCGATTGATAATAAGCCGTGTCGGCCAGTTGAATCGGCTTTGCTTTCGCCGAATCGACGTCGGCCTGCGACGCAAATCCGTTTTTGGCCATCAGGTCCAGCACCAAGTCGCGGCGCTCTTTGGCCCTCACCGGATTGAGGAGCGGCGAATACTCGCTCGGAGCCTTCGGCACGCCCGCCAGTAACGCCGCTTCGCCCAGCGTCAGATCCTGCGCGTGTTTGCCAAAATAGGTTTCGGCGCCGGCTTCGACACCGTAAGCATTCGCGCCAAGAAAAATATGGTTGGCGTAAAGCTCCATGATCTGGTTCTTCGTGTAGTAGCGTTCGATTTGAAGCGCCAGCGCCCACTCGTTAATTTTTCGTTTGATCGTTTGCTCTTTTGATAGAAACAAATTCTTGGCGAGCTGCTGCGTGAGCGTCGATCCGCCTTCGACTTTTTCTGTGGTCAGATTTTTCCAGGTCGCGCCCAGAATGCGAATGGGATCGATACCGATGTGATCGTAGAAGCGCGCGTCTTCGACTGCGAGGATCGCGTTCTTCATCACCGGAGGGATCTCTTCAAACTTGAGTGGGATCCTTTTCTCCAGCGCAAATTCACCAATCACGGTCTTGCCGTCGTCCGCGTAAATGCGAGTTACGACGCTCGGCCGATATGTTGCCAGCGAGGCCACTTCGCTCGCGGCGCGGGAATAGTTGAGTTCGTAAGCCGCGATGATACCCGTCAATCCGCCCGCGGCCAGCGCCAGCAGCAGAACCGCCGGCAACCAAAAGCGGCGCATGAAACTACGGCGCCGTGCCCGTGGCGCCTTCACAAATGTTTTCGGCGAATAAGGCTTCAAACTTGAGCCGGGAAATCTTGTAGCCATAATTTCTGACCTTCTCTGAATCAAACGTAGCCCCAAATCGCAGCCCGGGGCAATGTGGGTAGCCACAGCGTGATGGCTGAGGCGTGGAAACAGAAATTATAGCTCAGCTCGGATTTAACTTCGACGCTCGACTGGGTCGGTACTGATCAGAATTCTGCAGGTGGAGACAAATCCCTGCGTCAATCTTAGCCTTTTTGCGGTTCCTTACCAGGGATCGTGCTAGTATCCGTCGCGTTTCCGGGTTCTGGTCAAAGGTCTAAGTCCGCGAAGCGGACGAATGAGAGTAGCCCAGCGATTTATCGCTGGGATCGCGATCGAAATGTGCAGTTTAGTCCGTGAAGCGGACGGTTGAAGAGCCATGTCTCACTCATACGTCACCAACCTCATGCATTGCGCCTTCAGTACGAAAGAACGATTTCCTTTTATCGATTCAGAATTAGAGTCACGACTGTGGCCATACATCGGCGGAATTGCGAGAGAAAACCGGATGAAAGCTCTGGCAATCGGAGGCACTACAGATCATATCCACGTGTTGTTGTCACTTCCTGCAACGATGAGCTTTGCGAAAGCCGTTCAATTGATAAAAGGTGGCTCGTCGAAATGGATTCACGACACGTTCGCGAAATGCAAAAAGTTCGAGTGGCAGGAAGGATACGGTGCCTTCAGCGTGAGCGCGTCACAAGTGGAGAGGACCATTGCTTACATCAGAAATCAGAAGGAGCATCACCGAAAGAGAACGTTTCAAGAGGAGTTTCTCGAACTGCTCGACAAGCACGGCGTCGAATACGATGCTCGTTATGTATTCCGATAGTTGAGTCCGCGAAAGCGGACGATCGGAAATAGCCCGGCAATTCATTGCTGGGTAACGCGCAAGGAAGAGGATCAGAGCCCGTGAAACGGGCGACAGAGAAATGCGTTTCATTTTTGGGTCTCGGAAATATTCAGCCGTCCGTTTCACGGACTGCGAATTCATCTTCGCACTTGATCCCACCGATGAATCGGTGGGCCATTGTCAATCGTCCGCTGCGCGGACTCTGGCTGATCTCTAGCCACTAAACTCTGACCTCTGAATACAAAGGGAGACGAGTCTTGATTACTTGCTTCTTGCGCTACACGATTAAGCCCGAAAAGTCGGCGGATTTTGAGCACTATGCGCAGGTGTGGATGCGGCTTATCGAGAAGTATGGCGGCACCCATCATGGCTACTTCATGCCAGACGAAACGCCGCCTGCGGCTTCATTCAGTTTTCCGGGGCTAGGCATAGCAGGCCCGGATAACGTCGCGGTAGGGTTGTTCAGCTTTCCCAATGTCGATGCGTATGATTCATACCGTCGCGACGTCAAAAGCGATCCCGAGTGCCAAGCTGTCACAGCGCATTATCAACGAACAAAGTGCTTCACCAGGTACGAACGGACCTTCATGAGACCGGTCGAGAGATGAATCATCCGCTGCGCGGACTGCGGATTTCGCGTGATCCGGGGCAGTAGCCCGACCGTCAGGGAGGGCGTCAATCATGTTGGTTCAGGAAAACACGCCCTTGCTAACGCGCGGGCTACTGCCCCGATCCCACCGATGAATAGGTGAGCTATTGTCAGAGGTCAGTGTCCTTTGGCGGTTGGACAATTAGACGGCGTTACGAAATCGAAATCAGCTACGCGAACTCGGCCACTACAAACGTTCGCCCGCCGCGCAGTTTCTTCAAACTGACGCGGCCATTCAATTCTTCGTTTGCCAGGGCCTCTACTTGCCTGGCAGTTTTTTCGTCAATGTAAGGTTCACCACAGTTCGCGCAAATCCGCGCCGGTATCTCTGTGACGAGCAAGACCGCTTTGCCGCGCTCAATCGGCAGCACAGTCTTACCGCGAGTCATTTTCCTGTTCTTACAGACCAAGCAAGTCATCCGAGTACGTTCAAGCAATGGGATTGAACCTGAATCTCATTGAGTCGAGTGATGCATCTTTTAGCCGGATACTGAAAAAGGAAAGCAAGCGAACGATCCACGAACGCACACGAATCAAGCACGAAACTAACTTAGTGTATTTTCGTAGAATTTCGTGTGATTTAGTGGATCGTGGTCTTTGTCTGCCTCCCAAAAAAACGCTCCATATTTTTCATCTCGAGAACGTTTGCTATAATACACCTGCTCGCAAATGGGGGCGACAGGCTTCGACAGGAACCCTTAACGTGGTTGCGATGCATGCCGGGCTACCTTATGCAGCTCGTTAAAACGCGTAGGGAAAAAACAATTGCCAACTCTAACGAGTTAGCTCTCGCTGCCTAATTAGCACCGAGCGTCTCGCCGCAAGTTGCTTATGCGCGCGGAGGGAGATGTCACTCAGATAAGCTGGCCCGCTGTTTCGGTCCGTGGCAGTGGGCAAGATAAAGTCGGACTAGCTCTGGCCGCGGTCTTGTCGTTTCACTTACTCGGCCTTGAGCGAAATCTCATTCGGCTTGCCGGATGAACCAGAGAAGCGAATAAGCATGTAGAGTCCTGCGGCGTTGGTTTTTGGATCCGAGTTCAATTCTCGGCGCCTCCACCAAAACTAAGGATGAAGTATGAAGGCGGAAGGATGAAGTAAGAGACATCCTTGAATTTTTATCCTTCATCCCTCATCCTTCATCCTTGCTTTCCAATCTTCCCATCGGCATCTTCGATAGCGGCGTTGGCGGACTAACGGTCTATCGCGCGCTGCATGAACACCTGCCCAACGAACACTTTATTTATCTCGGCGACACCGCGCGTGTTCCCTATGGAACGAAATCACTGACGACCGTGGAACGTTACGCAGTTGAGAATGCTCAATTCCTGGCCGCGCGCGGAATCAAGCTGCTCGTCGTGGCATGTAACACAGCGTCGGCGTTGGCGCTGCCGGCGATTCGCCGCGCGCTGGACATTGATGTCGTCGGCGTGATTGGACCAGGTGCAAGAGCGGCGGTGATGCACCGCTCTCAGCCAGAGGAAAACGAATCAAACGACATGCGGACGGGACGTCCGCGATCCCAGAAGAGAATCGGCGTGATTGCCACCGAGTCGACGGTGCAAAGCGGCGCCTACACGCAAGCAATAAAGAAAGCCGATCCTGACGCGATTGTGATTGAGCGAGCGTGTCCGCTGTTTGTGCCGTTGGCTGAAGAAGGTTGGGCGGATCAGGACGTGGCGCGAACGGTAGCCGAAACCTATCTCAAGGACTTGCGTTCAAATGTGGATACGCTGGTTTTGGGTTGTACTCATTACCCGATCTTGAAGGATGTGATTCAGGAAGCTGTCGGCCGACAGGTTGATTTGATTGATTCGGGCGAAGCCACGGCGCGCGAGGTAAAGTCTTTATTGGCAGAGAAGGGCCTGGCGCGAGAGGCGGCGTTGACTGGTGCGCTCGAACGTCATCTGTGCGATGATTTGGATCACTTCTATGTAACGGACGCGGCCGAGCGCTTCGCCAAAGTCGCGGAAAGATTTTTGGGCAGCGCTCCTTCTGTGTTGGAGGCTGTTGAAGTTTGGGGACACGATGAGCTTCGCACGTAGATGATCGCCTCTCCCTTTGGGAGAGGATGGGTGAGGGAATAGAAACGACAAGAAGGAATACATGTAAATGGTTTTGGTTCTTGTTCGTACTTACGCCCTCACCCTAGCCCTCTCCCAGGGGGAGAGGGAAGTAATAGACAAATGATGACTTTCAAACGCACTGACAATCGCGCGGCGGATGAAATGCGCGCGGTCCGCATCACGCCGGGTTATCTGCCTTACGCCGAAGGCTCGGTTCTGATCGAGATGGGCCAGACGCGCGTGATCTGTTCCGCGTCTATCGAAGATCGCGTGCCTTTCTTTCTGCGCAATCAGGGAACAGGTTGGGTGACGGCCGAATATGCGATGCTGCCACGCGCGACGCAGCAACGCACAGCGCGAGAACTGGGACGTGGTGGTCCTTCGGGGCGCACACATGAGATTCAACGATTGATTGGGCGCAGCCTGCGCGCCGTTGCCGACATGAAAGTGCTCGGCGAGCGAACGTTGACTCTCGATTGCGATGTGCTACAGGCCGACGGCGGCACGCGCACGGCCGCAATCACCGGAGCATACGTCGCTTTTGCGCTCGCGAGTCAGCGGTTACAGAAAACCGGAAAACTTACCGGCAGTTTAGTCGCGAACGAGGTCGCCGCGGTCAGCGTTGGGATCGTTGACGGTGCGCCGTTGCTCGATTTGAAATACGACGAAGACTCGCGCGCGGAAGTTGACATGAATATAATCTGCACGGGCGATGGCCGCTTTATCGAGATTCAGGGCACGGCCGAGCGCGAGCCATTCACTCAGGAACAGATGGACCAGTTACTGGCGCTCGCGACGCGCGGCGTTGCGCAATTGATTCGCATTCAGCGCGAGACACTTGCGAACGCGAATCTCTGACGCTGCCGAATCTCGCGCGCGGACAACGGCCGGGGATCTGTTACGCATCTGAAACTGCGCCATGGGAGTAAGAGGAGTTGGTCAAATGATTCGTCGACTGATTATTTATTTAGCCTGCGTTGCGTTTTGCGTCCTGAGCGCGTCGATTGCCGGGGCGCAAACCAGCGTGTTCACCAGCAGCAAAGTTGAATACACGATCGAGCTGCCTTCTCCGACGTGGAAAGTGATTTCCGAACCAGACGCGGTTCACGAGCACGCCGAGTTTGTTAATGGTGACCGGCTCGAAGGCTATTTGCAGATCCGGAAAGAAGTGGTCGAGGCCGGGACCACTGCGTCGGATCTCGCCCGTCGCGAGCAGGATCAAAAGTTGCAATACCTGCCCGGCTTTGTTACGGGTAAGGAAGAGAATTTCGCGGGACGCCTGAGCGGCGTGACCGTTTCTTACGAGTTCACCAAGTCCGGCAAGCCAATGCTGGGTCGCATCTATTATCTGCAAGTCGACAACCGTACGATCTATGCGCTTCGCTTTACCGGCCTGCGCGACAAACTCGCGCGCATCCGCAATCAAACCGATCTAATCGCTCGCAGCTTTAAGCTTAAATAGGGTCTTCGCGCGAATGACGAAGAAAGGACCGCCGCGCCAAGTCTCAAAGTTCGGCGGTCGTTCTGTTTTTACGCTGCATAGAATGATTGACTGCGGGTGTTAGAATGCCTCGCTCGATTTCCGCAAAGTTCAAAGTGGCCGCCTGAGTTTCTTTTCCGCATGAAACTAAAACTGTCGCCCGGCTTAACGATCAGAGGATCATCAATCGACGGCAAGGGTTGTTTTGCCGCCGCGCATTTTAAACGCCGGCGGAAAATCGCTGAGTACACCGGCGAGAGGATCTCAAACGCGGAGGCCAAACGCCGCGCCGGACGGCGCATTTTGCGCATCTGCGGTATTGACGATCGCTGGAGCCTCGACGGTAGTCGCGGCGGAAACGGGACGCACTACATCAATCATTCCTGCGAGCCAAACAGTTTCATGAAAGTTGTCTACGGCCACATCCTCTTTATCGCGCTGCGAGACATCAAGCCCGGCGAGGAGATCACGATCGACTACGAGTCAACCCTTCATTCCGATCGGAAACGGTGCACGTGCGGCGCGCGAAAGTGCCGGAGAACGATCAATAGAAGGCAAAAGTAAAAAGGTAAACAATCGCCCCCTATTATGTGAGACGATTCGAACTGAAGCGGCGCAACAGGCGTCTAGAGTTCAACTCTTAGCTTGTGTTGTGCTTCCCAACCGACAACCTAAACGTTGAACTCTAAACGCCTGTTCTTCCTTTTGCCTTTTACCTTTTTTACTTTTTCCTTCTTCTAAAGTCTCGGCAGCGTGAAACTGAACTTTGACCCGCGCCCGGGTTCGGACTCCAGCTCAACTCGACCGCCGTGTTGTTCGACAACCTCGCGCACGAATGAAAGCCCGAGCCCAGTTGACTCGTCGTCTTTTTCCTGACCCTCACGCACCACGCGATAGAACTTCTCCCAAACTTTGTCGACGGCTTCGAGCGGAACGCCATAACCGCGATCCTCGACACAAACGCGCACGGCTTCAGCCTCGAGCGCGGTTGATACCGTCACCGTAGTGCGTTCCGGACTATATTTGATGGCGTTGTGCACGAGGTTCTTCACGGCTTGAGAGATGAGGCTCTTGTCTGCGGCCACCGGCGGAATTTTCTGCGCGGGTTGCTCCACCAAACGTATGCGCTTTTTTCTCGCAGTTGGCTGCAGGCTGGTGACTATCTCGCGCACCACGTCGTTGAGCTTGAGCGGAATCTTCAGGACTTCCTGCTTGTCTTTTCTTTCCAATTGCGTGACGGCGAGAAATGTATTGATCATGCGCGAAAGGCGCTGTGCTTCAGTAGAGATAATCGTGACAAACTCTCGCAAATGTTCTGGTACCGCTTCATCCTTTACAAGCAACTCGGCGAAACCGTTGATACTGGTGAGCGGCGTGCGCAGCTCATGCGACATTAGCGAGATCATGTCGCTCTTCAATTGCTCGTATTGTTTCAGCTTCGTCAGATCGCGGACGGTCACCGCCAGACAAAGGGGCTCGCAAACCTTGCCGTTCTCGCTTGACGAATCGCTTATCAAAGCGATTCTTAGCGACAGTATTTGGTTGCGCTCCGTAAAATTCAATTCGCCTTCGTAAGCGTCTCCGCTTTGCAACACCCGGCGCACGGCAATTGCCGGCTCGTCGAAAATGTCCGTGCGAAAGCGATCGAGCAAGCCGAAGAGATTGAGCTTTCGAGCTTCGCTGTCAATAAGATTTGCGGCTTGCAGCAGCGCCGAGTTGAAGTGAGCGAGCGTGCCGTCAAGGTACGCGACTGCCAGCCCATCGGATGATTCCGAGAGAGCCTGAGCGCCGAATCGTTGCTCAGTCAGGAGTCCACCAAGAACGAGCAAAGTCTCCAATCGCTGCTCTGCCGCTCCTGCTGAGATGTAAGTCAAGGGCCCCGACTGAACGTCTGACTTGCCGGCTTCTTCACGTTGTAGGTTGCGCGCGAGTTGCGCTGCAACCGCTGACAACAACGGCCGGTCAACCTCAGCAAACTCTTCACGCAGCCTAATCAGTAGCGCGCCAACTGACCGGCCCTCATGTCGCAGCGGCACGGCCACAATCGTGCGCCCGTCCTCATCGCCCTGCTGATGAGTAACGATCTCGCCAGCAGCGATCGCCTGTTCGCTGAAGGACACGCCCTCGCGCCAGGTTGAATTTCGACTTTTGTTCAGAGGCCCGCTCGTCGAAGCTCGCAAGCGTGCGGCGGGAGCGAGTGTGTGATCTTCACCGCGCACGAAGACAACCGCGTCGCTAAGAGACAGCATGGTGTCCAATAATTTCAGTCCGCTCATCAGGCGCTGGTGAGAATCGCCTTCATCGGGCGAGGCTTGCGCCAGCGCCATACGCTTAAGATTGCTGGTCAGCTCGAGGTCCTTACTCCATAACCGCTGGATCTGGATCAGGAAGACCGCCGTGATCCCAGCAAGCGCCATGGGTACAAAAAGGATGTCAATTCCCATGAAGCGGGAGGCAAGCAAACTTAAAATGCCAAGCGTTAAGAACCAGCCGCCAAGGTAAGGAAACGCGCGCCGCGCACCAAGACGCTCGACTGTCATGCCTGCGATCAGGCCTGACGCGATGATCAAGAGCACCGCTAAATAGAATTTCGGAGAGATGAGGAAGTCGCCACGGTTTGTCGGATGAAGTACGAACGCTTCCTGGAGCGGCGCGAGAAAACCGCGACTCCAAAAGGCGGACGTAGACAGCGTCGCGACGCAGGCGAGTCCCAACGACGTCATTACGGATCTGACTGGATATCCTTTACTTCTCAAAGGTGTTGCCGAGGCTGAAACACGGAAGATACTGTGAGCTTCGCCGGGAAAGGCGCCGAGCTGGCACAAGTATACAATGAAAAGCATCGTTTAATCTATAGTGAAATAAGGCTTTTCTCGATCTGATTGGTTATTTGAGAGGTTAGCGGGCCAAAGCCGCGAGGGCGCCGAGGATTTCGGATTCCTCCTGCGGATGGACGGTGCGAAGGTCGATCAGGACTTTTCCCTCGGCAATGCGCGTGATGATCGGAGGACTGGAGAGCCTAAGCGCCTGCTCAAGATCGTCGGCGGAGTGGTCCGAATGACTGAGCGCGATCAAAGCAGTAGCCGGATGCGTGTTTGGTCCGGAGCCGCCGCCTATTGCTGAGACGCCTTCGATGATTTCAAGCTTGAGAGTCAGCGAACCAGTGCGTTGGAGATAACTCTGCACAAAAGCCTGCGCACGTTCTTCCAACTCGGGCAGCGTCAGGGACAACATCCGCAGCCCGGGCACTTCGGCAATTGAAGCACCGCGGCGATATGAGTCAAGCGTCGCTTCGAGCGCCGCGAGGCAGAGTTTGTCGGCGCGCAACGCGCGATAGAGCGGATGCTTGCGCAAGCGATCGACGATGTCGTGTCTTCCGACGATCAATCCAGCCTGGGCTGATCCGAGTAATTTATCGCCGCTGAACGAAACCACATCCGCGCCCTCGGTAATGCACTGCGCGATAAGCGGCTCGTCGGCCAATCCGTATTGACTGAGATCGAGCAACACCCCGGATCCGGCGTCTTCGTACAAAGGGAGTCCCGCTTCGTGCGCCAACGCAGCAGTTTCGACGCGTGTAGGTGAAGTAGTGAATCCAACGATGCGGTAGTTGGATTGATGAACGCGCATGATCAAGCGCGTTCTTTCATGCAAGGCTCGCCGGTAGTCGTCCAGTTTTGTGCGATTGGTTGTTCCGACTTCGATCATCTGCGTGCCGGAGCCGGCCATCACATCGGGCACGCGGAAGTCGCCGCCGATCTCCACCAGCTCGCCGCGCGAGACGATCGTTTCTCCGTCTCTTGCCAGCACGGTCAGGATCAGCAACGCCGCCGCGGCGCAGTTGTTGACAACCAGCGCGTCCTCGGCGCCGGTCATCTCGATTAGAAGATGTTCGACGCGAGCGCCACGCCGGCCGCGACTTCCGGTTGTTGCGTCATACTCAAGCGTGCAATAACCGGCGGCTTCCCGCGCCAGGGCTGCGCGAGCGGATTCAGACAGCGGCGCGCGCCCGAGGTTAGTGTGGATGATCACGCCAGTCGCATTTATCACGCGGCGAAGTCCGGACAGACGATCCTGCGCGCAGGCTTTTTCAAGTCTACTCGTTGCCTCGGCCAGTAATGCTTCACGCGCGTTGTTGCCGCGCTGGGCAGGCGTGCGAGCTTGAATCTCCTGACGCAGTTCATCAGTTATTGCGCGCGCCATTACAGTAATCCGCTCGACGCCGACGGAACTGCGCAACGCGACCGCGGCTTCAGTGCGCAGCAATTGATCGACGGACGGCAAGGCTCGTAACAGGGACATTTTTGCGGTGGCCGACTCTGGCATAGGCGTCTCTTCGTTAGAATATGATCTTGACGCGATTCAATCAAATCAAGCAACAGTTACCGACGGGCGTTTGATTCGTTTCAAACAATCTGTTGACACGCCGCTTTCCGAACACCTAGACTCGTTACAAGGCGCCTCCCCGTGATGCGTCGACTGCTGAAGGAGGTCCCTGCCCTTGTCTCTTCGCGATAACAAGTTAGTTCGCTCGCAAAACAGAAGCCTGAGTAAGAACAAAGCAAAGTTTGGCACGGCCGACGATCAGCCGACTGTTGAAGAACAACTGGTTCGGCTCGAAGAGGACGTTCGCCGATTAAAGATTGAGTTTGATATTTACTTTAACGGCGCGGCCAAGAGACCACCCTACGATACGAAGAACCGGGTCGAAACGTTGATTAAGAGACTGGGAGACGATCGGACGCTCAACTATGCTCAGCGGTTTCACTATAACTCTCTCGCTTCCCGTTACACTGCCTTTCGCGATCTTTGGCGGCGTACTCTGCAGGGCCGCGAAGAGGGCCGCGATCCGGCGACTGCCGCGCGAGCTACCGTCAGGCAGGAAGAGACCGAACCTGTCAATCACTCCACATTTGTTTGCGCCGATGCGCACAAAGACGTCGCGACGGTCAAGAACCTTTACAACTCTCTGCTCGAAGCCAAGCGACGGTGTGGCGAACCGACGGCGGACTTTTCATTTCCTCGATTTCACAGACTGATCGCCTCGAAAGCCGACGGCTTGAAAGAGCGACTGGGATGCGATCGAGTGCGTTTCTCAGTTGACGTTGCCGGCGGCCACGTCAGCTTCAAAGCAAAGGCCGACGACGAATAGTAATGTTCGACAGACTTCACAGTTTGTCGTTGCCTTCTGATTGATCCTCTTTGCAGGGACAAACTGAAAAGTTTGTCGGACATGAATAAAGGCGACCAGTTAAATGGTCGCCTTTATTCTTTGCCTCGCTTACCGGACGTTTGAGACCGGAAGCGGTCAGTGGCTATGCTTAAGCAAGCCGGGGAGACTCTACATCTTGATCACTTTTTCGGCCTGTGGACCTTTCGGGCCTTGCGTCACTTCAAACTCGACCTCCTGACCCTCTTCGAGAGTCTTGAAGCCTTCGCCTTGAATGGCGCTGTAGTGGACGAAGATGTCCGAAGAGCCAGGCTGTTCAATAAAACCATAGCCCTTCGAGTTGTTAAACCACTTGACCTTGCCGGTTATTCTAGACATGAAACGAATCCTCCTAACGATTCGGTAAAACGGGCGAGAGAGCTTTTTGGGAGCTTTCGCGCCGACCAGTTAATGCTTGTGAGCCGGGGGCGCTTTCAAGAGGCGCTGCACGGAAACACACAATCAACAAAAACTGCATGGCAGAAAGCGCACAATAGCGCAATTCACCATGCAGAAAAGGGGGCCAAGACTGAACTACTCATTACTGTAAAGCTTGCAGATCGAAATGCTGGGACTTAATCAAAGGAAACCCTGCCTTGGAACGAGGGCGCATACTAAGCGAAAGCCGTCAGGCCTGTCAACAAAAAAATCCGTACTGCCGAATGAGCGCCCCCGCAGTCCAAACGCCGCTGGTTAGCCTGTATTATTCGATTTTTTTGATGCTGGCGATGAATTTCACAGCCTCATCGGCGTGCTTTTCAGCGACTCCGGGTGCGGCGAAGGTCAAAATAATCACTACCTTTTTGGCCGCAAGCACATCAACGCTCCACTCGATCGTGGTGCGGTTAACCTCGCCCGTTCCGCCCTGGCTGAAGTGTGGCATGCCATTGTGAGTGTCTGAAGTTCCCTTGTCGGTGGTCTTGATATTCTTGATTGTCTTGCTCAGTTCGTTGTCCAGAGCTTTGACGGCGGCGTCGAAAGTGTCCTCATCGGGGACCCAAAAGACCATCTGCAGGCTATCGTCCGCTGTCGAAACGGTCACCACTTCACCGTCCGGTTTTGCCTTCCAGCCGTTTGGCAATTCGAATTGAACGCCGGCTTCTTTGTGGCTGAAGATCCGATTTTCCTGGGTAACAGGTACACCAAACCTGGCGCCTGGTTTTGCGAAACTGACGCCAACCAGCATTGAGATCGTCAGCGTCAGACACAGAGTGATAGTTATCTTCTTCAAGGCTCGATCCTCCCATTCAAAATACCGACATTGAAAATTCCGACGGCCATTAAGCGGCACGACGAAGCGCGGCCGGAGCGTTTCTCAGTTCCAACTCCTTCAAGATGTAACCGGCCCCTCCGAACTTGTCAGCGATGAACAGCACGTAACGAATATCGACGGCGATCGCTCGTCCCTTCGTCTCGTTGTAGAAAAAGTCATTGCCGAGACCTTCATAGTTGCCGTCGAAAATTATTCCCACCTGCTCGCCGCGACCGTTCATGATCGGACTGCCAGAGTTACCGCCGATGATGTCGGTGTCCGAAAGAAAATTCACGGGCACATCAGCTCCATCGGCATATGGTCCAAAGTCGTGCGCGCGATAAAGCTGCTTCAGTTTTTCGGGAACATCGAATGGCTCCTTGCCGGTGTCTTTTTCGATTACGCCTGACAGATGAGTAAAGGGAGAATAAGTCGCTGCATCGTGCGGCACGTAACCTTTGACTGAGCCATAGGTGAAACGCAGCGTGCGGTTTGCGTCAGGATAGGGTTTCGTGCCCTTCATTTCGCTCATCCCTTCGAAAATCAGCGAACGCCAGCGGGTCACTGTAGCGTTGAAGCGCTGGGCGCGTGGACGCGACTGCTGAGACAATTTGTTGACCTCGGCGGAGAACTCAAGGAGCGGTTCGTGCAGTTCACTAAGTTGCGCCGCGGACATATCAAATAGAGCAGCCACTGATTCCGGAGTTGAGAAACGCTTGCTGTCGGCGATGGCGCGCGCGTATTCATCCTCCGCTCGTCGTCGCTCGACTCCCTTAAGATTGCCAAATCGTTTTTCCAGGAATTCGATCTTCTGGCCGGCCGGAAGTTCGTCTGCTTTTTGCAGCAGGAAAATCAGTGTTCCTCGTTCGACACCTGGATTACGTTCAGCAAGAATCGCAGCAACGCCGGCGCGGATTCGCTGCACAGTTTGAGCCAGCGCCGGATTGCGTTCGGCTTCAGGCTTTTCTTTGTCGGCGGCAACCATTTGACTGACCGCCGCGATCTGCAACAAGTTACTGGCTCCGGCCATTTGCTGTGTGACGTTCTCGCGTTGCGCTGTCTTGAGTAATTCGTCGTAAGCCTTTTGTAGCGCCGGCAACGCCTCACCGTACTTTGCTTGTCGCGCCGGACTTTCGCCGATCCAGCGTGTGAAGGCTGCTTCTTCCGCACGTTTCTTATCGACGATGCCCGCTTGCTTCATTGCTGTGACTGAACCTTCAAAGTTCTTCAATGTGTTGCTGAGATCGAAAATGTTGCTCTGCAGCTTGATGCGCAATGCCGGATCGCTCTTGCCTGTGTCGGTCAGAAGATCGATTTGGTTCGAAAGAAAGTCGATGAGGAAAGGCAGCGTGACATTCTGATTGTAAGCAACTGAATAACTCTCGCGATAACGTCGCGTCGATCCCGGATAGCCCAACACCATCATGAAGTCGCCATCGCGTACGCCGCTCATGGAAATGGGCAAATACTTCTTTGGCTTGAAAGGAACATTGTCTGATGAATAATCAGCGGGCTTGCCGTCCGGGCCAACGTAAGCGCGCATGAAAGTGAAGTCGCCGTCGTGACGCGGCCACTCGAAATTATCCGGGTCGCCGCCAAAGAAGCCGATATTCTTGGGTGGTGCATAGACGATCCGCACGTCCCGCAAAATAAGATACGTGAACTGGTAGTAAACAAGTCCTTCACTCATTGCGAGGACGCGCACGGAAATGCCTTCTGATTCCCTCGCGCCGGCGGCTTCCATTTCTCGCACGCGCTGTTGAATCGTGACGGCGCGTTCAGCGGGAGAAGTCTTTTCATCAATGCCTTTGAGAACTTCGCTCGTGACGTCCTTTAGATCCTGAGTGATCGTAACGGTATAGCCTTTCGCCGGCAGTTCGTCGGCGCGCGAGTTGGCTTTGTAGCCATTGGTAGAATAATCCTTCGTCGGATCTGAAGCTGACACCAACGCATCGAACGCGACGTGATGGTTCGTGAGCAAGAGACCCTCGGCCGAGATGAATTCCCCGGTCCCGCCGTCGACGATCACAACCGCATCCTTGAGGCTGACGCCGTTCGGATTGTAGATCTGCGTGAGCGGGATTTTGAGCCCACGCTTCTTAAGTTTGTCCCAGGTCAGGCGAGTAAGCGTATCGGGCAAAAACATGCCTTCGTCGCCGAGCACGCGGACCGGAACAAAAGTCACACACATCAACACGGCAAGCCCGACGGCTGCCAGACGAGAAAGTATCAAGCGCATATGTTCGGGAATTCCTTTACTGACCGAGATTGAACAGGGCGAGGAGATATTAGCAGAAAGTTGCGCAGACTTCAGTCTGTGATTCACAAGCTGAAGTCCATGCTACTCATTGTTTGGCGCTGGTCAGTAGATACCCCAGCGGATCCACTGGCTCATCATTGATCCTGATTTCATAGTGCAGGTGCGGTCCCGTCGAGCGACCGGTCGAACCGACGCGACCGATGAACTCTCCGCGCCCGATCTCTTGTCCGAGCGCGCAGTCGATATGCGAAAGATGGCCATAGCGAGTTGTCAAACCGCCGCCATGATCAATAACAACCAATTGGCCGTAGCCGTGCTGCCAGCCAACAAAAGTCACCTTGCCCTTCGCGCCTGCCACGACCGGCGTACCCCACGCGCTGACGATGTCCTGCCCGGTATGAAACTCAAACGAACGTCCCCCGAATGGATTACGTCTGCCGCCAAAGCCGCTCTCCAGTCTTCCCTGAACCGGCCATAGCGAAGGAGTAAAACCGCGTTCGCGCAGCACCGATTCGTAAGCGCGCAGGCTTTGTTCCAGGCGACTCATTTTGTTCTCGAGAGCGTTCAGACCGATCGCGTCGAGCGGCAGTGCTGGCCCACCTGCGCCTGGCGATCGCGCGCCATCATTGCTGACCACGCCGGATTTTTCCGCGAGTTTTCTCGAAGTATCTTCCACCGCTTCGACGCGATGATTGAGTTCATTTATTTCCCGGCGCTGCTTTGCGGTTTCTGCCCGGAGGCGCTGGTTCTCGCGTTCGATGCGCAGATGCGCCGCCTGCTGCGTCAAGCCGTAAAAACCGTAAGCCGCGCCACAAACAACGAGAAAGGCGATTACCGCTGAAAGCTTCAACCATTTCTTGTGTAAACAAATCCGGCGGAATTGGGCGCGTGAACGAGAGGTGTAAGTAATTATGAAAGCATAGAAGCGTTCGTCTCTAACCATTTGGCAACTCCTCTAGTCGCGTCCGCGCAAAAATACCAGGGGCCAGCGCGCAAAGCGACAGCAAAGGCCCAGTTGCCTATGAGGGAAGGCAAGCTGGAGCGTAACTAATTGTCTCTACGAGGTCTTATTTCTTAAAAACCTGCTTGAAGATCTGCAGCTGGAAAAGTCGAAACCTCGCAAGTGCTGAGGTGAAAACTTCTCCGGCCGATGCTGCAGGAAGGCGCACCCTATCACACGAGCGGAAAGAATTGCAAACCGAGAGCAGCCGGAATTGTTTCAAGTGCAGTGTGGATCCGAAGTCAGAGATCTTCCGCTTCTTTGCGGCGTCTCGATCGATCTCGGAGAATTGCCAGCACGATCATTACGATCAGGAGGAGGAAGGCCATCACGATCGCGAACTTGATCAGCGCTAACAGGAAACCAAACATGACCACGAGTTGACGAAGTAGAGCTACGATAAGCAGTATGAGTGCCACGACGCCCCCGAGTCGGCCAAAAATTTTAAGCAAAGCCATTATTTTACCTTCCTTAGTTCCTTACCAATATTAAGAATCTTTCAAGAGCGCCGCTCAAACGGAATAGAACCAACCTCTCGTCGCCCAAACTCCGTCGTCTCTCCAGTGGGAAATCGCTGCGATTCAAACCTGGTCGTGGCGACCACTGACGGTGGCGGCCGTCTCGAATCAAAGCGAATCACTCGATCGGACGCCTTGCGGCGACGAAGATAATCGAAAAGCATGTAGGCTCCGACCGCGACCAGGGCTACCGGCAGTAATTGTCTCACCGGCAACTGAATCCCAAGCAGCGTTTGCAGCAGGAATACTGTCCCGATGACCACAAGCGTGACGCCCCAGGCAAATGGGTTTCCGTAAAGCCGGCGCGCAATCACGTCTTCTTCGGTTTCCAAAGCCAGGCCGGCACGCATCAACTGCGCTGTTCGACACGCGTCGACTGCCGCAAACAGCCACGTGCCCAGCACTCCCAAAACAAAGAAATGCATTCCATGCGTAAGCACTGCCATCTGGAAGAAGCTCGCAAAGATCGCGAAGTGAACGATCGCCTTCGACGTTTGGCCGTTATACGCTGCGCCGAGACCGGGCACAAACGAAAGCAGGGTCGCGACAAACGGAGAACTCTTGCGCCTGATGATGGGCGATGCCGACGAATTAGATTGCTGGCGGAGCAACTCAACGCCGACGACGATGCAGTCCTGGCAGAACGGGAAGCCGCGAATGCGATGATCACAGGCTGCGCACAAAGGTCGGGCGCACTGATTACACTGGACCACTGCGGGACTCTTCGCGTGATACGAGCAATACATCATTTTGTAATCACCCCGAACATTTCGGTTCACCGATTTCGTTGGGCACTTCCCTTTTGATTGTTTTGATTGTTCGGTTGCTTTTGCACGCTGCTGTCCTTCTTCTGGCTAGCGTTCTTGTCCGCCGAGTTCTGGTTCGGAGGATTTGGCGCCGGCGGATTCGGAGCCGGTGCATTTTGGTCCTGCGAGCCGACAAAGAACTCCTTGACTCCCTCCGATACACCGGTTGGATCGTCAGCCGCGCTATTGGCGTAACTCTGCTCAGCCAAACGCAAACTGGCGCGGTACATGCCGCTGATGGAGCCATCGGCTGATACTGTATTCGTTAGCACAAATACCGCTACCAGCAGCATCGTTGCCACTGTCGCCAGTTGTGGGGAGACGATCGGGTCAAGCCATCGACGCAAACTGGAAGCAAATCGGGAACTAAACGAAGCACGCACGTCTTCGGGCAGTGTCGTACCGAGCGTCGCCTCAAGAATTCTGGCATTCAAGCCCTCAGGCACGAGCAGCTCTTCACTCTTGTAAGTGTAGCAAGCACCAATTGAACGAACGACTTCACCTGGCAATTCAGTGCAACGACTGCAGAGCGCCGCATGTCGTTCCCAACGATGATAAAAAGGAGCCGGCAGGAACCCGTCGAGATAATCTGTCAGAGATTCCTCAAACTCATCACAGGTCATCGTCGTCTCAGGCATCGTCTTCAGGAGAATGCGCGCCTCGAATTCGCCGGACGGCGCAGGCACGTCAGCACTGCGGCACGCTCGAACGGTATTTTTGACTTCGCTCAAAGTCTGATTACATACGGGACACCGCAGGGCATGCGACGCGAACATCCTATGCGTGTCTGCGTCGAGCACGCCGTCGAGGTAATCACTTAACCGATCTTCAAAATCCGTACAAAGCATTTCGCTACTCTTTTCCGCCCCCTCAGGTTCTCTTACCACTGCTCCGCTCTCCGCGCGAAAGCCGAGCACTAAAAATCAAGCTTCACTTACTGCTACCACTTTCATCCGTCTCAAGATCTTCGCCAGTTCAATGCGGCCGCGATTGATGCGCGACTTCACGGTCCCTTCCGGTATCTTCAACAAGTCGACAATCTCCTGATAGCTCAACTCTTCAATGTCGCGCAGGATCACGCACGTTCTTAAGTCGGCTGAAAGCTTATCGATCCCCGACTGGACTTGTGCGCCGAGCTCGCGCCGTTCCATCTCGCGCTGGACCGAACTGTTCGCTGACCGGAGATGATAAGTATGGTCCGCGAGATCTTCCGCGTGGCTGTCGTGCGGTGTGCGCTGCCGTTTCCGGTAATCATCGATGATCAGATTGCGCGCCAAACGCATCAGCCAGTTTTGCAGGTCACCCTGCTTCGGATCGTATTGTTCCAAAGATCGATAAACGCGAATGAAAACTTCCTGCGTTAAGTCTTCCGCCGTGTCAGCCCGCGAAGTGAAGCGGTAGGCGAGATTGTAAATGCGTCGGGAATACGTCTGCACAATTTCTTCCCAGGCCGCCCCGTCCCCCGCGCGACATTGTCGGACCAACTCGGCTCCTTCGCCGGCAGCCAAAGCTCTTGCAGCCCCCACCTGATGCTTCTCCAGCTTCAACTCAGAGCTCGTTACCCCAACGCGTTCGGCAAGGTGGAAAACTTCCTTGTCCGGAGGCGATTACGAACATCCGCCGAGGAAAGTTCCCCGCCCTGCAGCGAGCCCAAAAAGACCGCTTGCGACGCCTTCTTGCGCCGCTCGTTAGACTATTGTAGCCTTGCACGCCACTCAATATCTTGTGGTTGGCGTCCAGACTTAGTCAAGCCTTAACTGATTGGCGTGCGAACGCGTTTGCCCGTCACGTTCATAAGTGTCTATTGCGATGTTGGGAAAGTCTCGAAGATTCATCGAGTTTGGCATTCTGGTGCTGCTTGCGGCGGCGCTTCTTTGGTGGTTTGGCCGTCGTTTGAACTGGGTTCTCGTGAAATCGTATTTGCGAGAGTCTGATCTGCGTTTGATCGCATTAGCCTGCGTTATTGTCGCCTTTGGGTACCTTTGGCGCGCTTTTCGCTGGCGGGCTTTTCTGGCGCCACTCTGCAAAGCGGGTATGCGCGAGTTATGGGTGGCGACCACGGTTGGCTTTGGCGCCGTGCTGCTCGTCGGGCGCGCCGGCGAAGTCGTGCGGCCCGTGGTATTGCCGATGCGCGATCGACGCGTCCGGCCCGCCGCATCATTTGTCACCATCATCATCGAGCGAGTCTATGATTCGATGATGGTGGTCTTTGTATTCGCGGTGAACCTCTTGTGGTTTCGTCCTGTCGCTGGAACGCCTGCCGAATTCACTCACGTGCGACAATTTGGCTTGCTTTTGGTCGTGCTCGGCGCTATCAGCATTGTGGCGTTGGCCTTGTTTCGCCTGAAATCCAAAACTGTCATTGGGTGGATCGAAGCGCGCTTCAACAGATGGTCACGTTTGCCAACACGACTGAAACGAGCGGTGCTCAGCTTACTCGATCAATTGGCGAGAGCGCTCGGCATTCTCGCTGACGCGCGCGATCTGGCGGTAACGATTGGTTGGACTGCGCTGTTGTGGTTCTCGATTGTCATAGCGAACCTATTGGTTTTTCGCGCGTTTCATTTGGAAGTGTCCCACCACAGATTTGGATTTACCGAGGCGTTTTTTATTCTTGGTTGGTCGATGGTCGGTTCGGCAGTGCCGACTCCCGGGGGCGCAGCCGGAGCCTTTCACGCCGCCACCGGCGCAGGCCTTGTCTTTCTGGGAATAAAACAGGAACAAGCGGCCGCGGTGGCCATCGTTCTGCATCTGGTCGATTTTGGACCGGCTGCGGCTTTCGGTTTGTTCTACTTCCTGCGCGGTGACGTGAGTCTCGCGCGTTTGCGGGAACTGACCAAGCCGGAAGCAGTTGAGCATGCGGTTGAGGACGAGCCTATCAAGGCTGACAAAGGGTTGAACGAAAAAGAACTTCAAACCATAGGCGCCCGTGATTGAGCAGAGCTTCGGATTTCAGTTTCACTAACCGTTACTCCCTATCGAGGTTGATATGAAATGTCCATTCTGCGGATTTATTGAAGACAAAGTGGTTGATTCACGCGAGTCGCGCGAGGGCGAAGCGATTCGCCGCCGACGCGAGTGTCTGCGATGCGAGCGACGCTTTACGTCTTATGAACGCATCGACGAGATTCCCTACATGGTCATTAAGAAGGACGGCCGGCGCGAAACCTTCGATCGCAGTAAGGTGATGGCGGGCCTGCTGCGAGCGTGTGAAAAGCGGCCGGTGCCATCGGCAAAGTTGGACGCGATCGTTAATTCGGTGGAAAAGTACGTTCAGGAATCACCCGAACGCGAGCGGCCTACGAGTAAGATCGGCGAAACGATCATGCGGCGCCTGAAAGAACTCGACAAAGTGGCCTACGTGCGTTTTGCTTCTGTGTATCTTGAGTTTGAAGACGTTTCCGAGTTTATGAATGAACTCAAGCACCTCGTGCGAACTCGGTCCGGTAGCTCTGGCGCGAGAAGAAGCTAACACGGGCGAATCCGGTAACAACGGGTGAGAAGACTAATCATTAAGCCCCTGGGGGCTGTCGGCTTGGAGCGGCTGGAGTTGCAGCGTTTGCGCGACCGCGTGGGTCGCTTGTTCGCCGCGCTCGAGGAAGCGACCGAAGCGGATGATCCCCTGGCTCCAGTTGCCTGGGCGCCTCCGGTCGACCTTTGCGAGACTGACGACTCAATCGATATTCGCGTCGAATTGCCGGGAGTCACCGTTGAGCAGGTCAATATTGGCCTGACTAACAAACGTTTGCGTATCTGGGGAGAAAAAAAGCGACGCGCTACACGGCGGCGCATCATCTCGCATCTATGTTCCGAGCGCAGCTATGGACGTTTCAGCCGCGTCCTCCCGCTTCGCTGGACCATCAGCGTGCAAACTGCCACGGCCACATTGTCGAACGGTGTCCTGCTAATTCGTCTTCCCAAGATACCGGACCGGCGCGGAGTCGAGTTTAAGATCATGGTTAAGGACAACGATGCCGAGTGACTATCATTTAGTGAGACATTTAGTAAGGCATTTAGTAAGGCGGGAACTTTCAAAGACGAATTGAAGTAGAATCAATTTATGGCAATTGTAAACGAAGCAGAAATCGCAGCAGGACTTGAGACCTCGGACGGCGAGCAGCAGTTGCAAATTCCCAATGATCTGCCAGTGTTGCCGCTGCGAGATATTGTTATTTATCCGTTCATGATCGTGCCGTTATTCGTTTCGCGCGAAAAATCCATCCGCGCAGTTGACGAGGCGCTCGGCGAGAATCGAATGATTCTCCTTGCCTCGCAGAAAGATCTCGACAAAGAAGAACCAACTGCCGACGATCTCTACAAAGTCGGAACTGCGGCGGTGATCATGCGCATGCTGAAGTTGCCCGACGGCCGCATTCGGATTCTCGTCCAGGGACTAGCCCGAACTGAAGTTGAATCCGTAAACGCAACCGGCGAATACATTCGCGCGCGATTGCGCGTGATGCAGGAGATTCTGCCGCCGGAACGATCGCTTGAAGTGGAAGCGCTGATTCGCAACGTGCGGGCATCGATGGAAAAGGCGATCAATCTGGGCAAGAACATCTCGCCTGAAGTCATGGCTATCATCGCCAACCTTGACGATGCGGGCCGACTGGCCGATCTTTCCGCGTCAAACCTGGAATTGAAAGTCGAAGACGCACAGTCAGTCCTGGAAATCGCGGATACGACCGCGCGGTTGAGGCGCGTCAACGATCTGCTCAACAAAGAGATCGAAGTGCTCACCGTCCAACAGGAGATCAATACGCAGGCGCGCGCGGACATAGATCGATCCCAGCGCGAGTTCTATCTGCGCCAGCAGATGAAAGCGATCCAATCGGAGTTGGGTGAAGGCAACGAGCTGGCCGAAGAGATCGCCCAGTTCCGCGAGAAGATTGAAACCGCAATCATGCCCAAGCCGGCTGAAGAAGAAGCGCTGCGGCAACTGAAAAAACTCGAGCGCATGCATCCGGACTCTGCCGAAACAGCTACCGTGCGTAATTGGATGGAGATAATGACCGAGCTGCCGTGGTCGAAAGCGTCGGTGGATAATCTCGACCTCGCGAAGGCAGAAAAGATTCTCAACGAAGATCATTACGGGCTCGAGAAGATCAAAGAACGCATCATCGAAGCACTGGCGGTCCGCAAGCTCAAAGAAAAACCGAAGGGACCGATTCTCTGTCTCGTAGGCCCGCCGGGTGTCGGCAAGACGTCCCTCGGTCGTTCCATCGCGCGGGCGCTCGATCGTAAGTTTGTCCGTTTGTCTCTTGGCGGAGTTCACGATGAAGCCGAGATTCGCGGACACCGGCGCACGTACGTTGGCGCCATGCCCGGACGCATCGTGCAAGCGATTCAGCAAGCAGGCACCAATAATCCGCTGATCATGCTCGACGAAATCGACAAAGTCGGCGCGGATTTTCGTGGCGATCCTTCCTCTGCTTTGCTGGAAGTGCTCGATCCCGAACAGAACAACAGCTTCCGTGACAACTATCTCGGCGTCACTTTCGATTTGTCGAACGCCATTTTCATGACTACGGCGAACGTGCTGGACACGATTCAACCGCCGCTGCGCGATCGCATGGAGATCATTCGGCTGGCCGGTTACACCGAAGAAGAGAAACGCGAAATCGCGCGTCGCCATCTAATGCCCAAGCAGATGGATGAGAACGGAATTACGGCGCGCGACGTGCATATTTCAAACACTGCGTTGACATCAATGATTCAGCAATACACGCAGGAAGCCGGGCTCCGCCAGTTGGAGCGCGAGATTGGCACGATTTGCCGCAAAGTGGCGCGACGCATGGCCGAAGGGCATAAAGGCGCCGTTCGAGTTTCGTTGAAAAACCTGCACGAGTTTCTCGGCGCTCCCAAGATCATTCCCGAGGAAGTGCTCAAGAAAGATCAGGTTGGTGTGGCTACGGGTTTGGCCTGGACTGCAGCGGGCGGCGACGTGCTCTTCATCGAAGCGTTGCGGATGAAAGGCAAGGGTAACTTGGTTTTGACCGGCCAGCTCGGCGAAGTGATGCGCGAATCAGCCCAAGCTGCCTACTCGTACGCCAAGTCACGCGCCAAAGAGCTGGAGATCAACGAAGACGATTTCAGCAATTACGATCTTCATATACACATTCCCGAAGGCGCTATACCAAAAGACGGGCCTTCGGCTGGAATCACATTGGCGACGGCCATGGTTTCCGCGCTCTCTTTGCGCCCCGTTCGTAAGGACGTCGCGATGACCGGCGAGATCACTCTAAGAGGGAACGTCTTGCCTGTGGGAGGAGTCAAAGAAAAGGTTCTCGCCGCGCGCCGCGCTCGCGTTTCAACGATCATCCTGCCACATCAGAACGAGCGCGATATGGATGAGGTGCCCAAAGAGCCGTTCAAGGACATTCGCTTCGTGTTTGTAGAGAATATGAGACAGGTCTTCCGCGAGGCGCTGAAAGAAAAGGTAACACTTCCGGTGTCGTCCACCGCTCGGCCTCAGCGTCTACCGCAAGCTGCTTCAGGACGAGTGGTTCAGGCAAAGGTCCGTAAGTAGCTCAGGGAATCAACTTTGTGATGTTAGATTCCCCAGGCCTCTTTTGGTTTTGGGTCTCTGTCTCATGGCAAGAACGCATGTGCGCAAATTTACTCGTAAATTGGCGGAAAAGCTCACGGCTTTGCCCTTTCCCTCACTTAGCGATTGTTTGACACCCCCAAGTCCGTGTGATAGCCTCTGGGGGCTGGTTTTGGCTCCGCATTAGCTCGTTCGCTGTGGTGTCAATTCAAGTAAAGAGGAGCCCAATTCACCTCGCACTTGATTGTGAGTCCGCGTGTGCGACTCGCGCTGAGCGAGCCGGGCACGGGTTCCGCAGAAGACTCGTTCAAGGAGAACTTCGATAAATGCCGACGAGCTTCCCTCGTTTGACGATGCGTGCGGCTTTGCTGAGCGCGCTACTCATCACAGCAGTCACCACACTTGGACAGATTCCGGCCGGTTCATCAGCTCGATCTATTCCTACTGCAGTAGAGAAAACTGAGGCTCGGGTCACACAAATTATGACTCGAGCGGAAGATCATTTTCGCAAGGGCAAGCTCAATCTTGATGACAATAAACGCGACGCCGCGCGCGATGAATTTGACAAGGCTGTTGACACCATTCTCGAATCAGGTTTGAACGTTCGCGAAAGTCAGCGACTACAGACTTATTATCTCGAGTTGGTTGAGCGCATCTATCGCGAGGAAGTTCCAATCGGACATGGGTTGCCGCAAGCGACAACCAATGCCCTGGTGGCCCAAAACACACAGTCTGCTATACCGTCACAGGGACAAACTCCAAAGCCTCAACCGCTACCGCAGCAGGTCGGTTTTCGGGAGCAGAAATTTGAACCCTCGCCTTTGGATGAACTCAGCAAGCTGGTCTTGACCGCAGAGGAACAGAACGTTTCGCAAGCAGACGTTGACGCGCTTGAGCAGGCCAAGAACAACGTCAACTTCTCGTTCAAGATTAATCCGCTGATTCAGGGATACATCAATTTCTATCAAGGCCGCGGTCGCTCGACGATGGAGTCGGGCTTGCGTCGCTCCGGACAGTTCATGACGATGGCGCGCCGAATTTTCAAAGAAGAAGGCGTACCCGTAGACATAACCTGGTTGGGCCAGGTCGAAAGCGCCTGGCATGCGAAAGCGCTCTCAGTCAAAGCGGCCGCCGGGTTGTGGCAGTTCATCCCCGCTGCCGGCAACACTTATGGCTTGCGCCAGACGGCTTGGATCGACGAGCGCAACAGCTTTGAGCAGGCCACGCGCGCTTCGGCTCGCTACCTCCGGGATCTTGCAAAGCGCTACAACGGGAACTGGGAACTGGCGATGGCCGCTTACAATACCGGCGCCGGCCATGTCGACCGGGCGATTGCGACGGCCGGAACCCCGGACTTCTGGGCTATCTATCCTTACATTTTTCAGGAGACCCGAAATTACGTACCCAATATTCTGGCCGTCATCCTGATCGCGAAGAATCCCGAGAAGTATGGCTTCGCGGGAATTCGACCTGATCCGCCGATGGCCTACGACCGGGTCGAATTGCCCACTGCCACCAGCTTGCAACTGATCGCCGATGCCACAGACTCGAGCGTGGATTATCTGCGCAGTATCAATCCCGAGCTTCGGCGGGACATCACACCACGCGGCGACTCATATGTGGTTCGCGTTCCCGGCGGAAAGTCGAAACAACTGGTCAGCATTCTCAAGAGAGTCCCGGCAGACAAGCGCGACACTGCGCGCATCATTCGCATCGTTCCGGGAGAAGATCTTCAGTCAGTTGCCAGCCGTACGGGCGTGAGTGTGGCGCAACTCCAGGCATTCAATAGCGGCGTCGATTTGAAAGCGACAACAAAGCTCGTTGTTCCCTTTAGCAGTATTAATCTTACGAGCCGGCGTCGTGCGGCATCAGGCCCGGATGAGACTCCGAGTGCGACCCTGACAAAAACGCGCGCGCGCAAAGGCGACACGATTGCCAAGATCGCCGCGTCCCACAAACTTGATGCGGGAGACTTGGCTCGCTTGAATGGCTTGCCCGTGGATGTGGAATTGCAGGCAGGCCAGGAGATCAAACTGCCCGCTTCAGCGGCTGCACCGGCCCACCGTCGTCGTCATCACTAGAATTCGAACGCGTCGGGTCCTCTGGCGCGTTGGCAAAGTGTAACAAAGCGCGGCTTCGATTTTTCGCAAGGCGCGCCTTATTTTTCGATAGTAAGTCGTCTGGCTCAGGCTCTTCGACTGCTTGCTCGATACACTTATACTTTCGAGTGGGGACCGCCTCACATGCTCTTTCGGACACTCTCAGCCGCCGTTTACGGAATTGATGCCGACCTCGTTGACATCGAAGTCGATCTCACCCCGGCTCGCGGCGAAATGGATTCGCCGTCCTCAGTCACAATTGTTGGTTTGCCGGACGCCGCCGTGCGCGAGTCGAAAGAGCGAATTCGCGCTGCCATTACCAACTGCGCATTCTTCTTTCCCTTTCAGAAGACGACTATCAATCTCGCGCCCGCTGATGTGCGCAAAGAGGGAGCGAGTTTTGATCTGCCGATTGCCCTCGGAATTCTTGGAGCAAATGGCGATCTAGCCGAAAGCGATAGCCTCATCGATATGGTTTCAGTTGGTGAGCTATCTCTCGATGGGCGGGTGCGTTCAATTAAAGGCGCGTTGCCGATTGCGATATTGGCGCGCGAAGGATCAATTAAATACCTGCTCGTGCCCGAGGAAAATGCGAAGGAAGCCGCAGTGGTATCAGGAGTGAATGTTTATCCCGTCTCCGATCTGCGCGGCGCTGTTGAGCTAATTGCCGCCTTGCGTTCGGCGAGTCCACCGGAGCCATTACGAGTCGATCCGGCAGAAGTCCTGCAGCACGTCGATCACTACAGCGTCGATTTTCGCGAAGTGCGCGGCCAGCAGGCGGCAAAGCGCGCTTTGGAAGTGGCTAGCGCTGGTTCGCACAACATTCTGCTTATTGGCCCGCCGGGCTCTGGCAAGACAATGCTGGCAAAGCGCCTGCCTACGATCCTGCCGTCGTTGGAATTCGAAGCGGCGCTGGAGCTAACGAAAATTCATTCCGTCGCGGGGCTTACGGGCCGTTCGGGTTTGGTAACTGAAAGACCGTTTCGCTCGCCGCACCACACAATCAGCGATGCGGGCTTGATTGGTGGCGGCGCCGTGCCGCGTCCCGGCGAAGTGTCGCTCGCGCATCAGGGCGTTCTGTTCCTCGACGAGCTACCGGAATTCGATCGCAGCGTTCTGGAAGTTTTGCGTCAACCGCTTGAAGATCAAAAAGTCACGATCAGCCGCGCCGCGATGTCGCTGACATTTCCCGCTTCATTCATGCTGGCCGCTGCAATGAATCCGTGTCCCTGCGGCTTTTGGAACGATCCCACGCGCGAATGCCGCTGCACGCCGCTGCAAATTCAACGCTACGTCGGACGCATCTCAGGGCCGCTGCTCGACCGCATCGACATTCATATCGATGTGCCCGCGGTGAAGTTCCGCGATCTGACTGGCGATCCACCGCCAGACGCCGAAGGGTCCACGATGATTCGCGAGCGTGTGATAAAAGCCCGCGAGCGGCAGCGCGAACGCTTTGCTGAGGAAAAAATATTTTCCAACGCGGCGATGACTCCGCGGATGATTCGTCGTTATTGCAGGATTGACGCAGAAAGCGAACAAATGCTCGAACGGGCGATGACGCGTCTGGGCTTGTCAGCACGCGCTTATGACCGTATCCTGAAAGTCAGCCGCACTATTGCAGATCTGGAAGGTTCCGAGGACATCCGCTCGCCGCACGTAGCGGAAGCAGTGGGTTATCGTTCTCTCGACCGGACCTACTGGACGTGAGGTCATCAAACTATTGATGCGGCTGGGGAAAAAGTTAACTTTCAGGTCGGAATAAGGCAACGACGCGTGCGAAGCTCCGCATCACAGCGACGAGGGTACCTACAGACCTCGCACCAGCAACCCCATCGGGTTAGGATCAAGAGGATAGAGGGTATCGCTCGGTTGAAATCAGGCGGACGCGTGACAAATCGCGGCGTACGAGCAATTAACGCAGCTTCGTCGCTTGCCCTAAGATGAACACGTGACCGCAGCCGAAACCGGGACACCGGCAACTGACTACGCCCTGGCACAGAAGGCCTCGGAAGGCGACATGGACGCCTTCGAGGAACTCTATCAACGTCACAATCGTCGGGTTTATTCGTTGTGCTTGCGTATGACGGGCAATGTCTCGGAGGCCGAAGACCTCGCGCAAGAGGTTTTCATTCAGCTCTTTAGAAAAATCGGAAGCTTTCGCGGCGAGTCGGCATTCACGACGTGGCTGCACCGGCTGACGGTAAATCAGGTGCTAATGCACTTTCGCAAGCGCGGAGTGCGCATGGAACAAACGACGGAAAACGGCGAGACGCCGATTCAGATCGTCAAAGGCACCGAAAACCCGAATGCCATGCCGGTGATTGACCGCATCGCGCTCGATAAGGCGATTGTGCAATTGCCACCAGGCTATAAGATGGTTTTCACCCTTCACGACATCGAAGGGCACGAACACGAAGAGATCGCGCGGATGTTGGGATGTTCAGTGGGAACATCCAAGTCGCAACTGCACAAAGCAAGAATGAAGTTGCGCGGGCTGCTCAGGCAACAGAATCCGAAGCAGTAGCTTCCAAGAATGCTGGCCCTGTTTTCAAGTCTCCATCGAAAACCACGGCCGCAAACCACAGAACAAGGTTTCCTCATCGAGGTGCAGCACCGGATGGGAAACGGCTTAACGCAGTCTCCCCTTGATTGCTTGAAAACCACGAAGTGTCACGCGTCAAACCCGGACGAGTGGAACACGTGACCCTGTTAGAAGGTTGTAAGACAATGAACTGCGATTTATGCCAGGAATTGATGAGCGATCTGCTGGACGGCACGCTTAGTCGCGAAGATCAACGACAACTCGATACGCATCTGGAGCAATGCCGCTCGTGCGCCGAAGTGCGCAACGATCTCGATTCCATTCTGGGTTTTTGCCGGGCCCATCGTGGAGAATACGAGGCGCCAGCGAACGAGCGAGCCCTGTGGCTCCGCATTCGTAATACGCTGGAGGGCGAGAATGACCTTGTGGCTGCGAAAGCAGCACCGGGTCGGTCCGAGCGCCACGCGGGCTTCTGGGATCGTCTGACGCACCGCAGTTGGCAATTCTCTTTTGCGCAGTTGACTGCCTCGGTGGCCGCGATCGTGGTGGTAGTCTCGCTCGTGACGGTCGCGGGATTGCGCGGGATCGGAAATTTGATTCCGAAACGATCGACTCCCGTGGAAAGAGCCAGTACTCCCGACGCGACTCGTTTCGTTCTTAACGATCGCATGTCGCAGCAGCAGCAGGCAATCAGCATGTGGAATGCCCGCGTGGAAATGAACAAGGCCCGCTGGAATCCGCAGATGCGCGATACGTTTGATCGCAACTTGAGCGTTATTGATCAGGCCATTAATGATTCGTTGCGAGAGCTGAGCAAGAATCCGCACGATGAAGTGTCTGAAGAAATGTTGAACGCGGCGCTCAATGAAAAGCTGGCACTGCTGAAAGAGTTTTCTGAATTGTGAGCGCAAAGAGTTCCCCGAGAGTAACCAGGTTACAGACTTGAAGAGCCCCACTGAAATGAGAAATAGATTAATTGCCGCGCTGTCTACGATTTCAGGCGCGCACGTGTTTTCCTTTTTGCTCCTCCTTTCGCTCCTGTGCTTCGCAAGCGTGGGCGCCGCACAGTCGCTCCAGCACATTTCCAAACGGTATCCGGCCGGCAAAAATGTGCGGCTCGAGCTAAAGAATGTTTCCGGCACGATCATAGTGGAGTCCTGGGAACGCGATGAAATCAGAGTTTCCGCCACGCTGGAATCGCCGGCCGCTCATTTTTCGCCGCGGCAAATGGGCGACGGCCTAATTATCGATGTGATGGGCGACAATCGCGGCCGCGGCGACGTTGGCAACGTGAACTTCAAGATCCAGTTGCCGGCCACTTCGTCAGTTGATCTCGAAACCAAACGCGGCGACATTCACGTGACGAACATTCGTGGCGGCGCGGTGCGGGCGCACGTTACCTCCGAAGGCGACATTAATCTAACGGGCATAAGCGCTTCGCAGGTGGAAGCGTCAAACACTATCGGAAATATTTTCTTCGACGGCGAATTCGCGCGCGGCGGCAACTATCAATTCAGTTCGACTCAGGGGGACATCACCATTCGCATTCCCGGCAATTCAGCGTTTCGGCTGGTAGCGGCCGCGCCTACCAAAAAGATCGCGCTGGGCCAGTTCTGGAACAAAGGCTTCCAATCGCTTGGCGACGGTCGCAAAGTCGTGGGCGATGTAGGCGACGGCCGGTCGTCAGTCTCGGTCACGAATTTTCGCGGCAGCATAACTTTCCTGAGGCGATAAGCGCCTCCCGAGAAAAATGTTTTAGCGCGGACGCTTCTTTGTATCAGAACGTCCGCGTTTTTTGTTTGGTGTTTCTTGATCGGCTTTAGCGGATGCTAGTATTCATGACGGATCGAGTCGAAAAAGCAACGGGCGTCGTCTTTGAAAATGCATCCATCATTTAAGAGTTCCCTTTCGGTGCGGCACGCGCTTTCGCGCTGCGCATTGACGCTCGCCGCGTTTCTATTCTGCGGCTCCTTCTTTCTGGTTGTTGGGCAAGAGAGCCGGCCGAAGAACAAGACCGTCGCCGCGTCGCCGATCGCCACCCTGCTCACGCGCACAGCAACGAGACACGAAACGCGACGTCTCGGCTATGGCGGGACGCTGACAATCGTCGGCGCGCCGCAGGGTTCGATCATCATCGAAGGCTGGCCCAAAAGCGAAATTGACGTGGCGGCAGAGATTCAGTGGCAGGCGGAAACCGAAGCCGACCTCGATCGACTGTCAACAGTTAACAATTTCGTTCTCGACGAAGACGTTAATCACTTCAGCATTTTGACAACGGGAACTTACGACAAGGCTTTCATGCGACGCGTCGCGAGAGATTTTCCCAAGCGACTTTTGGATTTGCCGTGGCGCATCGACTATCGGATTCGCGTGCCAATGGCAACAGATCTCGAAATCAACGCCGGTCGTGGCCCCATCAATCTCAGCGGTGTTGAAGGCGCGATCAGAATCTCCGCTACGGAAAGCGATGCGACGTTGACGCTTACCGGCGGTGTCGTATCGGCGACGGTTGCGATTGGCAAAGTCAATCTGAACATTGCGGGGCGCAGTTGGCGCGGCAGCGGCGCAGACATTCGCCTCGCGTCAGGAGAGCTTACGATTGAACTCGCGCCGGGCTTCAACGGAGACATTGATGCTGACGTCCTCCGCTCGGGACAAATCGAAAACAGTTATCAGGGAATTGCGCCGCGCGAGCGTCCGGGCCTGACGCCGCGTTCGATTAAAGGCCGCGCCGGAGCTGGCGGCGCTTTCTTCAACTTCACGGTCGGAGATGGAACGCTGCGCATTAAGAAGGCGACTGAGAAGTGATGAATGAGGATTGGTTAATTCTGGACAAAACAAAATCACAACTGATAAGCTGCGCCAACCGCAAATCAGATTCGCCGCTGTCTGGAAAAGTTAGCATATGATCCTCGACCTGGTAGGGAATGGAACACGATCACATGTTGCTATTTCCGTCCCGGGCGGCCCCTCTGTTACCTACGATCAATTGCGACGACAAGTAGATGTTCTCGTCGCCAAACTCAATCAACTCGGTTTGGGCCGCGGAGATCGGATTGCGATCGCTCTGCCAAACGGATTGGAGACGATCGTTTCGTTTTTGGCAGCCTCCACGGTAGGCACCGCTGCGCCGCTCAATCCGGCGTACCGGCTGGATGAATTCAAATTCTATCTCGAAGACACCGGCGCTCGCGCGTTGATCGTACCGCCCAAAGACAGTGATGAAGCGAGAGCCGCGGCGGGCGATAAGATTTTGATTATCGAAGCTGAACTCGACAGCAATGGTCAGGTGACTTTGTTGTCTGCTCAGAACGCCGGCGCCGGCCGTGCCCTGGATTGTCCTAAAACTGACGATACCGCTTTGATCTTGCACACGAGTGGAACGACCAGCCGGCCCAAGCGCGTTCCGCTCTCGCATGCGAATCTAATGATCTCGGCGCGCAACGTGGCCGACACGTACAAGCTCACGCCGGAAGACGTTTCGTTGTGTGTGATGCCTCTGTTTCATGTGCACGGGCTCGTGGCGTCAACGCTCGCCACTTTTGGCACCGGTGGAACAGTGGTGGTGCCGTCGCGCTTCAACCCGCTCTCTTTCTGGGCCACGGTGCGAGATCATATAGTCAGTTGGTACTCGGCCGTGCCGACTATTCATCAAGTGTTGTCGTCGCGGACTAAAGCCGGCGCCAGACCGTCGGGCGCGGAACATCTGCGCTTCATTCGTTCGTGCAGCGCCGCATTGGCGCCGCAGACGATGACTGACATCGAAGAGAAGTTTGGTGTGCCGCTGCTGGAAGCTTATGGCATGACCGAAGCCGCACATCAGATGGCCTCGAACCCGCTGCCGCCGGGCGCGCGCAAACCCGGTTCGGTGGGATGTGGCACCGCGGTCGAGATCGCGATTCTCAACGAGGCGGGCGAGCTGCTGCCGGCTGGGGCCACCGGCGAAGTTTCGATCAAAGGGCCAAACGTTTTCAGCGGCTATGAAGGCAACGACGAAGCAAACGCCGAGTCATTCTCGAATGGCTGGTTCCGGACCGGCGATCAGGGTTTCTTAGATAACGAGGGCTATTTAACTTTAGTCGGTCGTCTCAAAGAGTTAATCAACCGCGGCGGCGAAAAGATTTCACCACGCGAGATTGATGACGCACTGCTGTCGCACGCAGCAGTCGCGGAAGCGGTCTGCTTCGGCATTCCGGATCGAGTCTATGGCGAAGAGGTGGCGGCGGCAGTGGTTCTCAAAGCTGCGGCAACGGAAAGAGAGTTGATCGCACATTGCCATTCATCGCTCGCCGATTTCAAATGTCCGAAGGTAATCCATATCGTAGAGGCGATCCCGCGAACGGCCACCGGCAAGATTCAACGGCGCAACGTGGCAGCGGAGATCGCGAACAGTCGAAATTCGTAGCCGGTTCTATTGTCCGACAAACTTGAAGTTTGTCGGGATCTCTAATCTAAAGCCCAACGACAAACTGAAGTTTGTCGGACAACTATGAAATTTGCCATCGTCGGTGCCGGCGCCATCGGCGCTTTTGTCGGCGCCATGCTAACCAGATCGGGTGAAGACGTCACGCTGATCGCGCGCGGCCCGCATCTGCGCGCGATGCAGGAGCATGGTGTGCGCGTGCGCGGATCGCTGGGAAGCTTTGAGGCTCGCGTTTCGGCTACTGATGATCCGGCAGCAGTCGGCGCGGTTGATGTTGTTCTCTTGACACTGAAAGCGCACAGCCTGACTGCGATGGCGCCGCGATTGGCGCCGCTCATAGGAGCTGAGACCTGCGTCGTGAGTGCGCAGAATGGCATTCCCTGGTGGTACTTCTATCGGCACGGCGGCGAGTGGGAGGGTACCCATCTGGAATCGGTCGATCCCGGCGGAGTGATCGGCCGGAGCATCGATCCATCACGAGTCATCGGCTGCGTCGTTTATCCGTCGGCGATCATTAGCGAGCCCGGAATTATCGAGCACATCGAGGGCACACGCTTCGCTGTAGGCGAGCCCGGCGGATCAAAGAGCGAACGCTGCCGCCGCATCGCCGACGCTTTCATAAAAGCCGGTCTGCGTTGTCCCGTCAGGACAAACATTCGTCATGACATGTGGGTGAAGCTGATGGGTAACGTCGCCTACAATCCGATCAGCGCGCTGACCCGCGCAACGCTGATCGAAATCGTGCAGTGTTCGGAGACGCGACAGTTGGCAACAGCAATCATGGTTGAAGCAGAATCTGTCGCGAGAAAACTCGACATTGACATTGGCGTTTCGATCGAGCAACGCCTTGAAGGAGCAGAGAAGGTCGGACATCACAAGACTTCGATGCTGCAGGATTTGGAGACCGGACGGCCGATGGAATTGGAATCAATAGTCGGCGCCGTAGTTGAGTTGGGCGACAAAATGGAATTGCCGTTGCCTTGCACGAAAGCAGTCTATGCGTGTGTGAAGGTATTAGCTCGTGGCGCTGCTCGGCAAACTTAGGTCTGTTACGTGCTCGCGTGAAAACTCCGATGACTGCTCCCCAGAAAACTGATTCCGGGGCCGTGCGTTGGCCGAATCTCATCGCAGGAATGATCGCGATGATGGCCATCGCTAATCTTCAATACGCCTGGACGCTCTTCACAACGGACATCGCCAGGAGTTTTCATGCGCGGCTGGATGCGGTCCAGTGGACTCTCACGTTTTTTATCATCGCGCAGACGGCGCTATTTCCGATCAATGCTTACCTGGTGGATCGCTTCGGCCCGCGCGTGATCGTCACGCTGGCCAGCTTGCTGGTAGCGGTGGGATGGATCGGCGCAGGTCAGGTCAACTCGCTACCCGCGCTGTACGCCGTCTACGCGATCGGCGGCATCGGAGCTGGCGCTGTTTATGGCGGCTCTGTTGGCGTCGCGATGAAGTGGTTTCCCGATCGACGCGGTCTTTGCGTGGGTGTGGTCGCCGGCTCTTACGGATTCGGCACGGCTCTGACCGCGCGACCAGTCTCTTACCTGATCGAGCACCACGGCTATCGCTCGGCCTTCATAATCTTCGGTGCGATTCAGGGAGTGGTCGTGCTAGTCGCCGCGCAGTTCCTGCGCATGCCTCCATCAGGCTGGCTGCCGGCCGGCTGGGAGGCAATCAAGACGAAAGTGCAACGCAAGGTGCAGCAGTCATCGCGCGATTTCACGCCCGGCGAAATGTTGCGCAGCGGATCGTTTTATTTGCTTTATCTGATGATGACGCTGGTTACCGCAAGCGGATTGATGTTGACGGCGCAATTGAAACCGATTGGGGTCACTTACGGCTACGACAAGTACGCGCTGTTTGGCGGCTTCACGGTATTGACGCTAACGCTGTCCGTGAATCAAGTGCTGAACGGATCTGCGCGGCCTTTCTTTGGCTGGGTTTCTGATCGCATCGGACGCTACGACACAATGGCCATCGTCTTCGTCATGGAAGCGATCGCGATCACAGTGCTCACGCTCGTGGTGGCGCGGCCCTTCTGGTTCATCGCGATCTCGGCGCTGATGTTTTTTTCCTGGGGCGATATCTATTCGCTGTTCCCGGCAGCAATTGCAGACATCTTCGGAAGCAAACACGCGACGACCAACTATGGCATCCAGTACACGGCAAAAGGCCTCGGTTCAATCCTCGGTGTCCCAGGCGCGGCTTGGCTGATGGCGGCGACCGGTTCGTGGATACCGGTCTTTTGGGCAGCAGTCGCGTGCAACGTCACCGCCGCCGCGCTGGCCCTGCTCTGGCTCAAACCGCGAGTGATGCGTCTGATCAAAGAGCAGGCCACGCCTTAGCCAAAGTGATCAGCAAAGCCTGAGTCAGAACCGCCTGCGGTAGCGGGCGGTTGAAGATCAAGGAAGAAGAACGAGCCCCGAACATCAATCAACTCAAGAGCAGTTTTGTCAGGTCGGTGATAGAATCCCGCTGTCTACACTCGATCGTTTCAAAACGGAGGCCACAGAGCTGAACACCGCGAATCTCTGTGTTCTCTGTGTCTCTGTGGTGAGTTCTCCTTGAGGTTCTTAGATGGCCGCAAACGTAATCGCCGAAGCACATCCGCGCGCGATCTCGCTGCGTTGGATCATTTCCGCGCAGGACGATCTCGTCTGGTTCATCGGCTCTGTCGCGTCCAGCTACGCACTGCTCGCTCTTTACGTCAGCGGCATCGTGCCACTCTTGCCGATGGTCGCAGTCTGGGCCATTCTGATCGATGCGCCGCATGTCTTCGGCACGTTCTCGCGCACTTACTTCGATCGCACCGAACGCCATAACCGCGCGCGTCTGCTGTGGGGCTCGCTACTTTTCTTTGGGGTTGGGCCGGTGATGGTGTGGCTCGGCGCTGGCTTTGTCTTCTTTTTTATCGCGGCGCTCTGGGCTTACCACCATCTCGTCAAACAGCACTACGGCTTCATGGTGCTTTACAAAAAGAAGAACGGCGATCTCGCGCCAATCGACAACGCACTCGATCGCCTGTTGCTGATGTTTGCCTTCAATTATCCGTTCGTCGCCTTTATAGCGCAGGATCCTACGGCGATGGCTCGTGTGCCGCGGGTGCTGCAATCGAGCGTGAATGTGGTGGCGATGTTATTGCTCGCCGGCACGATCGTTTTGGGAGTCGCCTGGCTCGCTCGGCAGGTGCAGCGCGCGATGCTCGGCCAACCGCTGGACGTGCCGAAATATTTGCTGCTCGCCGCGGCGATTCCGATGCACTGGATCGTTTTGCTGACGCCGATGCCCAACAAGCCAATAGCGATCGTCGCCATTTTAACCATCTACCACAATCTGCAATATCACCGCCTGATCTGGTTTCATAATCAGAAATACGCGGGTGGCGAGTCTCTTGAGACACGCAAGGAGAAATGGGGCGCCGCGGAAATGATCAGCCGTCGCCTGCTGTACTACATCGCCTTCGGAGTTCTTTTCGGATTGATCTATCAGGGCCCGCGTCAGTATCTCGGCTA